>JASGGN010000001.1:0-240712 GCA_047605005.1 Microbacterium sp.
GTTCACCGCGAACCACGCCTGGCTCCAGCTCGCGGTCATCGCTCACAACCTCTCCCGCGCCGCCGCCACCGCCGCCGGCCTCAGCAAAGCACGCATGGCGACGCTGCAACGCATCATCATCAGCACCCCCGCCAGGCTCGCCTCGACAGGGCGGCGGCTCGTGATGCACCTCCCCGCGCACTGGCCCTGAGCGCCAGCATGGGCACTGCTCTGGGCGACCGCGACCGGCCCGCCGCGCACGGCAACGCCCTGACCACCCAGCCCACGACGGGCGCGACCGGAGACCGAAGTGGAAGAGCCAGAGCACCAGCTGGCAGCATCCGCACGCCCACAACGGCCACCGCGAAACCAACACCAGAATCACGCCCCGTCAAAACCGACACGGTGGATCAGGGCTCAGGCTGTCAACGTCGCCTGCGACCTATGGTGGAGAGTTCTCGTCACAAACATTGCCGATGTCCCCGACGAGGCTCGGCCGATGCCTTGCAGCGACGACGACGAACTCACGATAGGTGGGGCGATCGTCGCCAGTCGCTCCGTCGCGCGGTTCAACATGCGAGCACCGCCGAGCGCCCGGCGCGACGGCGTTACAGCCGCGCGATCTGAGCGATGTCGTCGACGAACTCGCGGGCCGTGGCCGCCGACACTGTCGCCCGAGTGACCCCCAGGGCCGCCAGATAGTCGGCGGTGGACAGCTCCGCACCGCCGTCGGCACCGGCGAGCGCACGCACGAGCGCTTCCTGCGAGGCACGCCGCGCCGCGTACTCGATATCGGCGGGCGTCAACCCTTCGCTGGCCTCGACGAGCGCGGTGAAATCGACTGGTCCTGACATCTCGCGGGGTACATAGCGACCCCAGATCGCGCGCCTCGCCTCGCCGTCGGGCAGGCCGATGGGAATGACGTAGTCGAACCGGCCGTGACGGAGGAAAGCGGCATCCATCGAACGCACGAAGTTGGTCGCGCAGATCAGCAGCCGCCCCTCGCGCTCACGGAACTCGGCGACGAGCTTGAGCAGTTCGTTGGTCACGCCCTGCGTGGGCGAGGGCGGATCTCCCCCGCGCCGCGAAGCGATCTCCTCCACTTCGTCGATGAACACCACGGCGTGCTCCAACTCGCCGACCGCGTCGAACGTCTCGCGCAAAGCTCCGGCCAGACCCGCCGAGGCGTCGGCGAGACGCGACGGGAAGACCTCGACGAACGGCCAGTCGAGCCGGGAGGCGACGGCTTTCGCGAAGGTCGTCTTGCCGGTTCCGGGCGGACCGAACAACATGACCGCGCGCGGCGGCACGACCCCGAAGCGCTCGGCGAGGTCGGGCTGCGCGAGCGGGGTGACGAGGCGCTCCTCCAGCAGCTGTTTCTCCTGGCGCATGCCGGCGACCGCATCCCACAGATGCCGCGGCATGATGCGCCCGCCGACCTCCTTCAGCAGGTCGAGCTCGCGGCGCTGCACCGGCATCCGCCGTTCCAGGTAGCGCAGCCGGCGGCGCAGCGCGAAGCCGTTGTCGACCAGCGAGTCGAGTTGCTCGCCGTCTTCGGCGACGAGCATCGACAGTTTCGCCAGCCCCAGCGAGGCCATGCGGTGTTCCAGCCCGTCGAGCAGTGCGCCGGCGACGTCGTCCTTGCCCACGTCGTCGATGGCGAAGAAGACGATCCACCCCTGTGCGTGAGCGGCACGCCCGACCGCCGCACCCACGACGCGCTCGTCGCGCACGGCCACCACGGCGTGGTCGGCCTGGCATGAGGCGATGACCTCCGCGAGCGAATACACCGGGGTCGCCGTGTCGGCGTGGGCGAACTCCCACAGCCGGACGATGTCGTCCAGGTCGTCGTCATGGAAGTCGCGGATACGTGCGCGCGCCATTGCTCACCTCCGGTGGTTCGGGTTGTGTCAGCGTAACGGCTCGGCGCGGCCCGAGACCGCCGCCCCCGACGGTCAGGGCAGTTCGAGCAGCACCCCGGCAAGCGTCTCGAGCCGGTCGTTCGTGCGGCGAGTGACGTCGGCGGCCGAACACCCCTCCAGCGCGGCGCGCAGGCAGGTCTCCTCCGACACGTCGAGCAGCAGTTGCGCCGCCTCACCGGCCGGCAGCCGCAGCCGCAGCCCGTACGTCTCCGCGACGAGGACGATGACCTCCTCGATGCGTACGCGCATCGCCTCCTGCCACGCGAGGAACGCCGCGCCGAGCCGCGGATCGCGCAGCGCCTGGGCCCGCATCTCGCCGATCAGCTGGGGTTCCATGTCGCCGATGCCGGCGCCCGCGACGTGGCGCACCGTCGCGGCCAGATCCAGCGCGCCCGGCGCGAGCGCGCGAGCGCGCTCGGCGACCTGGTCCATCTTCGCGTCGGCGAGCTTGCCGATCAGCGCCAGGAAGAGGTCTTCTTTGGAGTCGAAGTTCGAGTAGAACGCCCCGCGCGTGAAGCCGGCGCGTTCGCAGATGAGCTCGACGGATGCCGCATCCATCCCGACCTCGCCGAACACCTCGTGCGCGGCGTCCAGCAGGCGCGCGCGCGTCTGCGCACGGCGCGGCGACAGGGTCGTGGGGGTGGAGGTGGAAACGGACACCTCGCAAGGATACAGGCGTGCATCCGATACAGTTATGTATCGTGTCCACGATCCTCTTCTCCCTCGGCCGCTGGTCGTTCCGCCACCCCTGGCGCGTGCTCACCTCGTGGCTGCTGCTGCTCGCGGTCGTCGGCGGCTCGGTCGGCCTCGGCATCGCCACCGGCGCGATCCGCGGCTTCGACAACTCGTTCTCGATCCCCGGCACCGAGGGGCAGGACGGCATCGAGCTGCTGGCCCGCTCGTTCCCGCAGGCCAGCGGAACGAGCGCGCAATACGTGGTCGTGGCCGCCGACGGCGATCACGTCGACGAGGAACCGTACACCGACGAGATCGCCTCGGCGGTCAGCGAGCTGAGCGACCTGGAGGGGGTGCTCGCCGTGACCGACCCGTTCTCGGACCTCGTCTCGGGCATGGTCAGCGCCGACGGCGCGGCGGCCCTCATCCAGCTGCAGTTCGAGGGCACGGCCACCGACGTCTCCGACGACACGAAGACCGCGCTGGAGGAGATCTCGGCGTCCCTCGGCGATGCGCTGCCGCAGGGCTCGCGCGTCGTCGTCGGCGGCGACCTGTTCTCGACGACACTCCCCACGCTCTCCCTCATCGAGGCCGTCGGCGTGCTGGTCGCGCTGTTCGTGCTGATCGTGGCGTTCCGCTCGTTCGCCGTCGCGTGGTTCCCCCTCACGAGCGCGCTGATCGGCGTCGCGCTCGCGATCACCCTCATCTACCTTTCGACGGCCTTCGCGACGGTGTCGTCGACGACGCCCCTGCTCGCGATCATGCTGGGGCTCGCGGTCGGCATCGACTACGCGCTGTTCATCGTCGCGCGGCATCAGGATCAGGTACGCGCGGGCACGGATGCCGAGGAGTCCGCCGCCCGCGCCACCGGCACGGCGGGCTCGGCCGTCGTGTTCGCGGGCGTCACGGTGCTCATCGCGCTCATCGGGCTCAGCTTCGCCGGCATCCCATTCCTGACGACGATGGGCATCGCGGCATCCGTCGCGGTCGCCATCGCGGTGCTGGTGGCCGTGACACTCACACCGGCCCTGCTGGGCTTCGCGGGCGCGCGCGTCGCGGGGTGGCGCCATCGCACCTCTCGCACCGGTGCTCGGGAGGTTTCACGGCGCGGTTTCGCCACGCGCTGGGTGATGCTCGTGACCAGGCATCCGGTCGTCACCACGGTCGCCGTCGCCGCGACGCTCGGCATCGTCGCGATCCCCGCCGCGAGCCTGCAGCTGGCCCTGCCGAACGCCGGCATGCAGCCGGAGTCGAGCGAGGCCCGCCAGGCCTACGATCTGACGGCCGAGTACTTCGGGCCGGGTGCGAACGGCCCGCTGATCCTCACCGGGACCATCGTGACCTCCACCGACCCCGTGGGCCTCATGGCCGATCTGCAGGCCGAGGTGGAGACGATCGCCGGCGTGAAAGAGGTGGCGCTCGCGACCCCGAACGAGGCCGCCGACACGGGCCTCATCCAGGTCGTGCCGAAGACGGCCCCCGACGACCCCGCGACGGCCGACCTCGTGCGCGAGCTGCGCTCCCACCACGACGAGTGGCTCGAGGAATACGGCGTCGACCTCAAGGTCACCGGCTTCACGGCGATCGCGATCGATATCTCCGACCGCCTGGGCGCCGCCCTGCTGCCGTTCGGCCTGTTCGTGGTCGGGCTCTCCTTCATCCTGCTGATGATCGTCTTCCGCTCGGTGTGGGTGCCGGTGAAGGCGACCGTCGGCTACCTGCTGTCGATCCTTGCGGCCTTCGGGGTCGTCGGCGCCGTCTTCGAGTGGGGCTGGCTCGCCGACGCCCTGAACGTGACGCGCACGGGGCCCGTGATCAGCTTCATGCCGATCATCCTGATGGGCGTGCTGTTCGGCCTCGCGATGGACTACGAGGTGTTCCTCGTCTCGCGCATGCGCGAGGACTACGTCCACACCCGCCGGGCCCGCGACGGCCGCGCCGACCGAGCGACCGCGATCGCCGCGGTGCGCAGTGGTTTCACGGCATCGGCGCGGGTCGTCACCGCCGCGGCGGTCATCATGTTCGCCGTGTTCGCCGCGTTCGTCCCCGAGGGCGACACGACGATCAAGCCGATCGCCCTGGGGCTCGCGGCCGGCGTCGCGATCGACGCGTTCCTCGTCCGCATGACCCTCGGCCCCGCGATCATGACCCTGCTCGGCGACAAGGCGTGGTGGATGCCGAGGTGGCTCGACCGCGCGCTGACGCACTTCGACATCGAGGGCGAAGCCGTCGAGCGGGAGCTGGCGCTCGCCGGCTGGCCGGAGCCGCACTGCCGCGCCGCCATCGTCGGCGAGGCGGTCGGCGTGCACGCGGGCGACGTCAGCCTCTTCTCGGGGGCGACCTTCCGCGCAGAGCAGGGCGACACGCTGCTGGTCACTTCCCCCGACCCGCGCGCGGCGCGCGCCTTCGTGCTCATGGCCGCCGCACGCGTCGCCCCGAGCGAGGGTCGGCTGCGCGTTGCGGGCCACCTGCTGCCCGGCCGCGCGGCCTGGGTGCGCGCGCACGTCGGAGTCGCGCTGCTGGGCGGCGCCGTCGACCCGCTGCGAGAGCTGCGCCGCGCCCTCGCGGGCGGCACGAGCATCGTCGCCATCGAAGGGCTGGACTCCCTGACCGGCGCGGACCGCGACCAGGCCGCCGCGCTGCTGCGTGATGCGACGGATGCCGCCGACCGGACGCTGACGGTCGTCGCGTCGTCCAGAAGCAGCGGCGACGGCGACGACCTGGCCCGCGGCATCCTCGCCGAAGCGCACCGCGCGCACGTGACCACACTCGCCCTCGCACCCCAGACCGTCTCGAACCAGGTGATCCCCTCATGACGCTTCCTCTCGAACGCGCACGCTCCCGCCGGCCCGTGACGTGGCTGACCCTGATCGGGGTGCTGCTGTTGCCGGTCGTGATCGGCGGCATCCTCGTCACCGCGCTGTACAACCCTCTCGAGCGGCTCGACCGTATGAGCGCCGCGATCGTCAACGACGATGAACCGGTCACGATCGACGGGCAGACCGTTCCCCTCGGGCGCCAGCTCGCGGCGGGCCTCGTCTCCGGCTCCGACGAGTTGCCGTCGAACCTCGACTGGACGCTCTCCAACACCGAGGATGCCGCGGAGGGGCTCGCCGACGGCACGTATGACGCCGTCATCACGATCCCCGAGAACTTCTCCGCCGCGGCGACCTCGACCGCCGGTGCCTCCGACGGCTCCGGAGGCACGGCCGAGACGGCGACCATCGCGGTGCAGACCTCGCCCGATGCTCTGATCGTCGATGAGGCGATCACGTCGCAGGTGGCATCCGCCGCCGCCACCGTCATGGGTCAGGAGCTCTCGAGCGCCTACCTGGAGAACGTCTTCCTCGGCTTCACGACCCTCGGAGATCAGCTCGGCACCGCGGCCGACGGAGCCAGCCAGCTCGCCGACGGCACGACCGAAGCCGCCGACGGCGCCAGCCAGCTCGCCGACGGGGCGACGGAGGCCGCCGACGGCGCCAGCCAGCTCGCCGACGGGGCGACGGAGGCCGCCGACGGCGCCGCTTCTCTCGCGGACGGAGCATCCCAGGCGGCCGACGGCGCCAGCCAGCTCGCCGACGGCCTCGGGCAGGCCGCCGACGGCGCCGCGCAGCTGCCCGACGGCGCGGCCGCGCTGGCGACGGGTGCCGCTTCTCTCGGCGACGGCGCGACCCAGCTCTCGAGCGGGCTCACGCAGCTCGCCGACGGCACCCGGCAGTCGGCCAGCGGCGCCGGCCAGCTCGCCGCGGGCCTCGCCCAGGTGTCGGGTCAGCTGACGTCGACGACCGAGGGCACCCTCGGCGGCACCGCCTCATCGGCCGCGCAGTACGCTTCTCAGGCTGCCGCCAGCACCCAGGCGCTCGCGACGACCTACCAGACGCTGCTGGCGCAGAACAGCTGCACCGCGCCGACGACGGCGGAGCAGATCGCGGTGTGCACGGCGCTCGGCCAGCTCGCCGCCGACGTGGAGAGCTCCGCGACGAACGCCGGGTACGCCTCCGGCTACGCGACCGGAGTTCAGCAGGGACTCACCCAGACCGCACAGGGCATCGATGAGCTGGCCGGCGGCGCCACGAGCCTGCAGACCGGCCTCGGCACGATCGCGAGCGGGATCGACCAGTCCGCTGCGGGGGCGACCACGCTCGCTTCCGGGGCGACGCAGCTCTCCTCCGGGGCCACCCAGCTCGCCGACGGCACGACCGACCTCGCCGACGGCGTCAGCCAGCTCGCGGGCGGGGCCAGCGATCTCGCCAGCGGCATCGCCGACCTCGCGGACGGCACCGGTGACCTCGCCGACGGCATCACGGAGCTCGCGGACGGCAGCGGTGACCTCGCCGACGGCATCACGGAGCTCGCCGACGGCACGACCGACCTCGCAGACGGCGTGGGCCAGCTTTCGACGGGCACCGTCTCGCTCGCCGACGGGCTGGCCGAGGCATCCGCGGCGATCCCCTCATACACCGATCAGCAGGCGACCGAGCTCGCGTCCGTCGTCGCCGATCCGATCACCGCGGAGGGCACGAGCACGAGCCTGTTCGGCGCGTCGGCGATTCCGCTGCTCGCCGTGCTCGCGCTGTGGTTCGGCGGCCTGGCATCCTTCGTCGCCCTCCAGGCGGTACCGCGCCGCGCGCTCAGCTCGCGCCGGTCGTCCGTGCTGCTGGCCGCGCGCAGCCTCGCCCCCGCGGCCGCGATCGGAGCGGCGCAGGGCCTGCTCGTCGCCGCGGTGGTCCAGCTCGCGGTGGGCTACGACGCGAGCACGTGGGGGGCGTTCGCCGGACTCACCACCCTCGCCGGCGTCGCGTTCGCCGCGGTGAACCAGGCGCTCGTCGCGGTGTTCGGCGGCGTGGGCCGGTGGGTCTCGGCGCTCGTCGGCGTGCTCGCGGTCGCGACCGGCGTCGTCTCCACCGTCCCCGCCGTGCTCGACACGCTCGCCTCGCTCATGCCGACCACGCCCGCCTACCGCGCGGTGCTCGCGGTACTGACCGAGGCCGGCGGCCTCGGCGCGGCGCTCGTCGGCCTGCTCGTCTGGGCACTGCTGGCATTCGTCGCGACGGTCATCGCCATCGCACGCAGGCGCACGGTGTCGACCGCGGAGCTGCTGAAGGGGGCCCCGGCGCTCGGCTGAGCACGCACGGGGCGCCCGGCCTGCTCAGCGATCCTTCGCGTTGCGGTACAGCGATCGACCGCGGATCGTCACAGCCCCACGGCCGCGCCCATCGGTGCCGCGGCGTAGCGGCTCTCAGCGATGGCCTGGGCGACAGCACGGCCTCCCCTGGGTGCTACTGGCGTTGCACGTCTTTCGACAGGGCACGGATGACGCTGCTTCGGCCCACGCCCAGCGCTTCCGCGATCTTGTCGTAGCTCATCGGCGGATCGCTCTCCCGCATCTGCCGAGCCACCTCGATCCGCTCCGGCGTCATCACCGTGGGACGGCCGCCCACGCGGCCCTGCGACCGGGCGAAATCGACGCCGCGGCGCGTGTTCTCCCGGATCAGCGCGACACGCAGATGCGCCAGCGTGGCCATGATCTTCAGCATCGCCTCACCCATCGCCGTCGACGGGTCGATGTCCATCCACGGCTCATCGAGACTACGGAACCTCACGCCCCGCTCGGCATGGTCACGCATCACCGACAGCGCGATCGTGTCGGTGCCTGCGACGCGATCCAACGCCGGGATCGTGAGCCGGTCACCCTCGCGCTGAACCTCCCGGCACTTGTTCCACTCCGGGCGATCTTCGAGACGGCTCGAATAACCGACATCCACGAAGAGGCGCTCACACCCCGCCGCCTCAAGACGCGCAACCTGAGAATCAGCCTTCTGCCCGCGCGTACTCACCCGCGTGTAACCAATCTCCACGGTCAGCGTCCCTTCCCTCGGCCGAGTGTGCGGGTTACGTCTCCGTCTCCATCCGGAAACCGGGCGGCTCGCAGCGCATCAGCGCGGATGTCGAGTCGGTCACTCAGCGTGACCTTGGCGGCCTCGGAGAGGTCCGCCAGCGCCTTGTTTTGGGCCGCTTTGTCTCCGGGGAACGCCTGCGGCACGACGGCCTCAGCATCCATTGTGGCGAGGCGCTTGGACGTCTTCACAAGATCGACGTCGTTGTGACCTCGGCGGGCGTTCTCGCTCAGCGTTGGATCGTTGCCGAGCCGGTAGCGCTCATGCAGCGCGGCGGTCGTCGTCGCGATCCAACTCTGCGCCTGGACTGGGCTGAGGTTACGCACGTCGCGCGCCTCATCCACGGCCTCCACGGCCGCGGTAGCGCACTCGACTCCTGCGACAGTAACGGGGGCGTCATAGAACACGCGGCCATCGCGGTTCTGCACCACAACGCGATCCACTGCACCGGATGCTGCCAGCTCGCGCACGGTCTCCCGAACGTTGGCGGCTGCCTCGTCGTGCGCGGTGCTGGGCGTCCAGCGCCCGGCACCAAAGTCCTTGACCTGCTCGACGTACCGCGAAACGGTGCCCGCCCGTGAGACCTCCAACGGCACGGCGACAACGCGCAGCTCGGTCTCATATCCGGCTGCCTTGAACGCCTCGAACTCGCTGCGCAGCATCGCTGCGTCGCGCAGCGTTGTCTCAACGATGGCGCTGCTCCCCTGCCCGCGCAGGTACTCGTTCGACATCCCGACCCACGGCCCGGACGCGTGGCCGGTGACCTCGGGCATGCGCAGCGGGTCTTCACGCATCAACCGTTCATAGGCCGGGTGGAACTGCCGCAACTCGTCGCCGTTGACGACAACCGCACCGGGCATCTGCCGCCGCATGTCAGCCAGCACACCGCCTTTGCCTGCACCCGGCTGCCCGCCGACCGAAACGAAACGCGGCGGGCTAGAGGCTGATCCTCTGGCGCCGCCGCGTTGGGGTTCGATGTAGTCAGGAATGACCCTCTGCTCGAACCGGGCGCGCAGTTCGTCCGGATTGAGCCGTTCGCTCATGCGGCGAACGCAGGTGCGTGAGCGGGCATCGTCGCCCACAGCTCGCGCAGCTCGGCGCGCTTCGCCTCGATGGCACTCTGACTGTGCGCGTCCACGTCGCGCACCTGGCGGCGCAACTCAATACCTGCGTTGCGCCAGTGCGTAGCGCTGGCCGAGCGACCTGCCTCGTCCGCCCAGGCGTTGTAGCGGCCACCGATCCTCGTCGCCAGCTCAAGCATCGCGTCGTAGCACATGGGGTTGAAAGTCTGGTCGGTGAGAGTCATCTCACACCTCCGATCTTGTGTAGCCGTTGCAGCTGCTGCTCCCATTCTAGTCCATAGGCCGAAAAGGGTAAAGATGTAGTTTTGGCCGGTCTCGGGTTTCGGCCGAGAGTTCTGGCCGGTCGAGCATCGGCGTGTCGCGGCCTACGCGGCCACCTCGACAGCTCGGGCCAGAAACGACCGTTTCCCACCGAAACCCACCCCTGAAACCCAAGCCAACCGAAATGTGAGACCCACCGTTTTCAGCGGACTCTGGGCGGCTGGAGCCGCCTCACGAAAGAGGCGCGTCATGGCTCGCACCATCAACGACACCGGGGGGTGACCAGACACGTCCGGCATTCGATCGTCGCGAACGGGGATCGGTGCTGCGCGCGACTCTCCCGCAATCGGCGACCGACGCGACGACAGACCCCACCGTGACGTTCCCAGCCTGTCGTTGGCACGCGCGCGCGGCGAGCACCCGGCCACGCGAGGTCACGCGGAGGTCAGGCGGAGGGGCCACACGGGGGGTCAGGCGGGAGCCAGCCAGACAGTGGTCTCGCCGGGCACGGTTCCGGCCGGTGCAGGAGCGCTCGTGAGGGCCACGGTCGCATCGCCCGTATCGCCCAGCTCATACGGCTCGGTGCCGAAGTTCGTCACGACCTGCCAGCCGTTCGGCCGCGCGAAGCGCAGCACGTCGTCGCGGCCGGTCTCGATCCACTCCAGGCTCTCACCCGTCTGCAGCTCACGCCGTAGCGTCAGCGCACGTCGGTAGAGGTTGAGCGCCGAGGAGGGATCGGCGTCCAAGACCGACACGGCGTAGTCCGCGAACCAGGCCGGCTGCGGCAGGTGCGCACCGTCGGTGCCGAACCCGAACGAGCCGCCTTCCGATTCCCCAGACGGGGGCTCCCACGGCAGCGGCACGCGGCATCCGTCACGCCCCACCTCTTCACCGTGCGTGCGGAAGAACGTCGGGTCCTGCCGGTCGGATGCCGGGATGTCGGCGACCTCGTGGAGCCCCAGCTCCTCCCCCTGGTAGATGTAGGTCGAACCGGGCAGCGCCAAGATGAAGGTCGTCGCCGCGAGCGCACGGCGCAGCCCCTTTTCGCGGTCGAGGAGCGCCTCGTCGCCGCCGTCGACGAGCCACTGCCCGCCGTGCCGGATCGGCACCGCGGACTCCGGCTGCGGCGCCAGCCCGTAGCGCGTCGCATGGCGCACCACATCGTGATTGGAGAGCACCCACGTCGACGACGACCCCGACTCGGCGACCAGCGCGAGGTTCGCCGTGATGATGCTGCGGAACTGGGCCGCGTCGAAGTCGGCCTCGAGCAGGTCGAAGTTGAACGCCTGGCCGAGGCTCTTCGGGCTCGCGTACAGGTGGATGCGCGACGGGTCGACCCACGCCTCGGCGACCGCGGTGCGCGGCGGGTCGTACGAGTCGAACAGGGCGCGCCATTCGGCGTAGATCTCGTGCACCTCGTCGCGGTCGACCAGCGGATGCTTGCCGTCCTGCGGCAGGGCCTTCAGCTCGGCGGCCGACAGCAGCGGCTCGCTCAGATCCTTCGCGGGCAGGTGCGCCACGTCGATGCGGAACCCGTCGACGCCGCGGTCCGACCAGAACTTCAGCGTCTTCAGGAACTCGTCGCGCACCTCGCGCAGGTCCCAGTTGAGGTCGGGCTGCTCGATCGCGAAGGTGTGCAGGTACCACTGCCCGTCCTCGACGCGCTCCCACGCCGACCCCCCGAACGCGGCCCGCCAGTCGGTGGGCGGCTCCGACCCGTCGGCACCCTTCCCCTCGCGGAAGATGTACCGCTCACGGGCTGCCGAGCCGCGGCCCGCCGCGAGGGCCTCCTGGAACCAGACGTGCCGGTTCGAGGTGTGGTTCGGCACGATGTCCACGACGACCTTGATACCCCGCTCGTGCAGGGCTTCGAGCATCCGGTCGAAGTCCTCGAGCGTCCCCAGCCGCGGGTCGACGTCACGGTAGTCGTCGACGTCGTACCCGCCGTCGGCCAGCGCCGACGGGTAGAACGGGCTCAGCCAGACCGCCTCGATGCCGAGGCCCGCGAGGTAGTCGACGCGCGACAGGATGCCGGGGATGTCACCGATCCCGTCTCCATTGGCATCCGCGAAGCTGCGCGGGTAGATCTGATAGACGGCAGCCTGGCGCCACCACGGCGTCTCGGGAGATGTCATCCGGTGCGTTATCCCTTCACGGCGCCCTGCGTGACTCCCTCCATGACCCAACGCTGCGTGAACAGGTACGCGACGATGGCGGGCGCCATGGCCATGAGGTAGGAGGCGAAGGAGACGTTGTAGTTGTTGCTGAACTGGGTCTGGAAAAGATTCTGCCGCACCGGGAGCGTCTGCAACGCCGGATCGGAGATGATCAGCGACGGCATCATGAAGTCGTTCCAGGCATACAGGAAGGCGAAGATGCCGACCGTCGCGCTCATCGGCGCCAGCAGGGGGAAGATCAGCTGCCAGAACGTCTGCCATGTCGTCGCGCCGTCGATGCGCGCGCTCTCTTCAAGCTCGAGCGGGATCGACCGCAGGAACGCCGTGAACAGCAGCACGCTGAAGCTGAGCTGGAACATCGTCGCGAGGATGATGACGCCCAGCGGGTTGTCGAGGCCGGCGCGCCCGGTGAGCTGGACCTGCGGCAGCGCCACCACCGGGAAGGGGATGAACATCGCCGCGAGCAGGTAGAAGAACGAGTAGCGGAAGAGCTTGTGGTCCCAGTTGCGCACGATCGCGTACGAGGCGAACGCCGCCAGCAGGATCGTCGCAGCGACCGTCCCCGCCGTCACGAGCAGCGAGATCGCCGCCCCGACGGGGAAGTCGGTGAGGGTCCACGCTTCGATGAATCCGTCGATGCTGAACGGGGCCGGCAGCGAGAACGCGTTGCCGTCGACCGCTTGTGCGCTGGTCTTCAGCGACATCGAGATCGTCACGTACAGCGGGAGCAGGACGGTCACCGTGCACAGGATCAGGATGATCGTTCCCGACCAGTTGACGCGCTCCATCTTGAGCCGCGGAGTTGACGTGGACATCAGACCTGGTTCCTTCCACGCGTGATGGACAGTTGCAGCACGGAGATGATGACGGCGACGATGAAGAAGATGGTCGCGTTGGCCATCTGGTAGGCGTAGTCGCCGCCGTTGAAGCCCGCGATGATCGCCATCGCGACGCTCTGGGTGGCGGTGCCCGGCCCGCCGTCGGTGAGGCCTTTGATGATGTCGTAGGCGTTGAGGAAGTTCTTGAAGCCGAGGATGAAGTTGATCACCACATAGCCGGCCACCAGCGGCACCGTGATGCGGAACAGCTGCTGCGATTTGCTCGCGCCGTCCAGATCGGCCGCCTCGTACACGTCGCCGGGAATCGCCAGGATGCCGGCGATGTAGATGAGCATCGTCCCCGGGATCGCCTGCCACGCGGTCACGATCACGATCGCGAGCCACGCCAGATCGGGATTGGCGAGCATGCTCGTCTCCAGCCCCGGGATCCCCAGGGCCGGCAGCGAGTTGGAGAACAGGAAGTTGAAGACGTAGGCGATGATGATGCCCGAGACCACCATCGGGATGACGAAGATCGTCCGCAGCCCCGTCTTGAACCGGATGCGCGAGGTGAGCCCGACCGCCAGCAGGAACGCGCCCACGTTGACGACCAGCACCGTCGCGATCGAGAAGCCGAACGTGAACAGGTACGCCTGCAGGATCGCCGGGTCGCTGAACAGCGCGATGTAGTTGGTGAACCCGTTGAAGCTCCAGTCGCCGATGCCGATCGAGTCGGTGAAGCTGAAGAAGATTCCCATGACCGCCGGCACGGTGATCGCCAGGGTGAAAAGCACCAGCGTCGGCACCAGGAAGAAATAGTAGATCGGCTCCACGCGCCGCTTGCTGCGCGGTGGCTTTCCGCCGCGGGTGACGACGGTTGCTGTAGTGGTCATTGCCCCGACTCCTCTGTCTGGCTCGCTGTCTCGCTCACTGGTCCACCTTCGGTGCTCGGAAGGCGAGTCTCGCCCAGTCCGCATCCATGGTCGCAAGGACGTCGACGGGGTCCGACCCGAGCACGATCGCCTGTGAGTAGTTGGAGATCGGGATGGTCTTCGGCACGAGGTTCGATGGACCCTGGTAGACCTGTCCCGCGTTGTAGTACTCGATCATCCCCTCGATGCGCGGATCCGACGGGGCGGGCGCGTCGGTGGTGGGCGTGAAGCCGAGCTGCGACTCGTTGTAGGCCTCGATGATCTCGGGCTGGTACAGGTACTCGAGGAAGTCCCGCGCCGCCTCCTGATGGTTCGACTCTTCGGGGATCATCACGGCGAGGTCCATGTTGACGCGGACCTTGAGGTCGTCCGGATCGTCGGTCATCGGCAGGGGGAAGGTGCCGAGCTCGAGGTCGGGCGCGGTCTTCGCGATCTCGCTGAACGCCCAGGGCCCCTGCATGTACATGGCCGCCTCGCCTTCGGCCATCGCGAGGTTGCCGTCGCTGTAGCCGCGGCTGTCGGCATCATCGTTGACGTAGTTGTCGGTGAGCTCGAGCATCTTCTCCATCGGCTCGGCGAAGTCCTTCTGGAACGACACCGCCGAGTCGGCCCCGACGTCGACCCCGAGCTCGTTCATCTGATCGAAGAAGTCGATGACGTCCAGCGAGCCGCCGACCGCATAGTCGTACCAGCCCTGCATGATCGTCCAGCTGTCCTTGAACGTCCCGTAGAACGGCGTGATGCCCGCGGCCTCGAGCTTCTCGCAGACCTCGATCAGCTCGTCCCACGTCTCCGGGACCTCCAGGCCCTGCTCTGCGAAGATCTCCTTGTTGTAGATCACCGACGCCGCCATGACCGAGTACGGCAGGGCGCTGGTGCGGCCCTCGCAGTATCCGTACTGGTCCATGAGCGGCTGCAGGTCGTCGCGGATCGTGGCCGCCGCCGCCGTGTCGGAGAGGTCGCTGAGGGTGCAGCGCTGCACGAACCGCGCGACCTCGAAGTTGTAGTTGGCGAGCATGATGTCGGGCGGGTTTCCGCGCACGAAGCTCGCCGAGACGACGTCGACACCCGACGTGTCCATAACGACCGTCACCTCGTCTTGCGAGGCGTTGTAGTCGTCGACGACATCGTTCATGAAATCGAGCGCCTCACGCTTGCTGAACGTGAACCGGATCGTCTCTCGACCATCTGACGAGCACCCCGTCAGCAGGCTGAGCCCCAGCGCGAGCGCCGCTCCGATCGCAGCCGCGCGTCTCATCCGTACAGACACCATCGTCCTTCGCCTCCGCGTCATTACAGGATACGGCTAGCAATTTTATTTGCTCGCCAAATCAATATCCGAAGGGCAGTATGACAGAGCGCAACGAAAGAAGTCAACACCGTCATGACCGTGAATCTCCCGGCATCCGTGCCGCGTCCTGCGAGCCTCGACGCGGTGTTCGCCCATGCCTGGACGTGCGCGGAGTTCACCGCCACGGATGCCATCGCCGCAACCGGGCTCACCCGGTCGACCACGATCGAGGCGATGGAGTCGCTTGCCGAGATCGGGCTGCTGCGCGAGCTGCCGAACGCGCGCGAGGCGGGCGCCTACCGCAAGGGCCGCCCCGCGCGGCGCTTCGAACTGCGCGGCGATGCGGGAATGCTCGTCGGCGTCGACGCGGGCAACGCGCATCTGACCGTCATGGTGACCGACCTGCGCTCGTCGGTGCGCGCGACCGGTCATACCGAACGGACACCCGACCTCGACGATGGGCCGACGCGCGTCACGCGCGTCCTGGCCGCCGTCGACGATGCGCTCGCCGCGGCAGGATGCGCGCGCGAGGACGTCCTCGCGCTGTGCGCGGGGGTGCCGGCTCCCGTCGACTCCCGGGGCCGGTCCCCTCGCGGCTTCGACGGATTCTGGAACCGGATGAACCCGGATCTCGTGGATGCGCTGTCGTGGGCGCCGCTCGTGCGGATCGACAACGACGCCTCGCTCGCAGCTCTCGCGGAGGGCGCCGCCGGCGCGGCGGTGGGCTGCCGGAACTACATCGTGCTGCTGGCGGGAGCGCGCCTGGGCGCGGGAGTCGTCGTGGACGGACAGATCCTGCGCGGGACGCACGGCGGGGTCGGCGAGATGCGGGCGTTCGACCACGTGAACGGCGTCGGCACCGCCGCAGGCCTGGGCGCGACCGCCGCGCAGTGGGCAGCGCACGCCGTAGCAGACGGCAGCCTGTCGCCCGGCAGCGCGCTGCGCCGCGTGCCTGCGAGCGAGCTCAACGGCCGGATCCTGCGTGAGCTCGCGGCGGCAGGAGACGTCGATGCCGGCGAGATCGTCGACCGCATCGGCGTCATGCTGGGGCGCATCGCCAGCGTTCTCGCGAGCGTGTACGACCCCGAGAAGATCATCGTCTCGGGCGGCATCGAGCCCGTCGCCGACCGGATCCTCGCGACGGCACGGCGCGCCTTCCACACCGACCTCGACCTGCCCGCACCCGAGCTGCTGAGCTCGCAGCTGGGCGCCGACATCGTCGCCCATGGCGCGATCGCCTCTGCCGCCGCGAGCGCTCAGACCCACGCGCTCGACCTCTGGCAGGTGCGCGGGCCCGCGGGCCTCGCCGCCGGTCGCTGAGGCTGAATCCACCGACGCCGGGCACGCTGCCGGGGCATAACTCAGGCAGATTGAGAGGTTTCGGGCCTCCGCGGGGCCCGAAGACGGGATTCTGCCTGAGTTATGACCCGCCGCCCGGCGTGCCAGAGGGCGAGCCGGCCGGTGGGCCGGCTCAGCTCAGGCCGCTGTAGACGTGCAGGCCCTTGAAGAACATGTTCACGATCGTGAAGTTGAACAGCACGGCGGAAAAGCCGATGATCGACAGCCACGCCGACCGGGTGCCGCGCCAGCCGCGCGTCGCGCGGGCATGGATATACCCCGCGTAGAGCACCCAGATGACGAAGGTCCAGACCTCTTTCGTGTCGAAGCCCCAGTACCGGCCCCAGGCGTCGTTGGCCCAGATGGAGCCGGCGATGAGGGTGAAGGTCCAGAAGATGAAGCCGATGATCGCGAACCGGTAGGCGAGCGACTCGAGAGCGTCCGACGAGGGCAGGGTGCGCAGAAACCGCGGGCCGGTCTTCGCGGCAGCGCCGGATGCCTCGGCATCCGCGATCGCCTCGTCGGCGGCCTCGTCGGCAGCAAGCGCCAGCCGCTCGCGCCGCGCCTGCAGCAGCTGCATCACCGAGAGGGCGAAGGCCAGGGCGTACAGCGCTGTCGCAAGCGACGCGACGAAGACGTGGATGACGAGCCACACGCTCTTCAGGGGATCGGACAGCGGCACGACGACGGTGTAGAACCAGATCGCGGTCGCGCCGAGCAGCACCGTGACGAGCCCCGTGATGAAGGTGCCGAGAAAGCGCAGGTCGTACTTCAGCAATACGACGAGGTAGACGGCGACGATGAGCATCGTGCCGGTGAGGGCGAACTCGTACATGTTCGACCACGGCACCCGCCCGGCGGCGATACCGCGCGTGATGTCGGCGGCGACGTGGAAGAGGAAGCCGAGCACCGTCAGCGACGTGCCGATCCGCGCCCACAGGTAGCGTGGGCGAGCGGCGGGGGGCGCCGTGACGGCCGCGAGAGCGGCCTGCTCCTCGGCGCGCACGCGGGAGATCGTCGACCCCGCCCCGGATGCCGCAGATACCCCGACCGCCCCAGACGCCCCGACCGCGACGAGCTCGCGCGCGGCATCCGCTGCGTCCTTCGTCTTGACCGCCAGGTCGGACCGGCGGGCGAGGTCGACGGTGTACGAGATGAACGCGAGCGCGTAGATCGCGATCGCCGTCCAGATCAGCAGCACCGAGACGGAGTCGAGCGAGAAGTCGGATCCGGTCATGGCGCAAGTCTACGCAGGGGCGGGGCCCGGGTTGCGGGCGCAACTGGTCACATCGCGCGAGAAGGCGGGCGCCTGCTCCCGCAGGAGGGCGGAGATCAGAGGGATGCCTCGTGCTCGCGCCGCAGCTCTGCCACCGCGACCGCGATGGCCGGGTCCTCACCGCGCGCGAGCCCCGCGTACTCGAGCCGCAGGGCGCCGACCTGAGGCGTCGCCTTGACCCACATCCGCCGACGCGGGACGAACAGCGCCGCGAGCAGCCCCAGCAGGGCGATGATCGCGAACGCGAGCACGAACGGTGCGCCCACGTCGCGATGGATCGACAGCGAGACGTACCGCTTGACCGTCTCGCTCGCGCCCGAGGTGGTCGCGTCCTCGAAAGTGATCGTGCCGAGCCCGTCGGGCAGGTCGACCGTCTGGCCCGGCTGCAGCTGCAGGGCCGTGGTGTCGGTGTTCGGGCCGATGAGCTCCGTCATCTCCGAGGTGTCGAGAGCGTAGACGTTCCGGGCGGTGCCGTCGTCGATGCCGAGGTCACCCGCGTAGACCCACAGCGTCAGCAGCGGGCTCAGGAGCGAGGGGTAGGCCGACGTCAGCGCGCCGGAGTGCTGCTCGGCCGCGGTCGGATAGAAGAATCCGACGAGTCCGAGCTGCTCGGAGAGCCCGTCGGGAACCTTGATGACCCCCTGCGAGGTCATGTTCACGTCCTGCGGCAGGAACTCGACGTCCTCACGGAACACGACCTCGCCGTCGGGATCGCGCACCGTGATCGTCGGCGCGTACCCGTTGCCCATGAGATAGATCCGATCACCCGCGATCGTGAGCGGATGGTTGACGCGCACGGTCTGCTGCTGTGCCTCCTGCCCCGCCTCGCGGGTCGTCAGGTGCGCGGCGAAGTCGCCAGCCTGCCCCTGGCCGGCCTCCCCCACCGCCACGTACGAGACGTCGAAGCTGTCGAGCGTCAGCGAATAGGGAGAAAGCGCATCGGTGTCGACGAACCGGCCGGGGTTGAATGAGGTGTACCCGAGCCCGAGCGAGTTCACGAAGCTGTCGCCTTCGACGATGACGGTCTGGCCGGTATAGGTCAGCCCGCCGCCGACGCCGACCGAGATCAGCACGCCGACGAGCGCGGCGTGGAAGACGAGGTTCCCGCTCTCGCGCAGGTAGCCGCGTTCGGCGGAGACGGATGCCACGCCCGGCGTGTCGTATCGCTCCACGCGATACCCCGCCTTGCGCAGCCGGGCCTCGGCGAGGTCGATCGCGCGGACGGCCTCGGCTGCGGCATCCGCCCCCTCCGGCAGCCCGCGTACGGTCTCGGCGTGGTCGTCGAGCCGCGACAGGCGCGCGGGGGTGCGCGGCGGGCGGGCGCGCAGCGCCTTCCAGTGGTGGCGCGTGCGCGGGATGACGCAGCCGATGAGGGAGATGAACAGCAGGATGTAGATCGCCGAGAACCAGGCCGACGAGTACACGTCGAACAGCTGCATCCCGTCGAGGATCGGGAACAGGTCGGGGTTCTCGCTCTCGAAGTCGATGACGCCGTTGGGGTCGGCGGAGCGCTGCGGGAAGATCGACCCCGGAATCGCCGCGATCGCCAGCAGCAGCAGCAGCACGAGCGCGGTGCGCATGCTCGTCAGCTGACGCCAGGTCCAGCGCAGCCACCCGACGGCACCGAGCCGAGGGGCGTTCGGGCCACCGGTGCCGTCGTCGCTCTGGGCGCCCGTCGCGGCGGGGGCGCTCGCCTCCGCGTGGTCGGCTGGGCGGAGCGGCCCGTCCAGGAGGGCGGCTTCGGGGCCGGGCTCGGAGGCATCCGCCGCCTCGGTGTCAGGACGGGTGCCGTCGGCGCGGTCAGCTCCGTCAGGCTCGTCAGAGGGGAAGGTCGACACTGCCGATCACCCCTGTCAGCTGCGACATGAGCGTCGTCCACGCGCCCGTGACCATCAGGATGCCGAGCGCGACCAGCAGCGCACCGCCCACGACGTTGACCGCGCGGATGTGGCGGCGCAGGAACGCCGTCGACCGCGTCGCCCAGCCGAAGCCGATCGCGAGGAGCAGGAACGGGATGCCGAGCCCGAGCGAGTACGCGACGGCCAGCAGCACCGCCCGAGCGGGGTCGGCCTGCGTGAACGACAGCGAAAGGATCGCGGTGTAGGTAGGGCCGATGCACGGCGCCCAGCCGATGCCCATCGCGATGCCGAGCAGGGGGGCTCCGGCAAGGCCCAGGCCCTGCCGCACCTGCGGCTTCAGGGTGCGCTGCGCGAACCCGAAGACGCCGAGGAAGACGAGGCCCATCGCGATCACGACGACGCCGAGCACGCGCGTGAGCGCGTCTTGATACTGGACGAAGAACCGGCCGAGGGTGCCTGCGAGCACCCCCATCGCGACGAAGACGAGAGTGAACCCCGCGATGAACAGCACGACGCCCAGCAGGAGGCGCCCACGCGCGGTGCGCACCCGTGCGGAAGACGGCCCCGCCGCGCCGCCGAGGAACCCGAGGTAACCGGGCACGAGCGGCAGCACGCACGGCGACAGGAACGACACGAGCCCCGCGAGCACCGCGATCGGGATCGCGAGCCACAGCGCGCCGTCGGCGACGACCGAGCCCGCGCTCGCGAGGCTCACTGCCGCCGCGCTCACGAATCCTCCGCGAGCACGTCGCCGACGATGGTCGGAAGCGAGGTGTCGTCCTGCACGGCGCCGATGAACCGTGCCGCGACACGGCCTTGCGTATCGAGCACGAGGGTGATCGGCACGGACTGCAGCGGGGTCCACGAGGCGAACGCGAGCTTGAGGTCGGCGTCGTCGGCGGCCAGCAGCGACGGGTAGGTGATCCCGTACTTCTCCTCGAACGCGGTCGCCTGCTCGGGCCCGTCGTAGATGTTGACGCCGAGGAACTGCACGCCTTCGTCCGCGTAGGTCTCGAAGGTGCTCTCCAGCAGCTCCGCCTCGGCGCGGCACGGGCCGCAGCCCGCGTACCAGAAGTTCAGCACCAGCACGGTGTTCTCGAAGTCGTCGCTGGTGATGGTCGACCCGTCCACGGCGGTTCCGGTGAACTCGACGGGGTCCCCCCGGTCCGCGATCGCGATCTCCTGCACGCGGCCGTCGCCGGAGATGAACCCCTGGCCGTCGCCCTGCTCGTACTGGTCGACGAGGTCGTCGTTCGCATCCGAGCACGCGGAGAGGCCCGTGGCGATCCCGGCGAGAAGCGCGAGTGCGAGGGCGGATGCCGCCAGCCGCCGCCTCATACCGCTCCCACGTCCACGGCGCCGGCGGTCGCGGCGGGCTCCGCATAGGCCACCTCACGCCAGCGGCTGCCTTCGTGCTCGAAGCTCGTCACGCTCGACAGGGCGCACCGGCGCGACCGCGGGTCGTGCTTGAGGGGCTCCCCCGCCACGGCGAGGTGCGTGATCCAGATCGGCAGCTGGTGCGACACGATGACGACATCGCCCCGTGCCGCCTCGGCCCAGGCCTCGGTCATCGCGGCATCCATGCGCGCGACGACCTCGAGGTAAGGCTCTCCCCAGCTGGGCACCGAGGGGGCGGCGAGGTGCCGCCAGTTGAGCGGGTTGAGCAGCGCGTGCTTCATTCGCTTGCCCTCGAAGACGTTGGTCGGCTCGATGACGCGCTCATCGATCACGGTCTCGAGCGTGAACAGCTCGGCGAACGGCTCGGCCGACTCGCGCGTGCGCTGCAGCGGCGACGCGTACAGCGCGGCGACGGGGCGACCGAGGCTCTGCACGTGGCGCGCGGCGGCCCGCGCCATGCCGCGCCCGTCCTCGCTCAGCCGGAAGCCCGGGAGCCTCCCGTAGAGCACGCGCTCGGGGTTGAAGACCTCCCCGTGGCGCACGAGATGGAGGCGGTCAGCGGGCACGCTGCAAGTCTACGGTGACGTATCCATGCGCTGGCTGGGTGAGCGACGCGCGCGGCATCCGCCCGCGCCATCTACGCGCGGCACGCGCTCGCGCTGCCGAAAACTTCTCGCGCTGCGAAACCTTCCGCAGCGCGAGCGCCAATCCGCAGCGCGAGCGCGCCCCGCCCAACCACGCGTAGCGCAGACGCCCGTCGGGGATTCAGCCGGCGGCGTGACCCGGCGGAGACCGTCGCGGTCCTGGACGGCGACGGCACCCTCGTCGCCCACGTCAACGCCGGCGGCAGCGTCATCGGGGCCGCCGGTAGCAGCGGTGGATCACCCGAGCAGGACCAGGAGGTCGCCACCGCGCCGCCGACTCGGAGCAGCCCAGACGCTCAGTGGGTCGAGACGCGCGTGATCGAACCCACGAGGATGACCCGGTCGGCCTTGTCGGGCGGCGGCGTCGTGCTGGGGTTACCGTACCTGTTCTGCAGTTGCACGTAGAACGCGCCCTCGGGGTCGGGGACGATCTCGATGATCGTGCCCGCCACCTCAAGGTAGTGGAACGGGTCGTCGGGGTCGAGGATCGACAGCGCGTACGACGGGTTTCGCTGCAGGTTGCGGTACTTCTGCCGGTACGTCGTGTGCGTGAAGCGCACGTGTTCGCCGTCGAAGGCGAACCACATGGGGTTCACCTGCACGGTGTCGTTCGGGCGGATCGTGCCGAGGTGCCCGTACAGCGGCAGCTCCAGCAGTCGGCGGTAGTCGTCGGGAACGGTCTTTGACGCGGATGCCATGCTCCCAGTCTGGCCTCGTCTGGCCTCGTCTGGCCTCGTCTGGCGCGTGCGGCGCCGGCATCCGCTCGCGCTGTCGAAAGTAGCTCACGCTGCGCAACTTCACGCAGCGCGAGCAGCGTTCCGCAGCGCGAGCCGGAAGCGCCGTGGCTCCCGCGGGGCGCGCGGGGCGCGCGGGGCGCGCGGGGGCGGGCCCCGACCCGACCGCCCCCGTAGACTGGTCCCTCGTGAGTGAACGCACCCTCGTCAGCCAGCTGCAGTCCCGCGAAGACGGGCCCGTCTCGGTGTCCGGGTGGGTCGAGACCGTCCGCGACCAGAAGAGGGTGCAGTTCGTCGTCCTGCGCGACGAGACCGGCGCCGTGCAGCTCGTGAACCCCGCGACCCGCCCCGCCCCCGAGGCGACCGAGGTGCAGGATGCCGACGCGCTCGCCCTCACCGAGGCCATCTCGGCGCTGACCACCGGCACGTTCCTCACCGTCACGGGCGAGCTCAAGCACGACGAGCGCGTCAAGCTCGGAGGCGTCGAGGTCAAGCTCGCGACCCTCGCGGTCGCCGCGGCGGCGCTCCCCGAGAACCCGATCGCCGCCGACAGCGGCCTCGACAAGCGCATGGACTGGCGGTTCATCGACCTGCGCCAGCGCCGCAACAACCTGATCTTCCGCGTGCAGACGACCCTCGAGCACGCCATGCGCACCTACTGGATCGAGCACGACTACATCGAGATCCATACCCCGAAGCTCATGGCGAGCCCTTCCGAGTCGCGCGCCGAGCTGTTCGAGGTGCCGTACTTCGAGGACAAGACGGCGTATCTCGCACAGAGCCCGCAGCACTTCAAGCAGATGGCGCAGGCGGCCGGCTTCGGCAAGGTCTTCGAGATCGCGGATGCCTTCCGCGCCGACCCGAGCTTCACGAGCCGGCACGCGACCGAGTTCACCTCGGTCGACGCCGAGATCAGCTGGATCGACTCGCACGAGGACGTCGCCCGCATGCAGGAGGAACTGCTGCACGCGGCGATCGCGGCGGTGGCCGAAAAGCACGGCGCCGAGATCGCCGAGCTGTTCGGCGTCGAGGTCGTCGTGCCGACGCTGCCCTTCCCGCGCATCCCGCTCGCCGAGGCCCGTGAGATCGTCGCGGCCACCGGCTACGTCAACCCGCGCACCGACGGCGATCTCGACCCCGAGTCGGAGCGCCGGGTCTGCGCCCACGTGCAGGAGACTCTCGGGCACCCGTTCGTCTTCGTGACCGACTACGACGCCGGCATCCGCCCGTTTTATCACATGCGCGACCCCGAGACGGGGCTCACCAAGAGCTACGATCTGCTGTTCCAGGGCGTCGAGATCACGACCGGCGCGCAGCGCGAGCACCGCATCGAGGTGCTCGAGGAGCAAGCGCTGGAGAAGGGGCTGGAGCTGGAGGGCCTCGCCCACTACCTCGACTTCTTCCGCTACGGAGTCCCGCCGCACGGCGGCTTCGGGATGGGGCTCGCGCGCCTGCTGATGCTGCTGCTCGGCCAGGACTCGATCCGCGAAGTGACGTACCTCTTCCGCGGCCCGACGCGCCTCGCGCCCTGAGCTTTCCTCGCGCGCCTTCCCGCGCCGCAGCGCGCCGCTCGCGTGTCGTCAGCGGTGATGAGGTCCGAGATCTGGCACAGACGTCAGGCGGCAGAGACGGGACCGGGTGGTCGCGGCAATGCCATGTAGGCGGCTCGATCCATGAGGCCGGCGGGCGGGACATCCCACCGGATGCGCATGAGCCAGCCGAACCCGAACGGCTCGCTCGCGATATAGGCGGGTCGCTCGATGACGTGCTCGTTGATCTCCACCACCTCGCCGTCGACCGGCGCGGTGAGCTCGAAGACCGACTTGACCGACTCGACGCTCCCCATGGGACTGCCCGCCGTGACGCGCGAGCCGGGCTCGGCAAGTTCTACGAACACGAGGTCGCCCGTCGATGCGACCCCGACATGCGTGATGCCGATGCGCACGAGGTCGCCCTCTGTGCGCACCCACAGATGCGTGTCGGTGTAGCCGAGGGTGTCGAGATAGCTCACGTGCCCCTCTGGCCCCCGCGCGCTTACTCCGCGCCCTGGTGCGGGTAGGCAGACGACGTCGGCGCGACGAGCGCCTCCTTGATCGAGCGAGGGCTCGTCCACCGCAGCAGGTTGTGCGGGGCGCCGGCTTTGTCGTTGGTGCCGCTGGCACGACCGCCGCCGAACGGCTGCTGCCCCACCACCGCGCCGGTCGACTTGTCGTTGACGTAGAAGTTCCCGGCGGTGAAGCGCAGCGCCTCGCTCGATTCCTGGATGACGCGGCGATCCCGCGCGAAAACGGAACCGGTCAGCCCATACGGCGAGGAGCTGTCCGCGATGCGCAGGATGCCTTCGTAATCCGTGTCGTCGAAAACGTGCACGCCGAGGATCGGGCCGAAGTACTCGGTCGTGAACAGCTCATCGGTCGGGTCTTCGCTCACGGCAACGGTCGGGCGGACGAACCAGCCCGCGCTGTCGTCGGAGGTTCCGCCGGCGACGATCTCGACGCCCGGGGCGCTCTTCGCTCGCGCGATGGCAGCCTCCTGCTTGCGGAAGGCGCGCTCGTCGATGACGGCGCCGAGGTAGTTGGTGAAGTCCCGCGGATCACCCTGCTTGAGTGCATCCACCTCGGCGATGAAGTCGTCGCCCATCCGCTCCCAGACAGAGCGCGCGATGTAGGCGCGCGACGTCGCCGAGCACTTCTGGCCGGCGTAGTCGAACGACCCGCGCACGAGCGCCGTGCGGAGGGTGTCGACGTCGGCGGAGGAGTGCGCGATGACGAAGTCCTTTCCGCCCGTCTCACCGACCAGACGCGGGTAGGACCTGTAGCCCGAGATGTTCTCGCCGACCGTGCGCCACAGCGACTGGAACGTCGGCGTGGAACCGGTGAAATGGATGCCCGCGAGGCTCGGGTCCGTCAGGACGGCATCCGACACCTCCTTGCCATTGCCGGGAAGCATGTTGATGACGCCTTCGGGCAGTCCCGCCTCGATGAGGATCTCCATGAAGACGGTCGCCGACAGCTGCTGGGTCGTCGAGGGCTTCCAGATCACGCAGTTGCCCATGATCGCAGGAGCCGTGGGAAGGTTGCCGGCGATGGCAGTGAAGTTGAACGGGGTGATCGCGTAGACGAAGCCCTCGAGCGAGCGATAGTCGAGCCGGTTCCAGACTCCCGAGCTGTTGGTCACCGGCTGCATCGCGAGAATGTCACGCGCATAGCTGACGTTGAACCGGAGGAAGTCGATGAGCTCGCACGCGCTGTCGATCTCGGCCTGGTAAGCGCTCTTGCCCTGTCCGAGCATCGTCGCCGCATTCAGTTTGGCGCGGTACTTGCCCGAGATCAGATCGGCGGCGCGCAGGAAGACCGCGGCACGCTCATCGAAGGGCAGCGCACGCCACGACGCGGCCGCATCCTTCGTTGCTGCCACCGCCTTCGCGCCCTCCACCTCGACCGCACCCTTGATGACGCCCAGCGTCTCGGCGTGCGCATGCGGCTGGGCGACACGGATCTCCGGCCCACTGCCAGAGATCCACTCCCCCCCGATGTATGCCTTGAAATCACGCTGCTGCGCGGACAGCGCAGCAAGCTGCTCTTTCAGAGCCACACGTTCGGCAGACCCAGGAGCGTAGTCGAGAACCGGTTCGTTCACCGGCGCGGGGGGTGCGGTGATGGCGTCCAAGGGAGTCCTTTCAGTGGGGCTAACTCAGGATACGATCGCGACCCGGGTGCCGCAGCCTGTGGCGCACCCGGGTCGCTCGCGAATTACCTCGAGTCCGCGGAGCGACCGGGCGTCGCCGACGGCATGGGACGCTCGAAGTCGGGGCACTCCGCGGCGTCTTCGAACGTCTTCTCGATCGACTGCACGTACTCCTCGGGGAAGTTCTGCTGACGGAAGCCGTTGGGAACACGCTCCCAATAGAAGCGCGGCGGGCGCATCGGGATGCCGGGCTGCGTCAGCACGTAGGTGAAGCAGTCGTACGCCAGGCCATCGTCGCCGCGCACCGTGAGGTAGATGATGTCGAAATCGTCGAAATCGTCGTTGACACGATCGTCGTTGACCTCGTAGACCATGCCCTGCGCCACCTTGCCGAGCACAGGCCCCCTGTCGGCGAGGTGGCACCAGCCCCGGTCTTCCCGACCGCTGGCAGCGCGGAACTGGATCTCGTGGTTGGGAGCCGTGGCCTTCGTGATCGTCTTGGCCTCAGGCAGGTACTTCACCCGCTCCTCGTCCAGCAGGTACGTGCAGTATCCGAAGTAATACATGTTTCTCCTTGTCGATCCGAGGCGGAAGCCGAGCCGCAGCCCCAGGAGCTGGGTGGATACCGCTTAGTATACTGAGTCTTGCCCATCAGAGATCCTCGTTTGAAATGCACACCGACACCACCGGCATCCCTGAGCTGCCTCGCGAGAGCCGGGGCTCGATGCTCGCCTCGCTACGAAGCGGTCCTTACCGATTCTTCCTCTGCTCCCAGTTCCTCTCCACCGTCGGAGTGTGGTCGCAGCGCGTTGCCGTCGACTGGTCCTTGATGTCAGCGACCGGCGACATCGCTCTTGTCGGGTCGTTGGTCATCCTCCAGTTCGGTCCCGTCCTCCTGTTCGGGATGTGGGGCGGCGTGCTCGTGGACCGGTACTCGCTCAAAAAGCTCCTGCTGATAAGCCAGGCACTGTCGTTGGCGGTGTCCGCCTTCCTCCTGATCGTCACGGCGACCGGTCACCTCGCACCATGGATGGTGTTCGTCACCGCGGGGGCTCTCGGGCTGGGCGCCGTCATCGACCAACCGGCACGTCAGGTCCTGGTCGGCCAGATCGTGTCCCCCCTCGTCCTCGCCAATGCGATCAGCATGAACTCCATCGCATTCCAGATCGGCGCGATGATCGGCCCCTCCGTGAGCGGGATCCTGCTCGCGGGCGTCGGCGAAGCCGCAGCGTTCGCCTTCCCGACGGCACTGCATCTTTCCGCGTTCGTCGCCCTCGGCATCCTCTTCGCGAGAACGTCGCTTGCGCCTCGCGAACGCGCCGCGCGAACGTCAGGCCTGATCCGTGACGCACTCCGGTACGCCGCCGCCAAGCCCGAGATCCGGGTGACGCTGCTCAGCCTCGTCCTCGTGTGCACGATGGGGTTGAACTGGCCCGTCCTGCTGGTGTCGATGACGACCGCCGAGTTCGGCTCGGGCGCCGACGGCTACGGGCTCGCCAACACTGCGCTCGCGGTGGGCTCCTTCGTAGGCGCGCTGATCTCACTGCGACGCACGCACCGCGGGCTGCGCACCGTGATCATCGCCGTGTGCGGCGCGTGTTTCCTGCGTGCGCTCAGTGGCGTGATGCCCACGCAGGTGACGTTCCTCCTCGCGATCACCGCTACCGGGGTCTGGCTCATCCTCATGTGGACCGCCGCCAACTCGCTGCTGCAGTGGTCGAGCAACAGCACGATCAGGGGCCGCATCATGTCGCTTTACCTCATGATCGCGGTCGGCGGTCAGGCACTCGGCGGCCCCCTGCTCGGGTGGTCGTGCTCGACGATCGGGCCCCGGCTCACGCTCGTGATCAGCGGACTGATTCCCATGTGTGCCGCGCTCGCCCTCGCTGTGTCGACCCGCCGGATCAGAAGTCACTGAAACGCAGATCCGCCCTGGGCAGCCACACGACGTAATGTGATGGACGTTTGATGTCCGCTGGCCCCGATCGCTGGATACACTCACTCATATCGGGAATCGAGGGGGTTACTGGTGGTGCTCACCGTAGGCGACGAGAACACCGCCGATATCGTACACACGCGCCTGCGTGACGCAATTCTCAGCGGCAAATTTCGTCCCAACCAGCGCCTCGTCGAGGTCGACCTCGCCGAGGAGCTCGGCGTCAGCCGTACTCCCGTCCGCGAGGCGTTGCTGCGTCTGCGCCACGACGGACTCGTGGGCCAGCGCAAGGGGTGGATCGTGCGCGACCTCGACTCCAGCGAAGTCCTCGAATACTTGGAGGCTCGCGCGGCCCTCGAGAGTGTGACAGCGGGACTGGCCGCGCAGCGCATCACCCGCGAACAACTCGCTCAACTGCGTGATCTCGTCACGCAGATGGAGGCGCCCGGCCTCAACCGGCGTGAGATCAATGCGCTCAACAGTCGCTTCCACGCACTCATCGCCTCGGCAGGCGGCAACAAGGTGCTCGAGGCATTCGCCCACAACACCGATATCAATTACTGGACCTTTTCGACACCCATCGTCTTCACCGAGGCGGAAGACCGCCGTGTGAATCTGGACCACAGCAAGCTCATCGACGCGCTCGAAGCGGGCGAAGCAGATCTGGCCGCGCGACTGGCCCGCGAGCATGTCGACGCGACCGCCAGCGTGATCGCGAGATCACTCGGTCTCGCCTCCAGATAATGCGATCAAGAGCGGCCGGTATACTGCAAAGTATGCATCCGGGCGCGACCGCTGAAACCACTCCCTTCCGTCATCTGCACCACGTCTGCGTGATCGTGCGCGATCTCGAGGCGGCGGTCTCGTATTACGAGAGCCTCGGCATCGGCCCGTGGTTCGACTATCCGAAGTCGAGTCCCTACGTCGAGCTCGAGGTGCCCAGCGAAGAGGGCACCAAAGCGATGCGCTACAAGTGTTGCGATCTCGACAACTTCCAGCTGCAGCTGTGTGAGCCCAGCGAGCACGACACCCCTCAGCGCCGTTTCCTCGATGAGCGCGGCGAAGGCGTTTTCCACCTCGGCTTCGATGTCGATGATCTCGGCGCGGCGGTGCAGACCGGTCGTGGGCACGGTCTCGACGTCATCTCACGGGGCGTGCGCGAGAACGGCACGGGCTTCTGCTACTTCGACACCCGCGACGGCGCCGGCACGATCCTCGAGGTCCGTAAGAGCTGATCGGGCGCGCGGCCCGACCGGCGTCACCGGATGCCGAGGCATCCGGCTCTTCTCCTTCTCGTCGCTCTGCGACTTTTACGAGACTCATACGGAAATTGATCGCCATGCGCTGCGGGTGGCATCTGGACGACGGTGCGCACCCGAGAGGAAACCATGGCACTGCCTAGCGGATTTGGTCCGGGTGCGCTCCTGCAACTCCTCCTCGACGGGCAGGCGCGGACCCGCTCCGAGCTCGCAGAGCTGACGGGCCTCGCGCGTTCCACCGTTGCCGCACGCGTGGACCTCCTGCTCGAGTCGCGCCTGATCTGCGCAGCGGGCGCGGCGACCAGCACCGGCGGGCGCCCGCCGACGCGTATCGCCTTCAACCCCCTGGCCGGCGTCATCGTCGCCTTCGATCTCGGCGCAACGCACGCCAGCGTGGCATTGACGGACTTGACACCGCGTGTGCTGACAATCCGCCACCTCCCGCTCTCCATTGCGGACGGGCCCCGCGCCGTTCTCGACTGCTGCGTTGCAACCGCCAAGGAAATGCTCGCGATGCCCGGGCCCTGGACCTCCGCGCCGCTGACGGGCGCCGGGATCGGAGTGCCCGGTCCCGTCGAGCACACGACGGGTCGTCCCGTGAACCCGCCGATCATGCCGGGGTGGAACCGTTTCGACATCCCCGCGTACATACAGCAGTCCTTCCCCGTCCCCGTCCTCGTCGACAACGACGTGAACGTCCTTGCGCTGGGCGAGCACACCGCACGCTGGGCCGACACGCGCGACCTGCTGTTCGTCAAGGTGGCGACGGGTATCGGAGCCGGAATCATCGCCGGCGGAATACTGCAACGCGGGACGACAGGCTCAGCGGGCGACTTGGGGCACGCCCTGGTTCCCTACGGTCGCGACTCGCCACGGGCCATCCCGGACGAGCGCGACCTGGAAGCGATCGCCAGCGGCACAGCGATCGCCACCGAGCTCCGCGGCCTCGGGCTCGATGCGCCCGATAGCGCCGCCGTGGTCGAGCTCGTCCTAGCCGGCGACCCTCACGCGATCCGCGCCACCCGCCAGGCAGGACGCGAGATCGGTGAAGTCCTCGCGACCGTCGTCAACATGCTCAATCCAGCGGCCATCGTCATCGGCGGGAGCATCGCACGAGCGGGTGAGCATCTTCTCGCCGGTGTCCGCGAGGTCGTCTATCGTCGATCCATCCCTCTTGCGACGCAGCACCTGGCGATCGTCCAGTCCCAGGCTGACGACGCCGCGGGAGCCCTCGGAGCCGCTCTCATGGTCACACAGCGAGTCCTCTCAGAAGAAGCCGTCGACGCGAGATTTCACCCCCAGGAATGAGTTTCGCACTTCGGCGCTGGGGGGAGTGCGACGCGCCCCCTCCCAGCGCCGAAGTCCACTCGCCGCTATCCGCGACGCGTCCCGTCCATCGCCACGAAGAGAATGGAGATCGGCTCGTCAGCCGAGGCCGACCAGATCTGGTGGTTCGGCTGCGCGGGCAGGACGAACGAGTCCCCCGCGCGCAGCGGAGTGATCTCCTTGCCCTCGAGGTAGACATACCCCTCGCCGCTGATGACATAGAACAGCTCGGCCTCCCCCTCGGGGTGGGCCAGGTCCGCCGGCTCCTTGCCCTCCGGCAGCGCCTGGTAGGCGCAGATGCCGAGGAAGACACCGTACTCCTCGGCCTTCACGAGGTTCGTCCAGCACTCGGTGATCTCGTCGAACTGGTACGACGCCGCGCCATCCCAGTTGTTCACGTCGATCTTGCTCATTGCTCTTTCTTGCCTTTCGGTTTCGTGCTTCCGCTCACGCGAGCGGATGGTTCTCTTTCCAACGGTGTGTTCTTCGCGATTCGCGTGCCTGTTCGACCGACCTCCTCATTCCTCCACGAAGAGGGAAGGCTGGTGGGGGTCCCAGTCCACGGGGAGCGCGGGCGCGACGACCGTCGTGCTCTCCACATCGACACGCGCGGAAGAGCGTGCCGACTCCAGCGTGGCGAGCATCACATCGAGCACGTGATACGCCTGCTCACCGCTCGCGCGCTCGGGGCGGCCCTCCCGAATCGCCTGGGCCAGCTCCGCGACCCCGATGCCGTGGTTGGTCGTCACCCCCGAAGAGGGGATCGCGGCGACATCATCGCGCCCGCGGTGGATGTGGAGCTCGCCCGCATAGGTATTCGGATCAGGGACGCTGAGCGTTGCCTCGCTGCCCGAGATCTCGAACAGGGTGCGAGGGAGTTTGGAGTCGAAGCTGAACAGGCATTGGGCCGATCTGCCGGACTCGAACTCGTAGATCGCGGAGATATGCGTCGGGGTCGTGACGTCGAACTCCTCGCCTGCGCGTGGGCCTGCCCCGATCGTTCGCACCGTGCGGGCCTGCGACGCCGTCGCGAACACGGATGCCACCGGACCGAAGAGCTGGACGAGGGCGGTCAGATGGTACGGGCCGATATCGAACAGCGGCCCCGCGCCCTCCTGGAACAGGAACTCGGGATTCGGATGCCATCCGTCCGGACCCGGCGTCTGCATCACGGACAGGGCGGTGAGAGCCTCACCGATCTCGCCGGCTTCGATCAGTCGCCGCGCGGTTTGCACGCCCGAGCCGAGGAAGGAGTCAGGAGCCGTCGCCACCCTCAGCCCCGCCTGTTCGGCCTTCTCGAGAAGTTCACGCCCCGATTCGCGATCGAGAGCGAACGGCTTTTCACTCCACACATGCTTGCCCGCCGCGACTGCAGCCATCGCGACCTCGGCATGGACGGCGGGAATCGTGAGATTCACCACGATCTCGACCTCGGGGTCGGCCAACAACTCCGACACCGTGCCACTTCGCGGCACCGCGAACTCTTGTGCCTGCGATGCCGCACGCTCCACATCGATATCGGCGACGAAGAGCACCCGCACATCGGGAAACGACGAAAGGTTCGTCAGGTAACGGCTGCTGATGACGCCCGCGCCGATGACTCCGACGCCCACACGGCCGGTTCTCACGCGTGGCCCTCGAGCTCTGACAGGTACGTGAAGCTCTCGACCACGGCATCGAATCGATCCATCCGGCTGTCGTCCAGCTCGATCACGCGCAAGGCGTTCGGTGCGGCCGCGATGATTCCCGGGATATTCAGTGACCCTCGGCCGACGGGCACCTGATCCTTCTTCTCCGCCGTCGCCGGCCCGTCCTTCACGTGGATGGCCACGACTCTGTCGCCGAGCCGAGGGAGGAGCTGGGCGGGATCCTCCCCGCCCACAGCGACCCAGTACGTATCGACCTCGAGAACCACGCTCGGGTCGAGAAGCGAGGCAAAGTACTCGAGCGCGGGGCGCCCGTCGATCTTGTTCCTGATCTCGTGCGCGTGGTTGTGGTAGCCCACCGTGACGCCGTGCTTCGCCGCGATCGATGCAGCGGCATTCAACCTCTCGGCCGTGCGCTGGATGTCGCTGGCGTCGGTCCAGAACTCCGGAGCCACGACGGGGTCGATCACCGTGCCGATGCCGAACCGCGCCGCAGCCTCGGCGACCTCGTCGATCGAGTCGTCACGGATGAACACCTGGTGCGTGGTCGGCGCCTCGAGCCCCGCATCGCGCAACGCGGTTCCGAGCCCCTCGGCATCCTTGATCCGATACGGCTCCACCTTGGTGAATCCCACGTCCGCGAGTCGTTGCAGAGTGCCGACGAGGTCCTCCGCGATGAGTTCTCGAAGGGTCCACAGCTGCACCGAGAGATTGTTGATTGGCATGGTCGAGATCGAGTTCCTTGTCGTTGGGGTTGTCATTGTGGTCGCGCAGGTCACGGCAGAGGGGCGATGGTCGCGGGCGGCACGACCACTTCGGGTTCAGCAACGTCGCCGGCGTCGGGAGCGACACGACGCACCTGAGCGATGAAGCGTTTGGTCCGCTCTGCCTTGGGCGCGTCGAGCACCTCGGCAGGCGTGCCCCGCTCGACGACGCGACCCGCGTCCATGAAGACCACCTGATCGGCGACTTCTCGAGCGAACTTCAGCTCATGCGTCACGACGATCATGGTCATTCCGCGGTCGGCGATGTCGCGCATGACCTCCAGCACCTCTTGAACGAGCTCGGGATCGAGCGCCGACGTGGGCTCGTCGAAGAGGACGAGGTCGGGGCCACCGGCGAGTGCGCGTACGATCGCGACGCGCTGCTGCTGCCCGCCGGACAATTGCCGCGGATACGCCTGGGCCTTATCGCCCAGCCCCACCTGTTCCAGGAGCTCGAGCGCTCGCAGCTTCGCCTCCCTCGGCTTCTGCTTCAAGACCTTGATCGGAGCCTCGACGATGTTCTGCAGCACCGTCATGTGGCCATACAGGTTGAAGTGCTGGAAGACCATCCCGATGCGCGAACGCATCCGGCTGATCTCGCTTTCCTTCGCGTCGTAGAGGTGGCCCCTCGCCTCCCGGTAACCCGCAAGCTGGTCGCCCACCCAGATCCGGCCGGCGTCCACCGTCGTCAGATGGTTGATGCAGCGCAACAGGGTGCTTTTTCCGCAGCCGGAGGGACCGATGATGCAGGTGACGGTGCCGGGTTCGGCGATCAAGTCGATCCCGCGCAACACCTGGAGCGAGCCGAAGCTCTTGCTCACGTTCTCGATGCGGACCGCGGCATTCGGCTGTCGGGGCATCAGACTGCTCCTTTCGTCGGGACTCATCGCGGCGCTCATGCTCGGCGGAAGGAGAGATTGCGCATCAGCGTGGCGCGGAGGCTCAGGCGACTGCCCGCAACCCGGCTGCGTTTGGCGAGCTGCGTCTCGATGAGGTGCTGGATGACGGAGGCGATCGACACGATGGTGATGTACCAGGCGCAGGCGACCAACAGGAGCTCGATGATGTAGTAGTTCTGGTTGTAGATGATCGTCACCTGGGTCAACAGCTCCGCGGCGGCGATGACCGAGACGATCGACGTCGCCTTCAGCATCGAGATGGTCTGGTTGCCGACGACCGGGATCAACGAGGGGATCGCCTGCGGCAGGATCACTCGCCGCATGGCACGAAGCGAGCTCATGCCCTGTGAGAGGGCCGCTTCCTTCTGCCCCGGATCGACACCCAGAATGGCACCGCGAATGTACTCGGCCATGTAGGCCCCCTCGTTGAGCGTGAGGGCCAGCGCGGCGCTGAAGAAGGGGGTCATGATCGCATTCGTGCTGATCGCCCACGGGCCGAAGGCGATCTGCGGAATGAACAGCGCCAGGTTGAAGGCGAAGATCACTTGCACCAGCAGCGGCGTGCCCCGGAAGATCCAGATGTACACGTTGGCGAGCAGGCGGACCCCCTGAATCGACGACATCTTGGCGAAGGCCGCGATGATGCCCAAGAGCGTTCCCAGCACCATCGAGACCGCCGTCAGCACGAGGGTGAGCTGAACGCCGCTGATCACCTGCGGGACCAGCAGGAACTCGAAGAAGATCGACCACTTCACGTTCGGCGAGCTGACCAACGCATACGCCGCAGCTGCGAGAATGGCGAAGCCCGCGAGGGTGAAGAGTATGCGCAGGGGGCGCACCTGGAAGGAGGAGTGGGTCGGCGTGTCGGACGCGCCGGGGCCCGCTCCCCCCTCCCTTCCCGCGTCGGCCTCGGCGGCAGTCGACATCGCCATCTGGGCGCCTCCGCCCTGCGGCGTGGATGCACTGGTCATTGCTCACTCACCTCGCGATTGGATGACACCGTCACGGAACACTCGATGACGTGCTACTCCGTGGCGGCGTTGAGCTGCGGAGAGTCCCACAGCCACTCGTCCGGGTAGTGCCATTCGTCCATGATCGTGTAGAACTCACCACTGTCCATGAGCTCCTGCAGCGCGGCCAGGACGGCATCGCGAATCGAGTCATCGCCCTTGGGCGCGACGAACGCTGCAGGCAGTTCCGAGATCCCGTACTCGATCTCATCGAGGAGCACCTCGAACTTGCCCTGGTTGGCGCTCTGGGCACCGTCCCAGTTGTAGGTCAGGTTGAGGCTGAACGCACCGCTGCCGGTCGCGGCGACGATGCGATCGGAATCGAGCGCGAGCAGTGCCGCCGGGCGATCTGCGAACGTCAAGATCTCGATCTGCTCGTCCGCATCGCAGTCCGACGCGGAATAGTCGCTCCAGAACGTCTCGTCGATCGAACCGGAGACGACGCCCATCGTACGACCGCACATGTCGGCGTAGTCGTGGATGTCCTCAGGGTTGCCGACCTTGACGATCAGCGTGTTCCCCCCGCCGCGCATATAGTCGACCATGTCGACGACCTCTTGCCGCTCGACGGTGTCCTGGAATCCGCTGACGCCGAGATCGTAACGCCCCGACGTGACCCCGGTGATGATCGAGGTGAAAGCGGCGTCCTCCTGCCGGAACTCGACACCGAGGATCGGCTCCATCGCCTCGAGCAGATCGTGCTCGACACCCGCCCACTGCGTCGAGTCGCCGTCGGGATGATAGTTGGTCGGCGCACCCCACTGGGCGTCGGTCGCGACGATCACGTAGCCGCGCTCTTTGATCTCGTCGGGGACGAGAGCGGCTGCAGCGCTCGTCGCATCTGCCGTCGGAGTGCTGCTGGATGATGCGTCGCCACTGGGGACAGCACACCCGGAGAAGGCAACAAGCGTTGCGCCGAGGGTGGCGACCGCGAGCAGGTTTCGCAGTTGGGATGCCATGGTCACGAACTCCTTCGAACTTTCGGGGCACGGCTCGAACCAGCCGGTATGCAGGCCAGTATTCAGGAAGTTTCAACAGATGACAAGCAAAAGTTGCATTACATTCAAATTAATTCTGGGCTGGCCTACTCCGGCGGCGTACGCTTCCCGCGGAACGCGGACGCTCTCTGCCTCAGGAGATCGGATCGCGTACCGGCCTGAGGGTGGCCGTGCCGAACAGGAGCACACCGACAGCGATGATCCCCAGCGAGAGCCACTCCACCGGAGTCGGACGCTCGTGCAGGACCACGACGCCGAGGAGCACACCGACCACCGGCTGCAGGTAGGTGTTCAGGCTCGTCGCCGACGACCCCCAGGTACGAATGAAGAAGAAGAAGAGCACATAAGCGAAGCCGGAGCCGAGCACGCCAAGCTCGAGGACGGCGATGAGAGCAGTCATGGTGAGGTCCTGCACGTACCAGCTCCCCGTCAGGGTCGTCATCGGCAACAGCCAGAGGGTTCCCATTCCGAGCTGCAGAAATGCCGTGACGATCGGATCCACCGACGACACGAACGTCCGCGTGTAGATGTTCGCCGCGGCGTAGACGATCGACGAGAAGACGATGACGGCCGACCAGAACCAGCTTCCCCCTCCGCCCACACCGGCAGAGGTGAGCAGCACGACTCCGGCGAACGCGACGAAGACGCCGAGCATCCGCTGCCCGTCGAACACCTCGTTGCGTGCCACCAGCGTGGCAAAAAGAAAAACGAAGATGGGCGTCGTGCTCGACAGCACGATCGCCGTCGATGACGGCACCCACAGCTGCGCCCAGGTCAACATGCAGTATGGCCACGCAATTCCCAGGAACCCCAGCACGACGAAGTGCCCCCACAGAGCCTTCGCGCGAGGCAACCTCCGACGCGAGATCCATACGACGGCACCGAGGATCAACGACGCCATCATCATGCGCAGTTGCACAAGCAGGAAGGGGTTGAACGACGGCAGCGCCACCACGGTGAAGAAGAAGCTCGACCCCCAGATGACGACCATCAGGGCGTAAAGAGCGACCCTCCCCGGGGTGACAAGCTCCCCCGGGGAGGGGGAAGGGTCTTTCATGTCACTCGGACATTTTTGTCAGGAAGGTCTTCGTCCGCTCGTTCTCAGGATCGTGCAGCACCTTCTCAGCCCGCCCCTGTTCGACGATGCGCCCATCCACCATGAAAATGATGTAGTCAGCGATGTCGCGCACGAGAGGGATGTCGTGCGTGGCCATCAGCATGGTGCGGTTCTGCGCAGCCATGCTCTTGATCACCTGTGCGACCTCCACGCGCAGTTCCGGGTCGAGTGCGCTCGTCGGCTCGTCGAGCAGAATCATGGAAGGATCCATCGCGAGCGCACGCGCGATGGCGACGCGCTGCTGCTGACCACCGGACAGCTGCGCCGGGAAGCGGTCCTCCCGGCCTTCCAGCCCCACCCTCGCCAGCAGTTCGCGCGCATTCTCGCGTGCTTCGCGCCGGGAGCGCTTCAGCACTTCGACCTGGCCATACACGACGTTGTCGAGCGCCGTCATGTGCCGGAACAGGTTGAAGCTCTGGAAGACCATCCCGACCTTGGCCCGCTGTGCGGCAGCTGCTTTGTCGGGCAGCTCGTACAGCTCGTTTCCGACCTTCTTGTAGCCGATCAGCTCACCGTCGATCTCGATCGTTCCGGAATCGATCGGCTGCAAGTTGTTCACGCAACGCAAGAAGGTGGATTTGCCGGCCCCCGAGGGGCCGATGAGGGCGACGACCTCGCCCTCATGGACCCTCACCGACACATCGTGCAGCACCTTGGTGGCGCCGAACGACTTGTTGATCTGGGTCGCTTCCATCTTGAGAGTATTTTCAGCCATGGGGATCACCTCGCCGGGAATCGGCGCTCGAGGAACTGCTGAAGCAGCGTGATGAGCGCGGTCAAGATCAGATACCAGAACGCCGCGACGAGCAGGAGCTCGAGGTACTTGAAGTTGGCGTAGTAGATGCGGCTGACGGTGAGGAGGATCTCCATATAGCCGATCGTGTACGCCAGCGACGTGTTCTTGATCATCATGATGTACTGGTTCGCCATGGCCGGCAGCACGATACGGAACGCCTGAGCGAGCACGATCTGAACGGTGATGTGCGACCTCCTCACCCCGAGCGCCCTCGCCGCGTCACGCTGCCCCTGATCAACGCCGAGGACACCGGAGCGGATCACCTCGGCCATATAGCCGGTCTCGGCGAGCGAGAGGGCGAAAAGACCGGCGACGAACGGCGTGAAGAACCCGCTCGCAGGTTCATTGACCAGGACGATGTCGGTGAACGGGACGCCGATGTAGACCGTGCCGATCACTCGAGGAATCGCGTAGAACCAGATCAGCAACTGCACCAGCATCGGGGTGCCGCGGAAGACGAAGACGTAGACGGATGCCGCGGTGGCAAGCACCTTGTTCGAAGAGATGCGCATCAGAGCGACGACCGTGCCCAACACGAGCGCCACCGCCGTCGACAGCGTCGCCAGGGTGAGAGTGTCCCAGATCCCGATCCAGAGCTGGTCTCCGAAAAGGTACTGCGCCACCGTTCCGAAGTCGAAGACGCCCGACGCCGCGATAGCCCCGAGCACCCACACGACGAGGACCACGACGACCGCGCCCTGGATGATCTGGCCCCATTCCGTCCGGCGCCGAACGGGGAAATAGACCTCTGGCAACTGGGCCAGCGCCTGTGTTCTTGTCATGACCACAACCTTTCGAAGTATGAGAGCCGAGGGGCGGGCCGGTGACGGCCCGCCCCTCGAAGGATCACGGTGTGGCGTCGAGATCGCCGTTGAGAGCCGGCTTCGTGAGCGCGCCGGAGGCGATGCCCCACTCGTCCAGGATCTCCTGATAGGTGCCGTCGTCCATCATCGCCTGCAGCTGCTCGTAGACAGCATCGCGAAGCTGGGTGTTGTCCTTGGTGAAGGTGTAGTTGATGAGGTAATCGACGAGCGTGTAGTCACCGAGCGCGACGAAGTCATCCGGGTTCTCCTGCACGATGTACTGCGCCTGTGCGAGGTCGGGCGTGTAGGCCTCGATGCGGCCCGAGAGGAGGCCTTGCAACCCGAGCGGCGTCGAGGTGTAGTACTCGATGACGATGGGCGAGTCACAGCTCTCGTTCGCCTCGTCGATGGCGGCCTCGAGAGTCGTGGAGCCCTCGAGCATACCGATCGTCAGCCCGCAGAAGGACTGCGCGTCCGTGTACTCGCCGTCGTCCTCTTTACGGAGGATGAACGTCGCTCCCGACTGGAAGTAGCCGACCATGTCGACCTGCTCGAGCCGCTCGGCGTTGGGGCTCATACCTCCCGAGCCCATGTCGAATTGACTCGACTGCAGACCCGTGATGATCGCGGAGTAGTCGACCTGCACCCACTCGGTCTCAAGGCCCAGGCGCGAAGCGATCTCGTCGATGAAGTCGACGGAGAAGCCCTGCACGGTGTCCTCGCCCTCGGGGAAGAACTCGCCCGGGATATAGGACTGCTGGGAGCCGATCTTGAGCACGCCCTCGGTCAGCGTGGTGACGCTGGTGTCCGAGGCCGCTGCCGACTCGGAGCTCTCATCGGACGTGCTCCCCGAGCACCCGCTGAGCGCAAATACTCCGGCAGCCGCCACCGCGACCGTAGACATCGCCAACCGGCGACCTAGCGTCCTCTTCATCACTGCTGTTTCCTCTCGATGCATGCGTGGCACATGGAACAAATGCCGTCCGGTGCAAAGGGATCGGCACTCCCTCTTGTATACCAGCGAGTATGTAGACCGCCGGTTACGGAGATGTAACAATGGCGCGTCGTCCTTTCCCGGCGCATGACGTCCGCGCACCCGCTCTACGATGAACAGCTATGACCGCCCTCGCCGCTCCGGAGGACGTGATCCGCGTCGCGCACGCGCGGACCAACAATCTGCGGGATATCTCCCTGACGGTGCCGAAAGGCGCCATGACGGTCTTCACGGGGGTTTCGGGCTCAGGCAAATCTTCGCTGGCACTCGACACGATCGCCGCAGAAGCGCAGCGGCTCGTCAACGACTCCTATCCGACGTTCGTGCGCGCCCGGCTTCCACAGCACCCCGCACCCGATGTCCAGGCGATGACGGGCCTGACATACACGGTCCTCATCGATCAGCGGAGGTTCACCGGAAACTCTCGTTCCACGGTTGCGACCGCGACGGACCTGGCCCCTCTCATCCGGCTCGTCTTCTCTCGCCTCGGCATCCCATCCGCCGGCTACTCCCCCGCCTATTCCTTCAATGACCCGCTGGGCATGTGCCCCGCGTGCGAGGGGATCGGCACCGTCGTCGACATCGATCCCGATGCGCTCATCGATCCGGACAAGACCATAGACGAAGGCCCGGTGCGCTTCAGCATGTTCCGGCCCGGGGTGTATCGCTGGAAGCGCTTCGCCTACTGCGGCCTGTTCGACCGCGCGAAGCGCCTGCGCGACTACACGCCGGAGGAGATGGAGCTGTTCCTCTACGCCGCGGGCGTCGTGCCCCCGCACCCCGACCCTCGCTTCCCCGCATCCGGGAAGTTCGACGGGGTCGTCACACGCCTGCGCGACGTGTACGTGAAGAATCGCCCCGCGAACATCTCGAAGCAGGTCGCCGAGGAGCTCGACCGCATCATGACAGAACGTACCTGCCCGGAGTGCGGTGGCGCGCGCGTCAACGCCGCCGCTCGTGCGAGCAGGATCGATGGCCGGTCGATCGTCGACTGGATGGCACTGCCGGTCTCCGAGCTGCGCGCTCTTCTCGATCGCCTCTCCGCGCCCACGGTCGCCCCTGCGCTGGACGGCATCCGGAAGGGGCTGGACGCCTTGCTGTCGGTCGGGCTCGGCTACCTCACCCTGGACCGCGCGTCCTCGACCCTTTCCGGCGGAGAAGCCCAGCGGGTCAAGGTCGTACGGCACCTGGGCAGCGCGCTCACCGATGTCACATACGTCTTCGACGAGCCGACGACAGGCTTGCACCCCGCCGACGTGCTCCGGCTGACTCGTCTGCTGCACCAGCTGAGGGATGCCGGAAACACCGTGCTGGTCGTCGAGCACAACCGCCAGGTGATCGCCGCCGCCGACCACGTCGTCGACCTCGGCCCCGGCGCCGGGGCATCCGGCGGTCTCGTGCAATTCGAGGGCGCACCAGAAGACCTCACCCGGAGCGACACCATCACCGGACGGTTGTTCGCAACGCCCTTGCCCCCGTCGACGTCGACCCGGCATTCCCGTGGGCATGTGCGCGTGCAGAACGCGCGCTCTCACAACCTCACCGGCTTCGACGTCGACTTCCCCATCGGCGCGCTCACCGTCGTCACGGGGGTCGCCGGATCGGGGAAGAGCTCCCTGGCGACCGTCGAGCTCCCCCGACAGCATCCGCGGTTCACGGTCGTCGGTCAAGACCCCCTGCGGGGCGGCGTGCGCTCAACGACGCTGAGCATGCTGGGCATCGCCGACGCGGTGCGCCAAGCCTTCAGCGATGCGTCGAAGCTCGGCCCCGCATGGTTCAGCTTCAATTCGAAAGGCGCCTGCCCCGCCTGCAAAGGCAAGGGCTACATCACGACGGAGCTCGCGTTCCTGGACGACGTCTCGACGCCGTGCGACGCGTGCGCCGGGCGACGCTTCAACGACCAGGCCCTGTCTGTCCGCATCGGCGGCCACACGATCGCCGACGCGCTCGCGATGACGGCGGACGACCTTGCGACGCTCCTGGAATCGCGGACCGGCCCCCTGCCCGCGCTGCGTTGGATGGACCGAGTCGGACTCGGCTACATCCCCGTGGGCCGGTCGCTGGACACCTTCTCCGGCGGTGAGCGCCAGCGACTGCTGATCGCTCGGCACCTCGCGGATGCCACAGAGATCGCAGAGCAGTGGATCGTGCTCGACGAGCCCACGACGGGCCTGCACCCGAGCGATGTCGACACCATGAATCACCTCTTCGACGATCTACTGGATGCCGGCGCGACCCTCGTCGTGGTCGAGCACAACCTGCGGGTCATCGCTCGCGCCGATCACGCGATCGACATCGGCCCCGGAGCGGGCTCCGAAGGCGGGCGTCTCGTCTTCGCAGGGACGCCCGCTGAACTCGCGGAAGACAGCGGGTCGGCGACCGGCCGAGCGTTGAAGATCGCCACGGAGATGCTGCCGGGATCGCTACCGATCAGCTGACGCCGCACTCCCTCAGACCACGAAGTCGACGGCGGCGCGCTCGCTGACGATCTCGCGCACGTAGGCGACGACGGCCTGATGCGCGGGGTGCACCTGGTAGGCATCCAATGCCGCCTCATCAGCGAAGTCGGCGACGATCGCGACGTCCCAATTGGCGCCGCCGACGACGTCGGGCCCCACCGAGATGTCGATGATCGTCGGCACCACCCCGCGCAGCGCGAGCAGATCGGTCCTCATCTTCTGCGCCTGCGCGGCGCGCTCGCCGGCATCCTGCGTCTTCAGCCGCCAGGCGACGATGTGCCGGATCATGCGCTTTCCTCTCGTTCGGATGCGGGCGATGCGGCCAGTGCCGCGCGCAGCCGGGCGGCCTCCAGCCGCCAGTGCGCGTGCAGCCGGCCATCGATCAGGACGACGGGGATCTTCTCCCACCATCGCTCATACAGCGCCGGGTCGTCGAGGATCGAGAACTCTTCGACCGTCACGGCGTCGTCGGGAAAGCCCGCGACGACCGCGTCCACGATCTCGTGCGCGAGATCGCACAGATGGCAGTCGGGCTTGGAGATGATCGTGAGCGTTGTCACTCGTCAATCCTACGAGCGCGGTCAGCACTCGACCGGGTAGCCCGCTGCGATCCACCCTTTGGTGCCGCCCTCGACATTCGTCGCGTCGTGGCCGCGCGCCTCGAGAGCCTCGACGACTCTCGCCGACCGGCCGCCGAGCGCGCAGATCACGTCGAACTCGCCGTCGGGAAGCTCGTCGAGGCGCTCGCCGATGACCGACATCGGGATGTTGACGGCGCCGGGGACGTGCCCCGCGGCGAACTCGTCGACCTCCCGCACATCGATGAGCGCGACACCCTCGCGCTCATGCAGCTGCTGGACCGTGATGGACTTCATGCGTCTCCTCGAGGCGGAATCAACCGTTGGCGCGCTCCGGGATGCGAAGCACCTGGACATGCCGCGACCGAACACGAAGCGCCCGTCCTCCAGGACAGGCGCTCAGTGCGGTGGCCGCCTTACTTCTTGTTGCGGCGCTGGTGGCGAGTCTTGCGAAGCAGCTTACGGTGCTTCTTCTTCGCCATGCGCTTACGGCGCTTCTTGATGACAGAACCCACGGAAACCTCACTATGTCAGGGGCTGGACGCTGCCTCGCCGCGTCCGGGAGAGGGCACCACGAGAAATGCCCGCCGACAAGTCTAGCCGACGTCGGAGATCGGCCGCCGCAGGGCCTCGGTCACAGCCGTCTCGGGCACGCGGTAACTGCGTCCGAATCGGACGGCGGGCAACTCGCCGGAGTGGACGAGACGGTAGACGGTCATCTTGGACACGCGCATGATCCCCGCCACCTCCGCGACGGTCAGGAAACGCACGTCCGACAGCTCAGCCATATCGATTACTCCCCGCGCATTCTCCCCAGCACAAGCGCTGCTCTCAAAGAAAAAGAATAGGGGTCAGCCGAGACGCGTGTAAACCTCGGTGATCCCTGTGGCCTCTGATGAGCGATGGACGCGCTGGCCACGACGCTGGCCGACGGATGCCTCGGCGGGTATATCACCGACCGGGAATGCGCTTGAGGACGCTGTCCAGCGCGTGTTTGGTAGACGCCGCCGCGCGACCGACCAGATCTGCTGCGGCCGCGGCAGAGTCGGGCAGGGTGGCCGAGCTCACCTCTTCGGCGGCGGCGAACCCATCGTCGTAGAACGGCATGAGCCAGTCGTCGACCTCGTCGAGAGGTGCCGTCTCCAGGCTGTAAAAACGGTGCTGCCCCTCCTCGCGCACCGAGACGAGTCCGGCTTCACGCAGCACCTTGAGGTGCTTCGAGACGGTCGGCTGGCTCACCCCCAGAGCGTTGACGATGTGCGAGACGCTCGTCCCGCTCTCGCTCGACGCAGCGCGCTCGCGCAGCAACTGCAGGATGTCCCGACGAGTGCCGTCGGCGATCACGTCGAAGATGTCTGTCATGACGATAGGTTAGCCCGCCCCGCAGCCCGAGTACCATGACAACGACCGACGGGCACGATGCGAGGAGGCGGTCATGACGGAGGAGTCCGTCGCCGTCCGAGCCGGGCGGCGCCTGACCGCTCTCGCCTCCCGCGTGGGGCATGACCTGCGCGAACTCGCGATGGCCTCGCCCCCCCGTTTCGCCGTCCTCATCTTCACGGCGCTGATTCTCGTCTTCACGATCCTGTTCTCGCTGCCGGCGGCGGCGGCGGACGGCAGACCCACCCCGTTCGCCGACGCCCTGTTCACCGCTGTGTCGACCATCTGCGTGACGGGGCTTTCGACGGTCGACATGGCGACGCACTGGTCACCGCTCGGTCAGGTGCTCCTGTTCATCGGCGTCAACGTCGGCGCCCTCGGCGTGCTGACTCTGGCATCCATCCTCGGCATGGCCATCTCGAAGCGGCTCGGGCTGCGCGCGAAACTCCTCGCGGCGGGCGACTCCAACCCGTTACGGGCGCACGGCGGCCCGGTCAACGAGGGGCAGACCGTGCGGCTGGGCGAAGTGGGCCAGCTGCTGTCGACCGTGGCGTTCTCGACCCTCGTGATCGAGGGCGGACTCGCGGTCCTGCTGTACCCCGCGCTGCTGGTCGAAGGCGTCGGCCCCCTCACGGCGCTGTGGGAGGCCCCGTTCTACGCCGCGATGTCGTTCACGAACACGGGGTTCACTCCGAATGCCGGCGGGCTCGAGCCCTTCGCGACCGACTACTACTTCCTCACGGTGCTGATGACCGGCGTCTTCCTCGGGTCGATCGGGTTTCCCGTGATCTTCACGCTGTGGCGTCACCACTTCCACGTGCGCCGGTGGTCGCTGCACGCGAAGCTCACGTTCATCACGACGACGACCCTGTTCTTCGCCGGCGCGGGAGTGTTCCTCCTGCTCGAATACGGCAACCCGGACACCTTCGGATCGATGGATGCCTGGGACACGACGTTCCAGGCGTTCTTCCTGTCCGCCATGACGCGCTCCGGCGGCTTCTCGCTCATCGACATCTCGCAGATGAACGGATCGTCGCTCATCGTCGCATGCATGCTCATGTTCGTGGGCGGCGGCTCGGCATCCACCGCCGGCGGCATCAAGGTGACGACCCTCGCCGTCCTCGCCCTCGCCGTCTGGTCGGAGGCGAAGGGTCGCCCCGCCGTGGAGGCGTTCGGGCGTCGCATCCCGAGCGACGTGCAGCGCGTGGCCCTGTCGGTCGTCGCCTGGGGGTCGACGATCGTCGCGGTCTCGACCATCGCGATCGGGCAGCTGACCGGCGCTCCGATAGAAGACGTCCTGTTCGACGTGATCTCCGGGTTCGCCACTGTCGGGCTGTCGACAGGACTGACCGCGACGCTTCCCGACCCCGCGGTCTACATTCTGGCGCTCACGATGTTCATGGGGCGCGTTGGTACAGTGACTCTCGCCGCGGCCGTGGCCGCGACGACCCGTTCGCAGCACTATTCGCTGCCCGTGGAAAGGCCCATCGTTGGTTGAGCAGCTGCGGGGCGACGCACCCGTCCTCATCATCGGACTCGGCCGCTTCGGCGCCGCGTGCGCAGGCGAGCTGGACCGTCTCGAGCGCGACGTGCTCGCGATCGACGAGAGCCTCGACCTCGTGCAGAAGTGGTCGGAGCGCGTGACCCACACGGTGCAGGCCGACGCCCGCAACATCGACGCCCTCAAACAGATCGGCGCACAGGACTTCCAGGTCGCCGTCGTCGCCGTGGGATCCTCGATCGAGGCATCCGTGCTCATCACGGCGAACCTGGTCGACCTGAAAGTGCCGCAGATCTGGGCGAAAGCCGTCTCGCAGTCGCACGGCAAGATCCTCGCGCGCGTGGGAGCGAACCACGTCATCTACCCCGAGCGGGAGGCGGGCGAGCGCGTCGCGCACCTCGTCTCGGGCCGCATGCTCGACTTCATCCGCTTCGACGACGACTTCGTGCTCGCCAAGATGTACCCGCCGAAGTTCATCCGCGGCACCGGCCTGAACGATTCCGGGGTGCGATCGAAGTACAACGTCACCGTCGTCGGGGTGAAAAGCCCCGGCAAGCCGTTCCGCTACGCCGAGGCCAACACCGTCGTCACCAACCACGACCTCATCATCGTCTCGGGGACGAACTCCGACATCGAGCGCTTCGCCTCGCTCGACCGCTGAGGAGAGCTACGCGCCGGCGGCGATCTCACGAGAGCGCGCGAGCGCGGCCTCGATCGCCTCGGAGAGGATGCCGGCGAGGCTCGCCCGCTGCAGGACGGCGATCGCGGGCTCGGTCGTGCCCTTGGGACTGGTCACGCGCCGCCGCAGCTCCGCGGGGTCCTCCCCCGTGGCATCCAGCAGCGCCGCCGCACCGATGAAGGTCCGCTCGGACATCAGGCGCGCATCGGCATCGGAGAAGCCCTTGTCACGTGCGGCCTCGGTGAGCTCTTCGACCAGCAGATAGACATATGCCGGGCCCGAGCCAGAGATCGCCGTCAGCGCATCGATCTGCTCCTCGGGAACCTCGATCACGGCGCCGCAGGTCTCGAAGAACGCGCGCACGAGCGCGACATCGGCAACGGATGCCGAGGATCCCGCAGCAAGCCCCGTGACCGCCTTGCCGACGAGCGCGGGAGTGTTGGGCATCGAGCGCAGAACAGGCACGCCCTCGCCGACGATCTCCTCGAAGGTTCCGATCGGGATCCCCGCCGCAAGGCTCACCACGATGGTCCCGGGCCGCAGCACGGGCGCGATCTCCCGCGCCACGTCGGGCGCCAGGAGCGGCTTGACGCTGATGATGACGATGTCGGCATCCGCCACCGCCGTCTGGTTCGCCGAGGCATCCCTCTCGAGCGCGAGGGCCGTGACACCAGCGATACTCGCCAGGTCGTCGGCTCTGGCGGCGGTGCGGGTCGTCACCGTCACTCGTGGCGCCCGCCCGGACCGGATGAGACCCTGCAGAATAGCTCCCCCCATGGAACCCCCGCCGAGGATCGCGACGGGCGGAAGAGCAGGGAGCGCATCAGACATGCGCTCCATCCTACGAGCGCACGGCAACCCGACGAGCCCGCCCGTCCGGACAGGGCACCGGAGTAGGGCACCGGAGTAGAATGCCGCCATGACCGTCCTGGAAGGCATCGCCACGCGGATCGTCGACACCGGCCAGCTGACCGTCACCGTCCTGGAGCGACCCGAAGACGACGTGGAGACACTGCCCGACCAGACGATCGTCTTCATCCACGGAAGCGACTCGTCGACCCTGTTCTGGCAGGAGCTCATGCAGGATCTTCCAGGCGACCTGCGAGTTATCGCGATCGACCTGGATAGCTTCAGCGGCATCGAGGGCCTGCCCGCCGATGCGAGCCACGGCGTGCGCGAGCGCAGCGACGACATCTTCGCGACACTGACGGCGCTCGGCATCGAGACCGCGCATCTGGTCGGCGGGGCTCTGGGCGGCCCCGCCGCGCTGCAGTACGCGATCGATCACCCCGTGCTGTCGCTGACGTTGGAGACAGCGGTCGCGCCCCACGACGGGGCGGGCTCCGACGAGGCACAGCGTCTCACCGATCTCACCGGCAGACCCCCGATCCTGTGGGCGCACGGGCTGCGCCCTTCCGGTGTCGCCGCCGGTTCGGGCGCCGCGCTGTCCGACGCCGCCGCGCGCGACGCGCTCGAGGCCTATCGAGCGGCGGGCGGAGACGCCACCGAGCTCACGCCCCAGAGCGTCGGGGGTTCACAACCGGCCGAGTTCCGCCGCGCGTTGCTCGAGGTCATCGGCTACATCGGCCGTCGCGCGGATCCCGCGCCGCCCACCGAGGCGATCATCCTCAGCTCCTGGGACTGATCACCGGCGCTCGACCGTCAGCGGCGCGCGTGGAAGAACGCACGCAGCAGAGCGGATGCCTCCGCCTCCCGAACCCCGGCGACGACCTCCGCGCGCACGGGCAGGCGACGGTCGCGCAGCACGTCATGGACCGATCCCGCCGCCCCCGCCTTCCCGTCCCAAGCGCCAAAGACGAGGCGGCCGACCCGCGCCTGCAAGATCGCCCCCGCGCACATGAGGCAGGGCTCGAGCGTGACGATGAGAGTGCATCCGTCGAGGTTCCACGAGCCGGTCGCGGCAGCGGCGGCGCGCAGCGCCACGATCTCGGCGTGCGCCGTCGGGTCGGCGGTCGCCTCGCGGAGGTTCCGGCCTTCGCCGATGGTGGCGCCCGAGGCATCCATCACGATCGCGCCGACCGGGATCTCCCCCGCGCCAGACGCCTCGGCGGCGAGCGCCAGAGCACGCGTCATCGCCGCGTCATCGCGGGCGGAAGCAGGCAGAGGCACGGGCCCAGCGTACGCCGAGCGCGCCGGGATGCCGCCTCGCGACCGCTGCGCGACCACTCCCCGCGACACTCCGCCGATTCGAGGGGACGCGTAGGCTGACTGCCATGCGCGTGCACGTTGCCGATCACCCCCTGATCACCCACAAGCTGACGGTGCTGCGCGACGAGCGCACCGCCTCTCCGGTGTTCCGCCAGCTGACCGAGGAACTCGTCACCCTGCTCGCCTACGAGGCGACCCGCGCGATGAGGGTCGAGGAGGTCGAGGTGACGACGCCCGTCGCGACGACCGTCGGGGTGCGCCTGAGCGATCCGCGGCCGCTCGTCGTGCCGATCCTGCGCGCGGGCCTCGGGATGCTGGAGGGGATGGTCACGCTGCTGCCCTCGGCGGAGGTCGGCTTCCTCGGCATGGCGCGCGATGAGGAGACCCTGCAGCCGTACACGTATGCCGAGCGACTGCCCGACGATCTCAGCAACCGCCAGTGCTTCGTGCTCGACCCCATGCTCGCGACCGGGGGCTCGCTGGGCGCGGCGATCGAGTTCCTCTTCGCGCGCGGCGCGCAGGAGGTCACCGCGATCTGCATCCTCGGTGCGCCCGAGGGCCTCGCGGCGATCGAGGAGCAGGTCGGCGATCGCGCCGTGACCCTCGTACTGGGCGCGCTGGATGAGCGCCTCAACGAGCGTGGCTACATCGTCCCGGGCCTGGGAGACGCGGGCGACCGTCTTTACGGCACGGTCGGATAGCGCGCCGACCAGCACCGTGGGATAGCGTGCCCTCAGCAAGGCCTCCGCCTCACCCCGCCCCGCCTCACCCCGCCCCGACGAGGCGCGCGAACGCGCTCAGACGCGCCACGCCGTCGGGCGTGCGCGGCAGATCATCGAGCAGTCCGGTGCCGTAGACGACGTAGGCGGTGTGCTGAGCGCGCGACACCGCGACGTTGAGACGGTTCTGCAGCAGCAGGAACTCCAGCCCGCGCGGTGCGTCGCGCCCCGACGACGCTGCGAGCGAGACGATCGCGACGGCGGCCTCCTGGCCCTGGAACCGGTCGACCGTCCCGACGGGAACCTCCGCGAACCCGGCGGCGGCGAGCACCTCCTCAACAGTGACCTGCTGCGCGTTGTACGGCGTCACGACGATGATGTCGCTCGGGCGGAGCGGGCGCGGCTCCTCCCCCGCGCCCGGCGTCCACGCCCGGCCGACGAGATCGCCGACGATCGCGGCGACGACGGCGGCCTCTTCCGGCGAGGCGGTCGCGTTGCCGGTGTGACCGAGCGGCACGGGGACGACGCCGGAGGGCGTGCCCTCGAGGTGGCGCGCGGCGGTCGAGGCGTGCGCGGCGAGCTTCCCGTCGTAGGACAGCTGCGACACCGGCTCGGCGACCTCGGGGCGCATGCGCCAGGTCTGCGCGAGGAAGTAGCCGCGGTCTTCGGGGATGACCGCGGCGCCGTCCATGACCCATTCGAGTGCCGAGGTGTCGACGGGCTCGGGGTGGGTGCCCTGGCTGACCTGCGGCAGCTGCTGCGGGTCGCCGAGCAGCAGGAGCCGCTGCGCTGCCACCGAGACGGCGATCGTGGATGCCAGGGAGAACTGCCCGGCCTCGTCGATCACGAGCAGGTCGAGGCTGCCGCGCGGCACGCGCCCCGCGTGGCTGAGGTCCCACGCGGTGCCGCCGATGACGAAGCCCCCGGGGTGCGCGTGGGCGAAGGCCGCGTAGCCTTCCTTCGCGATCGGCGTGAATGCGGCATCCGTGCTCTTCGGGTCCTTCGGCGCCTTTGCGACCCGCTCTGCGGGAGCGCCCGCCGCGACGATGCGGCCGAGCATGTTCTCCACGACGGCGTGCGACTGCGCGACGACACCGACGCGGTAGCCATGCTCGGCGACGAGGCGCGCGACGACGTGAGACCCGACGTACGTCTTTCCCGTCCCCGGCGGACCCTGCACCGCGAGGTAGCTGCGGTCGAGGTCGATGATCGCGCGCACGATGTCGTCGACGATGTCACCCGCGCCGCGAGCGAGCGAGCCGCTGCGCGTGCGCGGCGGGCGACGCAGCAGCAGGTCGACCCCCGCGTCGTGCGGGAAGTCGTCGGACGAGGTCGGAGAGGCCGCGATCACGGCATCCGCCCACTCGTCGATCGCCGCCTGCTGACTGCCCGCCTGCGGCGGCGCGGGCGGGGTGAGCGCGATCGGCAGCTCCTGCCAGGTGAACCCCTGGATCGAAGTCTCCTCGACGACGACACCGTCGTCGAGCGCCTCGACGACGCGGACGCTGCGGGCCGCGTGGATCCAGCGGGGACTCGTCTGGACGGGGTACGGCGCGGGCAGCTCGTACAGCACGAATGCCTCACTGCCGCCCAGTTTCGTGCCCGGCGCGATCTCTCCGCGCAGCTCGAGCACGCGACGCTGCACGCGCGCCCGCTCGGGGAGGTGCCAGTCGGTGCGGACGCGACACCTGTCACGGTCGAAGACGACGACGTCGCGGGTGCTCTCCCATGTCGACACCGGTTCGCGAAGCCGCAGGAAGTGCGTCGCCCAGAAGGTCTTGGCCTCGCGGGGGTAGTAGTCGATGGCCGCCGAGCCGAGGCGCAGGGCCGCGACCGCACGCTCGTCGGGGTCGGGCACGGATGCCGCAGCCGCCGCGAGCCGCGCCAGGTGCTCTGCGCGGGGCGACGGCTCATACAGGCGTTCGTTCACGTCGAGATCGGACGAGGGGGTGAGGTTCGCCTCGCGCGCACGCTCGACGAGCCAGTCGCGCAGGCGGCGCGTGGAGACGCAGTCGTAGCGGTTGTAGTCGGCGAGGTCGGCGAGAACGGCCTGGCCCTCGGCATCCTGCCCCGCCTCGATCAGGGCGCGCGCCTCGGCGTACTTCACGATCGAGTCGTCGCCGCGCTGCACGTCGCTCGTGCGGACCTCGTCGCCCATGTACAGCGGCTCAAGCTTCTTGATCGAGTACGAGCGCGCGCCGACGCGCAGGGCACGGCGCACGATCGGGTAGAGGTCGACGAAGACCCCTTCGCGCAGGAGAGTGTCGACCTCCGCTTCGCGCACGCCGTGCCGCGCGGCCATCGCGAGCAGATGCGTCGTCTCGTAGGGCGCGTAGTGGTAGATGTGCATGCCGGGGTGGGCCTGGCGGCGCAGCTTCACGAGGTCGAGGAAGTCTTCGAGCGCGCGCTTCTCGTCGGCGAGGGTGTGCGCCCACAGCGCCGTGTACCGCTCGGTGTCGTCGTCGGTGCCGTCGACGGTGCCGTCGACCCAGCCGAACAGGTAGTCGATGCCCCACTGCTGGCGCCCGCCGAGGGGCGACTCGGTGTAGAGCGGGTCGCCCTCGAAGTCGAAGAAGATGTCGCCGCGGTCGGGTCGCGGCAGGGCGCCGATCGCTCTCGGGAAGACCACCTCGTAGCTCGGGACGGCGGGCGGGCCGGCCTCCGCGGGGACGCCCACCCCGCCCGCGGGGCTGGTCAGTTGCAGCCGCGCCTGCGTGCGCAGGCCCGCGAAGGTGTCCCTCGACATCCGCTCGGGGGCTTCGCGGGCAGTCGCGAGGTCGTCGATCGTGCGGATGCCGCCTTCGCGCAGCCGCTCTCGCTGGGTGGGGCGCATCCCTGCGACCAGCAGCAGGTCGCGGTGCAGGGTGATCTCGGCGTCGCAGGTCGCGCACCGTCCGCACGCGACGACACGCAGCGTTCCCCGCTCGTCACCCCATGCGATCGGCGTTCCCGCGGCGCCTGCGGGCAGGTCGCGGTCGGCGATGAGCGCGCGCAGCCGCTCGCGGCGCAGGCGGAAGACCGGCATGAGGTCGCGGACGAGGTGTGCGGATGTCGTCCCGTCGCCGAGCAGCAGCTCGACCCGGTCGCTGCGCGGCACGTCGAGCCGATCGAGCTGATCGACGTATGCCGCGAGCTGCATGAGCGCGGTCACGCGGGCGTGGCGGGCGAGCTTGGTGTCCTGCACGACCCAGGCGCCGGGTCGCGCGTCATCGGACGGGTCACGGACGAGGAAGTCGGCGAACCCGACGAACTCGTCCGTCGCGAAGACGGCCTGGTAGACGACGGCGACGTCGGGATCAGCCAGCGCCGCGTTTGTCGCCGCCACGGCGGCCGCGATCCCCGCGGCATCTGACGAGCGCGTCTCGGGCAGTTCGACGACCCGCCCCGGATACGCGCAGCGGTAGGCGTCGAGCTGCCGCCGCTCGTGCTGCGTGCCGAGGTGGCCCGCGCGCGCGAGCGTCAGATCCTCCGGCTCCGAGGCGGCGGGCACGCGACCGAGCTTGGCATCGAGCTGCCGCAGCCAGGCGAACTCACACTCGGCGGCGGCCTTCAGATCGCTCGCACTCCAGACGATCCGGGTCTCGCTCTTGATATATCGCATGTCGCCCTTCCGCGATCGACCCTAGCCGCGGGGTCCGACATCGCGCCGCGCACCGGCCCGGGACGTCCCCAGCGCAGGCCAGACCGGCCCGCGTCGGCCGATGCCGGGGGTCGGACGCTGTTTCAGCCTGTGTGTGGAACGCGGGATCAGGCGGCGTCGCCGTCGAGCAGGTGCACGACGAGACCGCGGTCGCCCGCAGCCCGCGCGAGAGCGCGATCGGTCGTGACGATGCGGGCGCCCAGATGCTCCGCCGTGAACACGACGACGGCATCGGGCATGCGCAGTCTCGTGGCGTGACGCACTTCGGCGAGCGCGACCGCGGCGTCGTTCGGCACGGTGAGGACGTGCAGGCCCAGGGAGTCGAAGAACCGCTCACTCTCGGCGGCGTCGCCACGCGCTGTCGGATGCACCAGCCCCTCCGCAAGGGCGAGCACATTCGTGACGAATGGCCCCTCGATGTTGGCAGCCAGGAACGACGTCACCGCGGCGTGATGCAGGTCTTCGGCGTTGAACAGTGCGATCAGCACACCCGCGTCAAGAACGATCACTCCGGCCATTCCTCCAGCAACTGCTGGCGCGCGTTCGGCGGATACACCCCGGTGAACATGCCGGATAACTCGCGCAGCGCCTGTCGCTTCTTCTCCAGCCGTTCCTCAGCGACCTCATCGACGCGTTCTGCACCCCAGCGCAGCACGAGGCGCAGCAACTCGTTCCGGTTGTCGTAATGCTCGGGCCAGACGAGCGCGGCGGCATCGAGCGTGCGAGCGAGCTCATCGGTCTCGGTGATGCTGAAGCGGTGGCGGGTCGTGGGCATGGCGCGAGTGTAGCACTCAGGGTCAGGTGCAGCACCTGCCGTCGCTGCCGTCGCTGCCCGGGCACCTGCCAGACTGGAGCGGTGATCGAGAGCCTTCCGTTCGAGAGCGTCTACCGGCACGGGTTCGCCCGGGTGGCCGCCTGCACGATCCCGATCGCGATCGCCGACCCGGCATCGAATGCCCGCGCCGTGATCGCGGCGGCCCGCGAGGCGCACGACGAGGGCGCCGCCGTCGCGGTGTTCCCCGAACTGTGCCTGAGCGGGTACGCGATCGACGATCTCGTGATGCAGGACGTGGTGTTGGATGCCGTGCGCGGCGCGATCGACGCGGTCGCCGCCGCGTCGGCACAGCTGCGCCCCCTGCTCGTCGTCGGGGCACCGCTGCTGCTCGGGGAACGGCTGTACAACTGTGCCGTCGCCATCCAGGGTGGACGCGTGCTCGGCGTCGCGCCGAAGACCTACCTGCCGACATACCGCGAGTTCTACGAGGCGCGCTGGTACGCGAGCGGCGCCGGAGCGCCCACGACGGCGACGATCGGCGGCGCCGAGGTGCCCGTCGGCATCGATCTGCTGTTCGAGGCATCCGACGTCCCCGGGCTCGTCGTGCACGCCGAGGTCTGCGAGGACCTCTGGGTGCCGGTCCCGCCGTCGTCGACGGCGGCCCTGACCGGGGCGACCGTGCTGCTGAACCTCTCCGGCAGCCCCATCACCGTCGCACGCGCCGACGACCGCCACCTGCTCGCACGGTCGCAGTCGTTCCGCTGTCACGCGGCCTATGTCTATGCCGCCGCGGGCGAGGGCGAGTCCACGAACGACGTGTCGTGGGACGGGCAGACGATGATCTACGAGTCGGGCGCGCTCCTGGCGCAGACCGAGCGGTTCCCCGACGGCCCGCGCCTGGCGATCGCCGACATCGACCTCGACCGGCTGCGGCAGGACCGCCTGCGCCAGGGCACCTTCGACGACAACCGCGTGCGGTCAGGGACCACCTCGCAGACGGCCCGACGCATCCCGTTCGCGGCATCGGTGAGGGACCTGGCATCCATCACGACCCTGCGGCGCCCGCTCGACCGCTTCCCGTTCGTGCCCGACGATGCGGCGCGCCTGGACCAGGACTGCTACGAGGCGTTCAACATCCAGGTCTCGGGGCTCGTCCAGCGCCTGCGGGCGATCGGCTCGCCGCGGCCGGTCATCGGCGTGAGCGGCGGCCTCGACTCGACGCACGCCCTGCTCGTGGTCGCGCGGGCGATGGACCTCATGGGGCGCCCGCGCGGCGACATCCTCGCGTACACGATGCCCGGCTTCGCGACCAGCGACCACACGCGCTCCAACGCGATCGCCCTCGCGGAGGCGATCGGGGCGAGCATCGAGACGGTCGACATCCGGCCGATGGCGACCGAGATCCTGAAGGGCATCGGACATCCGTTCGCGGGCGGCGAGCCGGTCTACGACGTGACGTTCGAGAACGTGCAGGCGGGCGCGCGCACCGACTTCCTCTTCCGGCTCGCGAACCACAACGGCGGGATCGTCGTCGGGACCTCCGATCTGTCCGAGTTGGCGCTCGGCTGGGCGACGTACGGCGTCGGCGATCAGATGAGCCACTATGCCGTCAACGCGGGCGTGCCGAAGACCCTCATCCAGCACCTCATCCGCTGGGTCATCGCCCACGGCGGGGTCGGCGCAGGGACGAACCCAGAGACCGACTCGGGGACGGGCACGGGCACCGGCGCCGTGATCGAGCTCACCGAGGATGCCAAGACGGTGCTGCAGTCCGTGCTCGACACCGAGATCAGCCCCGAGCTGGTGCCCGCCGGCCAGGACGGCCAGGTGCAGTCGACCGAGAGCACGATCGGCCCGTACGCGCTGCACGACTTCGCCCTCTTCCATGTGCTGCGCTACGGGCTGCGCCCCTCGAAGATCGCTTTCCTCGCCGAGCAGGCGTGGGCGGATGCCGAGGTGGGCACGTGGCCCCCGGGGTTTCCGGCATCCGACCGCTACGCGTACGACCGCCAGACCATCGTGCGCTGGCTGGAAGTGTTCCTGAAACGGTTCTTCGGCTTCGCGCAGTTCAAACGCACCGCGATCCCGAACGCGCCGAAGGTGCTGCCGGCGGGGTCGCTGTCGCCCCGCGGCGACTGGCGCGCCCCGTCGGACGGGAATGCGACGGCGTGGCTCGCCGAGCTGCGCGCTGCCGTGCCCGATTCCCTCGAGTGACGGGTCGGCGGGTGAGGGCTCGGCGATCGATCAGCTTCCTGTGCGCGGCTGCGTGCCGACCGCGATCGTGATGACCCAGCCGTCGCGCGAGGCGTCGACGAGCTCGTACCTCATCTTGCGGTCGTCGATCCATCCCCTCGTGCGGGTGCTGTCCAGGCGCACGCGCTCGGGCGGCACGCGCACGCCGCGACCGTCCGCCTCGAGCACCGCCTGCACACATCCCCAGTGCTCCAGCAGATCGGAGACGTCCGACTCTTCGAACAGGTGCGAGTGCTTCTGCATCTGCCGGATGTCGGCCGGCTCGGGCGTGAGGTCGCGGATGTCGACGCCCAACGGGAGCCCCGGGTCGCAGATGGCGACGACGGTCGCCGCGCGGTAGCTCGCCGTGACGATCGCGATGGGCAGTTCGACGCCGCCGCGAGAGGCGACGAGGTGCGTGTGGTAGCCGAATCCACGAGGGTTCTCCCGCTCGACCGAGATCTCCTTCGTCTCGCAGTGGAGCTTCGCGGCGATGAGCTCTTTCGCGATGATGCGGCGACGGTCGTGCTCGGACGTTCCCGGGTCCCAGCCGAGCCGCGCCGAGACGCCCTCAGGAGCCTTGATGAGTTCGGTGTGCAGTGTCATGTCGCTCCCCTCGCCGCGGGCGCGATAGGTGCCCGATGGATCCATCTTGGCGCACCGGACGCCCAGGCAAGGCGCCGGCGGGACGAATGCTCCCCGGCGGGCGCTCCCGACGCGAATGAGGACGGAGATGAGAGGATGGGGAGGTGAAACTCCTCCTCGCTGCCCTCGATTCGGAACTTTCCGCCTTCGAAGATCCGATCGACGGGTTCGAGCGGCTCGTCACGGGAGCGGGAAAGGTGAAGGCCGCGTACGGCCTCACCCGGCGGCTCGACGCAGGAGGTGTCGACGAGATCGTCGTGGTCGGCACAGCCGGCGCCCTCGACCTCGACGCCTCGGGCGTGTACGAGATCGGCGCCGCGATCCAGCACGACGTGACCGACATCGACGGGATCGTCGGGCAGCACGTGTCGCTGCCCGCCCGCGTCGAGACCGGGCGGGGCGAGGCGACGATCGCGACGGGCGACATCTTCGTCGACGATGCGGATGCCGTGGCATCCATTCGCGCGCTCGGAGCGACGCTCGTGGACATGGAGACCTATGTCTACATCTGGGTCGCGCAGCAGTTCGGCGTGCCGATCACGGTGCTCAAGGCGGTCTCCGACAACGCGCAGGACGGTGCGACCACCATCTGGGACGACGCGGTCGCCGCGTGCAGCGTGCTGCTGCGCGCGGAGCTGCGTACCCGCTACGGAGTCTGAGCGCGAGCGAGGCCTGGCACCGCCGGCATCCGCAGTTCGGGAGGAGATCTCCGTTTCGGAGGATCGAATCGCGGGTCTGAGTCCTCCCGAAGTGAAATCTCCTCCCGAGGTGCTTGGCCTCCGCGGGGCACGGTCACGCGCCGTCCTGGCGGATGATGCTCGGGCCACCCGATGTCGCCTCGACGACCAGCTGCGCGGGCAGCTGATCCTTCATCGCCTCGACGTGGCTGATGACCCCGACGGTGCGGCCGCCGTCGCGCAGCTCGTCGAGCGTGCGCATCGCGAGCTCGAGCGTCTCGGGGTCGAGCGAGCCGAATCCCTCGTCGACGAACAGCGTGTCGATGCGGATGCCTCCCGCGCGCGAGGTGACGACCTGGCCGAGACCGAGCGCCAGCGCGAGCGACGCGAGGAACGTCTCACCCCCCGACAGCGACTGCGGCGGGCGCAGCCTGCCGGTGTGCGCGTCGAGCACCTCGATCCCGAGGCCCGAAGCGCGGCCGCGCGCCGCCCGCGCGTCGGAGTGGTGCAGCGTGTACCGCCCGGCCGACATCTCGGACAGCCGCAGGTTCGCGGCGGCGACGATCTCCTCGAGCTCCGCGGCGAGCACGAACGTCTCGAGGTCCATCTTCATCGTGTTCGGCGCGCGGCCAGCGACCGTGTCGGCCAAACGGGTGATGGATGCCGCCTCGTCCGCGATCTCCTCGACGTCGACGCACGCGGCGTCGATGCGCTGCGTGAGCTCGCGCAGCCGATCCGCCGCATGCTGCGCGTCGCGCTCCGCCGCGATCGCCGCCACACGGGTCGTGTCGGCCGTCGAGGCGGCAGCGGCCGAGGCAGCGACCTCGTCGTCGCTCACGTCTTCGCCGGGCGCGGTCCGTTCGAGCTCGCTCAGCCGATCCCGTGTCGCCTTCAGTTCGCTCGCGTCGTCCGTGAGCTGCTGGTCGAGCCGCGCGAGCTCGCCCGCGGAGATCAGCGCCGCACGGGCATCGGCGGCGTCGGCGAAAGGGCTCTCGCGCAGACGGGCATCGCAATCAGCACGCGCCGTCGCTGCGGCGCGCCCGCTTTCCGCGACGGCGGCGCGCGCCTCGGCCAGCGCGCGGGCGCGCTCCCGCTCCCGCTGCGCTTCCATGATGCGCGCCGCGACGGTCGCGAATCCGCCGCGGGCCGCCGCGACGGCGGCATCCGCGCGCGCCAGCTCGGCATCGATCTCGAGCTGCGCTTCGCGCTCGGCGACGCGGCGGCGTGCGACCACGGCGCGCTCGCTCTGCGTCTTAACGGCGAGGTCGTCGAGACGCGCGAGCTGCACGGTGAGTTCCTCCAGCTCGCGCGCCGCCTCCGCGGCGGCGTCGGCATCCCGCGTCGCCGCGCCCACCGCTGCCGCGGCGGACACCTCGTCGTGTCCTCCCGTGAGGGCGCGCGCAGCGCCGAGGGCCTCGCGAGCGACCCGGGCTGCTTCGGCGGCGGTCGTCGCGGCGACGGATGTCGCATCCCGCGCCCGCTCGGCCACCGCGAGATCGTCGTCGGTCACGGCGTCGGCTGTGGGCGTGGCGGGGTTGGGGTGCTCGACCGACCCGCAGACGGCGCACGGCTCGCCGTCGACGAGCGCCGCCGACAGCTCGCCGGCGAACCCGGCGAGACGCCGCTGCAGCAGCACCGTGACGGCGACGGCCGCTCCGGACGCCTCGGCGCTCGCCGCCAGGTGCGCATCCTCGGCGACGGCACTCTGTTCTGCGAGCCTCGTCACGTCGCGCGCAGCGGCGAGGTGAGCAATCGCCTCGGCGAGCCGGCGCTGCAGGTCGTCGCTGCGAGCGGCAACGACGCGAGCGGACGCGATCCGCTCATCGAGGTCCGCCCGCTGCGCGGGCAGGGCAGCCATCAGATCGTCCAGCTGTGCGAGGAGCGCATCGGTCTGCGTGAGCGCGGCGGCCTGGGCTTCGCGCCGCGCGCGTAGGCCATCGAGCGCGCGCTCGTGCTCCGCGGCCGCCTCCCACCGCGCGAGGTCGGCGGTGAGCTCGTCGATGCGCGCCGCGGGATCGGCGGATGCCTCGCCCCCACCCTCGAGCCATGCCGTCAGCGCCGTCGCTTCGACCTCGGCGGCTCGCGTCGCCGCGTCGTCGGCGCGGTCGACCGCTTCGAGCACGGCGCGCAGGACCTCGGCCGCACGACCACGTGCGAGCCGTTCGCGATCGGCGGCGATCTGCGGCGCCCGAGCCTCGAGGTCGTCGAGTCGCGCACGCAGCGTCGCGCCCTCGCGGCTGCGGGCGGCGCGCTCCGTCAGCGCGGCGTGCGCGGAGACGGCCGCTTCCGCAGCGGCGCTGGCCTGTTTCCGCGCCGCCGCCGCCCGCTCGACGCGCTCATCGGCACGCGACTGAGCAACCTCGAGTGCGCCGCGGCGCCCGAGAAATGAGTCGGCCACCGCGAGGACCCCGGACTCGGCGATACCCGGGCGCTCCTCGGCGACGAGCTGCTCGGCGAGCTCGAGCAGCGTGCGGGCGTGTGCCTCGGCGGCATCCAGCGCCCTCTGCGCGTCACGACGACGCTGGTCGAGGTCGTCGCGGTACTGCTCGAACCGGCGCGTGCCGAACAGCGTGCGCAGCAGGGTCTGCCGCTCCTCCCCCGAGGCCAGCAGGAACCGGGCGAACTTGTTCTGCGCCAGCAGGATCACCTGCTGGAACTGCTGTGCGTTCAGCCCGAGCAGCTCCGCGAGAAGCTCACCCACCGTTCGCGGCTTCGCGGCGCGGCCGATCCACTGACCGCCGACGAGCTGTTCGAGTTCGGCGCGGGCGGCCTCGGTCGTCAGTCCCCCGCCGCGCTTGGCGGGCCGTTCGTACTCCGGGGAGCGCGTGACGCGCCAGCGCTCGTCGCCGACGGTGAACTCGAGGCGCACCTCGGTCGGGTCCGTCAGGCTGGTCGTCGTCGCGCAATGGTCGCTGCGCAGCCGGCGCTCGCCACCCTCGTAGCGGGGCACAGTGCCGTAGAGGGCGAAGCTGACGCCGTCGAGGATGCTCGACTTACCTGCGCCCGTACGCCCGGAGATCAGGAACACCCCGTCGTCGCAGAACGCGTCGAAGTCGACGCGCTGCGTCTGACGGAACGGTCCGAATCCGGTGAGCTCGAGGGTGTGCAGCCTCATGCGCGCACCGGCTGGTCTCGCGCGGCTCGTACCGCGTCGGCGCGGTCGGCGCGCGCGTGTTCTTCCCGCACGCCCGGCGTGCGGCCGTCGAACACATCCCGCAGCAGTTCGGCTTCGCGCGTGCTCGCCCCCTCACCAGCGCGCACATGGACGAGGAACGCCTCGATGAGCTCGGCGTCGCTGCGCGCCGAGCTCACGCGCTGCGCATAGGTGCGCGTCTCGCCGACCGCCGCAGCCGGCGGCGCATGCGCGACCTTCGCGCAGTACGGAAAGCGCTGCTGCAGCCGGCGCAGCGGATCGGGCTGCGGCAGCGCATCGGTGTACTCGGCGCTGACCCAGGCATCCTCGGCCTCCGCCAGCTCGGCGTCCGCCAGCAGGGTCTCCAACTCGCCCCGCAGCGTCACGACCCGCCGGGGAACGGGCAGGTCGAGCCAGGAGGCACCCGCGAAGCCCGCAGCGTCGAGCTCGACGAGCCACGATCCGCGCGGTTTGTGGCCCTCGCCGAAGCTGTAGTGCAGCGGCGCGCCACAGTAGCGGATGTGGGGAGCGAGCTGCTGACGGCCATGGATATGCCCCAGCGCGACATAGTCGACCCCGTCGAAGGCCGCGAGCGGGACGACATCGAGCCCGCCCTGCTGGATGTCGCGCTCAAGATGCGGCGTCGACTCGACCCCCGCCACGAAGCAGTGCGCGATCGCGACCGAGCGGACGCCCGGGCCCGCCGCCGCGAGGTCGTCGCGCACGCGTCCCATCGCGTGGTCGATCACGGCGGCCTGCGAACGCGCGGATGGCCACGCGTGCCGCAGCAGCGCAGGTTCGAGGAACGGTATGCCGTAGAAGCGCACCGGTCCGTGCGCGTCGGACACCGTGACCGGCGTGCCGACGGCACCCGGATCAGTGAGGACGTGGATGCCGTCGCGCAGCAGCCCCGCCTGGAAGCCCAGCCGGGCCGCCGAGTCGTGGTTGCCGCTCGTGACGATGACCTCCGCGCCCGTGCCGGCGAGCGCGCGCAGCGTGTCGGAAAGGAGCGTGTAGCACGCCGCGGCGGGCGTCGCCGAGTCGAAGACGTCGCCCGCGACGATCACGACGTCGACCCGGTGCTCGCGCGCCTGCGCGGTCAGCGCCTCGAGCACACCGCGCAGCGCGTCGAGCGTGGAGTGACCGTGGAAGGTCCGCCCGATGTGCCAGTCGGAGGTGTGCAGGATGCGCATCCCCCCACGGTAGATTGACCCTCCGACATCGCGTCCGAGGCCCGCCGCACCCAGGGACCGAGCCTTCACGACGACGCCGGGGTCCGTCAGAATCGGTCCTCGGATCAGGGCGAGGGCCAGACGCTACGTTCCTCGGGCCAGAGCGCCGGGCCGAGTCGCACGCATCCCGCGGGTCGAGGAGACACTGACGCGCACTCGACCGTCACCCTCAGAACAGCGTGTAGCCGCCGTCGACGACCAGGATCGTGCCAGACATGAAGCTGGCGGCTTCCGACGCGAGGAACACGACGGATGGGCTGACCTCGTCGGGAGTGGCGTAGCGCTGCTGCGGGGCATCCTCGATCCAGAACCGGCGAAAGCGCGGCTCATCGACCGGAGACATGTCGGTCTTGATGTAACCGGGAGCAACCGCGTTGACGCGGACACCATGCGGCGCCCACTCAGCGGCCAGCGACTTGGTCAGCTGGTGCACCGCAGCCTTGGACGCATTGTAGGCGGGCTGCATCTGCGGGCGGTTCACGATCATTCCCGAGATCGAGCCGATGTTAACGATCGATCCGGCACCGCGCTCGACCATGCCGCGGCCGACGGCCTGCGATACGTGCCACAGCGCGGTCAGGTTCGTATCGATCACGTGGTCCCACTCGTCATCGGTGACCTCGAGCGCCGGGCGGTGGACGCAGGCCCCCGCGTTGTTGATCAGCACGTCGATACGGCCGGCTTGGTCGAGCGCGTCCGCGACGACCTCCTCGACCTTCGCGCGCGTCGTCACATCACCAAGGACGATCCAGGCCGTGCGTCCTATCGCCTCGATCTCAGCTTTCACCTCCGCAGCGGCCTTGGCGTCTCGGCCATGCAGGACGATGTCCGCACCAGCCTCGGCGAGTGCGCGGGCGAAGGCTCGGCCGAGTCCGCGCGTCGCGCCTGTGACGAGGGCGGTCTTTCCCGCGAGCGTGAAGGTGTCGAGAACGGTCATGTGTGCTCCTTTGATCGAAGTGGTGAAGGTGTAGCGTGCGCTAGTCGACGGTGACGACGGCGTCGGCGCGATAGCGGGTGGAGAAGATGAGCTCGGCGTTGGGCTGGTCGACCCGGAGCGCCCACGCTGTGGCGTCATCGAGGCTTCGGCCGAATCGGCGATGACGGTCGATGAGCCGACGCCTGCGCACCGTCTCGTCGAGGGCGAGGAACCACACTTCGTCTAGCAGAGCGCGTACCGTGGCCCACGGCCCGTCGCTCAGCAGGAGATAGTTGCCCTCGGTGACGACGACGGGCGCCGAGGCGTCGATCGCGATGGCTCCAGCCACAGCCTCGTCGAGCGCACGGTCGAAACGCGGCGCGAGCACGGACTCGCCTGCACGCAGACGGCGGAGGGATACCGCGAACCCCGCAGCGTCGAAGGTCTCCGGTGCGCCCTTGAGATCGCGCCGGCCTAGCCGGTCAAGGTGCTCGTTAGCGATGTGGTAGCCGTCCATGGGCAGCAGCGGCGCACGAAGCGACTCGGCGAACGTGGACTTCCCGACGCCTGGCGGTCCCGCGATGCCCAGCAGGAACGGCCGGGCCCGCGTGTGTTGGCCGAGCTCTGCAAAGCGGTTGCGCGCCTCGTCGACGGTCAGGTGAAGCATGAGTTCCCCCGGGGTGAAGTGGGGGAGGGGCGTTCGATGCGAGCCCCTCCCCCAGAGCGTCAGTCGGTGATGAGGCCCGCTTCGCGGTACATCTCGACATACTCCGAAGCGTTCTCGGCGGTGATCAGCGGGTTGCCGACATCGACGTTCACCTCGTCCTCGACGCAGGTGAGCAGGTCGTGCACGGCCTGGATGTTCAGCTGCGCCAGCTCCTGGGCGTTCTGCAGCGAGGTAGCGGTCATCGCACCCTCTTCTACGAGCAGCGATGCCTCGGGCGTGCCGTCGACACCGAAGGACAGGATGTCCTCGAAGCCGGACTTGCCTTTGACCGCCTCCAGCGCGCCGGTGGCCATGTTGTCGTTCATCGAGATGATCGCGTCGATGTCGGAGTTGGCCAGCGACCAGTCCTCCATGAGGGTCAGCGCCTCGTCCTTGTTCCAGTTGGCGACGTCCTCGGCCACGATCGTGACATCCTCACGCTTGTCGAAGAACTCGGTCTGCCACGCGACGCGGCGCTCGGTCGAGTGGAAATTGCCAGAGGGACCGTTCAGCACGACGACATTGGCGCCCTCGGGGATCAGGTCCAGCGCATACTGGGCGACGATCGCGCCCTGGTCGTACGGGTTGGCGTCCACCGAGCTGGCACCCTCGAGGTCTTCCACGCGCGGGTTGGTCGTGATCGTCACGATCCCCGCGTCGATCGACTGCTGGATGTAGGGCAGTTGCGCGTCGGCGTTGTTGGCCTGCACGATGATCGCGTCGAACTGGTTCGCGACGGCGTTCTCGATCATCTTGTTCTCGATCTCGTCGTCGGCTTGGCCGTCGAACACCTCCAGCGTGATGTCGTCGTAGTTCTCGGCTTCCGCGACGAGCTCGTTGGCCAGCCAGGCGGCGAACGAGTCGGACTGGGCGCGTGCGATGTAGGCCACGCGGTAGGAGTCCTGCTCGACGCACTCGCCGGCGGCGGAAGTCCCGTCGCTGCTGGGGTTGCCCGTGGTGACCGAGCAGCCGGCGAGGCTGACGGCCGCAGCGGCGACGACGCCGAACGCGATCATCTTCTTGGTCAGAGACTTCATTGTTTTCTCCTTGAGTGGATGGTTTGTGGTGCGGATGGGTTCATGGGGGCGCGGCGGATGCCAGCGCGCCCCGCGGATCAGGGCGCCGGCGTTCTGCTCGCCCCCGACGCGCCGGATGTCGCCCCCGGCGACACGGCACCGACGGTCTCTCCCTGCGTGTTGGACTTGAGGATCGTGGTCTTCGCCTTGCCGCGCTTGCTGTACACGTCATAGGCGACGGCGACGACGATGATCGCGCCCATCACGATCTGCTGGATGTACGAGCCGATCCCGACGAGGTTCATGACATTGCCGAGCACACCCACGATGAGCGCGCCGGCGAGGGTGCCCATCACAGTTCCGATGCCGCCCGAGAAGCTCGTGCCACCGATGATCGGGGCGGTGATCGCCTGCAATTCGTATCCCTGACCCGCGTTGGGCAGACCGGCGTTCACGCGCGACATGAAGATCACGCCCGCGATGCCTACCAGAACGCCGTTGACCAGGAACGCCTGGTACTTCACACGGGCAACGGCGATGCCGGCGGCGCGGGCCGCCTCCTCGTTGCCGCCGACCGCATAGACAGCACGTCCGTAGCGGGTCTGGTTCATGAGGTACCAGATCACGACGGTGACCACGACGAGCACGAGCACCGGGATGGGCAGCAGACCGAGGTTGCCCTGGCCGATCAAGATGAAATCGCCCAGCTGCAGGATGTTCTGCCCCTGCGTGAGCTCAAGGACGGCTCCGCGCGCCATCAGCATCATCCCCAGCGTGACGATGAACGCGGGCGTGTGCAGCGTGGCAACGAGGAAGGCGTTGATCAGGTTGCAGACGACGCCGATCGCCACTGCCGCGACGATCGCGACCATCATGCTGCTGGTGGCCTTGTAGACCATCACCGACACGACACCGGCGAAGGCCATGACCGCGCCTGCGGAAAGGTCGATCATGCCGCCGATGATCAATGTCATCGCCCCGTAGGCGAGGATCGTGATGACCGCGACCTGCCGGAGGACGTTGAAGATGTTGTCGGAACTCAGGAAGTTGGAGCTCAGCAGGGATGCGGCGACCACAACCACCAGAAGGATGATGTAGATCGAGTACCGGCTGGCCTCGAAGTTCTTCAGCTTGGACTGCGACAGCATTGTCATGCCACCTCGATTTCATTCATTGCGAACGTGAGAATGGTTTCCTGCGAGAACTGATCACGCGTCAGTTCCGCAGTGAGTCGGCCGCCGGACATCACATAGATGCGATCGCACATGCCGATCAGCTCCGGCAGTTCGGATGAGATCATGAGGATGCCGCGACCCTGGCGGGCCAGGTCGGTCATGATCTTGTAGATCTCGAACTTCGCCCCGACGTCGATGCCGCGAGTGGGCTCGTCGAGGAGCATCACCTTGGGGTCGGCGATCAGCCAACGCGCCAGCAGCACCTTCTGCTGGTTGCCGCCGCTGAGGTTCGCGATGCGCGTCTGCAGACTCGGGGCCTTGACGTTCATCTTGGTGAAGTACTCCGAGACGAGCTTCTCCTCCTCGCGCTTGCGCGCGAACCCGCCCCGGATGACCTTCTTGAGGCTCGCGAGAGAGGCGTTCTTGAGGATGCTCATCTGCGGCACGATGCCCACCAGCCGCCTGTCTTCGGAGAGCATCGCGACGCCGAGCTTGATCGCCTCGGTGGGGTTCTTGATGCGCACGGGGGCGGTGTCGATCTCGATCTGTCCACTGTCGAGTTTGTCGAGCCCGAAGACCGCACGGATCACCTCGCTGCGCCCGGCGCCGATGAGGCCGGCCAGACCGACGATCTCGCCCGCCTTGATCTCCAGGTCGACGTCCTCGAACATGTTCTTGGCCGACAGCCCCGTGGCCTTGAAGACCGTCTCGCCGATCGGCACGGCCTCCTTGGGATAAGACTGATGGTCGAGGTCACGACCTACCATCTGCGCGATCACCTCGGACGAGGTGATCTCCGAGGCGGGCTGCTGGCTGACGACGGTGCCGTCGCGCAACACGCCGACCTCGTCGGCCAGCTCGAAGACTTCGTCCATCTTGTGCGAGATGTAGATGATCGACTTGCCCTGCGCGCGCAGCTCGCGGATCTTCGCGAAGAGCGACTCGACCTCCTTGTGCGCGATGGCCGAGGTCGGCTCGTCCATGATCAGCACGTCGGCGCTGTGATAGACGGCACGGATGATCTCGAGCGTCTGGATCTCCGAAACGGTCAGAGTGCCGAGGCGGCGATTGACCGAGAAGCCGAGCCCTTCCTCCTCGAGGATGCGGCGCGCCTCCCGCCGGATGAAACGCCAGTCGATCTTGCCGAGCTTCATGGGCAGCCGGCCGAGGAAGAAGCTCTCCGCGATCGTCATGTCGGGGACGTAGTTCAACTCCTGCGAGATCATCGCGATGCCGTTCGCACGCGCCTCGAGAGGATTCTTGATCCGCACCTCCTGGCCGCGGACGCGGATGACGCCGGCGTCGGGTTGGTAGATGCCGTTGATGATCTTCATCAGCGTGGATTTGCCCGCCCCGTTCTCGCCGCACAGTGCGAGCACGCTGCCCGGTTGCACACTGAACGACACGTCATCGAGCGCCTTCACCCCGGGAAACGACTTCGAGATACCTTCGACGGCGAGCAACGGCTCGGTCACGATCCCACTCCGACCCGGGGCTCGCCGACCGTGCGCACACCGGGCAGCACGATCCGCTTGAGCGAGTCCCCGACCCCCTCCCCGCTCAGGGCCTCCTCGACCTGCTCGATCCCGTAGACGTGGGTGACGAGCGAGTCGAGCTCGACCTGGCCGCTCTGCAGGAGCTCGCGGGCGATGGGCCAGGTGCCCGTGTAGCGGAAGATGCCTGTCACCTTCAGCTCACGCATTGCGACCTCGGGGACCGACAGCGGGAACTCGTCGGCGCTGCCCACCAGCACGACGGTGCCGCCGGAGCGGGTCGAGCGGATGCCATTGACGATCGCTGGGGTGGCGCCCGAGGCGTCGATGAAGACGTTGGCCTGCAGCTCGACGGTCGACTCGGCTGTTGGGTCGACGGCGCGCGCGCCGTAGCGGCTGACGAGCTCACGTCGAGCGGGGTTGATGTCGGCCACGACAACGTCCACGGCGCCGAAGGCGCGGGCCACCTGCGCCGCGATGACGCCGATGGGCCCGCCGCCGGCGATGAGGACGGTGTCCCCCACCTTGATCCCTCCCTGCTGTGCGGCCGCGATACCCACCGACAAGGGCTCCATGAGCGCGGCGGCGTGATCGCTGATCGAGTCGGGCACTTCATAGGCGAAGTCATCCTGAATCAGGACATACTCCGCGAACGCACCGTCAATCGGCGGGGTCGCATAGAACTCCATCTGCGGGCACAGGTTGTAATCGCCGGCGCGGCAGAAGTCGCACCGGCGACATGGGCGCTGCGGCTCGATCGCGACGCGTTGACCGACACGACCGGGGTCGACGGCAGCACCGACCGCAGCGATGACGCCGCTGACCTCGTGACCAAGAATCAGCGGCGACTCCACGATGTACGGGCCGATGCGGCCGTGCTCGTAGTAGTGCACGTCTGAGCCGCACACACCGACACTGTGCACCTTCACGAGCACCTCGTCGGCCGCAGGCACCGGCACATCGCGCTCCTCGAGCGCGAGGTCGTGCGTGCCGCGCAGCACACTGGCGGTCATCTTCGACGGGATATCAGTCATCTACTTTCCCTTCCTTGGTCGATTGCGCCGCCTCGCTCAGGCGACCCCTTCGCTCTCGCGGGCGATCGCCTCGAACTGCGCGGCCGCCTCGAGCGTCAGCTTTTCGGTGAGGAGCGTGTCGGCCAGCGATGCCGAGACGGTGGCATCCGCCGCCCCCGCCGCCAGCGCAGCGACCACCTGGTCGGTCGAGCGCAGACTCGCTGCGAGGATGCGCACACGTGTACCGAGCCCGGCCATGTCGGAGACGAGCCGGATGCCGTCTCGCCCGGCGTCGGACGCGCGGCCGACGTAGGGCGCGATCTCCTGCACACCGACGGCGGCGGCGAGCAGAACCTGGCTGGGGTGGTAAACGGCGGTCAGCAGCACCTCGCGCCCCGCACCGACCAGCTCACGGGCGACGGTGAGTCCCTCGTGCGTCGCGACGAGCTTGACGACCACGTCCTCCCCGATATCGGCGATGCGCGCTGCCGTCGCGCGCATCGCGTCGATGGTGTCTCCGGTGGCCTGCGCGTAGAACCGGCGGCATCCGCGCTCCACGAGCCATGAGTGCAGCGCGGGCAGATCATCGGCCGACAGGCCCGCGCGCTGCAGGACGATCGGATTGGTGGTCACCCCGGCGAACAGCCCCGTCGCCAGCAGGGGCGCCAAACGAGCACGGTCGGCGGCGTCTATGTAGAGCATGCTCTGCCGCCCCTCAGTAGCTCTCGCCATCGGCCTGCAGCTGCGTGAGCCGCAGGTAACGCTGCCAGATGTCGTTGCGGTCGAATTGTGGCTCGGTCATCGAGGTCACCGCGGGTGCCCACTGCGCCGTGAGTTCCGCCACGGTGGCACCCCGCACGACGGCCGCCGCCTGGATCGCGGCGCCGCGCGCAGTGCCTTCGGGCGCGTCGACCGTGACGACCGGTCGACGCGTGAGGTCGGCGACGATCTGGCGATAGGCCAGGGCACGCGCTCCGCCGCCGACCAGGATCGTGCGGCCAGTGACCTCGATGCCGTGCGCCTGCAACTGCCGTTCGCCGCGCACGAGTCCGAGGGCGACGCCCTCGAATGCTGCCAGCGCGAACTGCTCGCGGCTGGTAGCCGTAGTCAGTCCTGCGAGCATCCCCTGCGCATGCGGCAAGCGAGGCGAGCGCTCGCCGTCGAGGTAGGCGGCGAGGATCGGGCGGTCCGCCACCACGGGGGCGGCGAGAGCGAGGCGTCCGAGCTCGGCGTGATCGACGGCGAGCAGGCGTGCGACCGTGTCGGTGACTTTGGTCGCGTTGAGCGTGCAGACGAGCGGCAAGTACCCGCCCGTCACGTTCGCGACACCATCCACCGCTCCTGTGGCGTCCTTCACCGGGCTATCGGTCGTCGCGAATACGACGCCCGAGGTGCCGAGACTGTACGCGATATCACCTTCAGCCAGTCCGATGCCCTGCGCGGCGAGGTGCTGATCGCCCCCGCCTGCGCTGACGATCGCGCCGCTGTCGATGCCCAGCGCAGCGGCGGCCTCGGCGGTCACGTGTCCCGCGCGGGCGTCAGGGCGGAGCACCTCAGGGAGCATCGACGCCCATTCGCGAGCGCCGATGACCTCGGTGAGGATGTCGGTGCGCCAGAGCATCGTGTCCGCCGAGAAGTACCCGGTACCCGATGCGTCGGAACGGTCTGAGACATGCCGGCCGGTGAGGCGGAAGGTGAGCCAATCGTGCGGCACGGCGAGATGACACACCTGCGCGAGGACATCGGGGTCGTTATCGCGCAGCCACGCGAGCTTGGAGATCGTGATCGCGGCGGACGGCACGACACCGATCTGCTCGCTCCACCACGCCGCGCCGTATCGCTCGATCAGCGCGCGGGCCTGCTCTGCAGAAGTGGTGTCGTTCCACAGCTTCGCAGGGCGCAGCGTGCGCCCAGCCGCGTCGAGACAGACCAGCCCATGGCACTGCGCCCCGATACCGACACCGACGACTCGGACATCGACATGTGCGGTCGCGTCCCGCATCGCGGCGACAAGGGCCTGCCACCAGGCGTCCGGCTCCTGCTCGCTCACCGGCGGGAACGTCGCGGGGTGCAGCGCTCGGCCCGATGCGACCAATGCACCGGTGCAGACATCGCGCAACTCCACCGTGCACGACTGCGTCGAGCTGTCGACACCGGCGACCACGTCCGTCATGGGATCAGCTCCACGCTGTCGAAAGGCGGAATCTCGAGCATCGGCAGATCCTCGGGAAGGTCTTCGATCCTCCCCACCGCGCCGGCGGGATGGGTCGATATGAACGAGGCCCAGGTGTACCCACGGCCACGCATAAGGACTTCGGCGAGCGCATCGCCCCACGCGGCCTGTGCCATCGTGATCCCGGTGGCGATGACGCCGCCGAGCTCGGCGCGCGGGTCGACGTCAACGACGACGCTGTGCTGGGCGATGCGCGCCAGAGGGGTGTCGTGGGCGCGGGTCAGGGCGATCACCCGAGCGCCTCGCTGCTGCGCCACTCGCGCCGTCTGGATCACCTCGTCTGACGCACCCCCCTTGGAGATCAGCAGCACGAGGTCCGCATCCGTGATCGCGCCCGATGCGCCGTGCAGACTGTCCATGGGTGAGAACGCGATCGCAGGGGTACCGGTGACCGCGAGAATATGAGCCATGCGACGCGCGACGGCACCCGAGGTACCGCTGCCACCGACGAAGAGTTTGCCGGTGCAGCTCAGGACGAGGGATGCCGTGCGGACGAAGCCGTCGTCCAGCGCGTCCGCGACCGCGCGCACCGCGTCGGCCTCGGCGAGCAGTCGCACACGGGCCACCGACAGGACGTCGTCGTCAGCGCGCATACTTACTCCTTTGTGTGCTTGCGCAGTTCCGCAGACAACAGCGAGTGCTCATATGTGCATTCGAGTTGTATATTTGAGCATAGATGAGTCCATCGAGACCGCGCGGGGGGAATCTCATATGTCACAAAATCGTAATCTGAACGCTCAAACGAGCATTTCTTCACGAGATGATCGCGCACTGCTGGCCACTGTCGCCCGCTCCTACTACCTCGACGATCTGTCGCGGATCGAGATCGCCGAAACCCTCGGCATCTCACGATTCAAGGTCGCGCGCCTGCTGGCGAGAGCGCGCGACGAGGGCGTGGTCACAATCGAGGTCAACGACCGCGGGCTTCCCGACGCTGCTCTGTCAACACGCCTACGCGACACGCTCGGCTTGGAGAGATGCACCGTGGTCCGCTCGCACGGCGATGATGACGCAGTCCGACTGCAGATCGGCGGGGCCGCCGCGTCGCTGCTGAGCGAGACGCTACGCGCCGACGAGGTGCTCGGCGTCTCATGGGGACGCACACTGACCGCAACGACCGCCCAACTGCAGCAGCTGCCCCGGGTGTCGATCGTCCAGCTGACCGGCGTCGTCGCCGGCGACTTGAGTTCTTCACCCGTCGAGGTTGCCCGTCAGACATCGGCCCGCTCCGGAGGCGACGTCTACCCGATCTTCGCGCCGTTGTTCGTCGACGATCTCGAAACGGCGAACGGGCTGAGCCGGCACCCCGCGATTCGCGCCGCGCTCGACCTGTTCCCCGCGGTGACGACCGCCATCCTGTCCGTCGGATCGTGGAACCCTGCCGAGTCGCAAGTGAAGGACGTGCTGCCGATCGACGCGCTCGCGAGGGCACTGGCGGGCGGCTGCGTGGCCGACATCGCCGGAATCCTCATCAAGAACGACGGCACGCCCGTGGACGCAGAACTCCAAGCCCGGTGCATCAACATCTCATACGAGCAGTTGCGCAACGTGCCGCGCGTGATCGCCGTGGCCGGCGGAGCAGCCAAGGCGGAGGCGGTTGCAGCTGTCGCCCGGGGGAAGCTCATCACCGAACTGGTGACCGACCATCCGCTCGCCGAGGCGATCCTGGCCCGCGATGAGGCCTGAGGTCGCTGGTTCGCTGTGGTCGGTTCCCGCTGATCGCCAGCTCACGGAGGCGAGGCGACTGGCCGATCACGGCCTGTCCACCCTGCACTGGGACATGTCTGATGGGCGGTTCGCCACAGCCGGCGGATTCGCCCCTTCCCGTGCGGCGGAGATCGGCGCCCTCACCGGGATGCGCGGCGAAGCCCACCTGATGACGGCGGCACCGGAGCACGAAGTCGACGCCTGGACGGAGTGCTGCGAACTCGTGATCGTGCACGTCGAGGCACCCGGCTGGCGGCGAGCCGTCGAACGCATCCGGCGGCGCGGAGCGCGTGCGGGAGTAGCACTGTCACCACGAACGTCCCCCTCCGAGGTCCCGGACGACATCGATGTGCTGTGCATGTCGGTCCCTCCCGGCGCTGCCGGGAGCACCTTCGATCGCGACGCGCTGAAGCGGATCGCCGCGCTGCGCGCGCGGTCCGACCAGCGCCGAGTCGGCGTCGATGGCGGCGTGACGCGCGCGGTCGCGGAAGCTGCCGCTGATGCGGGCGCCGATTGGCTGGTCGTGGGCACTGATCTGCTCTCGCGGGACGGCACCGCGCGCTGGCACGATCTGCTCGCAGGAGCCTGAGTCACTTGCGCTATGAACCGCGCAGCACCCAGGGTCTAGCCTCGAAACCATGACGCACGAGGACACCCACCCCGAAGGCGTCGCGAAGGCCGCGACGAAGGCCACAGCCGAGGTCTCCACCGCGGCCGCCGACGCCGTCGACCGCGCGATCGATGAGCTGACCGGGGTTCCGACCGACGACGGCGAGATCGAGCGGTTCACGCACCAGGGCGCGGCCCTCGTGGCCGAGAGGCGCGGGGATGCCGCGGAATCCGTCACGGTCGTGCTCGTCCACGGGATCGGCATGGGCCGCAAGGTGTTCGCCGACCTGGCCCTGCGCCTCGAAAAAGACGCGCTCATCGTCGCGCTCGACCTGCCGGGCTACGGCGAGGCGCCCGAGCCCGAGCGCACGCCGACGATCGAGCGCATGGCCGACCTGGTCGCCGAGTACCTGCGGCACCTGGGTCGTGGCCCGGTGGTGCTGCTCGGCCACTCGATGGGATCTCAAGTCGTGACAGAGGTGGCCGTGCGGCATCCGGCCACGGTCGCCCGACTCGTCCTGGTCGCGCCTACCGTCGACCGCCGACGCCGACGCGCCCTCACGCAGTTGTGGCGGCTGGGCCTGGACCTCGTCGGCGAAAGCGGCAAGGTGCTGCTGCTCGGCACGCGCGAGTACCTGCGCGCGGGCCCGAACCTGCGCCGCAAGATGCGCGTGATGCTCGCGCATCGGCCAGAAGACGCGTACCCGCGCATCGCCGCGCCGACCCTCCTCATCCGCGGCGAGCTCGACCTCGTCGTGCCGCAGGAGTGGTTCGACGAGGTGTTCGCGGCGATCCCGGATGCCGAGGCCTTCATCGTCAAAGGGCACCACCACGAGACCCTCATCCGCACGGCGAAGCCCGCGGCCGACGAGCTGCGGCGGTGGCTCGCCGCCCGCTGACGCTCGCGACGACCGCCGCGCTCAGCTGGCGCGCCGCGGTGCGAGCAGGTCTTCATGCCCCCGGTTCGCCGCGAACCAGTCCGCGACATACCAGCAGACGGGGCTGACCATGCGGTCGCCGCGCTCCTCGAGCTCGGCGACGACCCACGCGACGAGTGCCCCCGCGTACCCGTGCCCGCGGAACGTGGGGATCGTGTACGCCCGCGTGAGGGCGATCGTGCGCCCGTCGTCGCGATAGTCGAGCACGCTGATGAGGTCTTCACCCCTGTGGAGCGTGTAGCGCGAGGCATCCCTCTCGTTCGCGAAGCGCAACTCGGTCACCCGTCCAACCTACGCCTGTCAGGGGGCACGCGGAGGCAGCCCCGCGAGCCACGCGTCGACCTCGCGCTGTCCGCGCAGGCGCACGATCGGCTCGCCGGCCGCGATGCGCGCGCTCAGCCGTTCGCGCACGGACGGGTAGCTCGTCCAGGCCCAGCGGACGATGTTCTCACGCGGGTCCCAGCGCAGCCACGACGAGATCCGCTCGCGGTTGCCGTGCCAGAGCTCTTCGCGCAGGATGCCGCGGCGCAGCGTCCGCACGATGACGCGGCGCATCACGACCCGCCGCGGGTGATCGATCCAGACCACGACGTCTGCCCCGCCCGGGGTTCCTGGACTCATCAGTCCCCCCAGGCGCGTGTTCCAGTTGCCGTCGGCGACCCAACCGTCGGGGTGCTCGGCGAGGAACTCTCGCACGATCCCGAGCGCCTCACCGAGGTCGCGGTGGGTCCAGCCCGCGTCCCAGAACACGGCGTCGAGGTCGAGCCGGGGCAAGCCGGTGCGGTCGGACACTCGAGTCGCAAGGTGGGACTTGCCCGAGCCCGAGGCGCCGACGATGCGGATGCGGCGGGGCGAGGCGGCGAACTCCTCCGATTCGGCCGGATCGGGTGCGGAACCAGCCCCGTCGGAGGCTTTCGTGCCCGGAGTGGAGGAGTTCCTGCGCGAGGCAGGAGGAGACGGCATCCGACGATTCTCCCGCCGGCGCCGGCCGACCCGCAATCCGTCACATTCCGTCATGTTTCGCGCGGCGGGCGAGCAGACCGTTTGACACACGGCGACGCGGTTCGTCATAATCGGGCTCATGACTGACGACGCACGCACTCTGTCCGCCCTGGAGGCGAACGGAACCGCCGGCACCGTGATGCCGCGCGTTGTCATGTGTTGCCGAATGTGCCGCTGAGACGATCAGCCCCTGCCGGGTCGCGGCTCCGCTTCTGAATGCGGAGCGCTGTGACCCCCGAGTCTCCGGACATTCCCGCACGCGATGCGGGTGACGGATGCCTCTCATCCAGGCCGAGTCCCGGCCGCACCGCACTCCACCACCGCCGTTCGAACCCGCTCCAGGCCATCCGCGCGGGTTCCGCCCAAAGGACCTCCTCATGTCGACCACCGCTCTTCTCGCCCGCCCCGCCCTCCACCCTGCCCAGCACCGCCACCTGCACGCCGTCGAAGACCGTCCGCTCGCCCCTGCTTCGCCCGCGGCGCCGACCACCGGGAGCATCCCCGTCGGCACCTCACCTCGCGGCTTCGCCCTGTACGTCGGCCTCGACGAGGTGAAGGCCGCCGCCGACGGCGTTTCGCTCTCCACGCTCGTCTCGGCGCTGCGCCAGACCCTCGCCGAGCTCGCACCGAACGCCGAGACCTACGCGACCGTCGCCCTCGCTCCGACGCATGCCGGCGGTCGCGACGTCGACGTCGTGCGCCTCGCCCTGCACGAGCCCAGCGCGGTCGCGCGCACGAAGGCCGACGAGCCCGACGAGGATCACATCCCCGGCGGGGTGACGATCGACATCTCGCGACGGCGGGTGCACATCGACGGCGAGACCGCCGCACTCACCTTCAAGGAGTTCGAGCTGCTGCAATACCTCGTCCTGCGCGAGGGCCGCACGATCGAGCGCACCGAGCTCGTCTCGTCGCTGTGGAGCCACGCCGACGACGACGAAGTTCCCGGAGAGCGCACGATCGACGTGCACGTGCGTCGCCTGCGCTCGAAGCTCGGCCGCTACGAGGACATCGTGCGCACGGTGCGCGGCATCGGCTACCGTTTCGACCGCCACGCCGACGTCGTCATCCGCTTCGGCCACGGCACCCCCTCGCCCGACCGGTTCTGACGGGCGGCCGCCTGCCCGGCGCACGCCGTGTCCGCGCCCTCGCGTAGGGTGGCGGCATGGCGAGCGCGGGGCGATGGATGCCGGGGACAGCGACCCCAGCCACTCGCGAGCCGCACGCCGCAGTTCGCCACCCGCATGTCGCCGCCGCCCGCCCCCTCGAGACCCGCGACCCGCGACCGAACCCCGAGCGGCCGATCGAGACGGAGTACCGACCACGCGCGCCGATCGACGCGCAACACGCGATCACGTTCCAGCAGCGCGGTGCGCATGACCCCGCCCAGACGACGCACGAGGGCGTGATCTGGCGCGCGAGCCGCACGCCTGCGGGCATCGCAACAGTCGCGATCCGCTGCGAGCGCACCCGCGTCCGCGCCGCCGCGTGGGGGCCGGGCGCCGAGTGGGCGCTCACGCAGCTCCCCCGCCTATGCGGCGCGGGCGACGACCCGGCCGGCTTCGATCCCAGCCTCCACCCGCTCATCGCCGAGGCGCACCGCCGCCACCCGGACCTCCGCCTCGGGGCCACCGATCTCGTCTTCGACGCCCTCGCGAGCGCGATCTTCGAGCAGAAGATCACCGGGCTCCAGGCGTTCGGGGCGTGGCGGATGATCCTCACCCGGTGCGGCGAGCGCGCACCCGGCCCGACCCCGCGGCCGATGTTCGCGCCGCCCGCCGACTGGCACCTCGTCCCGAGCTGGACCTGGCACCGCGCGGGCCTCGAACCACCGCAGGCGCGCACCGTCACCTCGGCATCCCGCCGCCGCGCGTCGATCGAGCGGGCGGCCGTCGAGGCGTCCACCCCCGCTGAACGCGACCGCGTCTTCACGAGCCTGCCCGGCGTGGGAGCGTGGACGAGCGCCGAGACCCGCATGCGCGCGTGCGGCGATGCGGATGCCGTCAGCGTCGGCGATTACCACCTCGCCCACCAGGTCGGCTACGCGCTCACCGGTGCCCGCGTCGACGACGACGGCATGCTCGAACTGCTCGAGCCCTGGCGCGGGCACCGTCAGCGGGTGATCCGCCTCATCGGGCTCAGCGGCGCGGTCGAGCCGCGGCGCGGGCCGCGCCTGGCACCGGCGGACCATCGCGGGCGGTGACCGGCGCCGCTCACATACGCTGAAGTCATGACCAACCCCGAAACAGACAACACCGGTTGGCCGCGCGGCCGCCGGGGGTGGCTCTTCGGCACGATCGTGCTGCTCGTTCTCGGCGTCATCTTCGGACTGATCCTGGGGAGTGCGTGGCTCGGCGTCTTCATCGCGGTGATCGTCTCGATCGGCTGGCTCATCGCCTACGAGTCATGGCGCGGCCGCAATCCCGGGCTGCACGACCCCTGGGACGACGGCGCGCAACTCTGACGCCCCGCCTGTGAGCCGCCGCGCCGAGGGCGCCCGGGGACCTTGTCTGAGCCGTACCGAACTCCTTCGATCCGCTGGTGCGAGGCCCCGAACCCGCGCGTTCTGCGAGATTCGCACGCGAATCGGAGGAGTTTTGGCGAGGCCTCTCCCTACATCTCCTCGTGGGCGTCGGGGTCGCCGCCCCACAGGCGGCCGCGCTCGAGCCCGCTGATGGCTGCGACCTCGGCATCCGTCAGGGTGAACCCGAACACATCGGCGTTCTCGATCTGCCGAGACGGGGTGGCCGACTTCGGAATCGGCGTCGATCCGAGCTGCGTGTGCCAGCGCAGCACCGCCTGCGTCGGCGTCACGCCGTGCGCGGCGGCGACGCCTGCGATGACCGGCTCGCTCAGCAGCTCGCTACGACGAGCGAGCGGACTCCAGCTCTCGGTTCGTATGCCGTGCGCGGCATGGAACGCCCGCAGCGTGGTCTGCGGGAAGTACGGGTGCAGCTCGACCTGGTTGACGACGGGGACAACGCCGGTCTCGTCGATCAGACGCGTGAGCATCGCCTCGGTGAAGTTCGAGACGCCGACCGAGGTGACCGTGCCCTCGCCCTGCAGCGCGATCATCGCGCGGAACGTGTCGACGTAGCGGTCGACCCTCGGGTTCGGCCAGTGGATGAGGTACAGGTCGATCCGGTCGAGGCCGAGCCGCTCGAGCGACCCGTGGGCGCTGCGGATGGTCTCGTCGTAGCCGTGGTCGCGGCCCGGGACCTTCGTCGTGACGACGAGCTGGTCGCGGATGCCGCTGCGCCGCACGGCATCGCCGACCTCGGTCTCGTTCTCATAGTTGACGGCGGAGTCGAGGAGCCGGTAGCCGGCCTGGAGCGCGGAGACGATGGCATCCGTCCCCTCCGGGCCGCGCAGGTTGTAGGTGCCGAACCCGATTTCGGGGAAAGCGGCGCCGTCGTTGAGAGTGATGGTGGGGATGCTGACCATGCCTCCACGCTACGCCGCCGAGATACCCCTCTTCTCACGAACATCAGGAGATATGCATAAGATCGGGTGAGGTTGTCGCGTACTCGCGTTGTAGGCCGGTCACAAAGTCACACAGCCGTGACTTTTCGGACCGCTCGACGCCCACCCGCCTTCGCCATGTCCGGCGAAGGCTGATGTCGTGCGCTGTGCCTCTGCCCCATCAAGGACGAACGAAAGGTCCCCACCCCATGAAGAAAGCCCTCACCCTCACCGCCGCCGCCGTCCTGGCGATGGCCGCGCTCACGGGCTGTGCGCAGGGATCCGGCTCGACGGATTCCTCCGCCTCCGCCGAGGCCACGACCGACGAGGTCACCCTCTACGTGGTCCGCCACGGCCGCACGATGCTGAACACGACCGACCGCGTCCAGGGCTGGGCGGATGCCCCGCTCACCCCCGAGGGCGAGGAGGTCGTCGAAGCGGCCGGTCGCGGCCTCGCCGACGTGGAGTTCCAGGGTGCTTACAGCAGCGACAGCGGCCGCGCCGTCCAGACCGCCAAGATCATCCTCGACGAGAACGAAGCATCCGACGTCGAGCTGACCACCGACGCGCGCCTGCGCGAGTTCAACTTCGGCACCTGGGAGGGCGAGCTCAACGAGACGATGTGGCAGGCGATCGCGGACCTCCAGGGCATCACGCTGGAGGAGTTCCTCGCCACCACCGACCCGGAGACGTTCGCGGACTCCGTCGCACAGCTCGACGCCGAGAACCCCGAGGCGGAGGAGAACTGGCCCGCCGAAGACTACGCGACCATCACCGCGCGCCTGAGCGAAGGAATCAACGAGATCGTCGAGAACGAGGTCGAGAAGGGCAACGGCAACGTGCTGATCGTCTCGCACGGCCTGAGCATCACCGCTCTGATCGACACTCTCGTGCCGGACTACGAGATCCCCGCGGGCGGCATCAGCAATGCAGCGGTGACGACGATCCACTACCAGGACGGCGAGTACACCGTCGAGAGCTACAACGACCTGAGCTACGTCGAGGAGGGCACCGAGAGCGAGTGACCCGCGCTCTCCACAACGCCGGAGGCGGCCGCACGAGGGGCCGCCTCCGGCGTTGTGTGCGGCTGCCGCGCTGTCATGGAGCCCGAGGCGCGTCGCTGTACGCGGCGAGAGCCCCGCTCGGGCATCAGCCCGGCAGCCCGCCGTCGAGCAGCCGTTCGATGACGGTGACCACCCCGGCCTCGGCGTTCGACGGTGCGCGGAAGCGCGCGACCGCCGCCACGTCGGGGTGGGCGCCGGCCATCGCGTACGACCAGTCCGCGGCGCCGAGCAGCTCGACATCGTTGAGGTAGTCGCCGAAGGCGACGGTCTGCGCCCGGGTGACGCCGAGGGCATCCTGGAGGTTGCGGAGCGCAACGCCCTTGTTGACGGTCGGGTTCATGATGTCGACCCAGTGCCGGCCCGAGACGACGACCTGATGGGTCTCGCGCACATCCGCGAAAGCCGGCGCGGTATGCTGCTCCGCGCCGTCGACGTCGAAGATCGCGAGCTTGAGGATCTGATCCGACACCGCGTGCAGGTCGTCCACGACCTCGAGCTTCGCGTAGTACCGACCGGCCTCCGCGACGAACCCGGGGTCGGTGTCCTCGATGTAGGCCGAGCGCTTGCCGCAGATGACGAGCCCCGCGCGCAGGACGCCGGATGCCACGAGCTCCCGCGTCCGCGAGATGACGGATGCCACGACGCCGGGCGCCAAGGCATCCGAGCTCACCTCGACGTCGCCGCGCACGACGTACGCGCCGTTCTCGGCGATGTAGTCGAGGTCGCCGCCTGCGCCCGCGAACATCGACTGCAGCGTCGCGAGCTGCCGCCCGCTGGCCGGGGCGAAGGCGATGCCCCGCGTGCGCAGACGGGCGAGGAGTGGCCACAGGCCCGCGGGGATCGAGCCGTCGGGGGCCAGGAGCGTCCCGTCCATGTCGGCGGCGACGAGGCGGATGTCGGGGGCAGTCACCCCGCCATCCTCTCAGGCGGGGTCGAGTGCGAGATGAGACGCCCCCGGAACATAGATGACAGTCGTGGCCGCGGCGCACCCGGCATCCGGGCACAACTGCCACACCAATGCTCGAGCGGGCGACGCTGGGCACCTTCGCGGCGAAGAGGTGGCAGTTGAGGCCGCCTCACACTCCGGCACCCGGCCACAACTGCCACCCGGACGCCTTGGACACGAGGGGGACACGAGGGGGACACGAGGGGGACACGACACGGGGTCAGGGCGCAGGGGCACGATCACCGCGCAGGGCAGCGGCGGTACGGGGGCCGAGGCCGGCGGATGCCTCTGTCAGCGCGGGCGAGTCCGACAGTCCAGCCACCTCCGCCAGCCCAGCCACCTCCGCCAGCTGCGCGGCGGTGTCGAGGTCGCGACGCAGGCCCGAGTCTGAAGGCAGTAGCAGAGGCCGGCATCCGAGCGCGACGTGGCGCGCGAAAGATCCCGGGCCGTAAGCCGATCGCCACGACACCCCCGCGGCGGCGGTCAGCAGCGTCGTGCCGGTGCCCACGGCATCCGGGACGACGGCGCGGGACGAACATGCCGCCTCACGAAGCGCCGCCGTCAGCTCCTCGGGGTGCAGGGTCGCCAGGTCGCCGGGCAGCGCCGCGCGCGGAACATCCGGCCCGACGGCCCGCGCAGCGGCGGCGAGCGCGTGATCGATCCCGTGCGCGCGATGCTCGCGGATGACCTCGACCCGCGGCGGGAGCGCCGCGACGAGGTCATCGTCGGCGGTCACGACGACGACCCGGTGCACGCCCTCGGCCGCGACGACGGCGTCGATCGTGTCGAGGGCGATCGCCGCCGCGAGGCGCGAGCGGCGCTCTTCCGGCATCCCGAACCGCGTCTTTCCCTCGCGCGTCGGCTTGACCGGGATGAGCACGACCCAACCGCCAGACACCGACGGCTTTTCCGGCGCCCCAGGGCCGTCGGCTGCGGCACCGACGACCGATGCGGCTCCACCGCAGGAGTCCGGCCGCGCGCCGACGGCATCCATCACGGGAACCTCTCCCGCAGGCGGGGCAGGATGTCGCGCTCGTAGCGCGCGAGGAAGTCGAGCTGGTCGTCGCCCGGGTCGTGGAAGACGAGGTGGTCGAAGCCCATCTCGACATACTCGGCGATGCGCTCTGCATGCTCGTCGGGGTCGCTGGAGACGATGAACCGCGACGCGACCCGCTCGATCGGCAGCTCGGCGGCGCGATGCTGCATCTCGATCGGGTCGTGGATGCCGGTCTTCTCCTCCGCCGACAGCGCGAGCGGCGCCCAGAACCGCGTGCGCTCGAGCGCGACCTGCGGGTCGGGGTGGTAGGAGACTTTGACCTCGATCATCCGCTCGATCGGCCCGCGCCCGGCCGCGCTCTCCCCGGCCGCGACCGCCGGCAGCAGCGTCTCGGTGTACAGCGCCGGGTCCTTGCCGCTCGTCGTGATGAAACCGTCGCCGACGCGGCCGGCGAGCCGGGCGACAGCGGGCCCGGACGCGCCGAGGTAGATCGGCACGGGGGTCGCGGGCCGGTCGTACACCGTGGCATCCGCGAGTCTCGTGAACGTCCCCTCGAAGGTGACGCGGTCGCGCGTCCACAGCGCGCGCATGACCTCGATCGACTCCTTGAGCCGCTGGAACCGCTCGGGCGGGTCGGGCCACGCGAGGCCGAGGGTCACCTCGTTGAGCGCCTCGCCCGTGCCGACGCCGAGGATGACGCGGCCCGGGGAGAGCACGCCGAGCGTCGCGACCGCCTGTGCGACCACCGCCGGGTGGTAGCGGAACGTCGGGGTGAGCACCGAGGTGCCGATGACGATGCGCGACGTGCGCGCGCCGAGCGCGCCGAGCCACGGCAGCGACGAGGGCGAGTGCCCGCCCTCGTGCATCCACGGCTGGAAGTGGTCGGAGACGAACACCGAGTCGAGCCCTGCGCGCTCGGTGGCGACGCCGAACTCCAGCAGCTCGGCCGGTCCGAACTGCTCGGCGGATGCCTTGTACCCGTACCTGATCTTCATGTCGCCCCCTCCGCCACCGCGGCGGGCGCGAAGACCCGGTCTGCGGCGCCCGCCATCATCCGCTCGAACTCCCCCACCGTGTCCGGCCACATCACCGTCACGCGGCCGGAGCGATCGTCGAGGTACCAGCTGCGGCATCCGCCCGTCCACGACCGGCCCGCGGTGCGCTGTTCGATCCACGCGGTCTCGGCCGCCTCGGCGGCGGGGTCGACCCGCAACGCGCCGGCTCCGGAGCCGGCGCCGCCTCGCCTCGCGAGCGCTTCGCGCACGAAGGCTGCCTGCGCTTCGAGCACGAACAGGGAGGAGGTGTGCGGCAGGGCCGCGTGCGGCCCGCCGAGCACGAAGAGGTTCGGAAAGCCCGCGACGACGGTCGCGGCCGCCGCCGTCATACCGCGCGCCCAGTGCTGCGCGAGCGAGCGCCCGCTCTCGCCCTCAACGAGCGCGGCATAGGGCTGCTGGGCGGTCTCGAACCCGGTCGCGAGCACGAGCGCGTCGATGCTCCCGTGGCGGGCGCCGGAGGCTGCGACCAGGTCGCGGCCGTGCACCCGCGCGAGCGCCGAGGGCTCGAGCATGACGGCGTCGGATGCCACGGCGGGGTAGAACTCATCGGAGAGCAGCACCCGCTTGCATCCGAAGGGGGAGTCCGGGGTCAGCGCCGCGCGCAGGCGGTGATCCGGCACCTGCGTAGCGAGATGCGCGCGGGCCGCGGCGACGGCGCGGGCGGCGGGCTCGCCCTCGCCTGCGCGGGACGCGAACCGCTCGTCGTCGCCCGCGGTCAGCCGCGCGCGCAGTCCGGCCAGCAGCTCAGGGTCGGCGGCGAAGGCGGTCCGTTCGGCGGGCGAGTACGCCCGGCCCCCGCGGGGAAGGATCCACGCGGGCGACCGCTGGAAGAGCGTCACCCGGGCGCCCCGGCGGACGAGCTCGGGCACGAGCTGGATCGCGCTCGCACCCGTCCCGACGACGGCGATGCGGCGGCCGGAGATCTCCAGCGACCGGTCCCACCGCGCACTATGGCAGACCTGGCCGGGGAAGGATGCCAGGCCCGGAATCTCGGGGATGCGCGGCTCGGTGAGCCGGCCCGCCGCGAGCACAAGCGCGTCGGCCGAGACAGGTCCCGCGCCGGAGAGCTCGAGCCGCCACCGCTGGCCGTCCCAGGCAGCCCTCGTCAGCGCGCTGCTGAAGCGGATGAGCGGGGCGAGATCCTCGGCCTGGACGACGCGTTCGAGGTAGTCCTGGATCTCCGCCCCGGGGGCGTACTCCTGCGACCATCCGGGGTGCGGATGCCGACGCAGGCTGTAGACGTGCGCGGGCACGTCGCACGCGACGCCGGGGTAGACGTTGTCGCGCCATGTGCCGCCGACGCGGCTCGCGCGCTCGATGATCGCGACCTCGTGCCCCGCCTCGCGCAGCTCGATCGCGGCGGCGAGACCCGCGAACCCGGCGCCGACGATCAGGACCTCGATGTGCCCCCTCATGCCACGGCCTCGGGTGACGTCGAGGTTACGGATGCCGCGGGGGTCGCACGCGCCAGAGCCGTCGCCGGCGTGCCGTAGTCCGTCGTCCGCAGCCGCAGCAGGTGCGCGACGCGCTGGGCCGCCGTCTCGACATGGCCGTAGAACAGCACCGAGGTCGAGCGCAGGCCCGCGCGGTGGGCTGCCGTCACGATCTCGATCCAGCGGTCGATCTCGAGGTCGCCGGGGGCGATGCGGCGGCGCACGTCGTCGTCGAGGACCTTGACGCCCGTCCCGGGGATCGTGCCGACCCCGGCATCCCGCAGCATGCCGAGCGCCTCCGCGAGGGCGATCCCGCCCCGGTCGCACAGGTCGGCGACATCCTGCGGACGCCACGCGTGCAGGTGCAGCGAGGGCGCCGCCCGGCGCACGGCGTGCACCAGCTCGAGGTACAGCCCGGGGTCTTCGTCGACGGCGATCCGGCCCTGCGCGCACAGCTCGGTCGCCCCGAGCTCGGCGGCGTCGGCCGCGATCGCGGCAGCGTCGGCGAGGGTCATGGCCGACGGGCCGGGCGTGCGGCTGAGCGCGCTCGTCGTGAGGTTGCGGTTGACGACGAGACCCACCGTCTCCCCCACCGTGAACCGGCGCACCTCGTCGGCGGTGCGCACGAGCGCGCGCAGGTCGTCGCCGGTGGCCCGCAGCAGCCGCTCCCATTCGTCGGGCGCGAGCTCGCGCGGCGCCGTCGCGGCGCGGTCGATGAGCGCGCGCAGCGATGCGGGTGCGGATGCCTGCCGATCCGCACCGGGCGTTTCGTCTCGCGCCTGCGGCGCTCGCTCAACGACCGGTGAGGTGGCGATCCGGGGCGCGTCATCGGTCGCCCCGCGAGCGAAGCGAGACGAAACGCCCGAATCGCCCGAATCGCCCGAAGCATCCGAATCGCCCGCACCAGCCGAGTCCCCCGCCGACGCCAGCCCCGTCCGCGGGTCGGCGAGCGCGCGCACGGGCTCGCGCAGCCCCGGCGCGATCCATTCCTCGGCATCCCGCACGAACTCCGGGTGCGCGGTCAGGCGCTCGCGCAGCGCGAAGCCCGCGGACGCGGTGTGCGCGGCGAGGTCGTCGAGGTGCGGCCAGGGCCGTTCGGGGTTCACGTGGTCGGCGGTCAGCGGCGAGACGCCGCCCCAGTCGTCGACGCCCGCCGCCAGCAGCAGTGCCAGCTCCTCGGGGCCGGACAGGTTCGGCGGAGCCTGGATGCGCATCGCGGGCCCCAGCACGAGTCGCGCGACGGCGATCGCGGCGAGGTACTCGTCGCGATCCGCGTCGGGCGCTGCGCCCATCGCGGTGCGGGGCTTGGCGCGGAAGTTCTGCACGATGACCTCCTGCACGTGCCCGTGCCGGCGGTGTAGCTCGCGCAGCGCGAACAGCGACCGTGCCCGGTCGGCCAGGGTCTCGCCGATGCCGACGAGGATGCCGGTCGTGAAGGGGATGCGGGCGCGCCCGGCATCCTCGATCACCCGCAGCCGGAGGTCGGGGTCCTTGTCCGGCGAGCCGTAGTGCGCGCCGCCGGGCTCGGTGAACAGCGCTCGCGAAGTCGTCTCGAGCATCATCCCCATCGACGGGGCGGCCTCGCGCAGCAGCGCGAGCTCGTCGGGCGTCATGACACCCGGGTTCGCGTGCGCGAGCAGCCCCGCGTCGGTGACCAGGCGCGCCGCGTGCGCGACGTAGTGGATCGTCGAGGCGAACCCGTGCTCGTCGAGCCACGCCCGCGCCTCGGGCCAGCGCTCCTCGGGGCGGTCGCCGAGGGTCAGCAGCGCCTCTTTGCAGCCGAGCGCCCTGCCCGCGCGGGCCAGGCGGAGGATCTGCGCGTCGTCGAGGTACAGCGGGGCCTGCGCGCGCCGCAGCTGCGCGGGGGTGTCGACGAAGGCGCAGTAGTGGCAGCGGTCGCGGCACAGCGTCGTCAGCGGCAGGAAGACCTTGCGTGAGTAGGTGACCGTCGCCGCGCGGCCCACGGCGGCCAGCCCCGCATCGCGCACGGCAGCCGCTCGCGCCATGAGAGCGCGCAGCTCGTCGCCGGTCGCCCCCAGCAGGGCGACCGCCTCGGCCTCGAGATCGACGCAGGGCTCATCGCCCACGAGAGCGGATGCCACGGCAGCGTTCCGGCTCAGAGCGCCGTCGCCAGCGCGTCGTCGTAGATCGCGATCGCCTCGGCGACCTCGTCGGCGGTGACGACGCACGGCGGCACGACATGGATGCGGTTGTCGGAGACGAACGGCAACAGGCCCCGCTCCAGCAGCGCCGCCTTCAGCGCGCCCATCGACGCGGCCGGCAGCGGCTGCTTCGTCGCGCGGTCGGCGACGAGGTCGAGCGCCCAGAAGACGCCCTCGCCGCGCACCTCTCCGATGACGTCGTGGCGCTCGGCAAGCGCCTTCAGCGCCGGGCCGATCGCATCGGCGCCGACCTGGCGCGCGTTCTCGACGACGCCCTCGTCCCGCATGGCCTGGATCGTCGCGACGACGGATGCCGCAGCGAGAGGATGCCCCGAATACGTCAGCCCGCCGGGGAAGACGCGCTCGGTGAACCCCGCGGCGATCTCGTCGGAGATGATCACCCCGCCCATCGGGATGTAGCCGGAGTTCACGCCCTTCGCGAAGGTGATGAGGTCGGGCACGACCCCGTGGCGCTCGAACGCGAACCACGCGCCGGTGCGCCCGAAGCCCGCCATGACCTCGTCCAGGATCAGCACGATGCCGAACTCGTCGGCGAGCGCACGCACGCCCGAGAGATATCCGTCGGGGGGCACGATGACGCCCGCCGTGCCCGGGATCGACTCCAGCAGGATGCCCGCGATCGTCCCGGGGCCCTCGGCCTCGATGACGCGGCGCAGGTGGTGCAGGGCGCGCTCGCACTCCTGTTCGGGTGTGGTCGACCAGAACTCGCTGCGGTACGGGAACGGCCCGAAGAAGTGCACGTGGCCGCGGGCGTACTCGTTCGGCATCCGCCGCCAGTCGCCGGTCGCGACGATCGCCGCCCCCGTGTTGCCGTGGTAGGAGCGGTAGTGCGAGAGGATCTTGTCGCGGCCCGTGTGCAGGCGCGCGAGGCGCATCGCGTTCTCGTTCGCGTCAGCGCCGCCGTTGGTGAAGAAGACCTTCTCGAAGCCGTCCGGTGCGAGCTGGGCGATCAGCTCCGCCGCGCGCCCGCGGGCGAGGTTCGCCGTCGAGGGGGCGACCGTCGTCAGCAGCTCGGCCTGCTCGGTGATCGCCGCGACGACGGCGGGATGCTGGTGGCCGATGTTGACGTTGACGAGCTGACTGGAGAAGTCGAGCCAGGCGCGGCCGGAGTGATCCCAGACGCGCGTGCCGCGCCCGCCCGCGATGACGAACGGCGAGGGCGCGCCCTGCGCCGACCACGAGTGGAAGACGTGTGCGCGGTCGAGCGTGCGGGTGAGCTCGTCGAGCTCGGGCGATCCGCCGTTCGCGCTGATGGTTCCCGTGACGGTGGGGCTGCTCATGCTCGTCTCCTCTGTGGGTGAAGCGGATGGTGCCGGTGACGGTCGTTGAGCGAGCGAAGCGAGTCGAAACGTGCCGACGTCGTACGACGGTGCGTTTCGTCTCGTCTCGTCTCGTCTGCGTCTCGTCTCGTCTGCGTTTCGTCTCGTCTGCGTTTCGTCTCGTCGCTGCGCTCCTCGCGGGGCGACCGGCGCTCCTCGCGGGGCGACCGGCGACCGACGCTCGCTCAACGACCACCACCTGGCGGGTCCTACTGGCCGCCCTCGGCGAGAGTGACCTCGATGGGAGTGTACGTGCCCTCTACCTCGACGCCCTCGTCCTCGAGCTCCGCGATGGCCTGCTCGATGTAGTCGTTCGTGTGGGCGGATGCCGGGGGCTCTTCCGTGATGAGGTTCAGGCCGTCCTGGTTGACGGCGGCAAGAGCCCCCTCGACGGTCTTGTCCCACGCCGACTCCTCGATCTCGCCGATCGGCGCATCGGTCCAGATGAGCTTGTTGACCTCGTTGAGCTGCCACAGCTGGTGCACCGGGCCGACGGGGTAGGCGAGCTCCGCGGTCGAGGCGATGTCCCACACGGTGGCGGCGGCGTCCTCGACGTTGTCGCGGGCGTACACCCAGCCCTTGATGATCGCCTTGAGGAAGCGCACCGCGGCGTCGGCGTACGCGGGGTCGTCCGCGAGGCGCTCGGTATCGGCCCAGATGGCGTCCTGCAGCATCGCGCCCTCGGTGTCCTCGTAGGAGATGACATTGAGGTCATCGAGCGTGTACAGCTCGCCGGTGTCGGGGTTGTCCAGGATGTTCTGATCGGGGTACTGCACGACGAAGTCGACGATGCTCGTGGTCCCGCCGATCGCGGCGGCCCGCGTGCCGGTCTCGAAGGTGTCGCTGGCGAACGTGCCGCCGAAGGGCATCTCCATATGCGTGTGCGCGTCGATGCCGCCGGGGATGACGTACTTCCCCGCGGCATCCACGACGACATCGACGGATGCCTTCAGGTCATGACCCAGCAGGGTCGACCCCGGCTCGAGCACGGCGACGATCTTCTCACCGTCGATGAGCACGTCGGCATCCCCCGTTCCGGTCGCATTGACGACCGTCCCTGCGGTGATGAGCGTCGTAGTCATGTCAGGCCTCCGCGATCTCGCCGTAGCTGTCCAGGCGGCGATCCCGGTAGAACTGCCAGTCGTCGCGCATCTCGCGCACCATGCCGAGCTCGAGGTCTCGCACGAGCAGCTCCTCGTGCTCACCGGAGCCTCGTTCGCCGACGACGTTGCCACGTGGGTCGATCACCTGACTCGTACCGTAGAAGTCCACCGCCAACTCGCCGTATTCGTTGTCCTCGCGGCCGACGCGGTTGGGCTGCAGCACGAAGTAGCCGTTCGCGACGGCCGCCGCGGGCCCCTCGATCTCCCACAGCCGGTTGCTCAGGCCGGGCTTGGTCGCGTTCGGGTTGAACACCATGTGCGCATCGTTCAGGCCCAGCATCCGCCATCCCTCGGGGAAGTGCCGGTCGTAGCAGATGTACATTCCGATGCGTCCGACGGCCGTGTCGAAAACCGGGTAGCCGAGGTTTCCCGGGCGGAAGTAGAACTTCTCCCAGAAGCGGTCGACGTGCGGGATGTGGTGTTTGCGGTATGTGCCGAGGGTCGTGCCGTCGGCATCCACCAACACGCTCGTGTTGTAGTAGACACCGGTCTGCGCCTCTTCGTAGATCGGCAGGATCATCACGGTGCCCAGCTCTTTCGCGAGCGCCGCGAAGCGCGTGACGACGGGGCCGTCGACCGGCTCGGCGTAGCGGTAGTACTTCTTGTCCTGGGTGATGCCGAAGTACGGGCCGTAGAACAGCTCCTGGAAGCAGATCACCTGGGCGCCCTGCGCCGCGGCATCCCGAGCGAACTTCTCGTGCCGATCGAGCATGGACTCCTTGTCGCCGGTCCACGTCGTCTGCGTGATCGCCGCGCGCACCGTGACCATGTCGATCCCCCTTGCTTCGGGCTTTCCGCTACTGTCACCCGCGAACGTTTTTCTGCAATTACCGAGTGTGTCGCGGCCGTTACGCTTGCGGTCACGATTCGGACACGCCGGATGCCGCGTGCTCTCCCCTCTGCGCCTCGGCCGTCACCCTCAGGCGAGACCCGCGGCGGCGAGGACGGCGACGGCGAGGGCCCGGGTGCGCTCGGGGTCGGTCATCCACAGCGGCTCGACGTGCGCCAGCATGCCGGATGCCTCGACGGCCGGTGCCTCCGCGGCATCCTCCTCGGCGATCAGCCATGCGTCGAGCACGCCGCCGTTCCGGCGCGCACCGTAGAACTCCGCAACTCCGGAAGCCGTGCAGTCGACACCGGCGACGCGCAGGCAGACATCGGCCATGCCGCGCACGGGCGCGCCGCCGATGATCGGCGACACTCCGACGACGCGTCCGGGCGCGGCAGCGAGGGCGTGACGGATGCCCGGGACGGCGAGCACCGGCCCGATCGAGACGATCGGGTTCGACGGCGCCACGAGCACCGCATCCGCGGCGGCGATCGCCTCGATCACGCCAGGGGCGGGCTCGGCGTCGGCGATGCCGGGGCTCTCGAACCGCTCGGGCTCGAGGCGCGCGCGGTGCCGGGTCCACCATTCCTGAAAGTGCATTCGATGGCCATCGATGACGACCTGGGTGTCGACCTCGGCATCCGTCATCGGCAGCAGCGTCGCACCGAGGTCCCAGCGCGCCCGCAGCCGCGCCAGGGCTTCGGTCGGGGTCGCGCCCTCCCGCAGCCAGGAGGTGCGCGCGAGGTGCGCGCCGAGATCGAGGTCGCCGAGCTCGAACCACTCCCAGCCGACCCCCCAGGCCCGCAGTTCGGCGGAGACCCGCCCCGAGTCGCCCGCGCGGCCCCACCCCTTCGCCCGGTCCTTGACGCCGGCGAGCGCGTAGAGCATCGAGTCGACGTCGGGCTGGATGCGCACGCCGGAGAGCCACAGGTCGTCACCCGTGTTGCAGATCACCGTCAGCTCGCCGCCGCGGGCCGCCACCTCGTCGCGCAGCCCCACGGCGAAGGTCGACCCGCCGACGCCTCCCGCCAGCAGGACGATGCGCGGACCGCCCGTCATGGTGCCTCCGTTCCCCGGCTCAGCCTACGCAGACGGCGCTGTGCCGCGCCGCGCGACGGCGGGGCCTCGGAGCCCACGTCGGCCGATGAGGCGTCACCCCCGGCCGTTGAGCGAGGCCCGCAGGGCCGGGTCGAAACGTCGTAAGCCTCTCAGATGCAGCACACCAGCGCTGGCCACGGGCGTTTCGTCTCCGGAATCCTGCGGATTCCGTCGCTCAACGACCGGTTGGTGTCGGTGGATTCAGGCATAGCCTGTGAGAAGCGGGAAAGGGAGCGCATGGCACCGGCGGCACTGGAAATCTGGGCTCTTTCCGGCATCCCCGAGGTCGTCCCCGGCGACGACCTCGTCGCCCTCATCGCGCAGGCCTCTGCCGGTCAGCTGCGCGACGGCGACATCCTCGTGGTGACCTCGAAGATCGTCTCGAAGGCCGAGGGCCGCTACCTGCCGGAAGCGCAGCGGAGCGCCGCGATCGACCGCGAGAGCGTGCGCATCGTCGCCGAGGACGCATCCGGCACGGTGCGGATCGTCGAGAGCCGGCTCGGCATCGTCGCGGCGGCGGCCGGCGTCGACGCGAGCAACACGCCGCCGGGGCTCATCCTGCTGCTGCCGGAGGACCCGGATGCCTCCGCCCGGCGCCTCGCCGAGGGCCTGCACGCTCAGACCGGCGCCCACATCGGGGTCATCGTCTCCGACACGCTCGGGCGCGCGTGGCGCGACGGCCAGACCGACACCGCGATCGGCGCAGCCGGGGTCGCGGTGTTCGAGCAGCTGCGCGGCCAGACCGACGCCGCGGGCAAGCCTCTGCTGGTGACCCTCCCCTGCGTCGCGGACGAGCTCGCCGCCGCCGCCGACCTCGTCAAGCGCAAGGCCAGCGGATGCCCCGTCGCCGTCATCCGCGGCCGGGGCGACCTCGTCGGAGATCTCGCCCTGCCCGGCGCCCGCTCGATCGTGCGTCCACCCGAGCGCGATCTGTTCCGCCTCGGCGCACGCGAGGCGTACGCGCAGGGATATGCGGCGGGGTTCGCTGCGGGAGCCGCCGCGGCACAGGCACGCGCCACCCCTCCGATGGACGCCACGGGAGACCCGCCGACGGACGGCTCACACGCGACCACCCCCGCACCGTGACGCCCGCGCACGCGCGGATGCTGGAAGCGCGCTATGCGACCGGTATGGGTTCCGCAGATCGCCTGCCGAGCATTGCCGGCCCGCTATACAGTCGGATCACCGCAGGAAACTGAACGAGAAGCCAGGATCTTGCGCAGCAGACTCCTCATCTGCGATTCCTCTTGGTGCAAATTGGTGCAAGCACGTTGACGGGGCCGGTCGGGTGGACACCGACCGGCCCCTCATCTTTGTCGCAAACGCGGCCCTGACCCCAAGCCCCCGTCGTCACCACCCACGAAAAGCACCTGCCGCGCAGCCCATGAGCGCTAGCGTGGAGCCGTGAGCACACAGAACGCGCCGATCGACGCCACCACGACCCCCGCCTGGACCGAGCTGACCGCCCTGAAGGACGGGCTCGTCCCCGATCTGCGCGGCTGGTTCGCCGCCGACCCGGCGCGCGTCGAGCGCTTCAGCTTCCCGCTGGCAGACCTGCACGTCGACCTCTCGAAGAACCTCATCGACGACGAGATCGTCGCCTCACTCGTGCGCCTCGCCGAGCAGACCGGGGTGGCCGACCGCTACGCGGCGATGCTCGCGGGCGCGCACCTGAACACGAGCGAAGACCGCGCCGTGCTGCACACCGCGCTGCGGCGCCCCGCGGGCGCCTCCCCCGCCCTCGTCGTCGACGGGCAGGACGTGGATGCCGACGTGCAGGGCGTGCTCGACGCGCTGAGCGCGTTCGCCGAGCGCGTGCGCTCGGGCGAGTGGCTCGGCATCACGGGGCAGAAGGTCACGACCGTCGTCAACATCGGCATCGGCGGCTCCGACCTCGGCCCCGCGATGATCTCCGCCGCTCTGGAACCATATGCCACCGCCGGCATACAGGCGAGGTTCGTCTCGAACATCGACCCCTTCGACCTCGCTCACAAGACGAAGGACCTCGACCCCGCAACGACGCTGTTCGTCGTGGCATCCAAGACCTTCACAACCCTGGAGACCCTCACCAACGCCCGGCTCGCGCGCGACTGGCTGTGGGCGGGCTTGGAAACCGCCGGCGCGATCGACGGGTCGGACGCGCAGCGAACGGATGCCGTCGCGCACCACTTCGTCGCCGTCTCGACCGCCCTGGACAAAGTCGCGGCGTTCGGCATCGACCCGGCCAATGCGTTCGGGTTCTGGGACTGGGTCGGCGGCCGCTATTCGGTCGACTCGGCGATCGGCCTGTCGCTGGCGATCGAGCTGGGGCCCGACGTCTTCCGCGAGCTGCTGGCGGGCTTTCACGCCGTTGACGAGCACGTGGCATCCACCCCCCTGGCATCCAACGTGCCGGTGCTGATGGGGCTGCTGAACGTCTGGTACACGAACTTCCTCGGCGCGCAGTCGCACGCCGTGCTGCCGTATGCGCAGCAGCTGAGCCGGTTCGCGGCGTACCTGCAGCAGCTGACGATGGAGTCCAACGGCAAGCGCGTGCGCTGGGACGGCTCACCGGCCACGACCGACACCGGCGAGATCTTCTGGGGCGAGCCGGGCACCAACGGCCAGCACGCCTTCTACCAGCTGATCCACCAGGGCACGCGCCTGATCCCGGCCGACTTAATCGCGGTGGCGAACCCCGCCTATCCGCTGCAGGACGGCGAGCGCGACGTGCACGGGCTGTTCCTGGCGAACTTCCTCGCGCAGACGAAGGCGCTCGCCTTCGGCAAGACCGCCGAAGAGGTCGAGGCGGAGGGCACGACCGGCGCCCTCGTCGCAGCGCGCACCTTCCCCGGCAACCGCCCGACGACGTCGATCTTCGCCCCCGCGCTGACCCCGTCGGTGCTCGGCCAGCTCATCGCGCTGTACGAGCACATCACCTTCACGCAGGGCGCGATCTGGGGCATCAACTCGTTCGACCAGTGGGGCGTCGAGCTGGGCAAGCAGCTCGCGCTGCAGATCGCTCCCGCGCTCGAGGGCGATGAGGCCGCGGCGGCGGCGCAGGATGCCTCCACGAAGGCGCTCCTGGACTACTACCGCGCCCACCGCCGGGCCTGACCCCGCTGCCCGCGCGCACAGCTCCGCTCGCGCTGCAGAAAGCTGCACGCGCGCCAGAAAGGTGCGCAGCGCGAGCAGCAAACCGCAGCGCGAGCGGGAAACCGCAGCGCGAGCAGAAAACCGCAGCGCGAGCAGAAAACCGCAGCGCGAGCAGGAAACCGCAGCGCGAGCAGGAAACCGCAGCGCGAGCGGGAAGCCGCCCGCGCGCCGCGCCGGATGCCTCAGGCGGTCGCGGGGGATGCCGCGACGGGGTCGTCCTCGTGCGCGGCGAGGGCGTCGGGCTCCGCACCGCCGGCGGTGCGGAAGTGCCCGATCACCGACAGCAGCAGCCCGCCGAGGGTCCAGCCCGTCAGCACGAGCCACGGGAATGCGGCATCCGCCGACGGGAAGTACGACACGTCGCGCAGCAGCGTCGCGGCTGCCCCCGGCGGGAACCACTGGCCGACCTGACCCCACGCTCCGGGCAGGAACTCCTTGGGCGCCGTCGCACCCGAGATCGGATTCGCGAACAGCATCATGACGACCGGTCCGACGGCGATCCCCGCGCGCCCGAGCAGGGCGACGGCACCTGTGATGGGAGCTGCGATCGAGGCCAGCGCGAGCGCGATCACGCCCGCCTCGACCCAGTACTCACCCTGGAGCGCCCCGAACCAGCCGTCGAGGATGCCGGCGAGCACGACTCCCCCGATCGCGGAGTAGACGAGCACGGCGAAGACGCGGCGCATCGCCCCGATGACGGCGAAGGAGATCGCGATGCCGCCGATCATCCCGCCCATCACGAGCGGGAACATCGCCGCGGCGAGGCCCGTTCCGCGAGGATCGGTGTCGGCGAGCGGCACGACGTCCGTCACCGCGACCTCGATGTTCTCCGGTGTCGCGACACCCGCAGCGGTCGCCGCCGCCGCGGCCTGGGCGTTGAGCTGGGTCTCCAGCGCCGCCGCGACCGTCGTCAGCAGCTGGCTGACCGAGAGGTTCGCCGCGGAAGACGTGAGCACCTCCGGCTCCTCGCCGAGGATGATCGCGCCGTAGACCTCACGGCTTTCGATCGCGTCGACGGCCGCGGCACGATCTTCGACGACGTCGAAGACGAAGGCGCCGGGCTGCTGCTCGTCGAGCGCGTCGGTGAGGGCCGTCACGGCCTCGTCGGACCCCGAGACGGCCACCGGCAGGTCACGCACCTCTGCCGTGACGCTCGGCCACGCGAAGGCGAGCACGACGATCGCGACGAGGGCTGCGAGCGCGACGGCCGTCGCCAGGACTCGTCCGAAGGGGGTGTGTGGTGTGTGCGGCGCAGCGGATGCAGACATGGGAGCGCTCCTCGATCTCGGAGATGTGCAGGACGGAAAGCTTATAAAAACGAACGCTCGTTCTTTATACTCGCGAAAGACTAGACTGTCAACGCGAGGAGGCACCATGCCGAAGGTCACCGAGGAGTACCGCACCGCACGGCGTGCGCAGATCCTCGACGCCGCGATCGGCTGCTTCCGCAGGCACGGGTATGCGCGCACCTCGATCTCCGACCTCGTGGCGGCGTCGGGCCTGTCCGCCGGCGCGATCTACGGCAACTTTCCCGGCGGCAAGAAGGAGCTGTTCATCGCGGCCGCCGATCGGATCCTCACGACGCGACGCGAAGAGCTGGCCGCGACCGACGGCGACCCCGCCGGGCCGGGCGAGATCATGGCGACGCTCATCCGCGGCATCCGCGCCGAGATGCTCTCCGAGGTGATGCCGCAGCTGTGGGGAGAGGCTGCCGTCGACCCGGAGATCCGCGGTCTCGTCTCGCGAGTGTTCACTCAGCTGCGGCAGACGGTCGCCGACCGGCTCGAGATCTGGGCGCGAGCGCATCCCGAGCGCATCCCGGGAGAGCCCGCGCAGTGGGCGCGGCGCGTGGCCCCCGTTCTCCTGTCGGCCGGCCCGGGCTTCATGCTGCAGCGCGCGATCCTCGACGACTTCGACGAAGACAGCTATCTCGCAGCGCTCGGCGACGCGTACGCGAGCTGACGCGCGCGACCTCGTCGCGCCGCGCGGGAAGCCACACGGCGCCGTCGGGTCAGGCCTTGGTCTGGATCTCCAGCAGCGGGCCACCGTGCGTCACGGGCCCGAGCGCGGCCGGGTCGACCGTGTCGAACATGTCGCCGTTGAGGACGATCACCGGGGTGATCAGCGGATAGCCCGCCTTCTCGATGACCGAGCGGTCGAAGGTGACGAGCGGCGTCCCGACCTCGACCCGGTCACCGGCGGCGACCTTCACCTCGAAGCCCTCGCCCTTCAGGTTCACGGTGTCGATGCCGACGTGGATGAGGATCTCCGCACCGTTGTCCAGCTCCAGACCGAACGCATGCCCCGTCGGCTGCGCGGCGGCGACGACGCCCGCCCCGGGGGCGTAGACCGTGTCGCCGGTCGGCTCGATCGCAACGCCCGGACCCATGACGCCGCCCGCGAAGACGGGGTCGGGCACGGCATCGAGCGCGACGGCGGTGCCGTCCAGCGGCGAGGCGATCTGCAGCAGCGCGCCGACACCCGTCGAGGCGGTCGCGACCGCGGCCGGCGCGCCAGCCGCACCGACCGAGGCAGCCGCAGACGCCGAGACCGACACGGCCGGCGCCGCCGAGGCATCCGTCCCGCTACCGGCGACCGCCGCCTCCGGATCCTTGTACCCCGAGAACACGACGAGCAGCAGCGCGACGGCGAACGCTCCCGCAACGGCGATGAGGTACAGGCCGATCGGGTCGAAAGCGGGGATCGTGAGCAGCGAGGTGAAGACGAACGCCTGCGTCGTGATGCCGTGCTCGAGGCCCAGCATCCACGAGCCGATTCCGATGATGAGGCCGCCCGTGAGGCATCCGACGAGCATCCGCGGATAGATCCGCTTGAACCGCAGATGGATGCCGTACAGCGAGGGTTCCGAGATGCCGCCGAGCAGGCCCGCCGCCAGGGCACCGGTCGCCGTCTGCCGCATCTGCTTGTCCTTCTCACGCCACGCGAGGATCAGCACGCCCGCCGTCGCGCCGAAGCAGGCGAAGTTCCACGCGCCCATCGGTCCCTGGATGAAGTCGTAGCCGAGGGTCTGGATGTTCAGCAGCATGATCGCGTTGATGGGCCAGTGCAGACCCAGCGGCACCATGAACGGGTACGCCAGCGGGATGACGATCGCGAAGATGAACGGCGAGAACGTGTTGATCGAGCTCAGCACGTTCGCCAGCGCCGCGCCCAGGTAGACCCCGATGGGACCGATGAGGAAGGCCGTCAGCGGGATCATGATGAGCATCGCGAGGAACGGCACGAAGATCAGCTGCACGTTCTCGGGGATCAGTCGCTTCAGCCCCTTGTACAGCGGGCCGAGCACGGCGGCCATGAGCAGCGGCGGGAACACCTGCGAGCTGTAGTCGAAGATCGTCAGCGGGATGCCGAAGATCGGCACCGTCGTGATGTCCGACCCGAGGAACGTGGTCTGCGTCGCGGCGTCGTTGCTGCCGAGCCCCGTGAAGCCGGGCAGCATCACGACGGCCATGACGGCGAACCCGACCCAGGGATCGGCGCCGATCTTCTGCGAGGCGTTGTAGGCGACCATCAGCGGCAGGAAGACGAAGACGCACTGCCACATCAGATTGATGAACTGCCACGACGCCGGCAGCACGACGCCGGGCGAGTTCCACGCGGGAATCCAGCCGAGGGTCGCGGCGAGCGCCATGAACGTGATGAACAGGGATGCCCCGAGGAGCGCCCCGAGGATCGGGCGGAACGAGTCGGAGAGGAACTCGAACAGCGTGTCGAGCCAGGCGTTGTTGCCGCGGGGGCCCTTCGCCCGCTCACGCGCCTTGATGTCGGCGTCGCTCTGACCGCCGGAGCCGCCGGAGTCGCCACCACCTGCCATGTCCGGCAGCGCCATGATCTCGTTGTAGACCGTCTGCACGCCGCCGCCGATGACGACCTGGAACCGGTCGCCGGCCTGCGGGACGGCACCGAGCACGCCCGAGACGGCTTCGACGGCGTCTTTGCTCGCCTTCGAGCCGTCGTTGAGCTGGAACCGAAGTCTCGTCGCGCAGTGCGTCAGGCTCGTGATGTTTCCCGGTCCGCCGACAGCGGCGACGATGTCGGCCGCGGAGCTGGATGCCATGGCTTCTTCTCCCTGAATGTTGCCTGCGAACGCGACTCTACCCCCGTGTGCGCAGCCCCGACAGAGGGGCGTAGCCGTGATTTTTCCCCACCCACTCGACCGCCGCTCACCCCTCGCTTTCAGCTTTCACACAGAAAACACTCCAGGTTCATACAGAACTCGTTGCCAACCTGTGACCTTCGTGTCCACCCGAGGACGCACATCGCTGGTAGTGCTCTGCCGCCGCGATGCCGACCGACCGGAAGAACCGCATGCTTCACCTCACCCGTCGCTGTGTCGTACCCGCTCTCCTGTGCACCGGTGTGGTCGCAGGAATCGTCACTCTGACCGGCGCGACGCTCCCCCCGGCATCCGCCACTGCGCTTGTGACGACCACCGGCGCGGAGTCGGAGTCGGTGGCGGCTCCCCTGGTCTCAGCACCGCTGAGCAAGATCACCGCGAAGGGCCGGGCGGCACTGACCGCGGCGCGCGACGCGGTCGCCGACGCTCGCCAGACGGCCACCGACGTCGCCACCTCCGGGCTCGACGTGCAGGCATCCTCCGGCATCGTCGATACGCAGCCGCTGCGCGACTCCATCGAGAAGCTCGACGATCTCGACGTCACCCCGACGCTGCTGATCCCCGCGCTCACCGCCGACGTCGCCGCCGAGACGCAGACGGTGCGCGAGCAGACCGCCACCCTGCGCGGTCACCTCGATGCCGCGATCCAGAAGAAGGCGGAGGAGGAAGCGGCCGCGAAGGCCGCGGCCGAAGCCGCCGCGAAGGCGGCCGCGGAAGCCGCTGCCGCACAGGCGGCCGCCGAGGCCGCTGCGGCTCAGGCGGCTGCCGAAGCCGCCGCCGAGGCCGAAGCGGCGGCGGAAGCCGCGGCCGCCGCCGAAGAGGAGGCGACCACCACCACGCCGACGGTCACCGTGACCGTCGACCCCACGTCCGCTCAGGGCATCGCCCAGACGATGATGGCCGCCAACTACGGCTGGGGCGATGACGAGTTCGCGTGCCTCGTCTCGCTGTGGAACAAGGAGTCGGGCTGGAGCGTGACCGCCGGGAGCACGAGCGGCGCGTACGGCATCCCCCAGGCGCTGCCGGGCAGCAAGATGGCCTCGGCGGGCGCCGACTGGGAGACCAACGCGGCGACGCAGATCGCGTGGGGGCTCGGCTACATCTCGGGCCGCTACGGCAGCGCGTGCGGCGCGTGGGAGCACTCCGAGTCGACCGGCTGGTACTGACCCCGGCCCGCTACACTCCGGACGGCCGGCCACAGGGCCAGGCGGCGGGGGCGACCCGGCGGCGCAGGGAATCCGGGGCATCCAGCGGGGGCCGGGTCGTGCCGTGGGCAAGGGCATGCACGAACCGGCGGAGGAACTGGGCGAAGTCGAACCCGGTGACCGCGCGCACGTCGGGGCCGTCGGGCAGGCCCCAGATCACCGGCACCCCGTCGGGCGTGAGCGCGACGCGCGTCGCGAGCGAGCCCTGCTCCTCGCGGAAGTCGACGGGGCCGTCGAGCCAGCCCGTCACGATCTCGGGGCGGTGCAGGATCACCGACGCGAGCCCGTCGTGCGCCGACGAGACCCGGCGCCCCGATTTGTGCTGGTAGAAGTCACAGTAGGCATCGAGGATCTCCCCCGCGAAACGCGCCCACGGCAGGTCGGATGCCAGCAGCAGCGCCGTCACGCTCTCATCGAGCACCGCGAGGGGGGTCACGTTCGTGCCCACCATGATCACGTTTCCGGTGTTCTGCGCCCCGAAGACGCGCTCGGCGGCGACCCGGTCGTTCGCGGTGTTCGCGTCGGTGTGGATCGCGCCGCCCGGTGCCGGGTAGGGCCCCGCGCCACCCATCAGCACGACCGAGCGGAACTTCGTGAACAACAGCGGGTCCTTCTCGAGGGCCAGGGCGATGTTGGTCAGCGGCCCGAGCGGGTGCAGGTCGATCTGCCCCGGGTAGGCGTTCGCCATCCGGACGAGGTAGTCGGCAGCGCTCTCCGCGGGAAGCTCGGGTTCGGGTCGCTGGTAGCCACGGTCGCCGAGGCCGTCGTGGCCGTGCACGAACCACCCGATGCTCGCCTCGCCCGAAAGCGGCTCCCCTGCCCCGCCGTAGACGGGGATGTCGTCCCGCCCGGCGACGCCGAGCACATACGCGACGTTGCGGGCCGAGTCCTCCACATGGCAGTTGCCGAAGACCGTCGTGATGCCGAGCACCTGCACGTCGGGCTGCGCGAGCAGATACAGCAGCGAGTGCGCGTCGTCGATGCCGGTGTCGGTGTCGACGATGACCCACTGGCGGCCGGGTTCGGGCATCGGATCGGTGTGCGCGGTCATCGGCATCCTTCTGGGTGGTGGTGCGAGCCCCACGAGCGGGGGACGCTGCCAAAATCCTAAGCTGCTGCCACAGCAGCCGACGTCGCGCGGCGGGCGAGAGGCGAGACACCCCGATCCGCGCGAGACGCCCGCGCAGCGAAGGGTGTCTCGCGCCGAAAAGGGTGTCTCGCTTGCGCCCCTGGGGGCGCGGCGCGCGACTTTGGACGCCGAGCGCGACCCACGTATCGTCGTTGTCATGGCCGGAGGACGAACACCATCCCCGACGACCGGGGCAGCGTTCCCGCTCGCGCACGCGATCGCCGCGGATGCCTCGGCGACGACGATCGCCTCGGCGATCGCCTGGGGCGCAGACGTGCCCGCGCTCCCCGCGGCGATCCAGGAGACGGCGCGGAACACCTGGGGGCTGGAGATCGTGACGGATGCCTCGGCATCCCTCCCCGCGCACCCCGCCCTCGCCGCGGCGTACGCGCACGCGCGCGCCGAGCAGGTCGTGCGCGCCCTGAGCGCGCGGACGAACCTCGTGCTCCCCGGGGCGCGCGTCGTCGTGGTCGGCGCGGGCCCGGTCGGCAGCGCGATCGCGGCCGTCCTCGGCCACCTAGGCAGCCGCGTCACGGTCGCCACCGACGACGACACGGCGGCGGTGCGTCTGCAGCTGTCGGGGGCACGCGTCGTGCGCCCGCGCGAGGTGGAGGCCGCCGACCTGCTGATCGCGACGGGCGAGGGGCATGCCCCGCTCGATGCGACGGAGCTCACCGGCGTGCTCGCCGACGCGGCGACCACGCCCGGTGCTCTCGTCGTCCCCGCCGGCGCGCTCCCCGAGGCGCGCGCGCACGTGCGTACCCTCGGTGATCGCACATGGATCGTGGACCTGCCGCGCCCCATCGGTAAGGAAGGCGCCGAAAGCGGGGAAGGCGCCGAAGCCGCGACGGCGCTCGAGGCGCACATCGCCGACCTCGTCGTCGCCGCCTCGCTCGCCCGCGCCCGGTGCGCAGACCGAGCAAACCTGGGCGACACCCGCCTCGCCGCGGAGCTGCGCGCATGACCGGCGCGATCCGCGACCTGAGCCTGTGGCGCGAGGGCGCCGACCGCATCGCGTGGGCGAAGGAGTTCATGCCCGCCTCCGCGGCGATCGCGGCCGAGCTCGCGGCATCCGGCGCCGTCCGCGGCATCCGCATCGCCGTGAGCGACGTGCTCGAGCCGAAGACCGCGACCGTCGCGCTACGGCTCGCCGAGGCCGGCGCCGAGGTCATCGTCACGTGCGCAGGCCGCAACACCGACGACGCCGTCGCTGCGGCCCTCGCCCACGAGGGACTGCCCGTCTACGCCCGGTCCGACGCGGATGCGGCGGACGACCTCGACGCGGCGCTGCAGGTCTTGGACCACCGGCCCGAGGTCATCATCGACGACGGATCGTGGGTCATCCGCCTCGCGCACACGCGCCGCCCCGGCATCCTTCCCGACGTCTTGGGGGCGACCGAGCAGACCACGAGCGGGGTGCGGCCGCTGCGCACGATGGCTGCCGCGGGCGAGCTCGCCTTCCCCGTCGTGGCGGGCAACGACGCGCGCACGAAGTCGCTGTTCGACAACGCCCACGGCACGGGGCAGTCGGTCGTGCTCGCCATCGCCGACCTGCTCGGCGAGCCGTTCGGCGGTGCCGAGGTCGTCGTCGCGGGTTTCGGCCGGGTCGGCGGCGGCGTCGCGCGGCACGCCGCCGCGCTCGGCGCGCACGTCACTGTGTCGGAGGTCGATCCCGTCGCCGCCCTCCAGGCCGCGTTCGCGGGCTACCCGGTCGAGCCGCTCGATGAGGCCGCGGCGCACGCCGACATCCTGATCTCCACGACCGGCATCGCCGGGACGGTCGCCCTCACGCACCTCGAGGCGCTCCGCGACGGGGCGGCGGTCGCGGTGGGCGGAGGCGTGCGCCACGAGATCGCTCTCGACGAGGCGGCGGATGCCGGGGCGAGAATCGCCTGGCGCGAGGGTGCGCTCTCGGGGCTCCGGCTGCCGAACGGGCGCACCGTGCGCATCCTCGACGACGGAAACTGCATCAACGTGAGCGCCGCGGAGGGCAACCCGATCCAGATCATGGACCTCTCCTTCGGCGTGCAGCTGGCCGCCGTCGGGCACCTCTTAGCCCACCGCGGCGCGCTGAGCCCCGACGTGCATCTGCTGCCGCGCGAGGTCGACGACCGGGTCGCGGCGATCGCGCTGCGAAGCCTCGGCGGCGGGCTCGATGTGCCCAGCGCGCGGCAGACACGCTTCCTGACCGAATGGCAGCCCGGAGAGGATGCGGATGAGTGACCAGGCTCTGACCCCTGTGACGCCCCAGGCGCAGGCCCCGATCCAGATCCACCGCGCCCCGCTGGTGTTCCCCGACGCACAGCGCGCGATCCGAGACGGCGCTGTCGCCGTCGCCGAAGGCGCGATCGTCGCGGTCGGCCCGCACGATGAGATCCGCGCCGAGGTCCACGCCCGGCTCGCCGGGGCCGGGTCCGGAGATGCCGCCGTCGAGACGCACGAGTGGTCTGGGGTGCTCACCCCCGGGCTCGTCAACGCGCACACCCACCTGCAGTACACCGACATGGCGGTGCTCGGGCACGGCAGCTACACCTCGTTCGAGCACTGGGCCGCGAAGTTCGGCGAGCTCTACGACCTCGAGCACGACTGGGGTGCGGCAGCGAGCGACGGCGTCGCGCTGAGCCTTCGCGCCGGCACGACCGCGGTCGCCGAGATCGTGACGGATGCCTCCGCCCGCTCGGCCGTTCACGACGGCGGCCTGCACGGCATCACCTTCTGGGAGGTGTTCGGCTGGAAGGAGCAGGCGTGGCTCGACCGCGGCGAGCCCACCGTGCTGAGCGAGCTCGAGACCGTGCCCACCCCGCCCGCCCGCGGGCTGTCGCCGCACGCCCTGTACTCGCTCGACACCGTGGCGCTGCGCAGCCTCGCGCGCATCGCCGAGACGCTCGACGTGCGCCTGCACATCCACGCCGCCGAGTCCGCGTCGGAGGACGAGTTCGCCCGCACCGGCACGGGCATGCTCGCCGACCGCTGGCGTGAGCTGGGCCACCCCGACCTGGCCCTGCTCGCCGAAGGCGGCTCGGGCATGGGCGTCATGCCGTATCTCGACTCGCTCGGCATCCTCTCGCCGCGCACGCACATCGCGCACGGCATCTACGTGGATGCCGACGACCGTGCGCTGCTGCGCGCCCGCGGGGTCGCCGCAGCTCTGTGCCCCCGGTCGAACCGGGTCATCGGGCTCTCCGAGCCGCCCGTGGCCGACTACCTGCGCGAGGGCAACGCGATCGCGGTGGGCACCGACTCGCTGTCGTCGTCACCGTCGCTGAGCGTGCGCGACGACCTCGCGGCGCTGTACCGCATCGCCCGCGCGCAGGGGTACTCGGGCGACGATCTGCACGCGCGCCTCTTCGCCGCCGCGACCACCGGAGGGGCCTTCGCGCTCGGCCTCGACCGCGGCGACACGGCGATCGGCCGGCTCGCTGCGGGCCACCGCGCCGACCTCGCGGTGTTCGAGACGACATCCGGCGAGCCGCGTGACGCGCTCGCCGAGCTCGTCGAGGCGGGGGGCGCCGAGGCGACCGCGACTCTCGTCGACGGCATCCTGCGCCATCGCTCGGCGCCGCGCTGACACGGCCTGCTGACACGGCCCGCCGCCGAGCTGTGCCCGAGGTCACGAATCCCTCTCATAAGCGGCAGGCGCGTGTCGGCCTTGTAAAGCCGGTGTAACAAAGTCCGCGAGAAGCGACTCCAGGTTTGTCACGGCTGAGCGCCGTGCAAGAGACTTTCGAGAAGCCCCCCTGCGGACGGGCCACCCGACCCTCCGCACCCGCTCCCGAAAGGACTCACGATGGCACAACGCCGATCGAAGAAGATTCTCCTGGCCACCGCCTCCGCGGCGACCGTTTTCGCCGTCGTCGGCTGCAGCGGGGGAAGCGAGAGCACCTCGTCCGCCGTGGCGACGGACTTCGACGGCGTGAGTCTCACGGTGTGGAGCAGCATCCCCTACGACCCGTACGACACCCTGCAGCGGGGCTACTTCGAGACCTGCGCGGAGGACCTCGGCATCACGGTGGAGGTCGAGACGGTCGCCAGCGACTACAGCACGAAGCTCCTGCAGGCGGCGAGCTCGAGCTCGCTGCCCGACATCGCCCTGCTGAGCACCGACAACGACCTGCCGACGCTCGCGGCGGAGGGCGTGCTGACCGACCTGTCGGACTACGGCCTCACGACCGACGGCATGGAGGACAGCGTCTCGGTGCTCGGCGAGTACGACGACACCCTCGTCGGCCTTCCCGTGCAGGTCGAGAACTACGCGATCTTCTACAACAAGACGATGTTCGAAGATGCCGGCATCACCGAGTTCCCGACGACGTTCGACGGTCTCGTCGAGGCCGCCAAGACGCTGACGACGGACGACGTCTACGGTGCCGCGTTCTCCGGTGCCGACGATGGCTCGACGCCGCTGTACTTCCTGTCGTTCCTGCTCAGCGCAGGCGGCGACCCCGCCGACCCGACCGGTGACGGCGCGGTCGCGGCCGTCGACCTGTACAAGCAGCTTGTCGACGAGGGCGCGATGTCGCCGGAGTTCGTCAACTGGGGCTGGGACGCCCCCGACCAGTGGGATGCCGGAACGGCAGCCATGACGGTCTCGGGCCCGTGGAACCTCGTCGATCCCCCGGAGGGCATCGACTACGGCGTCGCCGCGTTCCCGACCGCGACGGACTCGGACACCTCCACCGTCAACCTGCTCGGCTACGCCTACGGCATCCCGGTGCAGTCGGACACGACGAAGATGGCCGCCGCCGCCGCGCTCATCGAGTGCCGCGCGTCCGAGGAGAACCAGGTCGAGGTCGCCCTGCAGGGCGGCTACATCCCGGCCCTCACCGCCGCGCAGGAGGAGTTCGTCGCGCAGGTCCCCGAGGCCGAGACGTTCGTCGACGCCGTCTCCAACAGCTACAACCCCGCGGTGCTCGGCACCGACTGGGCGACGCTGCAGTCGGTCTACACCGCCGCGATCCAGGACGTGGGCGTCAACGGCACGAGCGCCGCCGACGCACTCGCCACCGCATCGCAGTGAGCTCACACGCAGCGGTGACCGGCCGGCGGGGGGCCACCCCCCCCGGCCGCCCGGGCCTGCGCCTGAACCGCAGGCGCTCGCTCGAGCTGTGGATCTTCCTGATCCCGGGGGCCGCGTTCTTCGCGCTGTTCTTCCTCTACCCGCTCGTCTACGGCTTCCACCTCGCGACCTCCGATGTCAACGCGGGAACCTTCATCACCGGTCAGGCCGACTTCGTCGGGTTCGGCAACTTCGCGACGGTGTTCGAGTCGCCGCTGCTGGGCAAGGCGATCGTCAACACGCTGCTGATCTCGCTTGCGGCGGTGGCCAGCCAGCTCGTGCTCGGTCTCGCGATCGCCCTGCTGTTCAACCGGACCTTCCCCGGTAGCAAGTGGATGCCGTCGCTCATCCTCCTGCCGTGGCTGCTGCCGAGCGTCGTCGTCGCGACGATCTGGAAGTGGCTGCTCGCGGGCGACGGCCCGGTCAACGGCATCCTCGGCTCGCTCGGGCTGCCGACCCCCATCTGGCTCGCCGATCCGTTCTGGGCGATGCCGGTGGTGATCGCGGTCGCGGTGTGGTCGGGCATTCCCTACTGGTCGACGATCCTCGGCGCCGCCCTCAAGCAGGTGCCCGTCGAGCAGCTCGAGGCGGCCCAGCTCGACGGTGCCGGCGCCTGGCGGCGACTGATCTCGATCGTCGTGCCGACGATCCTGCCGGTGATCTCGGTGCTCGTCGTGATGGGTGTCGTCTACACCCTGCTGATCGTGGATCTCATCCTCGTGCTCACCAGCGGCGGGCCCGCCAACGCGACCGTGACGCTCGGCATCCTCGCTTACCGCACGGCGTTCCAGGAATTCGAGTTCGGCGTCGCCGCCGCCTACGGCGCGGTGCTGCTCGTCATCAGCCTCACGTTCGCCCTGTTCTACGTATTGCTCTCTCGCAGGCAGGAGAAGGACGCATGAACGGGCACTCCGCCGCGAAGCGCGGCTGGCCGTGGACGATCGTCACGGTCGTCCTCCTCGTGATGTTCCTGTTCCCGCTGTGGCTCATGGCATCCGCGTCGCTGCAGCCGGGGGTCACCTCGGCGAGCGTGCAGTGGATCCCGCTGACGCCCTCCTTCGAGGCGTTCGGCGCCGCGTTCAGCGCGGGCGGGGCCGCGGGCCTGAAGGTGAGTCTCATCGTCTCTGTCGGCACGGTGCTGCTGACCCTCTTCGTCTCGGTGCCGGCCTCCTACGCGCTGAGCCGGCTGCGCTCGCGCGCGGTGTCGGTCTCTCTGACGCTGCTGCTGCTCGCGCAGATGATCCCCGGCGTCGTGCTCACGCTGTCGTTCTACTCGATGTTCAACAGCGCGGGGCTGCTCAACTCGTACCTCGGGCTGATCCTCGCCAACAGCACGGCGAGCATCCCGTTCGCGATCATCCTCATGCGGGCGTTCATGGGCGGGCTCCAAGAAGAGGTCATCGAGGCCGCGCAGCTCGACGGCGCGGGCCCCGTGCGCAATCTGTGGTCGATCATCGTGCCGATGTCGCGCAACGCGATCATCACGTCGGCGGTCTTCACGTTCCTGTTCAGCTGGGGCGACCTGCTGTTCGGCCTGACGCTCGTGACGAAGTCCGAGATGTTCCCGATGACCGTCGTGATCTACAACATGACCGGGTCGCAGCTGAACACGTGGGCGTCGGTGATGGCCGCCTCGCTCGTGGCGAGCCTGCCCGCGCTCATCGTGATCTTCAGCCTGCAGCGGTACGTCAAGACGGGCCTCGCGGCCGGGACCGGAAAGTGAGCGGCGAGGCGGCGGAGGGACTGGTCGAGCGGCGCACGGTCAGCGGCGAGCTGATCGAGCGGCTGGCGCGGCCTCCGCTTGCGGCCGCCCTCGGGCTCGAGCCGCACCCCGAGGGCGGCTGGTACCGGCGCACGTGGGCCGCGGACACGACGGTCGTGCTCGCCGAGGACGGGGCGACGCGGCGGCGGCCGCTCGCGACGCTCATCGTCTTCCTGCTGCCGGTGGGCGAGGCATCCGCCTGGCACCGCGTGAGCTCGGACGAGGTGTGGATCTGGTCGGGCGTCGGGCCGATCGAGCTGCAGCGCGGCGGCGAGGGCGAGACACCCGAGCCGGGCGAGGTCGTCGTGCTGGGCGACGCGGGCGAAGGACTGACGGCGCAGTGCGTCATCCCCGCCGGGCAGTGGCAGCGCACCCTGCCCGCGGACCACGACGCTCTCGCGAGCTGCATCGTGGCGCCGGGCTTCGACTTCGACGACTTCGAGCTGGCCGATCAGGCGCCGTCGTCCTGAGGCCGGGATCGGGCGGACGGCATCCGGTGGTCACTCGTGGTCGCCTCCGACGCGCGGGAACGGCCACGACTGCCACCCCAGGTGGGCGTGGATGCCGAGAGGCGGCACTCGTCGTCGCCTCAGCCCCGCGGATGCAGCCACGAGTGCCAAGCCAATGAGCGAGGGCGCGGGACGCCGGATCGTCAGAACCGTCTCGCCGTCGAGCTCAGCGCAGCGTCGCCGCGACGGCGGCGGCGGTCGCGAAGCCGTCGGAGGGCCGCGCGTCGCCCCGCACCCGCAGGCCCGCGACCACTCCGGCGAGGGGACCGTCGGCAGGGGCACTCCACGACGGCGTGGTCCCGTGCGCGAAGGCCACGACGTCGGCGTGCAGGGCGCGGCGGTCGTCGATCCCCGCGTCGCCGAGAACGTCCACGACGTTGCGCTGATCGTGTAGCCCGAAGAAGGCGGGGATGTCGTCGCAGTGCAGAGCGCGACCTCCGACCCGGCGCGGGACGCGGTAGTCGTAGACCCAGGTCTCGGCATTCGGGCGCGTCGCCGCCGCTCGCACGACGGCGGCGCGGAACAGCGCCTCCGTGCGCACGGCCGCGTCCGTCACACGGCCCCAGCCGGCACGGACGGCCTCGAGCGCCGGCTCGACCGGATCCGCGCCGAGGGCCGCGAGAAGCGTGCGTGCGCCGTCGTCGTCGAGGTCGGGCTCGACGGGCGCCCAGAACCACTCGTCCGCCGTCGCGCCCGCAACCAGCGGCACACCGCTCCCGGCGAGGCCAGCGACCAGACCATGCGGGAACAGCTCGTCATCGACAGGGTTCCACGGGATCTGGCCTCCCCCGATCGGATCGACGGGGTCGAGCAGACCGTCGGAGGCGGTCGAGGCGAGGTCGGTCTCGGTCGGTGTGAGCCCGCGGGCGTGGAGGGTGCGGGCCAGCCCGTCCGCGGCATCCTGCACAGGGGAATGGGTCAGCACGCCCGACAGCGACCATGCGCGCTGGAACAGCCCGTCGGCCGCGCGCGTCGCCGTCAGCGCGAGAACCGCCCCGCCGCCGGCCGACTGGCCTGCGATGGTGATGTTGCCGGGGTCGCCGCCGTAGGCCGCGATCTCGTCACGCACCCACTCCAGCGCGCAGATCCAGTCGAGCACGGCGCGGTTGGTGGGGTGACCCGGCAGCACACCGAACCCGTCGAGTGCGAGGCGGTAGCCGATCGACACCACGACGACGCCCTCGGCGGCGAGCGCGCGGCCGTCGTACCAGTCGCTGACGGGCGATCCGGCGACGTATCCGCCGCCGTGGATCCACACGACGACGGGAAGCTGCCCGTTCGGGGCCGCGCTGCGGCGCGTGAAGATCGTGACGTTCAGGATGTCGTCGCCCGGCACGGCGGGCTCGGGCATCGCGAAGCCCGGTGACTGACGCTGCGCCGTCGCCCCGAAGCGCGTGCCGTCATGCGCCTCGCTCCAGCGCGCGCGGCGAACGGGGGCGGCGAATCGCAGCCCGCCGACGGGAGGCTGCGCGTACGGCACGCCCCGGAACGTCGCGATGTCGCCCGTGACCAGGCCCGCGACGGGACCGCTCGGAGTGGACAGGATCGTTCTGGTCGCGTCGTCACAGAATCCGTCGGAGGCCATGCGCATCCTTTCGTCGGCGGTGCCGGCTCGACCCCAGCTGAGCGCTGGCTTTTCGTGACTCACCCTACGCGCCGGGGTCATGCGGGGCAGCGTGCGGCGGTGGCTATACGCAGGCGCCGGCCCCGTGCGCGCGGGCCAGGGTCTCACCGGCGACGCGCAGCCAGCGCGCTGGGTCGGCGATGGCGCGCCGTGGATCACCGGCGAGCGCGCTGAGCGACACGGCGAGCGCGAACGGGCGGGTGTCGGCATCCGGCGCGATCCGCCCCGCGACAAGAGCGACCGGAACCCCCGCACGCTCTGCACGCGACGCGACGAACGACGGCACCTTGCCGGCCGCCGACGAGCCGTCGTACGACCCCTCACCGGTGACGACGAGGGATGCCTCAGTCACCGCCTCGTCGAGACCGATCAGCGCCGCCACCTCTCCCGCGCCCGGGACGAGCCGCGCTCCCCAGGCGGCGAGCGCGAAGCCAGTGCCCCCCGCCGCACCGGCGCCGGGAAGCGCCGCATCCGCCCCCAGCAGGGCGGCGAGCCTCGCCAGGGCGGCATCCACGATCGGGATCTCGTCGGCGGTCAGCCCCTTCTGCGGCCCGAACACGGCGGCGGCACCGTGCGCGCCGAGCAGCGGATGAGTGACGTCGCTGAGCACGACGACACCGCCGGGCGGCGGCAGACGCAGCCCGGTGAGGTCGGCGGCGGCGAGACTCAGCAGCCCGCGCGCCCCCTCGGCGATCGCCGCGCCCGCCCGATCGGTCAGCCGCGCGCCGAGCGCCGCCAGCATTCCGGCGCCGCCGTCGGTCGAGGCCGACGAGCCGATGCCCACCACGAGCCGCCGCACGCCATGGTCGAGGGCTGCGGCGATGGCCTGCCCGAAGCCGGTCGTCCCGGCATCCCACGGCCGGCGCCGGTCACCGAGCAGCTCGATGCCACTGGTCGAGGCGAGCTCGACCGCGCCCGTGCCGTCCGGCAGGAGCAGCCAGGCCGCGTCGACGTCCCGGCCGTGCGGACCGCGGACGGTCACCGGCATCCGCCGCGCACCCACCACCGCGGCGGCGAACGCGTCGAGCGTGCCCTCTCCCCCATCGGCCATCGGCCGCAGGAGCACTTCGGATGCGGGATCGACACGCCGCCAGCCCTCCGCGAGGGCGGCAGCGGCAGCGGCTGCGGGAATCGACCCTTTGAAGCTGTCGACAGCGACGACGACGCGCGTCATGGCCTTGTCGGCGTGCTCTCGCGCAGCAGCACCTCGGGCGCATCGCTCATGGTCGTGATTCTATGGCGCCGCAGAGCTCGAGCTCTCGGTCGTCCGCGAGCCCCGGAGCGTGACCGGGCGGATGCCGAACACGTGGCACTCGTGGTCGCCTCCACCCCGCTGAGGCGGCCACAACTGCCACCTCACGAAAGGGCGGATGCCAAGAGGTGGCGCTTCTTGCCGCCTCGACCTCGCGGCTGCGGCAACGACTGCCACCTCTGCGCGACGCCCTCACCCCGCCCCGCGCCGGAAGCAGCCCTCAGGCCGCCGGCGTCTGGATCACCTCGGACTCGAGCAGGGTTCCGTTCAGCTCGAGATACAGCCGGCGCTCGGTCACCGAGAGGGTGAAGACGTTGCGCCGCTCGAGGAGCGCGGCCGCGGCGTCCACGAATCCCCGATCGAAGCTGTAGAGCCCGATGCCGTCCGCGCGGTGGATGCGCTTTCCCGCCCACGCGGCGGCGACTTTGACCGGGTCACGGTGGGTATAGACGGCGACCCGCGGTGACTGCATGCTGCCGGTGTGCAGGCGCGCGGCATCCGGAACGCCGACTTCGACCCACCGCGTGATCGCACCGGTGAGGTCGCGCGCGATGACGGCGGGCTCGTCGGTCGCCGCGACGCCCTCGGTGAAAGCGATGCCCTCGTCGAACTCGAGGCAGTAGGCGAGCAGGCGCGTGATCATGAAGGCATCCGTCTCAGAGGGATGCCGCGCGACGCGCAGGTTGAGGTCCTCATAGACGCCCCGGTCGACGTCGGCAAGGCTGCCCGTGAAGGTGTGGATCGTCGCACCGGTGGCCATGAGGATCGAGCCTACGCGAGCTCGTTCCGACCGGTCGGAGAAGCCAGGCATCCCCCCCTCGCGCGGCCGAAAGCTGCTCGCGCTGCGCTTCTTTCGGTGGCGCGTGCGACATTCTGCAGCGCGTGCAACGTGCCCCGTGGATGCCGGACCGCGGGCGCCCGCTGTGGGCGCGGCCCCGCGCCTACAGGCGCGCACCCGCGCGGCGGGCGCCCTCGCCCAGCGCGTCGAGCTTGGCCCAGGCGATCTGCGGGTGGATGCGTCCGCCGAGCCCGCAGTCGGTCGAGGCGATGACGCGCTCGGGGCCGACGATCCGGGCGAAACGCTCGATGCGCTGCGCGACGAGGTCGGGGTGCTCGACGAGGTTCGTGGAGTGGCTGACCACGCCCGGTACGAGGATCAGGTCGTCCGGGATGATGTCCTTGTTCTGCTCCCACACGGCCCATTCGTGCTCGTGACGAGCGTTGGCCGCCTCGAAGGAGATCTGCCCCACCTGCGCGCCGAGGATCGTGCGCAGAATGTGCGCCAGCTCGATGTCGGTCGTATGCGGGCCGTGCCACGACCCCCAGCACAGGTGCAGACGGACCTGCTCCTTGGGAAGGCCGCGGATGGCGTCGTTGATCGCGTCGATGCGGATCTGGGTGAACGCGAGGTAGTCCTCGACGCTGGGCTCGGGGGTGATCTGATCCCAGTTCTCGGCGAGCGAGGGGTCGTCGAGCTGCACGATGAGGCCCGCGTCGGTGATCGCGCGGTACTCCTCGCGCAGCGCCTCTCCCCACGCCCAGATGTGCTCGCGCTCGCTCGGGTAGTACTGGTTGGCGATGCGGGCGGCCGAGCCCGGCGCGATCGCGGTGATGAACCCCCGCTCGCCCCCGCCCCCACTCAGCGCGGCGGTGAGGTGGCGGATGTCGGCGGCGACGGCATCCTGCCCGCGGTAGGAGATCTCTGCGGTGGTGGTCGGGAAGGCCGTGGCGTTCTTGCCCGTGGAGATGCCGCTGTCGGGATCGCTATACGCCTCGCGGAACAGCGTCCAGTCGCGGCGGTCGGGAAAGGAGGTGAGCCGGATGTTGCCGGGATCGGAGCGCACGGGCTGCTGCGTGAAGATGTTCTCCTCGGTCAGCGACAGTCCGGCCACGCGCTGAAACGAATAGCCCCACCAGGCCCCGTAGTCCACGGGGCTGGACATCGCCTTGCCGAACTCGCCGTCGCCGGGCTGGGTGATGCCGGCGGCGCGCTGGCGGGCGACGACGGCGGCGACGGCGGCACCGACGAGCTCGTCGAACTCGGGCCCGGTCTGAAGCGTGAACCCGTCGTCGGCGAGGGTGCGGGCCGCGTTCGCCTCGATGAGGGCGGATGTGCGGGGCAGGCTCCCGGCGGTGGTGGTCTGGATCTCGGTCACGGCGTGCTCCTCGTCGCTCAGGGACCCGTCCACGTTAGGAATGTGCGCCCCGCGGCGCCACATTCTGTGACGCACGGTGACGATGGGCCGGGCGCGAAGCCCTTGTCGCCTGTCAGTCGTGGTCGCCTCCTCGCCCACGGGGCGACCACGACTGACAGACCTTGACATCGCAGCCGGCTGCGGTCGCAGCAGCGCCCCCCTGCAGGCGGTTCACATGCGAAACTGGCTGCGGCGCATCACCGGCGCCCGACGAAGGAGTCATCCATGCGCATTGCCATCGCCGGCGCCGGCATCGGCGGCCTCAGCCTCGCCCTGAGCCTTAACGCGGCCGGGTTCGACGACATCAGCATCCACGAACGCACGCCGCGGTTGCGCGGGCTCGGCGTCGGACTCAACCTCCTGCCGCACGCGATGCGCGAGCTCACCGAGCTCGGCCTGGCCGATCGGGTCGCAGCCCTCGGGGTCGCGCCGTCGACGCTGGCGTACTTCAACCGGTTCGGGCAGCCGATCTGGAGCGAGCCGCGCGGGCGCGAGGCCGGCTACGCCTGGCCGCAGCTGTCGGTGCACCGCGGCCGACTGCAGTTGATGCTGCGGGATGCCGTCATCGAGCGGCTCGGCGAGGTCATCCACCTCGACCATCGCCTGGTCGCCGTCGACGACCGCCCGGGCGGCGTGACCGCGCGGTTCGCCACCGGCGACGGGCAGATCGACGTCGATGCGGACGTGCTCGTCGGGGCCGACGGCATCCATTCGGCTCTGCGCGCGCAGCGCTACCCCGACGACGGCGAGCCGGTGTGGAGCGGGCTGACGCTGTGGCGCGGCACCGCCCTCGTGCCGCCGTTCCTCGACGGGCGCACCATGATCATGGCCGGCGACGGTGAGCAGAAGTTCGTCGCCTACCCGCTCGAGGCGGCGGGGGCCGACGGGCTGCAGCGGCTCAACTTCATCGCCGAGCGACGCGGAGGGGGCTCTGCGGATGCCGATTGGAACCGCGCCGTCGACGCGGCGCCGATCGCCGAGCTGTTTCGCGACTGGCGGTACGACTGGCTCGACGTGCCCGCGGCGATCGCCGCGGCCGAGGAGATCCTGGAGTATCCCATGGTCGATCGCGATGCGCTGCCCCGCTGGAGCTTCGGGCGCACGACCCTGCTGGGAGATGCCGCCCACGCGATGTACCCGAACGGGTCGAACGGCGGGTCGCAGGCGATCCTGGACGCACGCACGCTGGCGTATGAGCTCGCCACCGCCCCGACGATCGAGGGCGCGCTCGAACGGTACGACGAGATCCGCCGGCCGGCGACGGCGCGGCTGCTGGAGATGACCCGGCAGACCGGGCCGGAGAGGGTCATGCTCCTGGCCCGTGAGCGCGCGCCGCAGGGGTTCGCCGACATCCACGATGTCATCCCCGCCGCCGAGCTCGAGCAGATCGCGGCCGACTACAAGCTCGCCGCGGGGTTCCACCCCGACGCCCTGGGTCAGCGCTCGTCTCTCACGGTGCCCGCATGACCCCCGCCGTGCCCGCCCTCGAGCCCGCCTTCGACGTCGCCGTCGACCTCGCCCCCGTCGCCGACCACGGCATCACTCGGGTCGGTCACCGCCGGGTCATCGCGATCCTCGGCGGGACGATCGAGGATGCCGGAGCCCTCGGCGGCCTCGCCCTGCGGATCGAGCCCGGCGGAGCCGACTGGCAGCGGGTGCGCGCCGACGGCGCGATGGAGATCGACGGGCGCTACAGCGCCGTCGCGGACGACGGCGACCGGCTGTACCTGCAGGTGCAGGGCGTGCGCTCCGGCCCCGCCGACGTGCTGGCCGCGCTCGGCCGCGGCGAGCCGGTCGACCCCGGCGCCTATTACTTCCGCACGACGGTGTCGATCGAGACGGCATCTGCGCGTCTGGCCCACCTGCAGGACGCGCTGTTCGTCGCCTCGTGCGTCCGCGAGGCGAGCACCGTGCGCTACCGCGCCTACCGGGTGAGCTGAGCGGCGCGGGCCGCCGGGGGCATCGGGAAACCACATCGAAAACCAGGCAACCTATGCGTCGCATAAGAGTCACGGAAAGGTAACGGCATCCTCTTGCCTGCCGTTATCTGGCCGTTATAGAGTGCTTGCACGGTAGTTGTTTTGCTGTGGCAGCTACCGACATGTGATTGCAGGACACTCTTGGTGCAAAGGGACAAGGCCCGGTCGGAATCCTCTCTGACCGGGCCTTACTTTGTCCGCTGCCGAGCAGCCCCATAGCGCCGTCCACACCTGGCGCATCTGGCCGTATCCGCTGTCGCGATGCGGCCAGATGCGCCATCTTTTCGCCGGTCTCCTGATCACGATGGCGGCGGCGGGCCGCCCAGGCCGCCCAGGCCACCGCGAGGCCCGCATGACGACCCACCCGACCCCCGCACTACAGTGGACGCCATGACCGACCGGCGCCTCGCGATCTCTGCGTGGGAGAGCCTGTTCCGCGCGCAGCACGAGGTGTTCCGCGAGATCAGTGGCGACTTCGATGAGGACGATCTGACGCAGGCCGAGTACGACGTGCTGCTGACGGTCACGCGAGGCGAGCACCACGCGGCGCGCCTGCGCGACGTGACCGCCAACATGCTCATCAGCCAGCCGAGCGTCTCTCGCCTGGTCGACCGCATGGTCGCGCGCGGCCTCATCGACAAGTGCGCCGACCCGAATGACGGCCGCGGCGCCGTCCTGCACGCGACCGACGCGGGCCTTGCCGCCTTCCGGCGCGTCGCGACGGCGCACGGCCGGTCGATCGCACAGCGCATGTCGGTGCTCAGCGACGCCGAGCTGGCCTCGCTCGAGGCCCTGACGGCAAAGCTGCGCGGGTGCGACGACGACCGGGAACTCCCGCGCAGCGGCCGGGCGCCGGGCGCATAACTCAGGCTCCTTTGCGGGGTCGGCGGCGCTAACAGCCCGCACAGCACCAAACTGCCTGAGTTATGCGCCGGGCAGGCGGACACGGCACCCGTCACGGGGTGCGGCGGCGCAGCGTCAGGGACGCTGCAGCGAGCGCGCCGGCGGCGAAGGCCGTCACGATGAGCACGGGCCTCCACAGGTCCGACCCCGAATCGCCTGCGGAGACGGCGGCGACCGCGTCGATCGCGTGGCTGAGCGGCAGCCAGTCGCTGATCGCGAAGAGCACGTCGGGCATCTGCTCGCGCGGCATGAACAGCCCGCCGAGGATGATCTGCGGGAACACGAGCACCGGCATGAACTGCACGGCCTGGAACTCGGTACGCGCGAAAGCGCTCGCGAGCAGCCCGAGCGCGGTGCCCAGCAGCGCGTCGACGACGGCCACGAGCACGAGCTGCCACAGCGCCCCGCCGACATCCAGCCCGCACACGAGCACCGCGAACGCGACGGTCACGACAGCCTGCACGATCGCGACCGCGCCGAACGCGAGCGCGTACCCGAGAACGAAGTCTGCCTTGCCGAGCGGTGTCGTCATGAGGCGTTCGAGCGTGCCGCTGCGTCGCTCGCGCAGGGTCGTGATGGAGGTGATGAGGAACATCACGACGAAGGGGAACAGGGCGAGGATCGAGCCGCCGAGCCGATCGAAGACGCCCTCCTGATCGCTGAACAGCCACGAGAAAAGCCCCACCAGCAGGCTCGGCGCGACCAGCATCAACGCGATCGAGCGCGGATCGTGGCTCAGCTGGCGCAGCACCCGGCCCGCCGTCGCGAGGGTGCGGATGCCGCTCACTCCGCGCCTCCTTCGTGCTGCGACCGCCGCCGCGACCGCCGGGGACGCACGCCGCCCGTCTGCCGCAGCCGTTCTTCGTCGCGGCGCACGAGGGTGAGGAAAGCGGCATCCGGGTCGGGGCTTCCGGTGTCGTCGAGAAGCCCTCGCGGAGTGGTCTGGGCGATGAGCCGGCCGGAGCGCATGAGCAGCAGACGGTCGCAGCGCAGCGCCTCGTCCATGACGTGGCTCGACACGAGCAGGGTCGTCCCAGCGTCGGCGAGCTCGCGGAAGATCCTCCACAGCTCCGCGCGCAGCACGGGATCGAGCCCGACCGTGGGCTCGTCGAGGACGATGAGCTCGGGCGCGCCGAGCATCGCGACCGCGAGCGAGACGCGGTTGCTCTGGCCGCCGCTGAGTGACGACACGAGCTGCGCGGCCTGGCCCCGCAATCCGACCTGGTCGATAACGCGATCGATATCGGATGCCGGGGCGCCGAGCAGTCGCGCGAAGTAACGAAGATTCTGGCTCACGGTGAGGTCGCCGTAGACCGACGCCGCCTGCGTGTCGTAGGCGACACGGCGGCGGAGCCCGGCGCTGCCTGCGGGGGCACCGAGCACCGTGACCGTGCCGCCCGAGGTCTTCTGCACGCCCACGATCGCGCGCATGAGCGTCGTCTTGCCGCTGCCCGACGGGCCGAGCAGTCCTGTGATCGCGCCGGCCGCGATCGTGAGGCTGAGGCCGCCGAACACCGTCGTGCGGCCGCGGCGCACGCGCAGGTCGTCGACGACGACGGCATCCGCAGTATTCATCACGCGATGAATACTTCTCTCCCGCGCTGCTCGCGTCAAGAGCCCGGCCGAGCGCTCACTCGGCGAGGTAACGCTGAACCGTCGGCCCGATGCGCGCGACGAGCTCGTCGACGGATGCCGTCGCAATGCCAGGAAGCTTCAGGATGTGACGAGCGACGAGCATCCCGGCGATCTGCGACGCGACCAGGCTCGCGCGCAACTCGGCGTCGGGGGCATCGAGCGACGCCGCGACGCGAGCGAGCAGCTCGCGGGAGAGGAACCCCGCCAGCAGCGGGGTCGCGACCCGGTTGCCGACCGCGGTGCGCAACAGCGCGACGCCGCGCCGGGCGACCTCGGCATCCTCGAAGGCCTCGAGGACGTAGCGGACGATGCGCGCCCCGACGTCGCCACGGTCGCCCTGCAGCAGACGCGGCACCTCTTTGTCGGGGCGCAGCGGCACGCCGATCGTCTCGGCGAACAGATCGGCCTTCGCACTGCCGCCGCTTCCCGCACCACCGCCGAAGTAGTGGTGCACGAGCGCGGCGTCGACTCCCGCGCGCGCGGCGATCGCGCGCAGCGACGCCCCGTCGTAGCCGCGCTCGGCGAACTCCTCGGCAGCCGCCGCGACGATCCGCTGACGCGTGTCCGTGCCGCCGCGCGGGCGTCCGCGGCGGCGCGGCGCGAGATCTGGCGCACGCGCATCGGGCATGCCGTCAGCCTATGGCGCGGTGGCATCCGACACGCGAGACCGCCCCGGTCCGGGCGGACGCGGGGCGGTCGTCGGCGCTGTCGTGAAGCGGGTCGCGTCAGTGCTCGACCGGCTGGGGCAGCTGCGTCGACTCGTGCGCCTGAATCGTCGGCGCATCACCCTCGGCGACCACCTGCACCTTGCGGGGCTTGGCCTTCTCGCTCACCGGGATCGTGACCGTCAGCACGCCGTTGCTGTAGGTCGCGGCGATGGCGTCGGTGTCGAGGCCCTGGCCGAGGTTCAGCTGCCGCAGGAAGCTCGCCGCCTCGCGCTCGCGAGTGATCCACTTGACGCCCTCACCCTCGGGCAGGGTGCGCTCGGCGCGGATCGTCAGCAGCTGGCCGTCGACGTCGATGTCGACCGAGCCCGGGTCGATGCCGGGCAGATCGGCGGTCAGCACGTAGTGGTCGCCGTCGCGGTAGAGGTCCATCGGCATGCGGCGCGGGCCGCGGCGCGTGTCGAAGAGGCTCGACGCCAGACGGTCGAGGTCACGGAACGGGTCATACGTGGCCATTTTTCTCTCCTTCTCGTTGAGGTCTCCAAAGTTGAGCCATCTCGGCTCAACCAATCTCAGGTTAGCACTCTCACCCGTCGAGTGCCAACGGTTCGCCCAGCGCGAAGATGGCGCGAAGATGGCGCAGAGCGCCGTTTCGTACGCGGGATGAGGGCCGTTTGCGGTGCTCTTGCGCGCGCCGCAGAGCGGAGGGCCGGCCAACCCCGTCAGCACTCGATGACGTTGACCGCGAGGCCGCCCTCGCTCGTCTCCTTGTACTTGTGCGACATGTCGATGCCGGTCTGACGCATGGTCTCGACCACGGTGTCCAGCGACACGTAGTGCTCACCGTCGCCGCGCAGCGCGAGGCGCGCGGCGGTGACGGCGGTGGATGCCGCGATCGCGTTGCGCTCGATGCACGGAATCTGCACGAGCCCTCCGACGGGGTCGCAGGTGAGGCCGAGGTGATGTTCCATCGCGATCTCGGCGGCGTTCTCGATCTGCCGGTTCGTGCCACCCATCACGGCGGTCAGCCCCCCCGCGGCCATGGCGCACGCCGAGCCGACCTCGGCCTGGCATCCGCCCTCCGCCCCCGAGATCGAGGCGTTGGCCTTGAAAAGCGACCCGAGCGCCGTCGCCGTGAGCAGGTACCGGCGGATGCCTCGCCGCCGGTTCGCCTCGGCGACCGCCTCGCCCTGCCCAGGGCGCTCAGCGCGCTCGGCGCGCTGCCCGTCCGCAAGAGCGGACCCGGATGCCGGGGAGCGCAGCCCCAGCAGAGCCGAGCCCACGAGCTCTCCATACGGGGTGACGGCGTTGGCCGACCCGAGCCCGGCGTCGGAGAGGAAGCGCCACCAGTACATCCCGACCGCGGGGACGATCCCGGCCGCTCCGTTGGTCGGCGCCGTGACGACACGGCCGCCCGCGGCGTTCTCCTCGTTGACCGCGAGGGCGAAGGCCCCGAGCCACTCCCCCGGCAGCGCCCGCCCGCCGCGCGCCTCGGCCTGCTCGAGCTGGGTGCGGATCACCCCCGCGCGCCGCTTGACCTTGAGGATCCCGGGCAGGATCCCCTCTGCGCGCAGCCCGGCCTCCACACAGCCGGCCATCGCATCCCAGATCGCGTCCAGGCCCGTGGCGACGCCGGCCTCGCCACGCAGCGCCTCTTCGTTGCGGCGGGCCACCTCGGCGATCGTAAGCCCGTGCTCGTCGCACAGCGCGAGCAGCTCGCCTGCGGTGGAGAAGCCGAACGGGAACGCCGTGGCCCTGACCTCGTCCGCCGCGCCGTCGCGCCGGATGAACCCGCCGCCGATCGAGTAGTAGGTCTCGGCGGCGAGCTCGTGCCCGTCGGCATCCCACGCCCACAGCGTCATGGCGTTGGGGTGCCCGGGCAGGCGCTTGCGCGGCTCGAGGGCGATGTCGGAGCGCGCGAACGGCACGGCGGGCGCTGCGGCGGCAACACCACCATGAACACCACCGATCAGCAGCCGCGAGCCGTCGACCCAGTCGGCCCACGCGCCGCGCACGTCGGCGGGGTCGACCGTCTCGGGCTCGTGCCCCTGCAGGCCTGCGACGACGGCGTCGGGCGTGCCGTGGCCGATGCCGGTCGCACCGAGCGAGCCGTAGAGCGCGCAGGTCACGCGCGCAATGCCCGGCAGGGCGCGCACCCGGCGCGCGAAGTCACGCGCCGCCCGGAGCGGACCCACCGTGTGCGAGCTCGAGGGTCCGACTCCGATCGAGAACAGGTCGAAGGCCGAGACGTACGCACTCACGCCTTCGAGCCTACGCCGCGAGAAGCGCAGCGGCGGCGCGACGGATGCCGCCCGCACCGCCCCAGTAGGATTGACGCCAGCCGGAAGGATCCCCATGACAGCGCTGACCTCGATCGACGTCGACCGAGGGGCTTGTCTCGAAGCCGCCGCGCAGGCCGCGGGCCACATCGACGACGCGTTCCTCGCGCGATTCGACGCTCAGTTCCCGCGCCTGCACGATCTTTTCCTGCGCCTCTACGGCAGCCGCGCCGACGGGCAGGAGCAGCTCGCGCAGACCGTCGCGGTGGCGTGCGCCTCGTGGAACACCCGGCCGCTCGACCTCAAGGTGCGCGATGGGCAGCGGGCCGCCGACCCGGACTGGTTCCAGTCCGAGCGGATGCTGGGCGGCGTCTGCTACGTCGACCGCTACGCCGGCAATCTCGCCGGCATCCGGGAGCAGATCCCATATTTCCGCCAGCTGGGCCTGACGTATCTGCACCTCATGCCCCTGTTCGACGCACCCGAGGGCGACAATGACGGCGGCTACGCCGTGTCGAGCTACCGGAAGGTCAACCCGAGCCTGGGGACGATGGCGCAGCTGACCGAGCTCGCGGCGGACCTCCGCACCGCGGGTATCTCGCTCGTCGTCGACTTCATCTTCAACCACACGAGCAACGAGCACGAGTGGGCCCGAAAGGCGGTCGCGGGCGACCCCGACTACGCAGACTTCTATCTCATCTTCGAAGACCGCGAGATGCCGGATGCCTACGAGCGCACGACCCGCGAGATCTTTCCCGACGACCATCCCGGATCGTTCGTCCAACTGGAGGACGGCCGCTGGATCTGGTCGACGTTCTACCACTATCAGTGGGACCTGAACTACGCGAACCCCGCGGTGTTCCGCGCGATGGCGGGCGAGATGCTCTTTCTCGCGAACCAGGGCGTCGAGGTGCTGCGGATGGACGCCGTCGCCTTCATCTGGAAGCAGCTCGGCACCGCCTGCGAGTCGCTGCCCGAGGCGCATCTGCTGCTGCAGGCGTTCAACGCGGTGCTCGCGATGGCCGCCCCCGGAATGGTCTTCAAGTCCGAGGCGATCGTGCACCCCGACGAGGTCGTGACCTACATCTCGCCGAACGAATGCCAGCTGTCGTACAACCCGCTGCAGATGGCGCTCACGTGGGAGGCGCTCGCGACCCGCGACGGGCGGCTGCTGCAGGACGCGCTCGAGCGGCGGCACGCTCTGCCGGCGGGAACCGCGTGGGTCAACTACGTGCGCAGCCACGACGACATCGGCTGGACGTTCGCCGACGAGGATGCCGCCGCGCTCGGCATCGACGGCTACGGGCACCGGCAATTCCTCAACCGCTTCTACACGGGGCGGCACGAGGGATCGTTCGCGCGCGGCGTCGCCTTCCAGGAGAACCCCGCGACCGGTGATGCGCGCGTCACGGGGACGACCGCCTCCCTCGCCGGAATCGAGGCCGGTGACATCGGCGGCGAGGACCGCGTCGTGCTCGCGCACGCGATCGCGCTGTCGACGGGAGGCATCCCGCTGCTGTACCTCGGCGACGAGGTCGCCCAGCTCAACGACTACTCGTACACCGACGACCCGGCCCGCCGCGGCGACAGCCGGTGGGTGCACCGCGGCAATCGCCCGCGCGATCAGTACGCGCGGCGCGACGACCCGACGACTCCGGCGGGCCGCGTGTTCCGGCGGCTGACGAAGCTCATCACCGCACGGCAGCACGCGCCCGAGCTCGGCGGCGGGCAGCTCATCGGATTCCGCACGCCGTACGCGTCGGTCGTCGGGTACCAGCGCCCGGGGGCGGGGTCAGCGATCCTCGTCCTGGCGAACGTCAGCGATGCCGACGCGGCGATCGAGCCGCAGACGTTCTCAGGATTCGGGCGGAGCGCGTTCGATCTCGTGCACGACACCACGCTCGACCTCGGCGAGGGCCTCGTGCTGCCGGCGCACGGCTTCGTCTGGCTGCGCGTGACGCCCGCGTAAGGGCGCGCCGCTCTTTGCCGCGATGTGCCGTCGATGTGCGACGACGCCGGCGCTTCGGTGCGCGCTCATGCCGCGCGTGCCCCGTCGAATCGGGCGCGACCACCCAGGCGTGGCGCGCGTTCGGGGTCGATGTGGGCGGGTGGGATGAACCAGACCGTGCCGGCCGTGGCATCCCTCGACCCGGGTGGCGGGTCGATGCGGATCTCCCACCCCTCGTTGTGGATGCGGTGATGGCATGCGGTGCACAGCAGGATGCCGTTTCGCAGGTCGGTGGGTCCGTCGTGTGACCACCAGGTGAGGTGGTGTGCTTCGGCGTAGGAGCTCGGAAGCCCGCAAGACGCGCATCCACCGTCGCGTTCGGCCAGGGCGAGGCGTTGCGCGCGGGTGAAGACCCGGGAGGCGCGGCCGAGGTCGAGGACCTCGCTCTCGGCGCCGAGCACGATCGGGATGATCTCGGCTGTCGCGGCCAGGCGGCGCGCGGTGCCGGCGTCGATCGGCTGGGTGATGCCGTCGATGGTGCCGGTGCCGGTGGTGAGGGCGTCGAGGGGCACGCGGACGATCACCGTCGTGTGCGCGAGCGCCGAGCCGGAGCGGGTGCAGCCCAGCGTGTGCCGGCAGAGCATCGCGAGCGCGTCGGCGCGCAGCTGCGGAAGGGTGCGCGTCTCTTCCCGCACCACGCGAGCTTCGTTGCCGCCGGCAGCGGCAGCCCCGCCGTCGAGGTCGGTACTCTCCGCAGCGCTGGCGCACGCCGTCGTCCCCGGAGGCGCCGCGGCATCCGCGTGCGCGGTGTCGGGGTGGTTGTGGCCGCGGCTGGTGCGCAGCATGTGGGTGACGAGGGCGTCGATGGCGGCGACGATCGGGGCGGCGGTCTCGGGGTCGAAGTCTCCGTCAAGGTGGACCGCCCCGTTCGCACGTTGGGTGATCCACAGTCCGCGCTTCGCGTGCAGCTCTTCGAGGTGCGGTTCGAGCCCGTCGGGGTCGAGGTGCGCCTCCACGCGGCGCAGCAGCGCGTGCAGCTCATCGAGGGCAAGCAACGGCGCCCGCTGAACGAGTGTCGCCTCCGCGGCATCCAGGTCGTCTCGCGCGACGCGCAGCGCAAGCTTGTCGAGCAGCCCCGAGATCGCCGCCGACGCCGCGATGCTCACGGCACCGGCGTGAAGCGCCGCCTGCACGTGCGGATGCCGGGGAGGCGTGCGCTCGCCGCTGAAGGTCACGCCGCCGGTCGTGGCGCGGCCGACCTCGATCAGCCGTGCGGCATCGCCGGCGTGCCCGCCGGTCACCGCGGCGATGAGCTTGACGGGCGTGCGGTGTCCGGCCTTGCGCGCGAGGCCCTCCGACCCCAGCTCGGGCCGCGACCGATCGGCGATGCCTGCAGCAACCCGCACGTGCAGCGCGTCGACCCGGCGGCGCACCAGAGCGATCGCGTCATTGACCGCGAGGAGCCCCGAATCCGTCATCCCCTCGATCACCGACTGCGCATCACCGGCCACCCGGCCACCCGCCGAACCACCCGCCGCGACCCACGCCGCATCGAGCGCAGACAACGCCTCGGCGATCGCAGCGGTCGGGTTCGTGGTCATGCCTTCATTCAAGCACCACCCTCGGACATTTGTCCGACTCTTCGTTCCATCTGTGGACAATTCGCCCTCTGTCCGCGGACGACGTCTTCTTGAGACGCGCAGCCGGGTCGCCTAAGCATCGAACATAGGGCCGATATCTCACGTACGATCCCACAGACCTCCGGACCTGTGGAGCGTGCACGAGCTCGTGGGCTCTGCCCGCCGATGCTTGACCGGCTGGGATGCGCCTGAGCATGGAACCCCTCGCCACCGAACTACGCGTGATCGAAGAAGCGGAGGCGCTGGCCCGGGCGCCTGGTGCTGACCCCAGCCATGCGGTCACGCTCGCCAGGCGATGCTCGACCTCCAGCCTGAGCTGCTCGCGGCAGTCCCCACCGAGAACGCCCCCGATGGCGGGGGGCTCACGGCGTTGCGGCCCGACGCGTACGCCTTCCCCGACACCGAGGCGCCGCGCGTGTTCCGACTGGACACGCGACGCCGAGGGCCGTGGAGACGGGCGGCAAGACGGCATCGGCACGCAGGGACGAATCGCGATCCACAGGACCCGTGATCATCTACGGAGAACCACGCGTCTGGTCCCGACGTGGACGCCTCCGCCCTGGAAGACCTCGTCCTCTCCCCGGCGACCGTGCCAGGCCCCGCGACCACCCCGTACTCTCTACACCCGCAACGCGGCACGCGCCGCCCGACAGCTCAGAAGAAAAAAGTCGTCCCGGAGAAGGTGAAGCACGTAATCCCGCAGGCAAACGCTGAGAGAACGGCAGCCGAAGGACGGCGAAGCAAAGTTCTGCCAGCGATGACGGCGACTGCCGCACCGACAAAAAGACCCAGCGCAGTAATCCATCCTGTTGAAGCGAGCCACTCGACATCCCCGCTGAAACCAGGGGGTCTTCTGGTCACCCAGGTTCCTGCGACGAGAGAGACGACCACGAAAGCCGCCACCACCGCCACCACCCACCATGCCGTTGAGGGATCTCGCGCCGTTGCATGTGATTGGCCCATGCCTAGGATCGTTGCACATGGCACGCGTCTTTGACGAGCCCCCATGTCCGATCCCGGAGATCGCCCAGCTCAGGGAGACGCCGACCTCGTGGCGCGACGCATCGCCCGACCCCGCCACCCCACCTGAAATACGTAGAGCCAGAAAACCTCACTGATGGAAGATTCAGGGTTGACACATAGATTCCACCCTGGATAGCCTGCAAAAGCGCGCAGACGAAGCAGTCCGAGCACCTGGACGAAGCGGCGCGGAAATGGGGAGAATGATGAAGAGTCAACGACGTATCACGGCCGCAATCGCAGCATTGGCGCTAGCAGTAGCAGGGGTTGTCCTGAGCGCGCCAGCAGCGCAGGCGCTTGGGACGAAGTATGTCAAATGCACGTACTACGACACCGCGTCGGGCTACAGCTCCTCGAGCAATGGTGGCTTCACCACCAACGGAGGAGTGTGCGGCACTGCAAAGGTGCGGTTGTACTACACCATCTACTCTGGGTCCCCCACGTACTACACAAGCTGGAGCTACAGCTCCAGCACGGCGTTCGTTTCGAACCCCGGAAACACGGTCAAAGGCGGTAACCATGGGGTCAGTGACCCCTCTCTCGTTGGCGAGGCCGCAAGGAACTTCAACACCTGATGCGAGCATCGATTACGACAGTTGCTGCAGTCGGCCTAGCCTTGCTTACCACCGGGTGCGCTGCTTCGATGCCGGTCGGCGTGGAAGGATCATCTGTCCTCAGTCCCTCGGGAGGAGCCACGGGGGGTTCCGGTGTCGGTGAAGTTTCGTACGATGAGTACCGTGCGGGTTTCGACCAATTCGAATCCTGCATGCTGCAGGCCGGTTATTCGCTTGTGAACATTGAAGAGGCTGACTCTATCATCAGCTTCTCATTGCCCTCCGCTGCCGTGGAGTCCCAGGTCGCGGATGAATGCTACGAGACTCATTTTCGAGCACTCGACCAAGCTTGGCAGCTGGCACATGAGGACACGTCCGCAAGTGCAGACTTCCTTCGCTATTGCCTGACCGAGGTCGGACTTGATTCGACAGGGACGATGCAGGAGTTGACGAAGCGGGCGACGGAGGCCGGGATAGATCTCGCAGCTTGTCTTGAGGGGATGGATTGAGATCCAGGGCTGCTCCCATCGCCGCTTGGATCGCGATGGGAGCAGCTTGGGTTGCAGCCATCGCCATCGCCGTGGTCGCTTTCCCGCTCTCGCGCGACGCTGAGCGACTGAGTATCGAACCCGTCGACCCGGTTCTTGTCTCCGTGGGCTCCCGAGAGACTGATCTTCCTCGGGCGGTGATCGTCTCGGTGGTTCGCAGCAAGGCGCCCGAGGTGAGAGTCGCCTCCGAGGGGCTCGTAACCCAAGTCTACTTGAGAGCCGGTGACACGATCCAGAACGGGAAACCAATCATCGCAGTCAACGGGACGGACGTGCTTGCGCAGGTCACCGAACGACCCTTTTGGCGAGACCTGACGAGTGGCGATAAGGGACAGGACGTTGCTGATCTCAGCGAGTATCTTGTCAGTCTCGGGTTGCTCAACTCAGCATCGAGCGGCGACACGTTCGGGCCCAGCACCTACGACGCCGTGACCGAACTGCAGCGGATTCTTGGAGTCTATCGGGACGGAGTTTTCCGCAGATCCTATGTAGCGTTCGTGCCCGGCGACCAGGTCTCCGAGGTCATTGTGCGTCCGGGCGACTTCATCGACTCACAAACGTCTGTGGCGACGCTTGCCTCATCGATAACCCAGATAACGATGCGCGGGCAAGAGGGAATCGACCTCAGCGAGGTCGCAGACAGCCCTATCGTCATGCAGCGCGGTGAGGTTGAGATCGAGCTTCCCTCGTCCACGGTTCCAGCTGAGTCATTCGATGCCGTCGCCGATCTTTTCGCTACTGCGTCGCCCTTGACCGGCGACGCGGACGATATTCAGGAGTTTGACGGAGCCGTTGTGAGGCTTCGTGATCCGATCATCGTCGGCACGGTTCCCTCTAGCGCGATCTATGTCGATTCCGAAGGGAAGACGTGCGTCTTCGCGCAACCTTCGGAATCTGAATCGTCCGATGATTGGGAACCGGAAGAAGCCATGCTCGACACACCCAGCACCGAGATTGGCATCGTCTACGTTCAGCGATCACTATCAGGAAGACAGGTCCTCTCTAACCCCGCGGCCAAGCTGGGGACCTCGCGTCAATGCGAGTGAACGTCGAGCACCTCGCGCTACGCCTCTCCGGCGTTTCCATTATCGAGGATCTGTCGGCGCAATTCCCGCCGAGACAGCTATCCGTGGTGGTCGGACCCTCGGGGAGCGGCAAGAGCTCGCTGCTGGCGCTGATATCCGGGCACCGCACGCCAACGGCGGGATCGATATCCGTCCAGGACGAAGATGGAGCACTCATCCCAAGATCTGAAATCCGATTCGGATGGATTGCACAAGGTTCCAATGCCTTGCCCGCCCGGTCGGCTATCGACAACGTCATGATCGGAGCGCTGAGCCGAGGCATGCCCCTGGAAAGTGCGCGTGCGCAAGCTGGTCAAGCGCTTGAAGCCGTCAGGCTCAAGCATCGCGCCGACACGACAGCGAAATACCTCTCTGGCGGCGAGCTCCAGCGACTCTCGATCGCTCGAGCGCTTCTCATGGAGTGCTCCGTCCTGCTCGCTGATGAGCCGACAGCAAGTCTGGATCGCGCGAATGCTCAGATGGTCACACAGATCCTCTCCGAGATCGAGTGGCCTTGCACCGTCATCATCGCCACTCACGATGCCGACGTCGAGAGTGTGGCCAACTACAGTCTGCGGTTGCGATGAAACGGAAGGCGAAATCGTGGGCACCAACGCCCCTTCTCCGTGAGGCTGCTAAGAACGTCTTTCTCGGCTCCCGTCTCACGTTGGTTCTCGTGGTCGTGATCGGCCTCGCTATCGCGTGCTCGCTACTTCAGCGATCCGAACTGTCGTCATTCACCTTGACCCAAGCCGAGCGTGAATCCGACGGGTGGAATGTCGTGGTCGTCAGCAGTCTCGACGCCGCGAGCCCGACCGAGATAGCGCGGGGCTCGTGCGAGCGGCTCACGCAGGATCCGCGCGTGGAAGGCGCTGGAGTCGTCTCGCTCGGAAGTCCCGTCTACGTGCCACAGCTCGCGCGGAACGTGCAGATCGCCCGCGTTAGTCAGTCCCTCATCGAAAGCGCCTACCTGAAAGACGGCGCCATTGGAAGCGCTCTCACGGACGGCACCGTACCCCTGCGAGTAAGCGTCTTGGGCACACCCCTCATGCTTGAGCCGCTTCCCACACTGCCCAAGGGCATCGACTTCAACTCGGCAATCGTCCTTCCGCTAGACCCGGACGTCGAGTGGTACGGTACCTGCATCGTGAACGGGGTCGTGGGTGCTCCGATGGACGAAGTAGCAGTAACAGCGGTAGCTGGGCTAGTCACGCGCGGGGGTGATCCAGCCGCACGCCTGTCGGTTGAGCCATGGATAGACAACGTGGCCATATACGTGGGTCGCTTGGGTGCGCTGGCCACCTTCGCGGCTGGCACCCTAGGAGGACTTCTCCTAGCCCTCTCGACGCGATGGCGCGCGAGCGAATTAGGCGTTTATCGTCTTGCCGGCGCCAGCCGACTGTCAGTCGCGTCTTTGCTCGGGCTGGAAGCAGCGCTCATCGCAACGTGTTTTTTGTGCGTTGGCGTCGCTTCCAGATTCTTCTTGGCCCCTTCGGCACTCACCGGAGCAAGCTGGACACTCGGCTTCATCGGCGGGGCTGGCACGTTGCTCGCCGTCTCGTGGGCGGGTGGGCTCCCCGTCGTGCGGGCCGACCCCACGCGGTTGCTTGCAGAGCGTTGAGGGGCGTGAGCACGTTGCATGTCTCATGTGTGGCGCCCGCTCCGGCTGGATAGTCGAGAGGGGCGACGTGACAAGGGGAGCGAGCCCGATCGTCGCAGACGACCGCAGTCGATGAACACAATGTGACCAGCCTCCGCGGCCACTACCCATCCATGCCCGAGAACGCCGTCGTGCAGGTTGTCGACCTCATCATCGACTGACGACCGACGATGGTGGGAATTGTGGCTACAATTTCGGCATGACTATCGCCACAATCGGCATCCGGGATCTGCGGGACGGGTTGAGCCGGCACATCGCGGCGGTGCAGGACGGCGACGAGATCATCGTCACCGACCATGGCAAACCGGTCGCGCGCATCGTGCCCTACGGGCAGGAATCCGGCCTCGAACGGCTCATCCGCGAAGGCCTGGTGACCCTGCCGACCGGACCCCGGCGCACGTCATTTCCTGCACCCATCAAGGCGAACGGCACCGTCAGCGACCTGATCGCCGAGCAGCGTCGGTGACTCGCACGGTCTACTTCGATTCCTCAGCGCTCGTCCCGCTTCTCATCGATGAGCGCTCGACGCTGCATTGCGACGAGTTGTGGTTCGGCGCCGATACGATCATCAGCTCGGCACTCGCATACGTCGAGGTCCGCGCGGCGATCGCACAAGCACGACGACAGGGACGGATCGATGCCGCGCAACACCGCACGGCCATCGAAACGTTCGAGCTGCGATGGAGCGACGTCGTCTCGATCGAGCCCCGTGAGTCACTGTTGCGCGATGCCGCGCTTCTCGCAGAGTCCCAGGCGCTCCGTGGCTACGACGCGGTGCACTGCGCGACCGCCGTCGCCGCGGCATCCGACGATCTCATCGCGGCATCCGGAGACCGCGACCTCCTGCGCGCGTGGAGCGCGCTGGGCCTGCACACCGTCGACACATCCGCCTGAACAGCCGGCGCCCGCCCGGCTCAGCCCAACGTCTGCGCGAACGGGTCGAACCCGGCGGGCAGCAGCGGCACCGGCGCGACGGTCGACGAGAGGTGCACCGTCTCCCCCGACGCGACCGCCTCCTGCGCCGAGAGCATGACGTCGAGCACGTGGGAGCCGAGCTCGCCGGTCGCGACGTGCGGGCGGCCCTCGTTCAGCGCGCGCGCCATGTCGAGCACGCCGAGGCCGCGGCCGACGACGGTGCCCTCCAGCTCGACCTCGATCCATTCCTGCTCGAAGCTCATGCCGTCGCGGATGGTGCCGAGCGGCGTGACGTAGGCGATGCGCCCGTCGAAACGGTTCGGGTCCGGCAGCACGATCGATCCCTCCGAGCCGTGGATCTCGACGATGCCGTGGCGCTCGAGCGCCGAGTCGAAGCTCAGCAGGTGCGTGCCGTGCTGTCCTGCGGCGAACGAGGTGAGCACCTGCACGGTCGACGGCACCTCGACGGGGAACGTCTCGCCCGCGCGGGGACCTGTGCGGATGGTCCGCTCGAGCTGCGGCCGCGACCCACGGGCCGCGACCGACGAGACCGGGCCGAGCAGGCTCACGAGCGCGGAGAAGTAGTACGGGCCCATGTCGAGCAGCGGGCCCGCGCCGTTGGCGAACAGGAACGCGGGTTCGGGATGCCAGGCATCCGGCCCCTGCGTCTGGAACGAGGTCTGCACGAACAGCGGCGTGCCGATGATCCCGTCCAGGATCGCGCGCTTCGCGGTCTGGAAACCGGGCCCGAGCAGGGTGTCGGGCGCCGAGCCGATGCGCACGCCCGCGGCATCCGCCTGCGCGAGCAACGCCTGCGTCGACGCGCGGTCGAGCCCGATGGGCTTCTCCGTCCACACGTGCTTGCCCGCGGCGACGGCGGCGGCGGAGATCTCGACGTGCACGGCCGGGATCGTGAGGTTGACGACGAGTTCGACCTCGGGGTGGGCGAGCACGTCGGCGGCGGTGCCCCAGGAGGGGATGCCGAACTCAGCGGCCTTGGCCTCGGCGCGCTCGGGCAGGAGGTCGCCGAGCGCGACGACGCGCACGTCGGGGAACGAGGTCAGGTTCTCGAGGTAGGTCTGGCTGATGACGCCGATGCCGATGATGCCGACGCCGAGGGGACCCGAGGAGCTCACGCGACGAACCCGCCGTCCTTGAGGAAGGCGAACGACGCCGCGACGTCGTCGAACACGTCGCCGGGCGCTCTGTCGTACTCGACGACCGCATAGCGGATCGCGGTTCCTGCGCGCAGGGCCTCGGCCAGCGGCACCTGGCCTTCGCCGGCGCGGCGCTGGTCGAGCGAGTCGGAGCCGAACTCCGGCGCCCCCGGAGCCCAGGGGTTGGATGCCGGGACGACGCCGTCCTTCACGTGCACCGCCACCAGCCGGTCGCCCAGGCTCGCGACGAGCGCGGGGAGGTCCTGACCGCCGGTGAGCGCCCAGAACAGGTCGAGCTCCAGCTCGACGCGCGGATCGGTGAGGGCGACGAACCGCTCGTAGGCGGACTCCTCGCCGAACGAGGCGTAGAACTCCTGCGCGTGGTTGTGATAGCCGACGCTCAGACCGAAACCGGCAGCCGTCTCGACGAGCGCGTTCAGGCGCTCAGCGATGTCGGCGACGCCCTCCTCGGTGAGCCAGCGCTCGGGCGCGACGAAGGGGTCGATGACGGTCTTGATGCCGATCTCGGCGGCTGCCGCGAAGACGATCTCGGGCTCCGGGGTGGGAATCGAGCCGTCAGGGGTCCACAGCTCGTCGGTGAGCAGGGGCGCGTGACCCGTCGGCGAGGCGAGCCCCGCGGCATCCAGCGCCGCACGGATCTCGGCGGGGCGCCCGACGAAGTCGAACGCCTCGACCGCGCGGAAGCCGATGCCCGCGAGCTTCGCGAGCGAGCCGGGCATGTCGGCGGAGAACTCCTTCGCCAGCGAGTAGAGCTGGACCGATGCTTCGGGAAGGGTCATGACACGTCCTTCTGTACGTCCTGTACGTCTTTGTGAGTGGTGCGTCGTCGCGGCAACGGCGCCGTGGCTCCGACGATACCCGACAAAACTTCCGAGTGGAAGTTTTGTCGCACTCACGTGCCCGGGCAGTGCCCGGGCAGTGTGCCCGGGCAGACCGGTGGGAGGCATTTCTCGCTATCCTCCATTTCGGGCGAAGGATCGAGCAACCGCCGCACGGGTCATCGCAAGAGAGCTCGTTGTCCGTGACCGGATCGCACCGCGGCGGGGCGACATCCCGCCCTGTCCGATGCGAGCCACGGGGACCGAGTTCCCCCAGTCAGCCAGACAGGAACAGCGACGATGAGCAGGCCGCGGCGCATCAGGAGAGGCGACGTCCACCGACTCCGTGCGGGATACTCCGTGGAGATCGACGAGGTGGGCAGCGCGGGAATCGTGCGATACCACGTCGCGGGCGAGAAGAGGACGCACGCCTTCTGGGCCGATCTGTCGTTCTTCGAGTCGGTTCTCATCGACCCGCTTCTCATCGACCTGCCTGGCCACGGCGACAGCGTCTGAGAACGACGGAACGGCCCGCCGTAGCGGGCCGTTGCGGCACTGTCTCAACACAGTGTGCGCCTACTGGGACGCTACTGGAATTCGTCCCCAGAGGTAGCAAGGCTGCGCGACCTCTGCAGGCGTGCAGCTGAGGAACGAGTCGAGCGAGCCTACTCGCCGCCAAACCGTGCTGTTCCGCGCCTTAATATGAGCCAAAACGAGCAGATCGTCAAGCTCTACAAGGGCGGTATGAAGCCTGTGGATATCGCCCGTGAAGTCGGCACCACCGAATGGACGATCCATCACCGCCTGAACCGTCTCGGTGTGGAGAGGCGACCGCGCGGCCTTTCCCCGGCGCAGATCGAGGAGGCGGCACGGCTCTACGAGGCCGGAGAGTCGCTACGTCAGCTCTCACTGAGGCTCGGGTTCAACGACAAGACGATCAAGAAGGCGCTCATCGAGGCCGGAGTCGGGATGAGGAACTCCGGCCGGAGAGACTGACCCCAATCGCCGGCTCACCCACTGGGACGACGATGCGCCCCTACTGAGACTGGCTGATGGCTCCAAGCCCGTCACGGTAGCTGGTGACAGCGAACTCGGGGAACCGAGAGGCGAACTTGGTGGAGTCGAAGATGTTGTCGTGCCGGTATCGGGGTAGGAGTTCTCTCATCTCGCGCACCAGCGGTGAGACAAGCGCCGCTGCGCTCAAGAGCCACTTCGGCAGCACGGTGTAACCGGGCTCGCGCCCGAACGCAGCGGCCGCCTCGGTGACGAATTCGCGGTAGGTCGGATGCTCCGTCGCGACGGGAAGGTGCCAGGTCTGCCCGAAAGCGTCCGGAGTGTTGCCGAGGAGGGCCAGCCCGCGGCTTGCGTCGGGCGTCCAGATGAGGGTGCGTCGCTTGTCATCGCGGACGGGCACGAGCGGCCTCTTGCCGCCTTTGAGTCGTTCGAGGACGAGGGCGTTCGTGAAGCTCTGGGTCCTGCCGGGACCGTAGAACTCGGGGGCGCGGGCGATGAGCACCGGGATGTCCCCGCGAGACATCTCCTCCAGCACCATCGCCGCCATGGCCGCGCGGACTCTGCCCTTCGGTCCGACGGGCGCGAAGGGCGTGTCCTCGGTCTGCACGCGGTCGCTCTGCGGGTACATGTACGTGTTGTCGAAGTAGGCGAATGCCGCACCCGCAGCGCGTGCGGCATCCAGGGCGTTTCGGAGCATCGTCGGGAACTGCGCCTCCCACAGCGCCGTGTTCGCGGGCAGACCCGCGGTGAAGTAGACCACATCGCTGCCCGCGACCGCAGCGGCCGTCTGCGAAGCATCGAGCAGGTCAGCTCGCGCCACCGTGTCAGTCTCGTTCACCTTTCGCGGGTTACGACTTACCAGACGCAGCTCCGTGCTGTGCGCGCCTGTCAGTTCACGCGCGAGTTCCATCGCGATCTGTCCGCCCGCGCCCAAGATCGTCTGCATGGTGCGTTCCTCTCGTTCATGCGCTATGTTAGCACTGCATACATTGCGGCGGTGCTGACAGTGAAAGGGAGGTCTGATGTCGACGACCGAGAAGACGTACCACCACGGTGACCTCCGCGCGGCGCTGCTCGCCGCGGCCATCGAGAGCCTGGAGTCGGGCGAAACGCCTTCGATGCGTGCCGTAGCCCGCCGGGCGGGCGTCTCTCCCGCTGCGCCGTACCGTCATTTCGCCGACCGGGATGCTCTTGACTCAGCGCTCGCGGTGCGGGGCTTCGACGAACTGCACGAAGTTCTGACTGCCGCACTCGCTCACGCTTCCGCCACCGCGTCAGCGCAGGAGACGCTGAGCGCTCTCGCTGTCGCGTACGTACGCTTCGCCTTGCACCGCCCTGCGTTGTTCCATCTGATGTTTGGCAACGAGTGCGACGACGCAGACGGTGAAAGGGTGCAGGCCTCTCAGCAGCTCCACGACCTACTGGGCGGTGTCGTCGTGCGCCTGTTCCCGACCGCGAACGGGGCCGACCTGCCACTGGCGCTGTGGAGTCTGGCCCATGGCCTGGCCTTCCTGCACCTGGACGGCAAGCTCCGCCCCGAACCCACCGACGAGGTCGAAGCGCGCGTCCGCGCCGCCATCGCCGCGATCCTCGCCCTGAACCAAGGAGAAGTGTCATGACCCGCCGCATCCTGCACGTCGTCACCAACGTCGGCCACTACGACGACCCGACCCACCCGACCGGCCTGTGGCTGTCGGAACTCACTCACGCCTGGGAGGTGTTCGCCGAGCACGGGTTTGAGCAGGTCATCGCCAGCCCCGCCGGCGGCCACGTTCCCCTTGAACCGCGTGCGCTGAAGTTCCCCAACTACGACAAGACCGCGAAGGCATGGCACGCTGACCCGGCCAAGATGGCGCTGCTGGAGAACACCAAGCGTCCCGACGAGATCGACTCCGACGAGTTCGACGCGATCTACTTCACCGGCGGCCACGCCGTCATGTACGACTTCCCCGACAGCGAGGGGCTGCAGCGCATCACCCGCGAGATCTGGGAACGCGGCGGCATCGTGTCCTCGGTCTGCCACGGCTACTGCGGGCTGCTCAACACGCGCCTCTCCGACGGGTCCCTGCTCGTCGAGGGCAAGAAGGTCACCGGGTTCGCCTGGCAGGAGGAAGTCCTCGCGCGCGTGGACAAGCTTGTCCCCTACAACGCCGAAGAAGAGATGAAGAAGCGGGGCGCGCTCTACGAGAAGGCCAAGCTGCCGTTCGTCTCCTACGCCGTCGTCGACGGCAACCTCGTCACGGGGCAGAACCCAGGATCCGCGAAGGAAACCGCCGAGAAGGTCGCCGCCTTACTTTGAGCCCTCACTAAAGACTGGCGGAGTCTGGTTGGCTGCGGCCGAAGGCGCTATGCAGGCGTCGCGGGGTCGCTGCGAAACGCTCGGCGCGCAGAGCCGATCAGCCGGGCCCACCACGAATGCTTCGCGACACCATCCGGCACGGTCACCTCACGCGTGTCGTCTGCGAGCGCCTGCCGTGCGTCGCCGTGAGCGGTTGCGTTCTCATATGGGCAGTACGCGCCGCTCTTGACCGGAAGGTGCTCGAGCTGGTGGAGGGCGAGCATGTACCGTAGCGGCGCCGAAACTCCTTGACCTGCGGGAGCGGCAACGAGGCTGACGAACTGCGCGAGCAGCGCGGCGCTGACGGAGGCGGCGAGCGCGGCAACGTTCGGGCTCCCGAGTCCAGGGTCGATCCCGGACTGGCGGATGTATTCGGGGTCATCCAGCAGGCCGGCGTGACCGGTACTACTTGGGCGAAGTGCGCTATAAAGGCGAGTACTACGAGGGTCGCCACGACGCCCTCATTGATGTGCAGCTCTTCGACCGCGTCCAGGAACTGCTCGACACCCGTGGTTACGCCAGCGAGCGCCGCCGCAAGCATGATCACTACCTCAAGGGCACGATCTGGTGCGGACGATGCCGCCTCGAAGCGGACACCAACCGCCGCATGATCCTCATGCACGCGACCAGCAAGTCGAAAGCGACCTACTCGTACTTCTTCTGCCGTGGCGCGCAGGACCACACCTGCGACGCACCGTACTCGAACATCGACCGGGTCGAGGAAGCCGTCGAACGGCACTACAAGACCATCTCGCTCCGACCGGAGTTCGCGACCGCCGTCCGCACGCTCATGGAAGCCGCGGTCAATGACCAGATCGGCGCCCAGAAGATGCTCCAGGAGCAGACCAAAGCCCAGCTCACCCGCCTCGCCACCCAGGAAGACAACCTCATCGACCTCGCAGCCGACGGCGGTATCGACACCTCGCGCGTACGCAGCAAGCTCCGCGACATCGCCCGCCAGCGCAAGGAACTCGAAGCCGAGCTGGAGTCGATCACGGACGACATCCGACCCGGCATGGCGTACATCGACGCCCACCTCGACCTACTCCACGATCCATACGAGCTATACCGCTACGCCAGCGACCAGACCCGACGCATGCTGAACCAGGCCATCTTCAAGCACATCTACGTCGTCAACGAAGAAGTCGTCGGCGACGAACTCAACACGCCGATGCGCGAACTCCTCGCCTCCCAGCGAGGCTGGACCGCCTTTGAAGCCGCCGAGGACATCGTCTACGCTCGCAATCTCGCAATCTCGCGATCGCGCAAGCCCAGCGCCACGAAGCCGTCGCAACAGAAAAGCAGGCCACCGTTTCCGATGGCCTGCTTGATGATTTCTTGTCGGCGCTGCTCTCCCAGGGTGCGGAAACCGTTGGAATTTGCAGTACGCCATCTATGGTGCGCCCGAAGGGACTCGAACCCCTAACCTTCTGATCCGTAGTCAGATGCTCTATCCATTGAGCTACGGGCGCCTGGCCCCGCTTGCGCGAAGGCCGCGGATCAGCTTAGCGCACGGCCGAGGCATCCGACGAATCGGGCTCATCCGGCACCCCCTCTGCACGCAGCGTCTGCTGGGCGGCGTCCACCGTGCGGCGATGCGCGCGCAGTCGCGGCAGATCGACGAGCCGCAGCGCCTGCATGCGAGCGACGCGCGTGTGCTCGTAGTCGGGATCGAGATCGGGGCGGGATGCCTCGATGCGCAGCGTGCGGTCGATGTTGTACGACACCTCGGCCCACGCGGCGTCACGCGCATCCGAGACGAGCTTGCGCAGCTCCTCCTCGTCCTGGGCCTTGCGACGCAGCTCGTTCGCGACGTGCAGCGACTGCTTCGCACGGCGGCGGAGGTTGCGCGCATCGCGGTTGCGGTAGTCGTGCGTGCCGTCGGACTCCGAGTGCCGCCAGCGGGCGACCTTGCGCGCCTCCTCCGTGCGCGCGGCATCCGCCTCGGCCTCTTCGGCGAGCCCCTCGAGGGTGGCCCGCGCGTCGGGCAGATACCGGTCGAGGTCGAAGTCCTCGCCATCGGCGAGGATGTGCACGAGGATCGTGTTCTTCAGGCTCAGCCGCGTCGCCGCCGCCGCGATGTAAAGACCCTCCGCGACAATGTCGCGCAGGCGCGCACGCTTCTTCTGAGCCACGAAATCCCCCTCGCATCGATCCTAGGCAGTGACGTCCACGGCAGTCGACGGCACGATCAGATCACGTCAGACCCACCCTCCCCCGCACGGAGATTCCGAGCCACACCCCAAGCCCGGCATAGGGACGACATAGAGAAGTATCGCCTAATAGAACTCCCGGTAAACATCAGGAGAACAGCGTGAATCAGCTCGCCGTCATCGGCCTCGACCTCACCGCGATCGCGGTGCTCGCCTTCGCGGTGTACTTCCCGCGACACCGCAGACGAGACCTCGCGGTCGCCTTCGTCGGAGTCAACGTCGGCGTGCTCGCCGTCTCGATGGTCCTCGCCGGCACGACCGTCGGGGCGGGCCTCGGCCTAGGCCTGTTCGGCGTGCTGTCGATCATCCGCCTGCGCTCGCGCGAGATCGAGCAGAGCGAGATGTCCTACTATTTGGCAGCCCTCGCGATCGGCCTGATCACGGGGCTTTCCACGACCCTGACGTGGCTGAGCGTGGGGCTGGTCGTGCTCGTCGTGGCGGTGCTGACGATCGTCGACAGCCCCGCCCTGCTGCGTCGCTCACGCGAGCAGCAGTTCGTGCTCGACCGGGCCTACCCCGACGAGACCGAGGCGCGCGTCGCGGTCGAACAGCTCCTGGGCACCCGCGTGCACCGCGTGTCGGTGCGCGCCGTCGACCTCGTCTCCGACACGACGATCATCGACGTCCGCTACGACGCCCCGCGCCCCGGGTCGGCTCCTGCGCGACGACACGAGACCATCGAGACGCTGGGAGCTCAGCGATGAGCGCCCTGGCGAAGCTCGACACGCTCCCCACCGTCGACCTCGACGGGCTCAACAGCGAGGCCGCCCTGCAGACGCGGGTCGACCGCAAGTACATCGTGCCGCGCTCCGCCCTGGCATCCGTGCTCGCCGCGCTTCCGGCCGGAACCCGCGTTCTCGAGGTCGACGGCGAGCGCTCGCTGCGCTACGCGTCGCAGTACTTCGACACCCCCGACCTCGACAGCTACTACGGCGCTGAGCTCGGGCGCAGACGCCGGTTCAAAGTCCGTGCCCGCACGTACGTGGACTCGGGCGGCTCCTTCCTCGAGGTGAAGACGCGCGGCGGGCGCTCCGTGACCGTCAAGGCGCGGGTGCCGATCGACGGAGACGTGCTCGATGACGACGCTGTCGCCTACGCGACGGATCTGCTGACGGATGCCGGCATCGCCCAGGCCCCCGAGCTCGCCGCCGCCCTCGAGCCGGTCCTGGTCACGCAGTACCATCGCGCGACCCTGCTCATGCCGGGCGAAACGGCGGAGGATGCCTCGCGCAGCACGATCGACACCGGACTGACGTGGATCTCGCGGGACGGCCGCGTGCTGACGCTTCCGGCCGCCGTCATCGTCGAGACGAAGTCGGGTCGCCGCCCCGGGGCGCTCGATCGCGCGCTGTGGCGGCACGGCTACCGCCCCGCGAAGATCTCGAAGTACGGCACGGGCATGGCGGCGCTGTACCCCTCGCTGCCGTCGAACAAGTGGCGCCGCGTGCTGAACCGGCACTTCCTACCGGAGATCGCACCGAATCCGAACATCGCGACCGACAGCCTGGTCGCCGCCTGAGCGCTGTCATTCGAACAGCCAGGCCCCGGAAGGACATCTCATGAACACGCCCCGCAATTCGCGTGAATCGGGTGCGCCCCGTCGCGCCCCGCGACGCCTGTGGCTGATCGCGGCGCCGACCCTCGCGCTCGGCCTGGCCCTCGCGGGCTGCTCCGCGGCCGTCACTGCGACCTCCGCCGCCGACTCCGACAGTTCCGCCGACACCGCGAGCACGATCACGGGGGCCGCCGACGCCACCGCGACGGCCGCCGAGGTGCTCGCCGCCAACCAGGAGACCCACGACGACACCGACGACGGGGAGTACGACACGACAGACGCGACGACGATCGCGCTCGACGGCACCTCGGCGACGGTCACGGGCGACGGCGCCGCAGCCTCCGGCGAGACGGTCGTCATCTCGTCGCCGGGCACCTACATCCTCTCCGGCGACTACTCCGGCCAGGTGATCGTGAACTCGGCCGACGACGGGAAGGTCAACCTCGTCCTCGACGGCGTCTCGATCGACACCGACGCGGGCGCCGCGATCGACATCCAGGCCGCCGACGAGGCGGTCGTCATCCTCGCCGACTCCTCTACCAACACCCTCTCGGATGCCTCGTCATACGCCGACGACGCGACCGCGAACGCAGCGCTGTACAGCGCCGCCGACCTCACCATCACGGGCACCGGCGCACTCGAGGTGACCGGCAACGGCAACGACGGCATCGCCTCGGCCGACGGGCTCGTGATCCAGTCGGGCACCATCACGGTGACCGCGGCCGACGACGGCATCCGCGGCAAGGACTACCTCGTTGTCCGGGACGGCACGGTGACCGTCGACGCGACCGGTGACGGCCTCAAGTCCGACAACGAGGACGAGGACGAGCGCGGATACGTCCTCATCGAGGGCGGCACGATCGACGTGACCAGCGGCGACGACGGCATCACCGCCGCCACCGACGTCGTCACGACCGGCGGCACGGTGACGGTCACCGCCGGCGGCGGCACGAGCGGCAGCGCCGACTCCGGGGCGAAGGGCATCACCGCGACGGTGATCGTCGTGCTCGAGGGCGGCACGGTGACGGTGGATGCCGCGGACGACGCCGTCAACACCGACGCCTACGCGCATTTCAACGGAGCGACGACCACCCTCGCCTCGGGCGACGACGGCGTGCACGCCGATCTGCAGCTGGTCATCTCGGCGGGGACGACCACCGTCTCTGAGGCGTACGAGGGCCTCGAGAGCGCGCAGGTCACGATCGACGACGGCGACACGACGCTCACGACGAGCGACGACGGCATCAACGTGTCGCAGCCCGACACCGGCACGGGCGCGCAGACGCTGATCATCAACGGTGGCACGCTGCTCGTGGATGCCGACGGCGACGGCCTCGACGTCAACTCCGGGGCCATCACGATGTCGGGCGGCACGGTCGTCGTCAGCGGCCCGGAGAACGACGGCAACGGGTCGATCGACGCCGACAACGGCATGACGATCTCGGGCGGCACGATCATCGCCGCGGGCTCGTCGGGCATGGCGATGGCTCCGTCGGCGGACTCCGACCAGGCATCCGTGCAGTTCACGCTGTCGCAGACGATCTCCGCCGGAACCGTGCTGTCGATCGCTGACTCGTCGGGCACCGTGATCGCGACGTTCACCACGAGCAAGCAGGTCGCGAGCGTCGTGTACTCGGATGCCGCGCTGACCAACGGCGAGACCTACACGCTCACCAGCGGCGGCAGCGCCGGCACCACGGTGCTGGGCGGCCTCGCCTCCGGTGGGACTGCGGGCAGCTCGACCGTCGCGACGGCCGTCGCGGGCGAGCAGACCTCGTCGGAGATGGGCGGCGGCGGCATGGGTGGCGGTGGCCAGGGCGGGAGCGGCCAGGGCGGGAGCGGCCAGGGCGGCGGCGGTCAGCGCCACTGAGCGCGCGCTCCTCCTCCGGTGGTTGAGTAGCCGCCGCAGGCGGCGTATCGAAACCACGGCGACCTTACACGCGACATGATCTCGATACACCGCGGCTGCGCCGCGGCACTCGATCACCGACTTCGCTCCGGTGGTTGAGGAGGCCGGCGCAGCTGGGCGTATCGAAACCACGGCCCGCGCCCGTGTCCATGGCCCTCGCCGTCCACAACCCGCGCCGTCCACAACTCGCGCCGTCCACAACCCGCGCCGTCCACAACCCGCGCCGTCCACAATTCAGGGCCGCAGCATGACCTTCAGAGCCTCGCGACGGTCCATCAGCGCGTAGCCGGTCGCGGCATCCTCCAGAGGCAGCTCGACGTCGAAGACCCGGCCCGGGTCCACCGTGCCGTCGAGGATGCCCGGCAGCAGCCGTTCGATGTACGCGCGCACCGGGGCGACGCCGCCGGTCACCGTGACGTTCCGCGCGAACTGCGTGCGGCCGATCGGTCCCTCGACGTACTGCGGAACGCCGACGCGCGAGATGCGGCCGCCCGGGCGCACGACGCCGAGGGCCTGTTCGAACGCGGGCAGATGTCCGACGGCTTCGAGCACGACGTGGCATCCGTCGCCGCCGGTGAGCTCGCGCACGGCCTCGATGCCCTCGTCGCCGCGCGCGGCGACGACGTCGGTCGCGCCGAACTCCACGCCCAGATCGGTGCGCGCGGGGTGACGACCCATCAGGACGATGCGCTCGGCACCGAGCTGGCGGGCGGACAGCACCGCGAGCAGGCCCACGGCGCCGTCGCCGATGACCGCGACGGTGGCACCGGGGCGCGCTCCCCCGGTGAGGGCGGCGTGATAGCCCGTGCCGTAGACGTCGCTGAGGGTCAGCAGGCTCGCGAGATGCGGGCTATGCTCGTCGACCGGCACCGGGAAGAGGGTGCCATCGGCGAGCGGGGCGCGCAGCAGCTCGGCCTGGGCGCCCGCCGAGCCGCGGCGGCTCGTGGTGCCCGCGAGCCGGCACGAGGTCTGCAACCCCTCGCGGCAGAAGGTGCACTCGCCGCACGAGAACACGAACGGCACGATGACGAGGTCGCCCGGCTTCACGGTGGCGACGTCGGCACCGACCTCCTCGACGACGCCGAGGTACTCGTGCCCCATCGACACCCCACGGGGGTCCGGCTTCATCGAGTGGTAGGGGTGCAGATCGCTGCCGCACACGCACGTGCGGACCAGGCGCAGCAAGGCATCCGTCGGCTCCTCGATCGCGGGGTCGGGGGCATCGACCACCCGGACCTCGCCCGGGCCGAACATGAAGGCGGCTTTCATGCGTCCAGTCTGCCTCGCCGGGCGACCCGCCCCGTTCTCCTGACAGTCGTGGCCGGATGCCCGAAGCCCAGGCGACAACGACTGCCACCGGCACGCCATACGCTCCATTCGCCTGGCAGTCGTGGCCGCCTGACGCGATGCCAGACGACGACAACTGCCATCGGAAACCCGCGCGGGCCCGGCCGCAGAACCTCGGGCGATGACGGTGCGCCGAGTGAGGCCGGGGCGCCCGAGAGATCGTCCGGCGAGGACTCGAACTTCGCGTCGGTACCCACCGCGGAAAGAGCATCCCGCCCCGCGCGGTCGGCTGCGCGGGTGCGGAAGCCGTCAAGCTCCAGCGGCAGCACGGCGGTCATGCCGGCACCTGCGTCTCGTCCCGCTCGTCCTTCTCGGTTCGATCCGTTCGATCCGTTCGATCCGTTCGCGACGCCGCGGCGTCTTTCGCGGGCCGCCCGCGTTTGGGCCTGGTCGTGGACAGCCCGAGGGCGAGCGCATGCCGCGGATGCTGCGCCACCCGCTGCTCGGTGTGATCGAGCCAGCGCACCTCGGCCTCGGCCGCGAAGATCATCGCGTCGATCACCAGCGACCAGGCGAGCTCTTCGGGTCCTTCCGGATCGGCGCCGGCGTACGTGGCGCGGTTGAGCTCCTGCAACTGGGCGAGCGAGGCGGAGCGCTGGGTCTGGATGACCTCCGCGACGTCGACACCGGGCAGCGTCGCGGCGACGGCGAGCTTGATCGCGAGCTCGTCGCGCGTTGCCACGCTCCGTGAGACCGGCGAGGCGAGCCACGCGCGGACCTCGGCCGACCCGGCATCCGTGATCTCCCAGTACACATGGCCCTGGTCGTCGGTCTCGCCCTTGGCGACGAGGCCGTCGCGTTCGAGACGGTCGAGGGTGTTGTAGATCTGGCCGACGTTCAGCGGCCAGGTGGACCCGGTGCGCCGGTCGAACTCCGCGCGCAGCTGGTAGCCGTAGCACGGCCCCTGATCGAGGATCGCCAAAAGGCTCTGTCGCACCGACATCCGCGTCTCCGCTCTGCATACCCAGTATCTGTTTTCGGAGTATATACATACCCGGCAGGCTTCCGCGAGCGCGCTCCGCCCCGCCCCGCTCCGCCCCGCCCCCACTCCGCCGCGCGGCGCGGCGCGGCATCGAGTGCGCCGCTTGCGCTCCAGTGCGCCGCGAATAACGCGCGCATAGGCGGCGCGCTCGAACGCAGCCAGCGCACTCGACGGCGGGGGGGAGATGCGGTCGCGATGGGCGCTCCGCTGTTGCGGCGTCATACGAGAACACATTCCGCGCCCCGACGGGGCGCACCTGCCTAGGGTTGAGGTCATGCCGCACACTCCCGCCGAACGCGCCGACACGCCGATCGCCGCTGCAGAGGTCGCCGAGACGACTGTCTCCGAGGTGGCCGCACCCGAGCACCAGTTCTCGTCGTCACTGTCCGCCGACGACTTCAAGTCGCTGTTCCGCGGGCATCCCGGCGGCGTCGCGGTGATCACCGCCGACGCAGGAGACGGCCCCGTCGCGCTCACCGCGACATCGGTCTCGTCGGTGAGCGCCGAGCCCCCGCTGCTGATCTTCTCGATCTCCACGCTCTCCTCGGCATCCGCCGTTCTCTCGCACGCAGAGACGGTCGTCGTGCACCTGCTCGACGCGCAGGACCTCGACGTGGCCCGCCTCGGCGCCACGAGCGGCGTGGACCGCTTCGCCGAGACGCACCGCTGGTCACGCCTGGTCACGGGCGAGCCGGTCTATCACGACGTGCGCGCGTGGGTGCGCTGCGCCGTCATCGGGCGGATGGATGCCGGATCCTCCACCGTCATCGCCGCGCACGCGCTGCAAGCGCGACTCGAGCGCGACGTGGCTCCGGGTGAACCCGGCGAAGCGCTGGTCTACCACAACCGCACCTGGCACCGCCTCGGCGCGCACTCGGTCATCGAGCCGTAGCCGCGCCGCCTACGCACGCACAGTTTCCGCCGTTCACGGAAATCGAACTCACAGGCTCCGTTGAAACGCGCTCGGTAGCGTCACCTGCATGCCCGCCCCGTCGCCGAACCCTCTGTCCGTGCGCACCGACGAGGGGGTCGCGACCTTCTCACCGGAACAGCTGCGCACGATGCGCGACGAGTTCCAGCGGTTCCTGCTCGAATACCAGTTCGCGCTGCGCGAGGTCGAGACCAAGCTCGGCATCCTGCGCGACGAGTTCCAGCAGATGCACGACTACAACCCGATCGAGCATGTCTCCAGCCGCGTCAAGACCGCCGACAGCCTCGTCGAAAAGATCGCGCGCAAGAGCGTCGAGCCGACCTTCGATGCGATCCGCGCGGCGATCACCGACATCGCCGGCATCCGCGTCACGACGAGCTTCCGGAAGGATGCCTACCGCCTTTTCGACCTGCTCACGCAGCAGGACGACATCGCCGTGCGCACCGTCAAGGACTACATCGCCGCGCCCAAGGACAACGGCTACAAGAGCCTGCACGTGATCGTCGAGGTGCCGGTGTTCCTGTCGACGGGCCGGGTCGACGTCGCGGTCGAGGTGCAGTTCCGCACGATCGCGATGGACTTCTGGGCGAGCCTCGAGCACAAGATCTACTACAAGTACGACGGCGACGTGCCCGACGGCCTGCTCGCCGAGCTGAAGGAGGCGGCCGACTCGGCCGCCCTGCTCGATGCCCGTATGGAGCGTCTGCACAATGAACTCCACGGACAGGAACTCCACGGACAGGAACTCCACGGACAGGAACTCCACGGGCACGAGCTGCGCGGCGCCCGGCCGGGGCCCGTCCGGGCGGTGTGAACGGGGGCTGCTGTCGTCTATCGCCGGGGCCGTCGCCGGCCGTCGCGGCGCAGGACTGCTGTCGCGGCGCCGATGGCGGCCGCGTGATCGCTGCGACGGCGAGGTGATCGCGCTGCGCGATGCTGCTCGCGCTGCGGAAAGTTGCGCAGCGCGAGCAGCATTCCGCAGCGCGAAGGATGCTTCGACGCCCCAGGCCGCCGTCAGAGAAGGGCGCGCCAATCGGTGAACAGCCGCGCCGTCGCGCGCGTCTGCGCCCACGGCACCTCCGGCGCCTCGGTGCGCCCCTCGCGCAGCGCGCGGATCGTCGCGTCGGCCTCGGCAGCCATCGGGCTCACAGTCGCCGTGACGATGCGCTCCTCGGCACCGGAACCGCGCCGCAGCACCGCCTCGGCGGTCGAGACGACGCGGCTCCCCCAGACATTGGGGATCTCGAGCTCGCCCTCCGTCCCGCGGATCACAACGACGCGCGGAACCTCCCGCGCGATCGAGGCAGCGACATGGGCACGGATGCCGCCGAGATCGAGCACGGCGGAGGCGTCCTCGTCGACCCCGGTCGCGCCGATGAGGCCTTCGGCCGAGACGACGGTCGCGGCATCGGGCCGCCCCGCCCACGCCGCGACGCCGACGGCGAGCGAGACGGGGTAGCAGCCCACGTCCAGTAGCGCGCCGCCCGCGAGCGCAGGGTCGAAAAGGCGCCGGATGCCGCGGTCGGCGGGGAACCCGAGGGCCGTCGTGACCTCGACGATCTCTCCGAGCTCGCCGCCGGAGACGATCTCACGCAGCCGGTCGGGGAACGGCCCGAAGCGATACTTGAACGCCTCGACGAGGGGAAGGCCCGCCGCCTCGGCGGCGGCCAGGACCTCGTCGGTGTCCGCGATGCTCACGCCCAGCGGCTTCTCGCACAGCACAGCCTTGCCCGCCGCGAGCGCGGCGAGGGCGAGCTCCCGATGCGTCGTGTGCACCGTGCCGATGTAGACGGCGTCGACGTCGTCGCGCGCCAGGATCTCGTCGTATGTTCCGGCGGCGGGGGCGCCGGCCTCGTCGGCGAACGCGCGGGCGCGCACGGCATCCCGCGCGCCCACCGCGTGCAGGGCCCCGAGCTCGGCGTGCGGCAGCGCGCGCACGAAGTCGCCGGAGATACCGCCCGCCCCGAGAACCGCCCACCGCGCTGTGTTCATGCGCTCCACGCTATCCCCCATGCCCCGCTGCCGCGCCCCGCTCGCCGCGCCCCGCTGCCGCGCCCAGCCTCGCCCAGACCCGCGAGACGCCACTGCAGGCCGTCGCTTCTCGCGGAAGGCAGGGGCTCACGCCGCCCGGTCAGGACCCGAGCGCCCGCTCGAGGTCGGCGAGCAGGTCGGCGACGTCCTCGATGCCGACCGAAAGGCGCACGACCTCGACGGGCACCGCGGCCTCGGTGCCGCGCACCGAGGCGTGGGTCATGGCATCCGGGTAGTTGACGAGCGACTCGACGCCGCCCAGCGACTCGGCGAGCTGGAACAGGCGCGTCGACTCGGCGAAGCGCCGGGCGGCCTCGCCGGACTCCAGCGCGACCGTGACGATCCCCCCGAAGCCCGACATCTGCCGCGCGGCGAGCTCATGCCCCGGGTGCGACTCCAGCCCCGGGTAGTAGACGCGTGCGACGCGTTCATGCCCCTCGAGGAATGCAGCGACGGATGCCGCATTGTCACAGTGCCGACGCATGCGCACGTCGAGCGTCTTGATGCCGCGGGTCGTGAGCCATGCATCCAGCGGGCCCGAGACGGCGCCGACCGCGAACTGCAGGAAGCCGATCTGCTCGGCGAGGGCGTCGTCGTTCACGACGAGAGCGCCCCCGACGACGTCGGAGTGACCGCCGAGATACTTGGTCGTCGAGTGCACGACGACGTCGGCGCCGAGGGCGAGCGGTCGCTGCAGAGCGGGCGTCGCGAAGGTGTTGTCGACCACGACGAGAGCGCCCGCCTCTCGCCCGATCGCGGCGAGCCCCGCGATGTCGGTGATGCGCAGCAGCGGGTTCGACGGTGTCTCGACCCAGAGGATGCGGGGCGGATGCGAGGCGACGGCGGCGCGCACGGCATCCGCATCGCTCATGTCGACCACGCGCAGCTTCACGCCCCACGGCCCGAGAACGCGCGCGAGCAGGCGGTGCGTTCCGCCGTAGACGTCGTTGCCGAGCAGCACCTCGTCACCCGGTCGCAGCACGGCGCGCAGCAGCGTGTCCTCCGCCGCGAGGCCCGAAGCGAACGAGAACGCGTGCGCTCCGCCCTCGATCGCGGCGAGCTGGGTCTGCAGCGCGGTGCGGGTCGGGTTTCCGCTGCGGCCATACTCGTATCCCTGGCGAAGGCCGCCGATGCCGTCCTGGGCATACGTCGTCGAGAAGTGGACCGGCGGGATCACGGCCCCGGTCGTCGGGTCGAACTCCTGTCCGGCGTGGACGGCGAGGCTCGCAAACCCCTGCACGGCGTCGTTGGTGGTCATCGGATGGCTCCTTCGGTGGGGCGAGACCTCCCGATCGGCGCGAGACACCCCGAAATGCGATGGTGTCTCATGCGGAATGGGGTGTCTCGTGCTTGTGCGGGTCGAGGGGGATGCCGCGGGCGGCCAGCCACGCGTCGTCGTAGAGCTTCGTGAGGTAGCCGCGGCCGTGGTCGGGCAGCAGCACGACGACGACGGCCTCCGCGGGCAGCTCGCTCGCCGTGCGCAGCGCGGCGACGACCGCCATACCCGACGAGCCGCCGACGAGCAGGCCTTCCTCGCGGGCGAGACGGCGGGTCATCGCGAAGCTCTCGGCATCCGACACCCGCTCGTAGCGGTCGACGACCGACGGATCGAAGGTGTCGGGGTAGAAGTCCTCGCCGACGCCCTCGACGGCGTAGCCGTGGATCGGCCCGCCGGAGTAGATCGACCCCTCGGGGTCGGCGCCGACGATGACGACCTCTCCCGCCGTCGCATCCTTGAGGAAGCGCCCGGTGCCGCTGATCGTGCCGCCGGTGCCGATGCCGGCGACGAAGTGGGTGACGCGGCCGTCGGTGTCGCGCCAGATCTCGGGGCCGGTGGTCTCGTAGTGCCCGCGTGGTCCGTCGGGATTGGCGAACTGGTTCGGTTTGAACGCGCCGGGGATCTCGCGCGCGAGGCGGTCGGAGACGCTGTAATACGAGTCCGGATGCTCGGGCGGAACGTTCGCGGGCACGATCACGACCTCGGCGCCGTAGGCCCGCAGCACAGCGGTCTTCTCGCCGGCGAACTTGTCGGGCACGACGAAGATCATCCCGTACCCGCGCGCAAGCGCCACGAGGGCCAGGCCCACTCCGGTGTTGCCGCTCGTCGGCTCGACGATCGTGCCGCCGGGACGGAGCCGGCCGGATGCCTCGGCGGCATCGATGATCCGCGACGCGATGCGGTCTTTCGCCGAGCCGCCGGGGTTGAAGTACTCGACCTTCGCGAGCACCGTCGCAGCGCACCCGTCGGTGACGTGGTTCAGGCGGACGAGGGGGGTGTTGCCGACGAGGTCGGCGATATGCGATGCGTAGCGCATGGAAGCTGTCCTGGGGGTGGGCCGGCGCGCGATGCGCGAGCGGCGGGCTGTCGGGGTCGGGGCGCGCGAAAGCGCTCAGCGACAACACAGACAGGTCAGGGGCACGGGGAGACTCTACCCCACCTACCCGCACCGGCACCCGCACGGGCACCCGCGCAGCGAGAAGTGTTACGCCCGACCAGCGCCCGATCGTCGCCGAGAGGCCACCAGCCCTACGCTGATCGGGTGACGACGAACGACCAGTGGAACGGGTTCGGCTTCGACACCCGCCAGGTGCACGCGGGTGAGGCCGAAGAGCGCAATCACGGCGCCCGCATCACGCCGATCTACCTGACGGCGGCGTACCGGTTCGCCTCGCTCGACGAGGCCGAGGCGCGGTTCACGGGCGCCGATGCCGGCCAGCTGTACTCGCGCAACCTCAACCCGACCCACCTCGTCGCCGAGGAGCGCATCGCCTCGCTCGAAGGCGGCACCGGCGCCATCGTCGTGGGCTCGGGGCAGGCGGCGATCTCGGCCCTCCTGCTCGGCCTCGCCGCCTCGGGCGATCATCTGGTGTCCACCGCGAGCATCTACAGCGGCACGAGGATCCTGTTCGACCGCACGTTCGCGCGGTTCGGCGTCTCGACGGACTATGTGTACGACCCGCGGGATGCCGAGGAGTGGGAGCGGCTGATCCGCCCCGAGACGAAGGCGGTGTTCGTCGAGACCATCCCGAACCCGAAGAACGACCTCGTCGACATCGCCGCCGTCGCCGAGATCACGCGGCGCCACGGCATCCCGCTCGTCGTGGACAACACCGTCGCGACGCCCTACCTCATCCGCCCCCTCGAGCACGGCGCGGATGTCGTCGTGCACTCGTCGACGAAGTTCCTCACCGGTCACGGCGCCGCGCTGTCGGGCGCCATCGTCGACGGCGGATCGTTCGACTGGGTCGGCTCGCCGCGCGACTACCCCGGGCTCACCGAGCCGATGGCGCCCGGCAAGCCCTCGTTCGTGGATGCCTACCGCGAGCGCGCGCTGGAGGCGTACCTGCGGTTCGGGATCGTCAACGACCTCGGCCCCGCACTGTCGCCGGTGAACTCGTTCCTGCTGCAGCAGGGCATCGAGACCCTGTCGCTGCGGATGGCCAAGCACCTCGAGAATTCGCGCGTCATCGCGGCCTGGCTCGACCGGCATCCCGCCGTCGAGAGCGTCGACTTCGCGGGGCTGCCGCACAACGAGTACCACGAGATCGCGCAGCGGCTGTACGGCGGTCGCGCCGGATCGGTTTTCGCGTTCACGGTGCGCGGCGGCAGGGCGGCAGCCGAGCGGTTCTTCGACGCCCTGCGGCTGGTCAGCCGGATGACCAACATCGGCGACGTCCGCTCGATGGCGCTGCACCCCGCGACCACGACGCACGTGTCGTTCTCGGCGCAGGAGCGCGAGCGCCTGGGCATCTCCGACGGGCTGATCCGCCTGTCGGTCGGCATCGAGACCGTCGACGACCTCATCGCCGACCTCGACCAGGCCCTCACGATCGCGGGCGCCGCGGGCTGAGCCGGGGCGACGGCCCCCGCCGGTCGGCCCCGGGCCGAACCCCGCGGCGGGCGCACAGCGCGGCGACGGGGGATGCCGGCGGCGGGCGCCCTCAGGCGGCGGCGGACGTCACCAGGTCGACACGTACGCCGAGACGCCGTCTGCGGAGACGGGGCGCACGAGCGGCAGTGCCCGGTCGACGGCCTGGACGATGCGGCTCTTCGCGCCGTCGTCGCGCAGCGCGTAGCCGTCGAAGTCGGCGGTGCTCGCGTACACCCCCAGCGGCAGCGTGAGGGCCTGGAAGAAGCCGAACAGCGGCCGCAGCTGATGCTCGATGATGAGCGCGTGCCGCTCGCCGCCGCCGGTCGCGGCCAGCAGCACCGGCATCCCGACGAGCGCGTACTGCTCCACGAAGTCGAAAAGGTGCTTGAACAGCCCCGTGAACGAGGCCCGGTAGACGGGGCTTGCGACCACCAGCAGGTCGGCGGTCTCGATCGCGCGCAGCGCGTCTTCGATGTCGGCGGGCAGGTCACGGCGGGTGAGGGCGCCGGCGAGCCGGCCCCCGATCTCGGAGATCTCGATGATGCGCGCCTGGATCGGCACGCGCCCGGCGACCTCGGCGACGATCGCCTCGACGAGGGCGCTCGTCTTGCTCGGCGCGTGCAGCGACCCCGAAACAGCGACGACCCGGAGCACATCGGCGGACGGATGGTCTCCGCCCCGGCCCGCGGCGGAGACGACAGGCGCGGCGAGGGCGGCCGGGAGGACGGGGGCGGGAGAGGTCATGGGCCGACGCTACCCAGGGGAGAATCCCGTCGCCCGCTCCCGCGACACAGAGGGACACGCACGCGTCACGAGGCGTAACGGGGCGCGCCACCCGGGCGCCGCGGCGGCTACCGTGGCGCACATGACCGACTTCTTCGACCGCGAGGGCGACCGCGCCTACACCCGCGTCTACAAGACCGAGACGCCCGACATCCTGAAGGCCTGGGCCCAGTTCGACGGCGCCATCTTCGCCGCCGAGGGCCGCGCGCTGCCGCTCAAGGTCCGCGAGCTCATCGCCCTCGCGGTCGGCATCACGACGCAGTGCGTCTACTGCATCGACGGGCACGCGCAGAAGGCCGTCGCGGCGGGCGCGACCGAGGCCGAGCTCGCCGAGACCGCGTGGGTCGCGACGGCGATCCGCGCCGGCGGCGGGTTCGCGCACGGGCGGCTCGCGTTCAAGTTCGGGCAGGATGCCGCGGCCCCCCACACCCACTGACCCCGCACCCGTCGGAGGTGCCCGCCGGGGCCCGACGCCCGTGAGCACTCGTTCGGCACAGTCCTCGGCGCACGCGACCGTGCCGAGGCGACTGCCGGACAGGGTGGGCTTCGGCGCGCCGGCCGCGCTGGCGATGGGCCGCAGGAGGCGGTGGACTCGGCTCGGCGGTCACAGGCTCGAGCCGGGGTTGAGGATGCCGCGCGGGTCGAACGTCTCGCGCAGCCGCCGCTGCAACGCCAGCACGTCGGGACCGAGCTCGCGCGCGAGCCAGTCGCGCTTGAGGCGCCCGACGCCGTGCTCGGCCGTGATCGTGCCGCCGAGCTCCAGCGCGAGCGCGAAGATGCGGTCGGCCGCCGCCTGCGCGGCGGTCGGGACGGGCTCTGTCGCCGGGGCGGCGTCGGTCACGATGATGGGGTGCAGGTTGCCGTCGCCGGCGTGACCGAACACGAAGATCCGCACACCCTCCTCGCGACCTATCCGCCCGATCCTGTCGACGGCCTCGGCCAGCCGCGACCGGGGCACGGCGATGTCCTCGATGAGCGGCCGCCCGATGGCTTCGAGAGCCGGCAGCGCGCGCCGCCGCGCGAACAGCAGCCGCTCGGCCTCGGCGTCATCGCCCGCGACCTCGACGTGCTGCGCGAGACCGGCGATCGACCGCGTGATGACGGCGAGCTCTTCTTCGGCGCCGAACCCGTCGGTCTGCACGATCAGCAGCGCACCCCCGAGCGCCCGCAGCGCGGTGCCCTCGAGGTCGTCGATCGCGGCGAGCGTCGCCCCGTCGACGAGCTCGAGCACCGCCGGCCGCGCACCCGAGCGCGTGATCGCGGTGACAGCGCGAGCCGCCGTCTCGACGTCGGCGAAGGCGGCCGACGCGGTCGCTGTGCGCACGGGGCGCGGCAGCAGCCGCAGCGTCGCCCCGACGACGATGCCGAGGGTCCCCTCCGAGCCGGTGAACAGGCCGACGAGGTCGTACCCGGCGACGCCCTTGAGGGTGGAGCGGCCGACGCGCACGAGGGTGCCGTCGGCGAGCACGACGTCGAGCGCGAGCACGTGCTCGCGCGTCACGCCGTACTTCGCACCGCGCAGCCCGCCCGCGTTCGTGGCGATGTTGCCGCCGATCGTGGAGATGCCGACGCTGCCCGGGTCGGGTGCGTAGAACAGGCCGTGGGCGGATGCCGCGGCATCCAGTGCCGCCGTGATGACGCCCGGCTCGACGCGGGCGAGCTGCTCGTCGGCGTCGATCTCGAGGATGCGGTCGAGGGCCGTCAGGTCGAGGACGACCGCGTCGGGCAGCCCGGTCGCTGCGGCGGCCAGGCCCGAGCCTGCGCCGCGGGCGATGAGCGGGGTGCGGGTGTCGTGCGCCCACGCCACGGCATCCTGGACCTCCGCGACCGATGCGGGCCGGATGACCCCCGCGGGGCGGGCGGCGCCGGGCCATCCCGAGCGGTCGGCGCGCACGGCGTCGCGCGCCGCGGGGTCGGTGCGCAGCGCGGAGAAGACGAGGGACGGATCGACGGCGGTCATGCGCGTGCCGCCGAGCGGGCACCGGCACCGCGGGCACCGGCGCCGCGGGCTCCCGCCCCGTTGACACCGGTGAGCAGGTCGTACCCGAACTCCTCCGGCAGCGGCAGCTCGTCGGGCCCGCCGCCGCGCGCCGCGTGCGCGCCCAGCGCGCGAGCGACCGCGGCGTTCAGCGGCGCCTCGATGCCGGCGAACCGGGCGAGCAGCGTCACCTCGCCGCTGAGGAAGTCGACTTCGCTCGAGGCGCCGCGGGCGAAGCTCTGCCACGTCGACAGGTGACCCGGCTCGTGTCCGGGCACCTGGCCGATCTGCAGGCGCACGTCGGTCGCCGGCGGCGGCGCGACGGCGAGACCCGTGCGGGCGAACACCTCGCGCGCCTCGACCTTGAGCGCGGCCTCGGCCGCGTCGGCCTCTTCCGGCGTCGTGCGGAAGACGTCGACGACGTTGCGCAGGTTCGCGATGAGCTTGCGCCGCTTGGCGGCGGCGATGTCGGGCTCGATCTCGGCGGCGAAACCCGCCTGAGCGAAAGCGAGGCGGTGCTCCTCCTCCACTCCGGCGAGCGGACGGGGGTAGCCGCCGAGCCACGCGGCGCCGACGACGGGGTAGGCGGGCGAGACGACGACGCCGGGTTCGAGGTGGCTGGCGGGGATGCCGATCGACACCCCGATCACGGTGTCGAAGCGGCGCAGCGCGACGTCCTCGCTCGACAGCCCGTTCTGGAGGGTGAGGATCGGCAGGTCGGCCACGACGCCGCGGCCGTCGGCGAGCGGCAGCCAGGCGACCCCGGCGACGGCGGCCTCGGCATCCTGCGCCTTCACGGCGAGCACGATCGCATCGCGTGCCGTCGGCCGCGCGGCGGCGAGGCTGTCGACGACGTCGACCCGGACGACGTCGTCGCCCTGGGGCCTGCGCACGCGGACGCCGTCACGGGCGATGGCCTCGTACGAGGCGCCGCGGGCGACGAGGGTCGCGGACACCTTCGCGAGCGTCCACTGCGCCGCCAGCAGCGAGCCGAGCGCCCCCGCGCCGACGATGAGGTACCGGCCGCTCATGCCGCCGCCTCCACCGCTCGCAGCCGGGCCCCGGGCACAGCCGCGACCAGCGCGCGCGTGGCGGCGTGCTGCGGGTCGCCGAGCACCTGTGCCGTCGGGCCGTGCTCGACGATCGCGCCGCGCTGGACGACGGCGACCTCGTGCGCGATCTGCCGCACGACGCCGAGGTCGTGCGAGACCAGCACGTAGCCGACGCCGAGGCGCCGCTGCAGGTCGCCGAGCAGGGTCAGCACCTGCTCCTGCACCGAGACGTCGAGGGCCGAGACCGGCTCGTCGAGGTAGATCAGCTCGGGCTCGAGGGCGAGCGCGCGGGCGATGGCGACCCGCTGCCGCTGCCCGCCGGAGAGCTCCGCGGGGCGCCGGGTCGCGTACTCGGCGGGAAGGCCCACGAGCTCCAGCAGCTCGGCGACGCGGTCGCGGCGGCTCGTGCGGGTGCCGATGCCGAACGAGACGAGGGGCTCGGCGATCGTGCGCCCGATGGCGAAGCGCGGGTCGAGCGACGCGTACGGGTTCTGCTGCACGAGCTGGAACCGGCGGCGCAGCCGTCGCCCGCCCTGTCCGCCGCGCCAGCCGAGGCCCGTGACGTCGACGCCGTCGAAGGTCACGGTGCCCGAGGTCGGGCGCTCGATGCCGAGCGCGATCCGCAGGAGGGTCGTCTTGCCGGACCCCGACTCGCCCACGATCGCGAGCGTCTGACCCGCGCGGGCGGCCAGCGTCGTCCCGGCGACCGCCCGCACCGAGCCAGCGGCCGAGCCGCGCGGCAGCGGGAAGTCCTTGACGACGTCCGTCCAGCGCACGAGCACGGGCGCGTCGGGGTCGGATGCCGGTGGCTCGACGCCGCCCGCCAGCCCTCCCTTCAACCCCGGCGCGGCCGCGACGAGGCGCCGCGTGTAGTCGGTCTGCGCAGCGGCGAGCACCTCGAGGGCGGGCCCCTCCTCGACGATCGACCCGTGCTGCATCACGACGACGCGGTCGGCGTGGTCGGCGGCGACCCCGAGGTCGTGGGTGATGATGACAAGACCGATGCCGCGCTCGCGCACGAGCCGGTCGAGGTGGTCGAGGATGCGGCGCTGCACCGTGACATCCAGGGCGCTCGTCGGCTCGTCGGCGACGATGACGTCGGGGTCGCCGGCGAGGGCGATCGCGATCAGCACGCGCTGGCGCAGCCCGCCGGACAACTCGTGCGGGTACTGCCGCGCCCGGCCGGCGGCGTCGTCGATGCCCGCCGTCTGCAGGGCTGCGATCACCTCGGCATCCAGCTGCGGCTTGGGCACGCCCCGCAGCCGCAGCGCCTCGGCGACCTGGTGGCCGATCCGCTGGGTCGGGTTGAGCGAGGAGACCGGATCCTGCGGCACGAGCCCGACGACCCGGCCGCGGACGCTGCGCGCGACCCGTTCGCTCGCGCGGGCGAGCTCGGTGCCGGCGACCCGCGCCGAGCCTCCTGTGATGCGGGCCGCGTGCGGCAGCAGACCCAGGAGGGCGAGGGCGAGCGTGCTCTTGCCGGAGCCGGACTCGCCGACGACGGCGACCCGCTCGCCACGCGCGACGTCGAGGTCTATGCCGCGGACGGCATGTGTCGCGCCGCGCGCGGTGCGGTATTCGACCTCGAGGCCTCGGATCGAGATGACGGGTGTAGCGGTCATCGGGCGTGCTCCTCGAGGGTCTTGGCCAGGTGGTTGAGGCTGAGCACGACCGCTGCGACGAACAGTCCCGGCAGCAGCGACACCCACGGCGCCGTCAGCAGGTACCCACGGCCGTTGGAGATGAGCGTCCCCCACTCGGCGGCCGGCGGCGCGGCCCCGAAGCCGAGGAAGCTGAGAGCGGCGACGGCGAGGATCGCGGCGCCGAAGTCGAGCACCGCGAGCACCGCGACCGGGCCCCACGAGTTCGGCAGGACGTGCGTCAGCAGCACGCGGGTCCACGAGGCGCCGCCGGTGCGCGCCGCCTCGACATAGGGCAGCGTCTTCACGCGCAGCACCTCGGCGCGCGTCGTGCGCGCGAAACCCGGGATGATCCCGATCCCCACGGCGATCGCGACCGGCAGCGTGCCGAAGCCGAGCGCCGTGACGATCGCGAGGGCGAGCAGCAGCCCCGGGATCGCGAGGAAGACGTCGACGATCCGCATGATGACGGCATCCACGACTCCCCCGATGAACCCGGACAGGATGCCGAGGGCGAGCCCCGCGACCAGCGCGATGCCGACTGCGAGCGCGGTCGCGGCGATCGTCAGGGTCGAGCCGTGCACGACGCGGGAGTACAGGTCGCGGCCGAGCTCGTCGGTGCCGAACCAGTGCGCGAGGCTCGGCGGCAGCAGCCGGTCGGCGGGGACGGTCGCGGTCGGGTCGTACGTCGCGAACAGCGCGGGGGCGATCGCGCTGAGCACCGCGAACGCGACGATCGCGGCGGCGATCACGACACCCGGGCGACGCAGGAGCCCCGCGAGACCTCGGCGGCGCGGGAGCCCCGCGAGACCCCGGCGGCGCGGCGCGGTCTCGGCAACGGGCCCCGCTGCGGAAGCCTGCGGCGCGGGCGCGGGCGCGGCGAGGGCGAGCGGCTTGTCGAGCAGATCGGTCATGCGCGACTCACTTTCGGCGTGTGGGCGATGCGGGGGTCCAGCAGCGGGTAGAGCAGGTCGACGACGAGATTCACGATGACGAATGCCGCGGCGGCGACGACGACGATGGCCTGCACGACGGGGATGTCCTGCGCGAGCACGGACTCCTGCGCGAGCCGGCCGAGGCCGTTGCGCGAGAAGACGGTCTCCACGACGATCGACCCGGTCACCGTCGCCCCCACCAGCAGGCCCAGGATCGTCAGCGCCGGCAGCGCCGCGTTGCGGAACGCGTGCCGCGCCTGCACCGCCGTGCGGCTCAGCCCCTTCGCGCGGGCGGTCGCGATGTACGGCTCGCCGAGGGTGTCGTCGAAGCTGCGCACGAGCACCTGCGCGAGCACGGCCGACGTGGGGATCGCCATCGTCACGGCCGGGAGCACATAGCTCGCGGCTCCCTCGTCGCCCATCGACGGGAACCAGCCGAGGGTGAACGCGAACACCTGGATGAGCAGCAGGCCGATCCAGAAGTTGGGCACGCTCACCCCGACCGCCGGAAGCCGGCGCAGGAAGGTCGCGACCGGGCCGCGCGGCAGCCACGTCGCAAGGAACGCGATGCCGACCCCGAAGATCAGGGCGAGCACCACGGCGACCCCGGAGAGGATCGCCGTGGGCGGCAGCCGGTCGGCGAGCAGTTCGCTCACCGGGAGCTGCTTCGCATACGAGGTGCCGAAGTCGCCCCGGAGCGCGCCGCCGAGCAGGTTCAGGTACTGCTGCCAGACGGGGACATCGAGCCCCAGCCGCGCCGCGGCGACCTCACGCTCCTCGGCGGTGAGCGAGTCGACCTCGACGTTGTTGGCCGCCAGCTGCAGCGCGACCGGGTCGCTCGGCAGCAGGTAGAGGATGACGAACGTCGCGGTGTAGGCGGCCCACAGCACCAGGACCGCCTGCCCGATCCGCCGCAGCACGTACCAGGCCATGGCCTACTCCTCCGACTTCCAGATGTCGTAGTACGACAGGAACGACTCGCTCGTGAACCGGAAGCCCTGAACGTTCGACGCGACGCCCGCGTACTGCACCCGTTCGAACAGGGGGAACGTGACACCCTCGTCGACCAGCAGCTCCTGCAGCTGGCCGTAGGCATCCTGCTGTTCCTCGGTCGTGGTCGCGATCAGGCCCTCGTCGAACAGCGCCTGGATCTCGGCGCTCGTCTCGTCATCGGCGACGTTCTCGGCGAACGCCACCGACGACGCGTACCGGGGGTCGATGATCCACTGCAGCACCGACGGCTCGGCGCGCGTGTAGTAGTTGACGAGCACGTCGTAGTCGCCGCTCGCGATGAGCGAGGCGCGCTCGGCGGACTGATAGATCGTCAGCTGGAAGTCGATGCCCACCTGCTTGAGCTGATCCTGCAGCAGCACGTCGCCCGCGGTCTCGGCCGTCACCGGCTGCACGATCGTGAGCGTCTCGCCGTCCTTCGTGCGATAGGTCGCGCCGTCTTCGAGCACCCAGCCGGCCTCATCCAGCAGTTCGGCCGCGCCCTCGGGGTCGTAGGCGAGGGCATCCGCCTGCGACTCGAAGAACGGGGTCGTGGTGTTGAACGCTCCCTCGACGACCGGATAGTCGTCGCCGTAGATCGTCGCAGCGTACGTCTCGCGGTCGATCGCCTTCTGCAGCGCCTCACGGACGAGCGGGTCGGAGAGCACCTTGCCGTCCGCGGTATTGGCGAACAGGGTCTGCGAGACGCCCGGCAACGACCGCGACTGAATCGTCGCGCCGCTGGAGACCAGGAGGGCCTGGTCTTCGGGGGTGAACGGGTTGCGCGGCCACGCGATGTCGCTCGCGCCGCTGGTGAGGTTTCCGACGCGCACGCTGTCTTCGGAGACGTAGTTGATGTGCACGGCGTCGAGGTAGGCCTCGCCCTGATGCTCGTTCAGCTCGCTGGCCCAGTCGTAGCCCGTGCGCTTGGACAGCTCGATGCCCTCACCGGGCGTGTAGGAGTCGAGCACGAACGGGCCCGACCCCACGACATCGCCCAGGCACCGCTCCTCGGGGGTGGCGTCGTAGGACGAGGCCGCGAGGATCGCGAGGTTCGTCGTCGAGGTGCCCTGCAGGAACGACGAGTTCGGCGTCGAGAAGTGCACCTCGACGGTGTCGTCGTCGACGGCGTTCGCCGACTCGAGGCCGGCGACGTACACCCCGCCGTAGGCGCCGGGCACCGCCTCGATCGTCTCCAGGGCGCTCTCGAAGGTGCGCACCACCGAGTCGGCGGTGAAGGCCGTGCCGTCGCTGAACGTCACGTCGTCGCGCAGGTTGAAGGTGTAGGTGAGGCCGTCGTCGCTGACTTCCCAGTCGGTGGCGAGCCACGGCACGATCTCACCGGTCTCCGGGTCCTGGTCGGTGAGCGAGTCGGCGATGTTGCGGATGACCTGACGGTGCTCGATCCAGTAGGTCTGGAACGGGTCGACGCACGCGAAGGCGGCGTTGTCGGGCCAGAACTCGACGGTCAGCTCGCCCCCGGAGACGGGGTCGCCCGCGGCTTCTGTGCTGGTCTCGCTGGCCCCGCCGGCGCAGCCCGCCATCATGACGACGGATGCCGCGACCAGCGCGGCCAGCGCAGGGGTTCGGTATCGATGGATCGTCATGATGGGTGGTGCCTCTTTCTGATGGGGTCGTGGTGCAGGGTGCGGGAAGGGGCGGAGGGGTACGAGCTCAGGTGCCGAGCAGCCGGCGGCCGAGGCCGAGCAGTGCGGCGTCGTCCTGCGGGGGGTGCGGCCTGGCGCACAGCACGTCGCGCAGGTGACGCTCGAGCGGCAGGGAGCGGGTCAGGCCGGGGTTGCCGATCGCGGCGACGAGGGTCTGCACGGCCGCGATCGCGCTGCGCGAGGTGAGCAGCTTCACGGCGCCCAGCCGGTCGGGGCGTGCGCGGCCGGCGTCGATGTCGGCCGCCGCTGCCTGCAGGACGAACTCGGCCTGCAGCAGCTGCGCGCGGGCCTCGCCGGCGACCGTCTGGATGCGCTCCAGGGTCGCCAGCGGCCGGCCGAGCGAGGACGGCACCCGGGTCTTGACGAACTCGACGTAGGCGGCGAGCGCCGCACGCGCGACGCCGACGTACAGCGCCGGCACCGCGACGACGAACGCGCCATCGAGCGCCGCGTTGTTGGGGACGGCCCCGACCGGGGCCCCGGAGAAGTTCACGAACGGCACGCGCACGTCGTCGTAGACGACGTCGTGGGTCGAGCTCGCCCGCAGGCCCAGGTGGTCCCAGGTGCGCTCGATGCGGATGCCGGGGTCGTCGCCCGGCACGATGACGTGCCCCACGCGGGGTTCGGGCTCGTCGGTGACGACCCAGACGAGGTGGTAGGCGAGGCCCTCCGAGCCGGTCGCGAAGGCCTTGTGCCCCGACACCGACCAGCCGTCGGGCGTGCGCCGCGCTGTCGTTGCGGGCAGGCCGCCGCGGGCGGGGGCACCCAGCTCGGGCTCGGCGCGCACGGCGTTGATGAGCGCGGGGCCCTCGGCGGAGCGCGCGAGCACCCGTGCGTACAGGTCCTCGGGCCAGGCGTTGGAGGCATCCTGCGCCGCGTGCTGGAAGATCGTCATCGCCGAGATGAGCGCGACCGAGGGGTCGCCCTCGCCGAGGGCGAGGAAAACGTCCACGCTCTCGGCCGCCGACAGCCCCCGGCCGCCGTAGCGCGCGCCGACGGAAGCCGTGAGCAGGCCCGCATCGTGCACGGCGCGGATGCCTTCCCAGGGGAACGAGCCGTCCGCATCGTGCGCCGGCGCATGCCGCGCGAGCTCTGCGGTGAGCGTTCCGAGGCTCGCCGCGTCCACGCGCACGTCCGGCAGGACCGGCAGGGCCGTGCTCAGGGCTTCCGCCGTGCTCATGCGCGCACGCCCTCCACGATCGGGGGCTGCGGCACGACCTCGCCGCGCACGCCGGTCGCCTCGCGGTGAGCGAGCTCCTGGCGCACGAGCGGCAGGACGTACCGGCCGTAGTCGATCACGTCGTTGAGGTTGTCGTAGCCGCGGATCGAGATGAGGTCGGCACCGAGGTCGACGTAGTCGAGGATCGCGGCCGCGACCGTCTCGTACGAGCCGACGAGGGCCGTCGAGGCGCCGGCCGCGTTCGTGACCTCGGCGGGTTTGGTCCACAGGGCACGGTCGTGCACCTCGCCGCGTGCCGCGGCATCCAGCAGCCGCTGCGAGCCGACGTTCTGCGGCACCGCGTCGGTGTGGTGGCGACGCAGCGGCACAAGGCCCGCGTTGGCCCAGGTCTCGGCGACCTTCGCGACGTGACGGTGCGCCTTCTCCCACGCGAGCTCGTCGGTCTCGGCGACGATGGGGCGGAAGGTGACCCAGATGCGCGGGCGGTCGGTGCGGCCGGCGCGCTCGGCCTCGGCGTTCACGCGGGCGATCTGCTCGCGGGTGTCGGCGAGCGGCTCACCCCACAGCCCGAAGATGTCGCCGAGCTCTCCGCCCACGCGGTAGGCCGCGTCGGAGGACCCGCCGACCGAGATCGGGATCTCGCCGAACGGCGGGAAGCCCGGCCCGAAGCCGTCGAAGCGGTAGTAGCGGCCCTCGTGGCTGAACGAGGCGCGCTCGGTCCACGCGCGGCGGACGATGCGGATCCACTCGGCGGCGCGCTCGTAGCGCTCGTCCTTGGTGGCGTAGTCGCCCTGGCGCGCCTGCTCGGCATCCGACCCGCCGGAGATGATGTGCACGACGGCACGGCCGCTGGAGATCTGATCGAGGGTCGCGAGCTGCTGCGCGGCGACCGTCGGGAAGACGGTGTTGGGCCGCACCGCGACGATCGGCTTGATGGTCTCGGTCGCGGTCGCGACGGCGGTCGCGACGAGGAACGAGTCGGCGGAGGTCGAGCTGTACGGCACGAGCGTGTAGTCGAAGCCGGCCTCCTCCAGCGTGCGCGCGTAGCGGCGCAGGTAGGCGGGGTCGAGCGGTCGTCCGCCCGCCTGTGGGTTCAGCTCGTCGCCGGGACGGGTGTTGATGGCACTGATGAACTCGACGGTCATGACAGATCCTCCTTCACGAGCGGCGTGGGGACGCCGGGTTGGTCGCCGGTCGCCACGGGGCGGTCGGCGTGGTTCGACCACTGGCTCCACGAGCCGGGGTACAGCTGCGGGTCGAGCCCCGCGAGGGTGAGGGCGACGTACGCGTGCGAGGCGGTGACGCCCGAGCCGCAGTACACGCCGAGCGGGGCGCCGGGCTCGACCCCCGCCGCGGCGAAGCGCGCGCGGAGCTCGTCTGCGGGCAGGAACCTGCCCTGGGCATCCACGTTCTCGGTCGTCGGCAGGTTGATGGCCCCGGGGATGTGCCCGGCGCGCGGGTCGATCGGCTCGACGTCGCCCCGGTAGCGCTCGGCGGCGCGCACGTCGATCAGGATGCCGTCCGCTGCCGCGCCGAGAGAAGCCGCGCCGTCGATGTCGATGCGCTTCAGCTGTCCCGGCCGGAGGGTCACCGACCCGGGGGCCGGCACGACCGTGCCCTCTTCGAGCGGGTAGCCCGCGGCGCTCCAGCCGCGCAGCGACCCGTCGAGGATGCGCACGTCGGCGACGCCGGCATCCGTCAGCAGCCACCATGCACGGGCCGCGGAGAGCGACTTGAGGTCGTCGTAGACGACGACGGTGTCGCCGTCGTCGATGCCCCACGAGCGCGCCGACTCCTGCAGTGCCGATGTCTCCGGCAGCGGGTGGCGGCCGTCGGTGGGCTGGCCGTGCGCGGCGAGGGTGTGATCGAGGTCGACGTAGACGGCGCCGGGGATGTGGCCGGCGAGGTACTCGGGCCGCCCGTCGGGGCGGTCGAGCCGCCAGCGCACGTCGAGGATGCGCACGTCGTCGCGCTGAGCGAGCAGCTCGGCGAGCTCGGCGGGGGTGATCAGGATGTCGGACATGGCGTACCTCTGCGGCGGGGGGTCGGGCGGTGCTCGTGCGATGACGGCGTTGCCCCACGCTAGGCGGGCACAGGATGCCGTGCACGACGCCCCGACGTCATGTGTCGCCACGTTGCGATATGTTGCGTCGCGCCTCGGCGACGGCGGCCCTCGCCCTCGCGCCGGCGCCCGCTGTGCGTCGCCGAGTTACGTGCCCCGTCGCCCTCGAATGCGTCGGCATCCGCCGCCTACGCCCACCCCCGCCACCACCCCCGCCGCCGCCGAGAAGCGCCACATCCGCCCCGGACGCTGGCCGGAGCGCTGACCTGGTCTGAAGCCTCTTCGCGCTGCACAAAGCCGCTCGCGCTGCGCAACAATCCGCAGCGCGAGCCGCTTTCCACAGCGCGACCGCGCCGTGACGAGTCGCCGCGGCGCGCACAGCCATGACGCGAGCCTGGGAGCATGGGCTCAACGCGGCAGCGCGGCCGCCTGGCGCGCCATTCCCAGCGCGACGTATTCGGCAGGCTCGGGGGTCACGACCGGTACGCCGAACACGAGCGGCGCAATCCGCTGGACCGCCGCAGAGCGTGCCCCGCCACCGACGAGGATGACCCGGCGCACCGCAACGCCGCAACCGCGCAGCGCCTCCAGGCCCGCGCCGAGACCCGCGAGCATGCCCTCCACCGCAGCGCGGGCGAGATTCTCGCGGGTCGTCGAGACGAGCGTCATCCCCGTGAGCGACGCAGTGGCATCGGGGAGGTTCGGTGTCCGCTCCCCTTCGAAGTACGGCACGAGGGCGAGCCCCGCGGCACCCGGTGCGGCGGAGAGCGCGAGGTCGCTCAGCGCGTCGTGGTCGACGCCGAGCAGAGAGGCGGTCACATCGAGCACGCGCGCCGCGTTGAGGGTGCACACGAGCGGCAGGAAGCGGCCGTCGGCAGAGGCGAAGCCTGCGACGACGCCGCTCGGGTCTGTGGTCGGAGACCCGTGGACTGCGAACACGGTTCCGCTCGTGCCGATCGAGACGATCACGTCGCCGACCTCGGCACCGACGCCGAGCGCCGCTGCGGCGTTGTCGCCCGCGCCTGGGCCGACCCGCCGCCCGCCTGCATCTCGCACCTGCTGGCCTGCGGCGAGAACCCTTGGGAGCAGCGCGTCATGACCGAGCGCCGCGATCAGGAGCTCGCGGTCGTACTCTTCGGCGGCGGGGCTCCAGTAGCCGGTGCCCGAGGCATCCGACCGGTCTGTCACGAGCTCGCCCAGCTCCGGGCACTGCGGACCGTAACCGCGCAGGCGCCAGGTGAGCCAGTCATGCGGCAGCGCGACCGCGGCCACGCGCTCGGCATGGTCGGGCTCATGGTCGCGCAGCCAGCGGAGCTTCGCGATCGTGAACGATGCGACAGGAATAAGGCCCGTACGACGCACGAGGTCCGCGACGCCGAACTCAGACACCAGATCGGCGGCGGCGGCTGCGGAACGGGTGTCATTCCACAGCAGCGCGTCGCGGACGACGGCGCCCGCACGGTCGAGTGCGACCATCCCGTGCTGCTGACCTCCGATCGCCCACGCCGACACGTCGGCCATGCCTCCGGCATCCTCGATCGCCTTTCGGAGCGCCACCCACCAGGCCTCGGGGTCGACCGACGTACCCGGAGGATGGGGCGCACGGCCCGCGCGCACAGGTCGGCCGGATGCCGCGTCGACGATGACGACCTTGCACGCCTGGGTAGAGCTGTCGACCCCCATGACGAGCGTCATCGAGCGGCCTCCTCGTGTGCGATCGAGGTGCTCGTCTCGAACGGCCCGCCCGGCTCCCAGAGCACCCCCTCCGAGCGCAGCGGGGCGCAGGATCGGAGCGCGACGCTCACGGCGCCGGGGGCCGCGCGACCAGGAGCTCGCCTGTGCCGCGCACGAGCAACTCCCCCTCCGCTGCGGCGATCAGCAGCGTCGTGCCCGGGGGCGCGGTCGTGCCGGCGATCTCGAGCGGCCCCTCGGTCACGACGGCGACGGCGAACCCGGCGGCGAGCGGGGCCTCGCCGGCGAGCGGGATGCGCTCGAGGCGGAAGTACTCATCGGCGTCGACGGGGAAGACCGAGCCGGATGCCGGTGCAGCATGCACCATCCCGGCGATCTCCTCCGTAGACCGGCCGCGCCGGGTGACGGCCTGCAGCGCGAGATCGAACCCGAGCGACAGGTGGCCGTCGGACGCCCCGTCGAGCGCGAACCCGTCCCACTCCAGCAGGATCGAGAGGTCCTCCGGCTGCTGCAGCTCCAGCAACAGCACTCCGGTGCCGATGGAGTGCAGCTCTCCCGGCGGCACCCAGACCACATCCCCGCGCGCGACCTCGACCTCGTGCAGCAGCGCCAGGAGCGCCGGCACGTCTTGATGGTCGATGAGGTTGCGCAGCGTCGCGGCATCCACGTCCTCACGCAGTCCCACGTGCACGGTGCCGCCCTCGAGGATGTACCAGGCCTCGGCCTTGCCGTGCGCGAGACCCAGATGGCGGGCGGCGAACTCATCGTGCGGGTGGGCGTGCACGGGCAGCCGCTGACCGGCGTCGAGCAGTTTGACGAGCAGGCGCACGTCGGCGCCCCATCGCTCTGTGTGCGCGGCGCCGAGCCAGGACACCGGGTCCGCCGCGACCGCGTCGCGCAGCAGCCGGCCATCGGCCAGACGCGTGAGCCCGCTCTCAGGCTCCCCCGCGACGGTCGTGGTCGAGGCGATCCAGTCCTCGGGCTCACGCTCGGCGGTCGAGCGCTCGCTGCGGAATGCGCTGATCCGGGCACCGCCGCGGTAGAAGCGATCTGCGGGGCGGTTCGAGGGCAGGACGATCGGCACGGAGTCTCCTTTTCGATGTCTTCTTCGTGGCGTTGCGGCGCAGGCCGCCGTCAGGGCGCGGTGGCGGATGCCGGAGGGCGGGCGAGCGGGGCGAGGAACCCTCCGACGAAACTGTCGCCCAGCCCGATCGTGGTGGGAGTGTCGGTTTCGACGACGACGGCGGCGACCCCGATCGTGTCGGAGCGGCGCTTGGTGACATCGGCGACAACATGCGCTCCCCCCGCGTGACGGGGCAGACCCGCCGTGACCTCCAGATCTCCGGGGGCGAACGCGTCGCCGAGCCGGTACCGGGTCGCCGACAGCAGCACGGCGCTCTCAAGCGATGCGGCGTGCCGGAACGCCTGCGGGCCGACGACGATCGACCAGTACCGGGTGTGCACGACGAGCGCCGGGGCCGGGATGAGGCGGTGCGCCTCATCGAGCGCGACAGCAACATCACGCGGCTCGAGCAGGTTCACGGCGCGACCGGCATATTCCTGCAGCTCGTCCTCGTTCATGCCGTAGACGTCGATGCGCGGCAGCAGCCGCTCGCGGGCGATACCGGCGAACTCGCGATGGTAGAAGCCTGCGTCCTCGTAGTAGACGAGGGCGCCGGCGGGCAGTGCCGCCATCGCCGTCCCGAGCTCGTCGAGACGGCGCTCCAGCAACGCGGCATCCTGCATCGTGTTGAACCCGGACACGAGGAACGCGCTCGCACCCGCGAGCTCCTCGCCGAGCCCGGGCGCGAGCGCCATCTCGCGGTTGGGGGCGTCGTTCGCGAAGATCAGCCGGTTCGCGGCGGGCGAGACGACGTCTCCGTCGATGAGCCGGATGGCGGCCCCGGCCGGGTACTGCACGATCAGGTGCGGGTCGAGCGTGTCCGCGGAGGCCGAGCACACCCAGGTCAGCGCCGGCGGCATGAGGCGTCGCACGTTGTCGTCGATGCTGACCAGGTGCTGGATGCTGGGGATGCCGAGGCGGTCGAGGGCGAGACCGGCGCGCACGCCGGTCCCGCCCAGCGTCACGGATTTCTCGAACCTCCCCGAGAACCGCTCGATGACCTCGGAGCTCTCCACGAACCGCTCGCCCCCGCCGCCCGCGGCGAAGAACGCCAGGATCGTGACGACGAGCGTGCGCTCGTCGACGATGGGCGCCGTGGTGGTCAGCTCGCCCCGCCGCACGCGGTGTTCGCGTGCGAGTCGGGCGAGCACCTCGGTGTCCCACACGATCTCGTAGTCGACGGTGCCGCCGAGCCCGAGGACCAGTCGACCGCTCATCCCCGGTCTCCTCCTGTCGCTGATGGGGTCTGGATCAGTACAGCGACGCCTTGCCGGTTGCGCCGAACAGGTCGATCTTCTCAGCGGCGGTGACCTTGAGCGCGGCGATCGGCTCGGGCTGGATGGCGTTCGGCTCACGCAGGCGCTCATCGGTGCCGAGGATCTCGCGCATCCGGTTGTGGTAGGACACCTTGATGTCGCTGGAGATGTTGATCTTGTTGATGCCCAGCGACACCGCGCGGGCAAGTTCCGCGTCGGGGTTGCTCGACCCGCCGTGCAGGACGAGCGGGATGCCGACGGCCGCCTTGATCTGCTCGAGCAGGTCGTGGCGCAGCTCCGGGTTCTTGTCGGCCGGGTAGAGACCGTGCGAGGTGCCGATCGCGATCGCGAGGCTGTCGACGCCGGTCTCCGCGACGAAGCGGACCGCGTCGTCGACGTTGGTGTAGATGATCTCAGCGGCACCCGACTCGCCGTAGCTGTCGTTCGCGCCGATCGTGCCGAGCTCACCCTCGACCTGGATGCCGACGGCATGCGCCGCCTCGACGACCTTCTTGGTGAGCGCGACGTTCTGCTCGAACGGCAGCAGCGAGGCATCGATCATCACCGAGGTGAAACCGGCCTGGATCGCCGTGACGATCTGTTCGTAGGTGCCGCCGTGGTCCCAGTGGATCGCGACCGGCACGCTGGAGCGATGCGCCCGGGCTCGGATCGCGGCGATGAGGTCGGTCGTGATGTGGGCGACCTCGTCGGGGTGGATCGCGATGATGACGGGGGCGTTCTTCTCCTCGCTGACGTCCATGACGCCGAGGAACATCGCCCAGTCGCTGATGTTGAAGGCCGGGATGGCGAAGTCGTTCTGGTTGGCGACGTCGAGGATGGACTTGCCGGTGTACAGCACCACGGTGGATTCTCCTGTTTTCGATGGGTGGGGGTCGGTTCAGCTCTTCACCGAGCCGGCCGTCAGGCCGCTGATGAAATAGCGCTGGAAGAAGAGGAAAAGCAGCAGCACGGGAATGGAGCCCAGGACGCTCATCGCCATGATCTGGTTCCACTCGTACGAGTGCTGTCCCATGAGCAGCTGGATGCCGATCGGCACCGTACGCATGTCGATGGTCTTGGTGAGGGTGAGCGCGAAGAGGTACTCGTTCCAGGCGATCATGAACGTGTAGATCCCCACCGAGACGATGCCCGGGATCGAGATCGGCACGAGGATGCGCCACAGGGCGGTCATCGATCCGGCGCCGTCGACACGCACGGCCTCGTCGAGCTCTTTCGGAAGCGTGTTGAAGTACCCGGTCATCATGATGATCGCGTACGGCAGCGTGAACACCATGTAGGTGAGGATGAGGCCCGGATAGGTGTTGTACAGCCCGAGCGCGACCATGAGACCGAAGTACGGGATCAGGAGGGTGATCGGGGGCACGGCCTGCACGCTGACGATGACGACGTTCAAGATCCGCTTGCCGCGGAAGTCGAAGCGGCTGAGCGCGTACGCGGCCTGGATCGCTACCAGGAGGGTGAGTCCGGTCACCGCGAAGGCGATGATGTAGCTGTTGAGGAAGAACCGCATCGTCTCGGCATCCGTGAAGATCGCGATGTACGCGTCGAAGGAGAACGCCTCCGTGACCAGTCGGGGCGGGAGCTCGAAGATCTCGGTGTTCGATTTGAAGGAGTTCGAGAGCATCCACAGGACCGGTCCTCCGGAGAACACCGCGCCGAGCAGCAGTCCGACGACCAAGCCCATGCGTGCCGTGCGGGTGCGCGTCTGCGCTGACAGTGCCATCTCAGTCCCTCGCCTTCTGGTGGCGCACATAGAAGACGGCGAGCACCATCGACATCAGCAGCACGAGGACGGCCGAGGTGGATGCCGCGGAGAAGTCGTACTTCGTGAACGCGAGCTTGTAGGTGAACGTGCTCAGCATCTCGGTGACGTCGATCGGGCCACCGCCGGTGGTCATCCAGATGAGGGCGAACTGCTGCGATGTCCAGATGAGGTCCAGCAGTACGAGGCTGACGATGATGGGGCGCAGTTGTGGGACAGTGACGTTCCAGAATCGCTGCGCGGAACTCGCGCCGTCGACGGTGGCGGCCTCGTAGAGATCGCTCGGGATGCCCTGCAGCCCGGCGAGGAGACTCACCATGAAGAAGGGGTATCCGGCCCAGATGTTGATGAAGGTGACGGTTCCCAGGGCGAGTTGGGGCGAGGAGAGCCATTCGACGTCGGTGTTCAGCAGGAAGTTGACGACACCGTTGGGTGCCAGCAGCATCCGCCACAGCACGGCGATCACCGCGACGGTGAACAGCCACGGAAGAACGTAGATGCCGCGGAAGATCGCACGGGGGAACGCGTCGATGAGCTGGCTGTTGAGCATCATCGCGAATCCGAGGCCGAGCACCAGGTGCGCTGCGACGCTTGCGACCGTGAAGACGATGGTGTTCCCGGTGGCCTTCCAGAAGCCGGCGTCCGACAGGATGGCGACGTAGTTGTCGGTCCCGACGAGCTGCGCCCCGTCGCCGATGATCACGTGATCCTGGAAGGAGTAGCCGATGACCATCACGATGGGGACGATCATCAGGACGAGCAGCAGCAACAGGGTAGGGGCGAGGAAAGCGTAGGACTCCGCGGTGCGGCGAAGCTGCCGGCGCCGTCGCGAGGGCGCGACACCGGTGACGATGAGCTCCGTATCGGGAGCGGGGATGTTGATGGTCATGGGAGCACGTTCTCCTTCGTTCCGGGTGTCGCACCGCACGCCGTTGGCGCGGTGCGACACCCGTCCGGGATCCAGTCGACTCAGAACTCGGCGACCCAGGCCGCTTGAGCGTTCTCCAGCGCATCCTCGATCGACTGCTGGCCATCCAGGGCCGACTGGAGCTGCTCGCCGAAGGAGCGCATCAGGTCCTCCGCGACCGGGAGCCCGGTGAACTCGTTGGCCGGATAACCCGCCTGGTAGATCTCGAAGGCGGTCTCGTAGAGCTCGTCGTCCTCCACGAAGGACGGCACCGACTCGGTGTTGCCGGGGAAGGCGCTGGCCATGTCCGACAGCTGCGCGTTGACATCGGCACTCATGAGGAACTCCACGAGCGCGAGCGCCGCGTCCTTGTGCTCGGAGTTCTCCGCGACGCCGATGCCCCACGATGCGTACGGGATGCCCCGCTCGCCGGTGTAGCCGTCCTCGGCGGGGATCGCCGAGATGGAGAAGCTGAGGTCGGGATTGCTCTCGCGGATCAGATTGATGTGCGCGAGCGAGTCGATCATCATGCCGACCCGGCCGTTGGTGAACTCCTCGACCTTGTCCTGCTCCTTCATGGTGAACGAGCCGGATGCGATGACGCCAGCATCCCAGAGCTCAGCGATGTACTCGACAGCCGAAGTGACGTCGGCATTGGTCAGGTCGGGCTGGCCGTCGTCGAGCATCGATCCGCCTGAGGCCCAGACCCACGACATGACGTCGTTCTGCACGCCGTTGGGCGCCTCGAGCGAGAGCGGGAGCACCCAGCCGGAGACGTCGCCGCCGAGCGCGGTGATCTTCGCCGCAGCATCGGCGAACTCGGTGCGCGTGCTCGGGACGCTCTCGACGCCCGCCTCGGAGAGCAGGTCGTCGTTGGTGAACAGCGGGTAGACGAAGTTCACGACGGGGATCATGTAGGTGCTGCCGTCGACCTGGATCTGGCTGGCGAGCTGGCTGTCGTCGTAGCCCGCATCATCCATCAGCTCGGTCAGATTGGCGATGACGCCCTGCGAGGCGAAGTCGTTCACCCACGCACCGTCGAGGCCTACGACGTCGGGCATGGTGCCCGACGCGGCGCCCGCGAACAGCTGTTCCTTCGTGGACGCGTAGGGGCCACTGACGAGTTCGACCGTGATACCGGGATTCGCCTCCTCGAACTCGTCGATCAGTGCACGGAACTCGCCGTCGGGTAGCTCCGGCTCCCACCACTGTGCGAACTCGATGGCGACATCGCCTTCCGCCTCATCCGAGGCCTCCCCGCTGGACCCTCCCGAGCATCCCGTCATCAACAACGTTGCAGCCGCAGTCGCGGCGCCAGCGATCTTGAGGGCACTGCTGCGTCCCCGACCCGCTCTGGTCATCATCTCTCCTCTTTGAGCACCGCTCGCACCGGTGTGCAGATTCATGCGGCTTTAAGCACAATTATGCATGTCTATGCGATGCCGTCAAGGTCTCTTTTCATCTTTCTGCGTCCTAATGCTTGCCTTTGCCGCTTCGGGGCCAGCGCGCCTGCAGGGATGTGCTAGATATGTGGCATGAGCACTTCGGCGTCGACGCGCGGGCGGAGGCTGCCCGCCGGCCGCAAGGCCGATCTCGCGGCCTTCGTCGCCGAGAACGGGCAGGTGACGGTGGGCGATCTGGCCGAGCACTTCAACGTGTCGATCGACACGGTCCGCCGCGATCTCGACCAACTGCACCGCGAGGGAGCCCTCGTGCGCACTCACGGTGGCGCGGTCAGCACCGTCGAGGGCGGCTTGCGCGATCGAGGGCTCGACGTGCGCCTGCGGGTGCAGGTGGAGGAAAAGGAGAAGATCGCCCGCCTGGCCGCCGAGATGGTCGACGATGGAGCGGTCATCATGCTCAACGCGGGCACGACGACACTCGCCGTCGCTCGCGCCCTGCGCAACCACCGCGACCTCACCATCGCGACCAACAACCTACGCATCCCCGCCGAGATCTCCCCGTCCACCTTCCGCGACCTCTACCTGTTCGGCGGCGCCGTGCGCACCATCACCCAGGCGACGACCGGGCCGGTCGCCTTCACGATGACTGCGGGCGGCCCCGAGCTCGACATCCGCTGCGACCTCGCCCTCGTCGCCGTGGGAGCCGTCGACGCGTCCGGATACTCGACCAGCAATCTCGGCGACGCGACGATGATGGCGGAGATGATCGCGCGGGCCGACCGCACCGCGATCCTCGCAGACTCGAGCAAGTTCGGGCGCCGCCTGTTCGCGCAGGTCGCGCCGCTGGGAGGCGCCGACTACCTCATCACAGACACCTCCCCACCAGACGATCTCGCTGCAGCGCTCGCGGCGGCAGGCGTCACCGTCACCACAGCCTGAGCGGTCCCGGTCAGCCTCCGGTACGCCGGCTGACGCTGGCGGGTCGCCCGCTCACACTCCGCCGCGGCATCGCTCAGTCACAAACGATGGTCTCGCGCCGACGCTCCGCCGCGACCGGCGTATCGAAACCACGGCGACTTAGCGGGGCGACCTCGACATCCCGACGGCTCCCCCGCCCGTCGCCGGCCAGATCCCGGACTCGCGCTGCACAAAGCCGCTCGCGCTACGCAACAATCCGCAGCGCGAGCCGCTTTCCACAGCGCGACCGTGCGATTGCCGACCGCGCCATCGGTGCCACACCTGTGGTAGTCATGATCGACGATCCGTCGATTCGGGAGGCACGCCGATGACCGGGAAGAAGCTCGCGCTCAAGCCTGCACACCTCGTCGGCATCATCCTGGGCGTGACGACGATCATGATGTTCACATCGTTCGCAGGATGCGCGCCGCTCATCTCTTTCATCTCCGGCTCCGTCTCGCAGACAGAGGACTCCTCGGATGACAGCGCCGCCTCCGACGCAATCAGAGCTCTCGACCCGCGCATCTCGTACGTGGGCGAAGTCGCGTACTACTCCGGCTTCAGCAAGACCTACGACCTCGTCGTCACGCTCTCCGGCGACGACCAGACGGTGAGCACCGAGTTGCTGACCGAGATCCTCATCATCGTCCGCGACAGTACTTCGTACGAGTCGATCACGCTGCTCATGCGGGAGGAGCCGGAGGACGGCGACTACGAGCACAGCTCCACGTTCATCGATCTGACGGACGCGATCGCTGGGCTGCCGGATGGGCTGACCGTGCTCTGGGACGGCACCGACCTCACGATCTTCCGTGACAACCTCGACAAGCTCATGCTCCCGACGAGCACCCCGACCGAGACTCCGGACGCATGAAGCCGCGCCTCCCGGTCAGAATCCGGCTCATCATCGGCACCTCCTGACCGGCGTGATGTCGTGAGCAGCTTCGAGGACATCCGCGACACGCCGACCGAGCGGGCAGACCTCGAAGAGGCACTACGCAGCCGTGGACGGTCAAACATGGTGAACGCCGCACACACGGAGTTTCGGGCAGGGTGGAAGCCGATCACCCGCCCTGGCGAGAGGCCTGGTGACTGTCACACCCCAGACATCGTTTCAAGGAAGGAAGGGCACCGACCATGACGCCCGAGCGGCAACGGCACAAGGAGACGCTGTTCGGTTTCGGGTTACGGCTCGCGACTGCCTGGTGGATCGTTTTCGGCGCCTTGCCCATGGTGGCGATCCTGACGGCCTCGCTGTTCACCGGTGGGGTCCCGGAAGGCGACACAGCGCCGGAGGGATACCCCGCGTTCATGCCGCCGTGGTGGGCCGCATACCCGCAGACCGCACTGCTCGCCGTGCTCGCCATCGGTTCACTCCCCCTGCCGCTGCGGAGCTCGCCCCCGGACACGCGCTGGACTCTGGCGATCATTCAGGCGTGCTCGGTTGGTACCACGCTGTTCGTCATGGGCGCCGCTGCCGTGGTCGAGGCGCGCGCTGGTCGGCTGAACTTCTTCGGCCTTGAGTAGCTGGTGCTGGTGCAGTTCGGGCTCCTGGGTCTCACGCTGTTGCGGATGACTCTCAGCGCCCTGCGACTGCTGCCGCACTCGTGGCGCGAGTACGCCCCGTAGGGGGTCGCGCTCTGGGTGGACCGCGCGACGAGCGCGTGGCGGTGACCTCCCCAGCTCCGCAACGACTCAGGAGAAACTGCGCCCGGCAGGTCGCCAGACGCCTGTCGGCACCCCGGAAGGACCGGTCCTCCTGAGTTATTGCGGGTCGACCTCTTCGTCATCCGCGATCACGCGCGCACGAACTCGACCTCGGCGCGCTGTCGGAATCGCCGACCGAGCGGACGCCCTGGCCGCGGCGGCTTCGCAGCAGCCGTCGGTGCGACGTCGTACAGCAGGCCCATGCCCCACGGCTGCCCCCGGAAGTCCGCGACCGCGCGCGTCTGCACATAGCCGTAGTGCGCCGTGCCGTCGAGTTCGTAGCGGACGAAAGCGCCGAGGCTCTCCAGCGGGTCCACGGCAGCCCTGAGCGCCATCCCCTCGAACGGCACCGGCGCGACCGTGAACCTGAGCGCGATCGGGAACCCCAGATCGCAGATGCTCATCGCGCCACCCGCCAGGCGCCGTCGTCGTTCACGGAATCAGCCTCACGCCGGGCCATATCGCGCGAAGCACCGACGTGTCGGGGACCCGTGATTTCCACCGTCCCTGGACGCCGTCGAGCGAAGCCACCACCGGCTCGCGCAACGCACCCGTCTCGGTCACAAGCCGCGTCGCGAGCATCGGCGACGCCGACAGGCGCAGACCGGAAGGGACCGACCCGGCGGCATCGAGCACCGTGATCATCGGCGGGGCGGCCTCATCGATCCCGTCCTCGACCAGCACACTCCAGGTCGATGCGGAAGTCGCCACAGGTGAGCCCGTCGCCGCGACGCGTCGAGGCCTGCGGGGCTTGTGGTCCGGGTCGAGCGTGCGAAGACCGGCATCCAGATCATCGGTGATCCGCAATTCACCACCACCGACGCGCACGGCGGGGCCGCCGGGGCGTGCGGGCTCTTCAGCTGCGGCGTCGAAGCGCTGCACGAGCACCCACGGATGCCCGTCCCACGCCCGGACGGCGCTGCTGGCGAGCCAGGCGAACCGCCCGTCGGGGTAGCGGACATAGGCGGTATACGAGGTCGCGGCTGGAGCGGACGAGTGGCGGCCAGCACGATCCCACGGGGGCTGCCGCGGTCGTCGAAAGTGACGACCGCGGCGTCGAACTCGAGCGCGGAGACGCGGCGTGCCGATCCGGACCCCTCCTGCGGTTCGGTCCTGTGTGCACGCACGGAGCCAGCTTATGCACGATTCCGCACCTTGACCGAGGACGGGTGGTCGTGGACGGATGAGCGCACCGTCGCCACCCGTTCAGCAGTCACGTGCGCATAGTCCCTCACGCACGCCGCTGTGCGGAAGTGACTGCCGAACGGATGCCTCCCCGGGCAGCGGCAGCTTCCGCACCGTCGCCGCGAGCCGGCCGACCCGCACCACGACGAGGATCTCCGGCGCCAGGCGGGCCCGGGCCAGCGACACGCGCCCGCGGAACAGGCCCGGCTCGCCGTCGACGGAGCGCAGCGTATGGCCGTCCGCCCAGACGAGCGCGGGCTGAGCGTCATCCGCCCCCACGCGCACCTCGATCTCCCACGACCGCTCGCCCCGCGTCACCGAGGCCGAGACGATCTCGACCTCGGCGGGCGCGTCCCCCGCCGAGCCCGCCACCTCGATCTGGTTGCTCGGCAGCGTCGGCGTCAGGTACGCCGGCTGGCGCAGGCGCGTCGCCCGCTCGTACGCCGCCGCAGCGTCCAACAGCGCGTCGTCGCTGTACGCGCGCCCCGCGAAGGTGAGCCCCACGGGCATCTGGATGTCGGCCATCGCGCCCATCGGGACGGTGACGGTGGGGATGCCGAGGTGCCGCAGCACGCGGTTGCCGTTGGAGTACACGACGCCGTTGCGGGATGCCTCGTCGAGGCTCGAGGCACTCGTGAACAGATCGGCCCGCCCGACGTCTCCGGCAGCCGGGAACACGAGGAGGTCGAGCCCGGAGGCATCCATCCATTCCTCGACGTCGACCGCGCGCGCCCGCTCCAGCCCTTCCAGCAGGTGCGCTGCGCCCGGCACCTCCTCGACGCGATCGGGCACGCCCTGTTTCACGATCTCGGCCAGCCGCTGCCAGTCGAACCCGCCGCGGGCGCGAGTGATCCACACCGGGACAGGAGCGTCTTCGAGCGGGAAGACCCTGTCGCCGTCGACATCGGCCCAGGTGTTCAGCGCCCCATCGCCGTTGACGCGCAGGAACCCGTCGAGCGCCATCGCCGTCAGCACGCCGCCCTCCAAAGCCCGCCAGTCCGGCGGCACGAGACCGCGGGCGGGAAGGCTCTGGGCGCCCGGACGGTCCTCCTCGTAGTTGCTCACGGCGGGGAAGTCGACCTCGACCACCTCGGCGCCGAGCTCTTCGAGGGCCGCGGCCGCGGCATCCCACAGCGCGCGAACCGCGGGGCGGATCACGGGCGGCACAACGGGCACGGTGTCCTCGCCGATGTACAGCTTCGGCACGCCGATCCGCAGCCCGTCCAGGCGCGCGGGCCGCTCGCGCAGGATCGGCCGCGGCAGCACGTCCTCGGGGTCGGGCAGCGGGACGACGGTCTGCGCGCGCCAGAAGTCGCCCTCCCGCACGGGGTCCGCGGTCGCCAGCACCTCGAGCAGCGCGAGCAGGTCGGCCACCGAGCGGGTGTGCGGCACGACGACGTCGCACGTCGGGCGCAGCGGCCAGTTGCCGCGGATCGACAGCACGCCGCGCGACGGCGTGTACGCCACCAGTGCGTTGTTCGAGGCCGGCGAGCGCCCCGACGACACCGTCTCCTCGCCCATTCCGAACGCGCACATGCTCGCAGCCGTCGCCGTGCCGGAACCATTGGACGCCCCGGACCCGTACGCCGCCGTGATGTACTGCGGGTTGTACGGGCTGAGCGCGTAGCCGTAGACCCCCGGCTGCACTCCCCCGGCGGCCATCGGCGGCATATTGGTCTTGCCCAGCAGCACCGCCCCGGCCTCCCGCAGCTGCGCGACGGCGGCGGCATCCTCGGTCGCGACGAGGTCGGCCAGCGCGGGGCTGCCCGATGCCACGGTCAACCCCTTGACCTTGTAGCTGTCCTTGACGGTGAACGGGATGCCTTCGAGCGGCCCCGCGACACCCGCCCGACGGCGCGCATCGGATGCCGCGGCCTCGGCCAGGCACGCCGGGTTCAGCACCGGGACGGCATTCAGGCACAGACCCGTGCGGTCGTAGTAGGCGATGCGGTTCAGATAGGCGCACACCAGCTCGACGGCGGTGACCCGGCCGCTCTCCAGCGCGTCGAGCAGCTGCGCGAGGCTCGCCTCCACGACATCGAACCGATCGGCCATGTCGCCCTCCTCCTGTCCGCGAGGCATCGGCTCCAGTCTCCCAGCACGGGCGGGGCGGCACACGACGCGACGAGACACCCGTTTCCGCGCGAGACACCTGCGCGTCGAGGGGTTTCTCACGCAAAACGGGGTGTTTCGCCAGGCGCCCAGGCACCGTCACGCCTGGGTACGATTCCAGTGAGGGCGTATCGCCCGCGACCGTAGCCCGAGCGAGCTGAGACGGATGCCGTGTTCGAGATCATGACCGTGTGCACGGGCAACATCTGCCGGTCGCCGCTGGCGGCGGCGCTTCTGAGCACGCGGCTGGCAGGCCTCGATGTCGCGGTCACGAGCGCGGGAACACAGGGGCTGAGCGCCGCCCCGATGACACATGAGGCGCGCCGCATCGCCGTGGAGCTCGGCGCCAGCGTCGACGAGGTCACCGCGCACCGCTCCCGGTTCCTTCTCGAATCCCACCTGGCCTCACCCGACCTGGTCATCGCCCTCAGCCGTGAGCATCGTCGGCGCATCGTGGAGCTCGCGCCGGCGCGCATGCGGCGGACGTTCACGGCGCGCGAGTTCGCCCGGCTCGCCGCCACCCTGCCGGACGACGCGATCCGCGACGCCGCTGCCGAGGGGGCAGCAGATCCGACAGCACGGATGCGCGCCGCGGTCGCCGCGGTCTCTCGACGGCGCGGCACCGTGCCCACCCCGCGCGATGCCGGCGAGGACGACGTCATCGATCCGTACCGCCGCCCCTGGGGGGTGTACCAGCGCTCGGCCGCTCAACTGATGCCCGCGGTGGACGAGATCGTGCGCGTCCTGACGATCGCGGCGCAGGCTCGCGCATAGCGCCCTGAGGGGCGGCGGACCACGGGAGCGCCGCGAACGGGGTCGCTCATGAGCAGCAGCTGCAGGCCCAGGGCCGCCTCTACGAGCGGCTCCCGATCCCCCGCATCCCGCTCCTCATGGACCAGCAGTTCACCGACAAGCGGGAGACCCCGCCACCGCCAGGCCGGTCAGTCGGCGGTGGGCTCGCCCCACATCCGGCGGATGATCGCCGTGACGTCACGATCGAGATGATCGATCCGCGCGTTCACCGCCTCGAAACGGGCATCCATCATCTCGAACCGGGTATCTACGATCTCGAAGCGCGCGTCGACCGCTTCGAACCGTGCGTTCATCTCCGCGCGAAGCCCGTCGATCTTGGCATCGATCTTCGCGTCGAGCCCACCGATCGCGGCGTTCATCGCCCGCGTGATAAACGTCGTCATCAACGTCATCCCACCCAGCATGATCGACGCGAACACCCCGATGAGCACCCAGCTCTGCGGCTCCGTCACGATCTCCACCCCTCCATTGTGGAACCCACGCCCACCGAAAGCCAGGATCACGTGAGCACACCGTGCGCGGGGCTGCGCGATGCGGATCTGTGGACAGATCCACGAAAACCCGAACTGGGGAGGAGGCTACGCCAGCGGCGCGCGCGGCGACCCCCTGCTCACAGGCGCCACACACCGCACCCATGGTTAACGCCGAGTTTACAAACCGTGTCGCATCTGCCTCGAGCACGCGCTAGAGTGGCAGCGAACGCAGCACGGCATTGGGAGTCGTGCAGATCGTGGGGATCATGCGTTCTCTGGGGGAGGCAGGCGCTTCGGCGCCTGCTCTAAGGCACATTGCTGGGGGCATCGTGCGTGCTTTTCAATCTGTTCGTGGTGCGGCAAAATGACCGCGCCGTCGATTTCGCTGCAGGGGTTCACCGCCCCGTTCGACCAGCGCGCAGCCTACGTCGCTCCGCGTGCTTCCGCCGCCGTGGCGAACCGTCAGCGGTGGGAGCGCCACTTCCGCACTCTCTTGCGCATCAGCGACACGATCGTGGTCACGGCCGCATGCATGCTCGCTTCGGTGCTCTCGCTGCTGGCGACCGCGCCGGGCGTGCTCATCTCCGACCCGTGGCTGCTCGTGCGCATCCCGCTGAGCTCGGCGATCATCTGGATGGTCGCTCTCTCGCTCCTGAGCACGCGCGACGCGTCGGTGACGGGCGTCGGCGTGGCCGAGTACAAGCGTGTCGGGTATGCGACGTGGCTCGCCTTCGGCTCGCTTGCGGCCTTCTTCGCACTGTTCGGATGGGAAGGCATCCGCGCGCAGCTGTATATCGCGATGCCGTTCGGCCTCGCCGTCCTACTATGGTCGCGCAAGATGTGGCGCCACTGGCTGTTCAGACAGCGGGCGATGGGCCACTACTCCTCTCGCGCGGTCGTCGTCGGTTACCCGGATGACGTCGAATACGCCATGCGCATCCTCGGTGCCCACGAGGGGAGCCTCGGCTACCAGGTGGTCGGCACCACGCTGCTCGATGACACCCCGTCGGAACGCGGCGGGGGCGAACACGTATCCTCGGTCGCATACGCACCGGCGGCTGCGAGCGCTGCCGCAGCAGTGCTCAACGCCGACACGATCGTCGTCGCCAGCCAGCCGGCCGGGGATCCCTCGTTCGTCAAGCGCCTCGCCTGGGAATCGGAGGGCACCGCCGCCGAGGTCGTGCTCTCGAGCCGCATCGCCGACGTCGCCGGCCCCCGCATGTCGCTGCGCCCTGTCGAGGGCCTGCCTCTCATCCACGTCCGCATCCCGCAGTTCGAAGGTGGCGCCTACCTTCTCAAGCGCGCGCTCGACATCTGCGTCGCGACGGTCGCGCTGCTGCTGTTCGCACCGTTCGCGTTCGTGATCGGCGTGCTCATCAAGATCGACGATCCGGGCCCCGTCTTCTTCCGGCAGTCTCGCGTGGGTCGCGACGGCCAAGAGTTCAAGATGGTCAAGTTCCGTTCGATGCGCGTGGATGCCGAGGCGCAGCTGGCCGCGCTCCGCGAGGCGAACGAGGGCGCGGGCCCGCTGTTCAAGCTGAAGAACGATCCGCGCATCACGCGTGTCGGCCGAGTGCTGCGACGCTTCTCGCTCGATGAGGTTCCGCAGTTCTGGAACGTGCTGCGCGGTGACATGAGCGTCGTGGGCCCCCGCCCGCCGCTGCCCGATGAGGTGACCTCTTACGACGGCGTCGTCTTCCGTCGGCTCTACATCAAGCCGGGGATCACGGGCCCGTGGCAGGTGGGCGGTCGCAGCGACCTGTCCTGGGACGAGAGCGTGCGCCTCGACCTCCGTTACGTGGAGAACTGGTCGGTGCTCGGCGACCTGCAGCTGATGTGGCGCACCGTCAGGGTGATGGTCAAACCGGAGGGGGCGTACTGATGACGACGTTCGCGCCAACTCCCACGGGTCTGACCACGGCGACTGCGGCAAAAAAGACTCTTCATGTCGCGATGATCGGCACGCGCGGCGTGCCCGCCGCGTACGGCGGCTTCGAGACGGCTGTCGAAGAGGTCGGTAAACGCCTCGTCGAGCGCGGTCACGACGTCACCGTCTATACGCGCGGATCGGAGCGCCGTGAGCGCGAATATCTCGGCATGCGCGTCGTGCATCTGCCCGCGCTGAAGCAGAAGCAGCTCGAGACGCTGAGCCACACGACGCTGTCGACCCTGCACGCGGTCACCAGAAAAGCCCCGGATGCCGCGTTCGTGTTCAACGCCGCAAACTCCCCACTCGTGCCGCTGTTGCGCGGACGCGGCATTCCGGTTGCCCTGCACATGGATGGTCTCGAGTGGAAGCGCTCCAAGTGGGGCGCGCGCGGCAGGGCCTACTACCGGTGGGCTGAGGAGTTCGGTGTGCGCTGGGCGGATGCCCTGATCGCGGATGCCCCGGGCATCGCCGACTACTACCAGTCGGAGTTCGGCGTGCCGACCGAGCTCATCCGCTACGGCGCGCCGATCCTCGAGACCGCGCCGACGGAAGGGATCGCCGCACTCGGTCTGGAGCCCGGTGGATATCACCTCGTCGTCGCCCGTTTCGAACCCGAGAATCATGTGCTCGAGATCATCGAGGGCTACCACGCGAGCTCGGCGACGAAACCACTCGTCGTCGTCGGGTCAGCCCCGTACAGCGCGGAGTACACGCAGCGCATCCACGCCGCGGCGGACGGCGATGCGCGCATCCGGTTCCTCGGCGGCGTCTACGACCAAGACCTGCTCGACGCGCTGTACTTCCACGCTTACACCTATGTCCACGGCCACTCGGTCGGCGGCACCAACCCGTCGCTGCTTCGCGCGATGGGCGCCGGCACCGCCGTCGTCGCATACGACGTGAACTTCAACCGTGAGACCCTCGACGGGCAAGGCTGGTTCTTCTCGGATGCCGCCGACTTGCGCCAGCAGTTCACCGATCTCGCTGAGGCGACGTTCTCCGTCGCCAATCTCGGATCGGCGATGAAGCGCAGGGCGGAGACGCTCTTCCGCTGGGAGGACGTCGCGACGGCGTACGAGAGCCTTGCCCTGCGGATTGCGGCCGGCGAGGGCATCCACCAGCGCGCGAAACGCGCGCGGCGCACCGAGCACGAGGTCGAGTCCGCATGACAGCTGGCTCTCATTCCCAGCGCGAGTCCGCGCCAACAGTGCTGGCGGTTCATCCGGGCGCAGAGCTCTTCGGCTCCGATCGCATGTTCGCGGAAAGTGTTGAAGGGTTCCATAACGAAGGTGCGCACGTCGTCGCCATCCTCCCCGAGGAAGGGGCCCTCGCCGGCCGGCTCCGCGAGACCGGGGTCGAGGTCCTCGTCGAGGACACGCTGGTACTGAGAAAGGCCCTCCTCGCGCCCCGCGCTTGGCCGACGTTGATCCGCGGCGTCTGGAGGGGCTGGCGGAATGCATCCAGGCGGATCCGGTGCACGCGGCCGGACGTCGTCTACGTCAGCACGATCACGATGCCGCTGTGGCCGCTCGTGGCACGTCGCCATCGAGTTCGGGTTGTGACGCATGTCCACGAGGCGGAGCACTCCGGCCGACGCATTGTGAACGTGGGGCTATACGCGCCCCACCTCGCGGCCAGCCAGTTGATCGTGAACAGCCGATTCAGCCTGCAGACGATCGAGGGCTCCATCCGCCGCCTCACGCGACGAGCACATGTGGTCTACAACGGCGTCGCAGGCCCCTCGGTCATAGAAGAACCGCCCAGCTCCCTCACGGGCGTGCTCCGCATCTGCTACGTCGGTCGCCTCTCCCCGCGCAAGGGCCCGGACTTGATCCTCGACGCGGTAGCCAAGCTCTCCCCCGAGGGAGGACGATACCGCGTCGATATAGTCGGCACCGCGTTTCGCGGGTACGAGTGGTACGAACATGAGCTCACGGCCGCGGCCCAGCGGCTCCCCGACGGCATCGATGTGCGATTCCACGGTTTTCAGGCAGACATCTGGCCGTTCCTTGCGGACGCAGACGTGATGGTTGTTCCTTCCCGCCTTGATGAGCCGTTCGGGAACACGGCCGTCGAAGGCGTTCTCGCTCATCGTCCGGTGATCGTCAGCGATACGAGCGGGCTTCGCGAGGCCGCCGGCGGATACGACACGGCAATTCTCGTTGCTCCCGATGATGCAGCTGCCCTCGCCGACGCGCTTCGCACCGTGAAGTCCCGCTGGGAGGAGATCTCTACAGCAGTCAACGGCTCCGCCGACCTGGCACGTCTTCGTCACGCACCCGAAATATACCGACGTGACGTGAGCAGGATCGTCCTCGCAGCGTCGACGTCACGCGCCGACGCTCGGGCAGGGCAGGTTCCTCTCGAATGCCGCTGACATGCGCCGGCAGTTCGCCGATCTCTCTGCGGCGACGTTCTCCGTCACCGATCTCGGATCGGCGATGCGGCGCAGCACTCGAAGTGCGTATCAACGACCAGGCCAGCGCTCTCCCGGCACATCGACATCGCATCGTGAACTGCGACACCGCGACGGCTCACCCGGTCACCCCGAGTACGCAGAGCGCCCCATGCCCCGGCCGCCTTTCAGCGATGAACGCGGAGAGGCCTCCGAACAGGGACCGTGGGATGAAGGCGGAGCACACGATACGCTGAAACTCAAGACATCGCCTGGGGGAGACGATATGCGCGTCCTTGTCGGCTGGAGCGCCGAGACATCACCTAATCTCGGCGTGCGCGCGCTGAGCCGGGGCTCACGCGACTTGCTGCGTCGCGTCTGGCCAGACGCGGAGTTCGAATACATGAACTACGGATCCAGGCCGTCCGCGGTGACGTGGTCGCCGGCAGGTCTCGTCCGCGAATGGGCCACCGGGCGACGCGGGATGAAGACGTGGCTCTCCGGCTTCGACCTCTACTGGGATACGCGATCGGGCGACAGCTTCGCCGACATCTACGGGATGCCGCGCCATACGACGATGTCGATGATCCACGAGTTCGCTGTGCGCTGCGGCGTCCCGACCGTCATGGCACCGCAGACCATCGGCCCCTTCACCAGGCGCCGTGCGCGCATGATGGCGAAACGCACCCTCCGAACCTCGAGTCTCGTTCTCGCCCGGGACCCGTCCAGCGCGGCGGCGGCCGAGTCCCTCGGTCGACCGGTCGATCTGACGACGAGCGACCTGGTCTTCGGCATCGATCAGCCCCACGACCCCATCGACAACGACATCCTGCTGAACGTCTCGGGACTGCTGTGGAACTCGAGCGACCACGGCAGCGACGTCGGGTACCGACGGGCCGTGGCCGACATCATCGCGGGCCTCCAGGCCCGCGGACGGTCGGTCACGCTGTTCCCGCACGTGCTGGACTCAGCCGACCCCGACAATGACGTGCCCCTCGCACGACGGCTCCATGCGGAGTATGAAGGGAAGGTCGGGCTTCTCGTCCCGGAGGACCTCGACCACGCGCGGCGCGCAACCGCCGGGGCAAGCATCGTGATCGGTGCCCGGATGCACGCGTGCCTGAACGCACTATCGACGGGGACCCCTGCTATCGCGATGGCGTACTCGCGCAAATTCGCTCCGCTCATGCGCTCGATTCAATGGCCGCACGTCGTATCGCTCGCCGACTCGGGAGGTATCGCCGACCGCGTCCTCAGCACGGTCGACACAGACGACCTGAACGCAGCGGCACGAGATGCGCAGGCTCTGGGCGTGCAGCTTCTCGACCGTGCGATACCGGCGCTGGAGGCCATGCGATGACAGGCGCCGCGCCAACGAGCTCACTCGCCCGGTCTGCCGCCAACGGCGCATTCGTCATGCTCGGCGCACAAGGGGGCAAGATCCTCCTGCAGCTCGCCTCGGTCGTCGCGCTGTCGCGTATGCTCACTCCGCACGACTACGGCCTCATCGCGATCGTGTTGATCGTCATCGGCGTCGGCGAGATCTTCCGAGACTTCGGTCTTACTTCTGCTTCCGTGCAGGCAGCAGAAGTAACCCGCGGCCAGCGCGACAACCTGTTCTGGGTCAACACCGCGATCGGCGCCATACTTGCAGTCCTCGTCTGGAGTCTCTCCTGGGCCATCTCGGGCATGTCGGGAGAGGCAGACCTTCTCGGCATACTCCAGGTGTTATGTGTCGTCTTCCTCATCAACGGGATGACGACGCAATACCGCGCGCAATTGATGCGCGAGTTGAAGTTCCGCGCGCTGGCGATGATCGAAGTGACCGCCGCAGCGATCGCCCTGGGCGCCGCGATCATCTTCGCCGCAGCCGGCGCCGGGTACTGGGCGCTGGTTGCGCAACAGCTGGCCAGTCCCATCGTCGGTCTGATCGCGTCGGCCGTGGCAGGCAGGTGGCTACCCCGGTGGTACTCGCGCGCGTCTGCGATTGGCCCGTTCCTCCGGCTCGGGTGGAACCTCGCCCTCGCTAACCTGCTCTCCTACGGTGCCGCGCAGATCGATACGATCGTCGTCGCCGCAAGATTCGGTGCGGCGCCATTGGGGCTGTACAACCGGGCCTATCAGCTCGTGACGACACCTCTTACGCAGGTTCGCACGCCTCTCTCGAACGTCGCGATCCCGATTCTTTCTCGGATCCAGAGCGACAAGCAGCGCTTCGACGCGTTCGTGACGTCGGGGCAGTTGGCACTGGGCTACGCTCTGGGGCTCCCGTTGCTGCTGCTCGCGGGTCTCGCGGAGCCCGTAGTACAGATCATGCTCGGAGCGCAGTGGAGCGAGGCGGCCCCGATCCTGCGCATGTTCGCGATCGCCGGCGCCGTGACGACACTGTCTTTTGTCGGCTACTGGATCTACGTATCGCGTGGGCTTGGGTCTCACCTCATGCGGTACACGACCGTATCGACGTGCATCCGGGCGGTCTGCATCCTGGTGGGGTCGTTGTTCGGATTGATCGGCGTCTCGATCGGCTTTGCGGCGGCACCGGCGCTGGCCTGGCCGCTCTCGCTGTTCTGGCTCTCGCGAGTGACCGATGTACCCGTTCGCAGCCTTTACGGCGGTGCCCTACGCATCCTCAGCGTCACGGGGCTTGCCGGCGTCGTCTCTTGGCTCGCCTCCCTGCCGCTGCGGTCATCCCCGTGGGCAGCAGTCGCCGTAGGCGCACTGGCGGGCCTAGGAGCAGCCTGCATACCCTTCCTCCTCGCCCGCACCTATCGGTCCGACGCCCGTCGACTGATGCAGTTCGCACGGCTGATGACACGACGCAACAGGCAGGCATGAGTCGACTCTCCTGACTCTGGACGGAGGCGGGGGCGCCGTCAGCGCCGAACGCGACCTCTCCTCTCAACAGTCTGACCCGATCATCATCGGTCGCGTCGCCTTACGGGAAGGTCGCGCCGAGCTTGACCGCACCTGCAGTGAGCGAGGACGACGTCGCCACTGCTGACGGCAGCGGCAGCGCAACAGCGGATTGCAACGCAGCTGCGGCGGTCGTCAGCTCCCCGGATGCCGTCACCGGCGAGGTGCCCTCCAGGAGTTGCGACCTCGCCTCACGCCCGGTCGCAGACGTGAAATCCGCTAGCGAAGCATACGACTTGGATCCGCCGGCGCTGCCTTGTGCGTAGTACGCGAATATCGTGGGGGACGTCGACGAGGTCCGGTGATAGAGGTTGCCGTCATTCGTCGTCAGCATCTGGTTCCCTGTGAGCGCGCGCGAGTAATCGTTCACGCACACGACGCAGTCGCCGGTCGGCTCTGCGGATACATTGTTTCCCATCGAGATGTTCTGCGTGATCCACGGGATCGTCGAGTCCGTTGAACGGCGCGAGTTCATCTCGATTGAGATGTTGCGAACGTTGCCGACGACAGTGTTGTTCCACAGCGAGACGCTGCCGGAGTTGATCACGTAGATGCCGTTGATACCGTTGTCGCGCACATAGTTGTTCGTGACGGTCGCGCCCTCGGAGAGTTCTACGACGACACCGCTGCCGGTGTTGCCCAGGCTGTCATTTCCCGTGAACACGACGTCGCTGTCGGATTCGTCGAACCACGGCCCTTGTCCGTAGTTGTCGGCGAACACACTGTTCGACACGACCACGTCGTCAGAACCGGTGATCTTAAGCGCTCCCGAGACGGGAGCGCGATTGAAGTGCTCGCTGTTGTTCTCCGCTGAGTACAGCCCAGTGATGCGGAGACCGTCGGCGTTGGCCGCACCGGCGCCGAGCATTCCGTTCCCGATCAGCGACACATCCTGCAGCGTTGTGTTCTCCGACCATGTGTATAGACCGATCGTCGAGTTGTCGCGGATCGTCACATTCGAGAGCGTCACATCTGCGGCGGCGACGATGACGGAGCCCATCGAGGGCACGCTCGTCGCAAAGCGCCGAATGCCGATCCCCTGAACCGTGGAGCCGACCGAGCGGATCGACAAAGCGTCGGTCAGCGTGCTCACCTCGACACCCGCCGAGGGATTCGTCCCGATAACCAGCTCGTCTGCGGAGTCATCGACATAGAACGTCCCGGTCGTGACCGCGGCGCGCGAGGCGACCTCTGTCAGCTGCGCGCCACCGACCCAGACCTGATCGGGATGCGATGCCATGGGGTAGTCGGGGTCGATGAAAGCCCAACCTTCCTCGGTGTTGTCAGGTGCTCCGCGCGTGAACGTCGGGCTCGCGTCAAGAGACTGGGTCCAGCCGCTCAGCACCCACACCGAGCCGGATGCGGCCCAACCGGTCACTTCCTCGGCGCCGTCGATCCATACGGCCTCCGATCGGTACGGCTGGATGGTCACGCTCTTCTGCGGCGGGATCAAGACGTACTCGTGATATGTGCCGCCACGCAGAACGATGACACCACCGTCAGAAACCACGCTGAGAGCCTTGGTGATCGTTAGAAGCGGCGAGGCGACCGTCCCCGCACCGCTGTCACTGCCACTCTGCGATACGATGATCGCGCCACTGGGCACCGCGTAGTCGGTTTCACCCGGCGTCCCCGCGCCGGCCGTCTGCCGGGCGCCGTCGACCGCGGTCGTCACGGACGTGGAATCAGTCGCGGTCGCCATCGGCGTCGCGGTCGTCGTCGCGGTCGCGGTCGGCGTCGCAGTCGTCGTCGCGGTCGCGGTCGGCGTCGCAGTCGCAGTCGCGGTCAGCGACCTGACGTAAAGGTCGTCGAATCCCACGGACGCCACCTTTGTGGCCGACGAGGTGTACAGGTTCACTTCGACACCGCCCGCGCTCTTGATGCGCGAAGCCGAGCTGTCGGAGTAGGTGAGAGTCCACGTCGATGGCTCAGTCGTCCCCTGCAACCAGACCTTGGCCGAGAGCTTGACGGGGTTCGTGCCACTTACCTGGAATCGCACGTTGAGCTTCTGCGCGGCTGTGACCTTTGATGCGAGAGTCGTGCCCGTGAAGATCGTCTCCTCGCTACCAGATCGCTTACGGAGCGATACCTCCACCGTGCCGCCGACCAGAACGCGCGTAGAAATGACGTAAGACGCGCTCGATGTCGCACGGACACCGAACGACGCATAGAGGCCCGAACCTGATGTCGGAAGAGTCGGGAACGAGAACGCAAACGTGGAACTCGAGTCGAGGACCGAACCAGACAGCGACGTGCGTGCCGTACGCCCCGGCCCGGGACTCTGGATCCAGGCACTGCCACTTTTCACGGTGGCGACCGTCGTCGAGAGCTGGGACCAGGTTCCTCCCACATCGGCCGCGCCCCATCCGCTCGCAACCGTCCGGCTCATTGTGTCGCTAATGAGCACAGTGCCAGCAGCCGATGCGGGTACGGCGAAAACCAGTAGCCCGGCGGCAGCGACGAATGCCGTCGCCGCCGCCACGAACGCGCGCTTGACAAAAGTGTGGGCAGATCGGAGGGGGGGGTGGTGGGCAACCATGCGTGTCCTCGCTCACAAGGGGAGAGTGGCATGCGATCTCGGATAGAACGCAATCGGGGGGCGCGAAGGACGCTATCAGTGCGACAGCGACACAACGCCACGTATGAGAGACCCCTCATGCCGTGAGCGAAACTACCGAGGCTTCTACCCGCGCGAGGCCACAACCAGAAAAACGCGAGCGCCGCACCCGGTCGCTATCCCCGCGATCGTTTAACTCGCCGATACGAACCCCGTAGCGTTCGCACTGCATCACGGGGGTAGTGCACGATCAGACGCAGCAGCCCAAAGCCTCGATAGCTCGGCACACCCCGTCCTGCGAGGCGTGCCCCCCACAACCGCGCGAGCAGGAACGTCCGTCGAGAAATCTGAAGCGGCTGTGCACGCTCAAGTTTCTCCGGATCCATAGCTCGAAGTTCGATGACCCCCGCGTCGCGCGCGGCCAGAACGAGCGCCAGGCCACGCTCTGTCCGAGCGATCAGGGCCGAGCGGCCATCCTGCTCCGCGAAGCTCGGATACCCGTCCGCAGTCGACTCCCAGGCATCCGCGGCGGTGATGTCCGCGGATTCTCCCACTCCGTCGGGACAGATCTTGCAGCGCCACTGCGTCATCGGCCCAAGTGTCTTACCCCAGGACTCCTCGTAGTCCGCGCTGACCTCACCACCTCGGAATCTCGCGGTGAAACGGCCCGGCCACCCCCGTCCGCGATACCACAGATCTGTCACCTCGTCCGAGCCGGGCCCGCCGAGTTCACGGACGAGCTTCGCCGTCGCGTGTTGGCTGGGGGTGCCGGCGCAGAAGAAGGAGAGGAGGATCGGCGCAGGTTCCCCGACTGCCTGCGCGTGTGCTCGAACCGCTGCGACCTCGCATGGCTTGCCCGCGAGTGCCCCACCTGATGACCCGAGCCCGGCGACACCGACCGGCGCATAACGCGAACCCGCGGCCGCGAGCGCCTCCTCCTTCGTCGTGATCGTCACCGGCACAGTTCGGGCAGGCCCGCGCGGGTCCGCAGACGCCGACGCGACGCCTGCCACAATCCCACTCTCGACGAGCCACGCGTTGAGCGCGGTGAGCACTCCGCCGCTGCTCCCCCGCTCACGAATCTCCGGGTCTACGGCCCATGCCTCCCACATGTCGAGGTACGGCCCGAACATCGGATGCCTGCGAGCACCGGTAAGGCGCCTGGCGTCATGCCGGATGCCAGGGCAGCAACGACGAAACAGCGCTGCCGCCTCCCTCGACGTGGCGACTCCGGAGCCGACTGAGGGCCGTAGATAGCCACGATCGTCGAGATTCATCCTGACAGCGGCATCGAGCATGGCGCACAGGCCACATCCGCTGCACGCGTCACGCTCAAGCACGCGACCGATCTGTCGCTCGAGATTCATGCCGTTGCCTTCCCTGCATAGGGCGAATGGGACCTCACCCCTCGGTGGCCCGGTGCCGATCCGCGCTGCTCACGTAGTAGTGATCTTTGCCGCGTCGTGGTCGAACCTTGTTCAGGACGAGCCCCAGGACGCGACCACCAGCGTTCTGGTAGTCAGCGATGACCGTGAGCACATGGGCGCGTCGAGTCCGACGTGCATCCACCACGAGCACAGCCCCATCGACCACCGGTGCGAGCAGACTCGCATCGGCGACGTTCTCCATCGGCGGCGAATCGATGATGACGTAATCGTAACGATCGGCAACGTCGGCGAGGAACTGCTGCATCGCATGCGAGGTGAGCAGTTCCGCGGGGTTCGGCGGCACCGTCCCCGCGGGAAGGATGTCCAGCATGCTGTCGCTGCGCGTGATCTTCGCTTCATCGAACCCGATATTGCCGACCAAGATTGTCGTTAGACCGACGGAGTTCTCGAGGCCGAAGTATTCCGCAATCTTCGGGCGGCGCAGGTCGGCGTCGATCAACAGGACACGGCTGCGCAGCCCCGCGAGCGTGAGAGCGAAATTCGAACTGAACGTGGACTTGCCCTCGGCGGGCGAAGTCGAGGTGACGAGGATGCGCTGGACGCGATCCGAGACCCCTGCGTACGTCAGCGCCGACCTGACGCGCCGGAACTCCTCTGAAACCGGGCCCAGGGGATCGGTCTCCACGACCAGGCCCAGACCGCTCCTCCGGTCGCCGAATTGCGACACGCTGCCAAGAACCGGCACGTCAGTGACCTCGGCCGCAACCGCGGCGTTGGGCAGTCGCGCATCCAGAACGCCACGCACGAACGCGATCAGCACACCGGCCAGCAGACCCACAAGCGCCGCCAAAGCGGTGTCCTGAGACTTGTTTGGCGCGCTCTGCACCGCGGGTGCAACCGCCTCGTCGATGATCGAAGCGGTGATGGTAGGAGCACCCTCCGCGCCCGACGGCGACACCGCGGCGACAACATCGGCGAGGCTTTCCGCCACCGCATTCGCAACGTCGGCGGCCCGCTGCGGACTCTGCGACGTCATAGTGATCCGCAGGATGACGGTATCTGACGGGGTCGACACTGAGATGTTGCGCGCAAGCTCTCGCGGGGTGACATCCAGATCGAGGTCCTCGATCACCGGTTCGAGGACCCGTGATGATGTGGCGAGCTGCGCGAACGACTGCATCTGATTCTGTGCGTACGTCGTCCCCTGATTGAGATCCGAACCGCTCGAGCCTTGACTAATCGACACGTACATGGTGGACGTCGCCTGGAAGGTGGGCGACGTCGCAAGCGATACTCCTAGGCCCACAGCGGCGCCGACCAGAGTGCCGACGACGACGAAGACCCAGCCCTTCCTGATCGACGCCCAGACCGCAGCCAACGTCCACCCGGAGTCAACGCTCACTTCTCGATTCCCCTGTCCCCTGCCCTCGCGATGGCGAGTGCGCTTGAGCCTATCAGCGACGTGCGGGACGCCCGCTCTTTCGTCTCCCTGCGCACAAGCGGCACAGCGGAGTCCGCACGACGCCCTGTCTCCTCGGCAACAGCAAGACCGACCACGAACCAGAACAGGAAGGCATACTGCGTGATGAAGGCGACCGCGACAAGTCCCGGCAGCTGACCGGTCACAGCGATGGCAGCGGGACTGGCGCCGCCGCGGCGCAACAGCGGAAGACAGGCCAGCACGATCATGGCGAGCAGCAGCAGGGTCGGCACCCAGCCGACGCGTAGCGCAGCAACGAGTATCGCGTTGTCCACGGATTTCGCGAAGTCACCGAGGTATACGCCGCCCTCCGTCAACCCGCTGAAGTCGGCGGCTGAGCCGAACAGCGGGATGAGCGGAACGAGACCCAACAGATCCCAGCGATAGTCCGCACTGCCGCCGGCCTCTGACCCGGCGTCAAGGAACACGGTGCTGAGGAACGGGATGACAATGGCAACCGCGATCAGGCCTGCCGCGATCACGCTCAGTCGCGTGAGGGCGCTGAGGCCCGGCTGCAGCAGCACGGACAACGCGATCGTGACGGCGAGTGTCACCAGACCGATACGACTCAGCGTGAGCGATGTCGCCACCACGATGACCCCAAGACAACTCAGGCGCACGAGCACGTGCCACCGAGCGGCCAAGACGAAGGCCGACGCGATCCCGAGGCTGGCGCCGAGTGCGATCGAATGCCCGAAGGCACCCTCGGCGCGCAACATGCCGCCGCGCAGCTGCAGCTCGGCCCACAGGTCATGAAGCCCGGACGAGCCGAACTCGACGCCGACAAACATGTTCTCGCCGGTGATTCCCTCATGCACGGCCAGCACAGCCGCGAGGGTCGCGATCGCGGCAACCGCCCCGGATAGATAGCCGCTGCTGACACGGGTCAGGACCAGGCGTCCCCATACATAGGGCACGATCCACTCGGTCAAAGCGGTGAACATCGAAGAGAGCGACGTCATCCGCAGAGTGAACTGCGCCACGATCACGATCGTCAGCACCGCTGCAATCGCATCGACGACTGAAAGCCTCACTGAGGCGCCAAGGAAACTGGCGATAGCGATAAGCGTGACCATGGTGATCGCGTACCAAAACGGACCTGCTGTGATGCCGACCCAGATGGGGACGAAGAAGAGCACGGCGATCCACAGCACTGCGGTGGCCCGCGGCGCGGCGCGCAGAAAAATGTATCCGACAGCGGCTGCCAGCGCACTGAAGGCAAGCATCGGTATCGACACGCGCGCTCCCCTCGCGACAGGCCAGAACATCACGGTGCCGGGGCGGCCACGCCGCCCCGGCACCGCAGGTCAGTCCGCAGCTGTGACGGCCAAGTCATCGAACGCTACCACTGCGGCACTCGTCGAGGAACTGGGGCGGCTCGCGCGCAATCCCACCGAGCCCGCGACCTGGAGGTCCGCCGTCGCGTCAGTCGTCGACAGCTGCCATGAGGTCGGTTCCTCCGTGCCCGCCTTCCACACCTTCGCACGTAGCTGGGTCGTTCCCGTGCCCGTGACCTCCACGGACAGGGTGAACTCGTCACCAGCCGCAGCGGTGAGACCGGAGACGACAGTGCTCGTGATCACCGTCGTGCCGCTCTGCGCCACCAGCCAAACCTTGCCATCGGTGCGCAGCAAGGCGTGCACCAGGTAATAGTTGCTGCCTGTGTGCCGCGCCACGACACCGGCGTAAGCACCGCCTGTGGCGGGCGCCTGGTCCACAGTGAACTTGACCTGCGCGGCGACATCACGGACAGAGATCTGCGACAGAAGCGCGAACCGGGTACTGCCGGCAGCCAGCGTGAGCTTTCCGACGCCGTCGGCGACCGACGCAGCCGATGCGGCGCCGCCGCTGATAGCCCACGAACCGCCGGTGTCCGCGGAACCCCAACCCGACGATGCCGTCCGCCCGAAGGCATCCTCGGCGAGGGCCGCCGCCTGCGCGGCCGTGACCGTGACCGACTGCGTCACCGTATTCGTCGCACCGCCCGCATCCGTCACCGTCAACGTCACCTGATACGTGCCCGCCGCAGAGTAGGTATGCGACGCCGTCGCTCCCGAACCGTCCGTCGTGCCATCGCCCCAGCTCCACGAGTACGACGCAATCGCACCCTCAGCATCCGACGAACCCGACCCATCCACCGAAGCGGTCAGATCCGACACCGTCGACGTGAACGCAGCCGTCGGCGCCGAGTTCGCCGCCTGCGCGGCCGTGACCGTGACCGACTGCGTCACCGTATTCGTCGCACCGCCCGCATCCGTCACCGTCAACGTCACCTGATACGTGCCCGCCGCAGAGTAGGTATGCGACGCCGTCGCTCCCGAACCGTCCGTCGTGCCATCGCCCCAGCTCCACGAGTACGACGCAATCGCACCCTCAGCATCCGACGAACCCGACCCATCCACCGAAGCGGTCAGATCCGACACCGTCGACGTGAACGCAGCCGTCGGCGCCGAGTTCGCCACCTCCAGGAGGTCGATAACGCGGTAGTCGTCGAACGAGACCGTCGACGCGGCCGTGGCAGACGCGGCGCGAGCGAAGTGAACGCTCGTGAACCCCGTCGTCTGCAGGGCGGCGGTCGAGTCTGTCGTCGTGAGTTGCCACGAGGACGGCTCGGTCGAATCGACCTTCCACACCTTTGCGCTGATCGTGGTCGGGCTTACGCCACTGACTTCTGTCTCTAGCGTGAACGTGTCTCCCGCGGCCCACGTCACCCCACTGACGACCTTGGACGCGAGCACGGTTCCGCTCTGCTGCGCGATCAACGTCACCGCGCCCGTGCTTTGCAGCAAGACACGCACCGTGTAATCGCTCGACGCTGATTGCCGAGACGCCAAACCCACGTAGAGGTTCCCGGTTGCCGGTGCCGCGCTGGCGGAGAACGTGATGGACTGATCGGTATCGCGCAGTGACAGGCTCTTCAGCGCGAAGTTGCGCGTCGACCCGGCGGGCAACGTGATCTTGCCGACGCCGTCACCGACAGAAGCCACCGATGCAGAACCGGTCACGACTGACCATGTCCCCCCGATGTCGGCCGCACCCCAGCCGGAAGAAACTGTGCGTCCGAACGAGTCGGAGGCCGCGTACGTGGTCGCGGTGAGGACGACGGAGGAGCTCTTCGTGCCGCTCTTGCCGAGGCTGTCCGTGACGGTCAGCGTCACCGTATAAGTACCTGCGTCGGCGTAGGTGTGCGACGCCGTCGCACCCGACCCCGCAGTGGTGCCGTCTCCCCAATCCCACGAGTAGGACAGGGTGGCCGCGTCGGACGCGGTCGAGGTCGTGCCATCGACGGCAACCGTCACCCCGCTTGCAACCGTGGTGAAGTCGGCGGTCGGCTCGGCGTGCGTCACTGTGACCGAGCCGGTCTCGGTATCTGTTCCGCCCCGATCATCGGTCACCGTGAGAACAATGTCGTAGGTGCCTTCGGCGATGTAAGTGTGGGTGGATGTCAAGCCCGTCGTCGCATCGGCGCCGTCGCCCCAATCCCACGAGTACTCTGCGATCGAGCCGTCGGCGTCCGACGACGACCCACCGTCCGCAGAGACCGTGAGCCCTTGCGCATCGCTCGTGAACGATGCGGTCGGCGAGACGTTGGGGGCTAGTACTGTGACCTCCTGGGTCGCGACGTTCGTCAGACCTGCGCTGTCTGTCACAGTCAGCGTTACCTCGTATGTTCCAGCGGCCGAGTACGTGTGTGACGAGGAGGCACCCGTGCCCGTGGTGCCGTCTCCGTAACTCCACGTGTAGTCAGCGATGCTGCGATCAGACGTGGCGGTTGAGGAGGTGCCGTCAAAGGTCGCCACAAGGTCATCGGTAGTCGCCGTGAACGCCGCCGTCGGGGGCGTGAGACCCATGCCCAGCTCATAGTGGGCCGCTACCTGGCTCGCCGTGAGCGCCGTCGGGTAGATCGCAGCCTCATCGAGGCTCCCGGAGAAATAGGACGAACTCGGCGCGCTTGTCCATCCGGTGATGCTGTCGCCACCAAACCGCCAATAGCCGGTGAACGACTGCGCGGAGGTGACTGTCGAGTCCGAGGCAACGAGTTCCCCGTCGACATAGAGCTTTATGCCATCGGTGCCCTCGGTGGCGACTGCGTGGTGCCACGCATTGTCGTTGTACGCGGTCGTGCTCGAGATCGTCTTCGCCGACCCCGGGTAGACGCCGAAGACGAGGAGTCCGCCGTTCGTCATGTAGAGGTGGCGGTCGTAGCTGCTCGACGAGCCGCTCTGCGACGACCCATAGCCAATCAGCTTTCCACCGGTATTCGTGCTCGTGCGGAACCAGACTTCCTCAGAGAAGGCGGTCGTTGTGGCCACCGTGCTCGTGCTGGATACCCTCCCGGTACTGCCGCCGGAGAAGGTGGAAGCGCCTGATCCGGTGTCGCTGAGCACGTCAGATGTTGTCGTCGTTACTCCCGCCCCATAGACGGGGTTGCTCGTGCCAGCCCAGTCGACGGTGTCGCCGCCCAGGCGGTAGTACAGCGATGCGCCGTCACCGTACACTTCGTTCGCGTAGGCAGATGTCTCCCCGGAGGCGATCGTGACGCTTACGGAACTGCTCGTGACCGTATTCCCATCGCCATCTCTCACTTTGACGGTATATGTCTGCGTAGTCCCCCCCGTGAGACCCGAGTCCACGAACGATACTGTGGGTCGATTCCACCACGTCGATGAAACGGTACTGGTTGCCACTGCCGTCGAAGTGCCGGAACGCCACAACTCGTAGGTGAGGTCCATGTCGTCACGATCCCAGTTCGCCGGAACGGTGACGTAGGCCGTGCCAGGGTTCAGCGACGTCGCCGTCGGGGTGCCCCATGACGATGTCGACAGGCGGGGTCCGCTCTTCGCTCCCGTGGATGGAGTGGTCGAGAACCGCACGAGCCCCTGCACGAGTTGACCGTTGACCGATCCGAACTCGCCAGCGATGGAGATATAGTCGCCACTCCCGGTGATCGAAAGCCCGGCCTGGCCCAGTCCTGAGGTCGTACCGACCGTGAAGTCTGGATACCACGCATAAGCAGACGGCGATGCCGTGCCCGCCCAGTCCTGATATGTGGAACCAGCGCTCGCCGACGTCGTTAAAGTACCGCGCGCGTCTGCGGTAAACGCCTCGGCATAGCGGTAGGTGCGCGTGCTCTGCTCAGGAGCGAGACTCACCGTCTCGCAGGCGTGCGTGTGGCTCGTCGAGTAGACCGTGGTTCCGGTCGAGTAGATGCCGTAGTGATCGCCGTGGCAGTCCGCGACCCAGCGGACCGCTCCATCTCCGGCATCGGCCGCGAACACGCCCTCGAGGTTCCCGACCGTGACATCGGCATATACCCATCCGGTGCCGTAGACGCCGGAATCGTCGGCCGTCAAACCGAAGATTCCCGCCTTGCCCGCATAGGTTCCGCTGTTCCACCCGTTGACGATCGTCGACGGCGCCTCCCACGACGTGATGATCTCTCCCGAAGTGGGGTCAAGCGCTGCAAGACCACGCTGCACTTGCGAGTTCACCTGATAGAAGCGACCCCCGACGATCACTTTCTCGTTGCCCGGCTCAGCGACCATGGCATCAACTTGAAGGTCGGCAGTCGGCGCCCACGAGAGAAGTGCGCCATTGGTCGCACTGAAAGCCGCAAGGTTCTTACGCGCAGTGCTGTTCGCCTGCGTGAAAAGCCCTCCGACATATACAGAACTCCCGATGGCGGTGATCGCATAAACGCCCGCGCCACCGACCGATGGGGAGAACCCCGAGACAAGGTCGCCCGTGGTCGCGTCGAGTGCCGCGAAATTGTAGTGCGTTACCCCGTTGACCGTGTTGAAGGAACCGCCGATGTAGATGCGCGAACCGTCCGGAGAAGCAGCGATGGACTTCACCGGCCCATTCGTGGTGGGCGCGAACGACTCGACGAGTTCACCGGTGGTGATGTCGAAGGCGAGGATGTTCGCGCGCGCCGTTAGATTGGTGTCAACCGCGGCACCGGCCGGGCGGACGTTCGAGAAGCTGCCGACCGCGTACACGGTGTTACCGATGGTCGTCTGCGCCCAGACGTAGCCGTCGTTGATCTGCACCGTGGGCAGATTGTCAGCGGTGACGACGTTCTCGTCGCGCTGCAGAAGTGGTGCAATCGACGTCGACACGTCCGCTGCCGCCTTGTCCCCACTGACGGCGACAGTGCCGGCTATCACCACCAGGAAGGTGGCGAGGATCGCAAGCAGGCGCGACCTGCGTCCGGCATGTGCGCTCATTGAGTTCCCCATCTTCAGAATGCCTTCCCTTCGAAGACCGCGACGGGCTCGCCCGCGCCGTAGTTGACGATGATCGTGACGGTGCGGGTGGCCGCGGAGTCGAGCATGAAGACGTAACGCCCTTCGGCGGTCTCGCCGGCAGCGAGGTCGCCTCCGAATGGGAGCGGCTCACCCGCTGTCGTGCCGACGCCGTACCCGTCGTCATCGGCGGTGAGGTTGACGACGGCAGCGTCCAGGTTTATCGACTCAGTTGATCCGTTCGTGACTGAGAGCGTCACGACGACAGCGTCACCCGAGACTTCACCGGGGGTCTCAGCCGTTACCGTCGTGGCCTCGACATTCACGATTGCGACGGTGACGCCGTTGTCGAACTCGACAGGCTCATCGATCGTGGCCGAGGTTGTCGGCAGCGGCGCCGCTGTGACCGGCCCCTCGGGTGCGTCAGTCGGCGCCGGCGTCCATGTGCCGGTTGCGCTCGGCAGCGGGCTGGGCGTCGCCGACGCCCCCACTGCCGATGCCACAGCACTGCATCCTGCAAGCATCGAAACACTCGCAACCAATGCCGCGGTCACCCCGACCGCGGCGCAAAGCGTCGCCATTCCCGCACGACGCGTACCCCTACGCGTTGTCACGCCGAATCCCCAGAAAGTCCCCAGGCTCGTCCCCGACGCGAGCCCCTGGGTGCACTATAGCCCAATAACACGCATAAGTTCCACCGAGGTTTCCCCGTGCAGCAATGCCCGACCACGCTGGCCCACGTTCCCGAGGAAGTCGAGGATCAGCCCGAGCATCGATGAGGGTTTCGGCCTCCGCCGCGTGATCATCGGCAGCAGCGTCGGCCCAGCGGAGGCAACTCCCGCCGCGTGACCGCTGCCAGCGCCGTGATCACGGCAGCGTGCGGTCGCCTGAGCGGGTGAGCCGACTCCCGTCACGCATGCCGCGCACTAGTGCCCGCCAGGGTGCCAGTGAGGTGATCAGCTGGCGCCGACCACCCTGCAGAATGATGCTCCATGACACCCTCAAGGTCTCCCGCCGCCAGCGGCTCATGAGCTCTGCGTCACCGTGTTTCGAGACATAGAGCAGCCGGTTGCGGATATTGAAGTAGTAGTAGGTCTCGGACTTCGCACGGCCCTGCTTCGCATCACGGTGCGTCTGACCTTCGTCGTGCACGGCGGTCACGTCGATCGTGCGTAACACGGCCCCTGCATCCAGCACCCTCCTCGACAGGTCGACATCCTCCCAGTACAGGAAGTAGTCCTCATCAAAACCGCCGATCCGGTTCCAGAGCTCCGCGCTCACGGCGAAGCAGGCGCCCGTCGCCCATTCGTGGCGCGGACGTCCTGCACGTTCGCTCCGGCGGGCGACACCCGCGATCGACCCATCATCGAGGTAAAGGTCGCTTCCGCGGAACCAGACCTTCCCCGAGCTGTCGAGGATTCGCGGCGAGACGAGCGATAGCGGCTCCTTCCGAGCTGCGCTGGCGAGCATTTCAAGGTCATCAGGGGCGATGTACGCGTCCGGGTTCAGCGCGACGATGACGTCCGCGCCGAGTCGAAGCGCCTCAGCGGCGCCGGCGTTCGTGCCCCCGCCGAACCCCGCGTTGCTGTCGAGGAGCACGACGTGCCATCCGTTCATCTCGCCGGCGCGAGCAACAGCGGCCCGCTCCTGCCCTGTCGAGAAGCAGTCAACGACGACAATGATCCCGCCCTCAGGCATCCGCAGTCGCGCAGCGTGACGCTCCAGAAGTGTGACGGAACCGTAGTTGACGACGACGACGGCCAGCATCTCGGTCATCGCGCAGCGGCATCCAACGCATATACCTCGCGGTACCAGCGGATCACCGCCAACGCAAGGAAGGCCGTGTTCGCGAGCGCGAGCAGACCATACGCAGCCAGAAAGACAGGAGTCCATCCCCACAGGACGAAGACGAGGCACAGCACGCCGTAGTCGGTAGGCAAGAGCACCAGGGACCTGAGCGCTGTGCCACCACCGCGGGCATGCGTTGACGGCACCCCCTTCTTGGCCTTGAGCAGATCGTTCAAAAGCATGCCGAAGAAGGTCACGACTCCGACCACGGAGTAGGCGAGCGGCACGAGCAGCCAACCAGTATCACGCAGCGGCGTGTGCAGCCACAGCGCGACGAGGATGCAGAGGTGCAGCGCGGCAATCTTGAAGGCGTCGACGATGTGATCGAGCCACTCTCCCGCGAGCGAGCCTCCGCCTTGGAGCCGCGCGAGCTGCCCGTCGGATGAATCCCACGCGTATCCCAACGCGAGAAGCAGCGCGACAACACCCCCCGTCCACACGCGCGCCGGAGCCACGACCAGGACGATCAGCGCAGTGAGCGTATGCCCGGCACTGATCATCGTTGCCGTGTTTGGAGTCATCCGCCAGCTCGCGGCGGCGGCTGCGAGCACTCGCCCCGCGCGGCGATTCACGTACACGGAATACGCGGGCGCACCGCGGGCGTGCCCCTTCTGCGCCGCCGCGAGGCGTCGATAAGACTCTGTGAATCTCAGTGTCATGGGATGCGCCGTCCCCCAGTCGATGTGCGGACCCTCCGTTCGAGCATAGGGCGTCGCACGAAGCCTGCCAGACTGGGGGCATGGGGACCACTTCGCCTATCCGAGTGATGCAATCGTTCGGCGCGCCACGGCCGACCTCGAACCCGTACGTACATATGCTCGATGCCGCCCTCGCTGCCGAGCCATCGGTCGAGCACCTACGCTTCAACCGTACCCGCGCACTGCTCGGCCGTTACGACGTACTACACCTGCACTGGCCTGAGACGCTGCTCGGCGGTGGATCGCCGTTCAAGCGCTTCGCGCGTCGCGCGTATACGGCCATCCTCATTGGCCGCCTGCGCCTCGGTCGCATCGCGGTGGTGCGGACGATGCACAATCTCGAGCTGCCTGACGTCGACAGCGCGTGGGAGCGCCGACTGCTGCAGGAGATCGACCGCCGCGCTGACTTTCACATCCTGCTGAACGATCTCACGCCTCTTCGCGATGGGGTGCCCGCAATGGTCATCCCTCACGGCGACTACCGAGAGTGGTTCTCGCACGTCCCTCCCGCAGCGCCGACACCACGCGCTCTCGGATTCGTTGGCCTCGTCCGCCGCTACAAGGGCATAGAGGCGCTCATGGACGCTTTCGCCGGTACATCAGGAAAATTGTCAAATTGGCATCTCGAAATCTCCGGCAATCCCAGCAACGCCGAACTCGCTGACGACGTGCGTGGCCGCGCAGCACGGGACGCCAGGATCACGGTCGATCTACGCTATCTGTCCGAAGAGGACTTCGCCGCGGCAGTGATGCGCGCGGTCGGAATAGTGCTCCCCTACCGGTTCATGCACAACTCCGGCACTGCGTTGGCAGCTCTTTCGCTTGGCCGCCCGGTCCTCGTCCCCCGCAATGACGTCAATGAGGCTCTCGCCGACGAGGTCGGAGCTGGGTGGGTCCGCATGTTCGACGGTGACCTCACCAGCGATGATCTCGTCGAGTTCGCGCGTGAATGCTCGCAGACATCCGGGGCTCCGGACCTGACTGACCGCGGGTGGGACTTGGTCGGCGCCCGCCACGGCGAAGCATATCGCCGCGCCATCGCACAGCCTCGAGGCAAGGGCGGCGCGCAATGACAGACGATGCACGATCAGTTGTCGTAACGGTGCCGTCGTTTAAACGACCGGACCGGCTAGATCGGCTGCTCGGCGCTCTGGCCGCGCAATGCGAGAGCGTGACACGTGCAAAAGTGCGGGTGATGGTCATCGACAACGATCCGGCCGGAACCGCGCAAGACACAAGCAGAGCGCACGGAGTGCAGTACGAGCTTGAGCCGGGCATCGGCCTCTCCCGCGTCCGCAACCGCGCGCTTGATGAAGCTGCGGCCACCGACGCAGACGCTCTGATCTTCATCGATGACGACGAGGTGCCCCAAGAAGGCTGGCTCGACGCAATCATCGCCCCGTGGTGCGAAGGCCGCGCCGACTTGGTCTCCGGACGCGTCGAATCGACCTTCGCCGTCCCCCCAGACCCCTGGATCACCGCCGGTGGTTTCTTCCGTCGCGTCGAGTTCACCGACGGCCAGCTGATGGAGGCGGCTCCCACCAACAACCTGCTCGTCGATCTCGCCGTCGTCGCCCGCACTGGCGTCCGCTTCGATGAGCGATTCGGCAGCACCGGCGGAGAAGACATCCACTTCACCAGGACGCTGCGGCGGTCCGGCGCCCGAATCGTCGCGGCGCCCGACGCGCTCGTGCTCGACCCAGTGCCCGCGGAACGCGCAACACGCCAGTGGGTGCTGCGCCGTGCCTTCCGCGTCGGCACGACGACGGCGCGCGGTGACATCGTGCTCGCATCAAGCCCCGTGGCACGCCTGGGTCGGCGTGTGACGTGGATCGTCATCGGAACGGCGCGGATGATCGTCGGTGCCGCGCGCGCCACGCTGGGCGCTGTCATGCGCTCAACACTTCACAATGCTCGAGGCTCCCGGCTGATGGCCCGCGGCGCGGGCATGGCCGCAGGGGGCATCGGGATCCGATATCACGAATATCAACCGAGGAAACAGACCGACGCCCAAGCCACGTGAAGGACCCGCCCGCAGCCCTCACCGACCGTGGTGCACATTGACGGGATCACAGCCTCACCTTCCATGAGACGCGTACCGGACTCAGACCTCAGCGAGATTCCATCGCGCTGACCTCCTCTCGACGCTGCTGAGCGAGCTGGCGCCTCAGCTGGAGGCCGCGAGTGCGCGCGTGCTGGTGATCGACAACGACCCGTACGGGTCGGCGCGCGAAGTCGCCCTTGCTCACGGAGCCGACTATGTGGTCGAACCGTCACGCGGTCTTGCCGCGGTGCGCAATCGGGCGATCGACGAGGCATCCAACGCCTCCGCACTGGTGTTCATCGATGATGACGAGCTGCCTTCATCCGCCTGGCTCGGAACGATGGTAAACCGTTGGCGGGCGACAGGAGCGGCCGCTTGTCAACGGCGGCTGAAATCTGACCCCTTTTCGTCGGTGAAAGTTGACCCCCTCGGGTTGTGTGTTTAGTGGTCCGCGGCGCCGGTGGCGGGCGGAGTGTTGAGTAGCTCGCGGCGGGCGCGGGTGCGGTAGGAGTCCCCGGCGAGGGTGAGGACCTCGGCATGGTGGACGAGGCGGTCGATCATCGCGCTCGCGACGATGTCGTCGGAGAAGATCTCGCCCCAGCGTCCGAAGGGCATGTTGGATGTGACGAGGATCGAGCCCTGTTCGTAGCGGGACGCGACGAGCTGGAAGAACAGGTTCGCGGCGTCGGCGTCGAAGGGCAGGTAGCCGACCTCGTCGATGATCAGCAGCCGGTAGCGGCGCAACCGTTTCAGTTCCTGCTCGAGCCTGGCCTCGCGGTGCGCGGTCTGCAGACGGTTCACCCAGCCGGTGGCGGTGTCGAACAGTACCGGGTAGCCGGCGTGGGCGGCTTTGATCCCGAGACCGATCGCGAGGTGGGTCTTGCCGACGCCGGGCGGGCCGAGCAGGATCACGTTCTCCGCTTTCGGGATCCACGTTGTCGTCGCCAGGTGCGCGAGGACATCGCGGCGCAGTGAGGGCTGGTGGTCGACGTTGAAGTCCTCGAGGGTCTTCACCTGGGGGAAGTGCGCCCCCGCGATCCGCAGGCTCGTGCCGTTCGCTTCCCGGTCCGCGACCTGCCGTTGCAGGACCGCGGCCAGATACTCCTCGTGGGACCAGCCCTCCGATCGTGCCGTCGTGGCGAGTTGGGCGAAGACCCGCCCGATCGTGGGGGCCTTCAACGCGCGGACGAGATACGCGAGTGTCGCCGTCGTGTCGGTCGTGGCGCCCATCAGTCGATCACCTCTCCCGTCGCGGGATCGAAGTCCACGCCGAACAGGGTGTCGTAGTCGGCCGTGTCGCGGAACATCACCCGCTCGGTAGGCCGGGCCAGCGACGCGACGCGTTCCCGGTCGCGTTTCGCGGCCGAGAACTGCGCCCGCAGCCCCCGGGCGGTCTGAACGTGACCGGGGTCGGTGACGACCGCGTGGTTCGCCCAGCAGCGCTCGTGGTCAGCGACAAGGCGTCCCTCGCAGATCACGATCACCCGCGTCAGCGTCGCGGTCACATCGACGAGCCGGCCGATCACCCGCGGGTCGACGGAGTAATCGTTCCCGTCGAGACGGACGTAGTAGTCCCGCCCCAGCCGGACCCGCCTCTGCAAGCCCGTCGCTGGCGGGTGCGGGGGCAGTGACGTCATCGCCGTGAGGTCCCGTTCCAGGGCATCGACTGGTCGGCCACCGAGGGAACGGACCGTCCTCGCGTTCGCGCGCGGCAACCATTCCGTCAACTGCATATTGAAGTCAGCCGGGGAGACGAACTGACGGCCCGGCAGGAACGACGCCCAATACAACGTCAAGACGGGCAAAGGCGTGCTCGTGACCCCGAATTCAACTCGACGCCGCAGGTTCGCGCGCGTCGTCTCTCCCGGCATCGACGCCATCCCGGCCTGGCTCGCCGCAGGGGAGACCATCGGGCCGGAAGGAGACGTCAACCTGTTCGTGCACTACTCATCGTTCGAGGAGAAGGGCTCGGACGTGAATGTCGCAACCCATCTACTCTCCGACATCCTGCGCCAACAGGTCGACGCCGCGATCGTGCTCTCGAACGACGGCGACCTACGCCTTCCGCTCCAGATCGCACGAGAGTACGTGCCCGTGGGGCTCGTGAATCCTACGCAACGTCCACTGTCGCAGATGCTCAAGGGACAGCCAAGTGACGGTGTAGGCGGCCACTGATGGCTCCGCCTACACCCCGATGACTACTTCGCACACCAACACTCGTGCGGCGACCGGCAATCATGTTCGGGCAACCGAGAGCCGACACGACCGGAGAATCTGTGCCGGGAATGTGCCGGGAGCTCCCCTCCCGAGCCGGCCCCGAACGCCCCAAAGGCAGCCGAAACCGTACCAAAACACTCACCCCACCCGTCGGAAAACAACCCCCACCAGGTTAAACAACAAGCTAAGGTCCGAGCAGCGAGGCCGGTACGACGCCGATGCCATCCTTCCTGCGGTACGCGGTCGGTCCAGTCGTCACGACGATCAGTTCGGTGGGCAGCGGTCCTCGCCGCTCACGCAGCCAGCGCAGGTGCGTGAGGTCGGCGTCATCGACGCTCGACGAGAGCTTGACCTCGATCCCTACGACGGCCGGGCCCTTCTCGATGATGAAGTCGACCTCGTGGTCGCCGTTGCGCGTCCGCAGGTGCCGCAACCGCGCGCCCAGGTGATCGGCGTAGACCTGCAGGCTCAACGCGACAAGAGCCTCGAAAAGTCGACCGAGCAGGGGACGGCGGGCCGCCAATACGGCAACCGTCGCGATGGCGTCTCCCGCTCCCATGAGAAGGTCGGCCTCGGTGAGGTCGAGCAGCCGCACGGCGAGGGCTGGATCGGCGAGGAAGTGCTTGGGCGCCTGACCCAGCCGCCCGAGCGCATGCCCATCCGGCACCCATGCCTCGACGGGATCGAGCAGCCACAGGCTGTGGAGCACGTCACGGTAGGCGATCGTCGTCTTCTTCGCGGGCTTGTCAGGCTCGCCCGGTGTGGCCGCCTCAAGGATCGCCTGGTAAGAGGTGGTTGTCGACGTCGCGGCCGCGTAGGCGCGCAGCCATCGGCGAAGCGTGGCGGGGGCGCGAACCATAAGCCCCTGCTCAGGAAACTCTCGTTCGATGACGTTGCCGATGTACGAGTCGAGAACGTGTGTTCGCGCAACAGGCGACGTGGTGCGGATGCCGGGAAAGCCCGACCCCACGATCTCGCCGACGTAGCCGACGAGCGAGACGGGGCTACTTCCGGTGACAGGCGCGCCCCCGCGCAGGAGCGCCTGCAGCGATACCGTCGGCGTCACCAGTGCGCGCTCGGCGAGCGACAGCGGGCGCATCCGCAGGGGCACGATTCGCCCGGCACCGCTGTGGATCGCAGCACCCCGAGGGTATGCGCTCCCGGTGAGGAGATAGCTCCCAGGAGCAGCGCCATCGTCGACTGCTCGGCGTACGGCATCCCAGAGGGTCGGAACGCGCTGCCATTCATCAACGAGCACCGGCCGCGGCGCGCTCAGCGCATGTGAGGCGTCGGCCTCGACCAGTTCTCGCACCGCCGGAGCGTCGAGCCGCAGCGACGTCGTCGCGACTCGTTCAGCGGATGCCGTCTTGCCCACGCCCTTGGCTCCGCCCAGCGCGATCGCAGGCAATGCCGACATCAGTTCGGGCAGCACGCCGTCAATGAGACGGGGCAGATACTCCTGCGACATCGTCTTAGGTTACCGTCAGCAGGGCATATAGGGAACCATTAGCAGTTTCTGGAGCCTACCGTTCGCACAGTACGGCCCAACGGCTCGATCACCGCCCCACCCCGCGCTGCCCTTCTGGAGAAGTCGAGCGGGGTCACGTCTCTGCGTGTCACTCTCTCGGGCACGAACTCCCGTCCCAGCAGCAGGGCAAGGTCTCGTCGGATCACGCCCAGACCCCTCAAGAAGTCGCCCTTGACGCGGTCGGAACATTCCCGAAATACACGCCGGGGTACACTGGTCGTCAGCGGCTCCTGGGGCGCCGTCGGCCGTGGCTGGGGAGTTACGGTGCAAGCAGCTGGGGGGCTGAGCTATGGCAGTACGTATCGGCTATGCCGCGGGCGCGTTCGACCTGTTCCACATCGGACATCTGAACATCCTTCGACACGCGAAAGATCAGTGCGACGTGCTGATCGCGGGGGTCGTCAGCGACGAGATGCTACGCCAGGTGAAGGGCGTCGACCCCTTCATCCCCGCCGTCGAGCGCGCGGAGATCGTCCGCGGCATCCGCTACGTCGATCACGTGCACATCGAGACCGTGCCCGACAAGCTCGACACCTGGCGCGAGGTCGGATTCACGCACTTCTTCAAGGGCGACGACTGGCGAGGCACCGAGAAAGGCCTCAAACTCGAACGCGAGTTCGCTGAGGTCGGCGTCGAGGTCGTGTACTTCCCGTACACCGCACACACCTCCAGCAGCCAGCTCCGCCGCGCACTCGACGCCGTCGCAGCAGAATCCTTGACGAGCTTCACCGACAGCACCGTCTCGGCCTGACCGGCGCTCCTCGCGCGAAGCCACCCAATGATGACGCCGTCCGAACCGGTCGACCTCTTCGTCGGTCAGATGATCGCGCTGACCCCACGGATGCCGCCGCCACCCGTGGATGCCGTGCTGCTCGACCACATGCAACGGCTCTTCCCCCTCGCCACACGGGGAAGCAAACAGTCGCGGCAACAGCTACGCCCCCGCACCTACCTGCTGATGATGAACCGTGACCATGACGGAGTCCTCACCGCCGGCGGCACCGAGATCAACGTCACCGTGCTGCCATTGGATGTCGACACCCCCGCCGAGGCCACCCCGTTTCGCGTCGTCGCAATCGCCGGCCGCGCCATCCGCATCTCCGGGGTCGCCACAGGGCGGGGTCTGTCAACTTGATGATGACTCCGCTAAACAGCGTGCCGGTGCCGTGACCGACCGACCGACCGACCGACCGACGATAAGGAGTCCTCGTCGTGGGCGCATGGCTCGGGGTCGTCGACGGGGTCGTGCACGACTCGTGAGACTTCCCTGCCCGACGAAGAGACGCCGTACGCTGGAATCATGACCGCTATCGACCCGTCCGCCATCACGATGTTCGGCGCCGAGTGGTGCCGTGACTGCCGCCGCACGAAGCAGCAGCTCGACGACCTCGGCGTCGCCTACGCCTACGTCGACCTCGAGGCCGACCCGGATGCCGCCGAGGTCGCCCGCGACATCTCGGGCCGCACCAACATCCCCGTCGTCGTCTACCCCGACGCGACGCACCACGTCGAGCCGAGCAACGCCGACGTCGAGGCCAAACTGCGCGAGCTCGCCCTGATCTGACGCGGGCCGATTCGCTCAGACCCGGCAAAGGTGTTCATTGCCGGGCGCATCTTGAGGCGCTCACCCCAGGCGCCACACACCACGAAACTTCTGCCCGCCGAACCAACCACGAGCAAACAGGAAAATGCCTGGTCGGCAGCACTCCACCGGCATAGATGCCGTGCGGAGACGCCCCTGAACTCACTGAAAATCGTGAGGTCACGGGATCGACGCCCGTCGGAGCCACCGAAACCCCGAGGTGGCTTCTCCACCGAGGGGTTCTCCCTTCCCTGGTCGCGGTCTGCTTCTGCTGCAGCACGTGCCGTACGCCGGCAGCGGGTGCGCCTCGCGCCACGGTCACCGCGCCCATACCGCCGCAAGAGTGTCGGCATCCGCCCTCGGCGCCGCGCCCACAGGCGAAACGTGACACATCTTCACCCCGGCCAGACATGCGGACCGCAGTCCCTTCAGCTTCCGACGAGGTGACCCTCCCGCAGAGAAGGTCGGCCCCGAGACTCCTGCCCGCTGGCCACCGCCTCGCACGCTCTGACATCACATCGCGCCCCCGTCGCAGCCGCGGCGCCGCCGCGGCTGCGAGCCACGCGTAGGCTGGGGCGCATGCGTGTTCGCTCGGCCCTCGTCTACACGGTGCTGCGGCTCGCGGCGTTCCTCGTGCCCTTCGGCCTCATGATGCTCGTGCCGATCCTGCGCGAGATGTACTGGCTGTCGGCGATCTTCGCGGCGCTGATCGGCCTCAGCCTGTCGATGCTGTTCCTGCGCCGGCCGCTCGAGGAGTTGACCGCGGGGCTGGCCGAGCGCCGCCGCCCGCGCAAGCCCACGGACGAGGATGCCGAGGACGCCGCGCTCGAGGAGTGATCGAGCGCGCGGAGCACAGGGGCGGAGATGCCCAGGCATCCGCCGTTCCCGTCCGAACGCGCGGGAGAAGCGCGATCAGCCGACGAAGGCCCAGAAGAGGAAACCCGCCAGCCCGACCGAGGTCAGCGACGTGAGGCCGAGCGCGACGACGAGCTCGCGCGGGGCACGATAGGTCCAGACGATGAGAATGACGCAGGCCGCGGGGATGAGCGCGAGCAGCCCCAGCCAGGCCAGCGGATAGACCTGCGCGAGAAAGACCAGGATCGCGAACGGCACGACCACCAGGATCGTCAGGAGCACCTGCGTGGCACGCCTTCCGATGCGCACCGTGAGGGTGCGCTTACCGACGCGACGGTCCTGGTCGATGTCGCGGAGGTTGTTCGTCAGCAGCACGGCGCACGCGAGCAGGCCGGCGATCGTTCCGCCGAACCATGCCTCTTCGGGAATATTCCCCGCTTGGACGAAAGTGGTGCCCGCCGTCGCGACGAGGCCGAAGAAGACGAAGACGAAGATCTCGCCGAGACCCGCATACCCGTAGGGCCGCTTGCCGCCGGTATAGAACCAGGCGGCGAGGATGCATGCGGCACCGACCGCGAGCATCCACCAGTGGCCGGTGCGCACGACGATCGCGATTCCGGAAATCGCCGCCAGCCCGAAGAACACGAGCGCCACGGTCAGGACCGTGCGGGGCTTCGCCTTGCGGCTCGCGGTCAGCCGCGCCGGCCCGACGCGGCGATCGTCGGTGCCGCGGACGCCATCGCTGTAGTCGTTCGCGTAGTTCACGCCGATCTGCAGCGCGATCGCGACGGCGAGGCAGCACGCGGCGATCACCCAGTGGAAGGTGCGGTCGAAGATGAGCGCGGCACCGGTGCCGATGACAACGGGAGCCACAGCGAGCGGGAGCGTCCGCAGCCGCGCCGCGCCGATCCAGTCGCGGGCTCGGGCCTTCCCGGCGTGCGCGGGATCGCGCGAGACGTGCGTGCGCTGGGGGTTGCCCTGCGGCGCGCGCTTGTGCGACGCGGACTTCTTCTTGCGGGTGCTGCCTGCCACCCCGGCATCCTATTGCGCGCGGCTTTGCAGGACATGCGGGGCGGGGCGGCCCACGCCGCTGGTGTGACACGCAGACACCTGGCACTCGTTGCCGCACGGATGCCTGACATCCGGCAACAGCTGCCATGCGAACGCCGCCCAGGAAGCCCACGCGCCAAACATTTGTCACTCGTGGCCGCATCCCGGCCCACGAGACGGCCACGACTGCCACGCGAACGCCCGCGCAGACGCCAAGCGTCACACGTCGGTGGCAAGCGCGCGAAGCGCCGCACGGTCGGGCTTTCCGCTCGGCAGCAGCGGCAGTGCTTCGACGAGCAGGATGCCCCGGGGCCGCGCGGCCTTGCCCAGCTCGGCTTCGACGGCGGCCCGCACCGACGCGAGACCCGGGGTGCAGGCCGACGGCCCGGCATCCACGCTGCGAGCCGACGCGGCGCCGTCTGCCCCGGACGGGCCGGCACTCCGCGCCTCGGGTGCCCCGGCGACCGGGGCACCCGCCGACACGGCATCCGAACGGGAGACCGGCACCACGACAACCGACGCCTCCCCCCATCGCGCGTCGGGGACCGCCACCACGACGGCGACGGACAGCCCGGGCAGCGCGCGCACGACGCGCTCGACCCGATCGAGCGAAACGTTGAACCCGCCCGAGACGATGACGTTGTCGGCGCGCCCCGTGACGTGTAGCCGCCCGCCCTCGAACGAGCCGAGGTCGCCCGTGCGATACCACCGGGCCGCGCCTTCGCGCACGAAGACGGCGTCGGTCCGATCCTGATCGCCCAGGTATCCGTCGGCGAGCATGGGCCCCGAAAGCCGCACCTCTCCGTCGACGATGCGCACGTCGACGTCGCGCAGCGGGATGCCGTCGTACACGCAGCCGCCCGCCGTCTCGCTCGAGCCATACGTACGCACGATGCGTGCGCCCGCGGCGGCAGCCCGCTCCGCGAGCGCCGGGGCGAGCGATTGCCCGCCCACGAGCACCGCCTCGAAGCTCGCGAGCGTCGTCGCCGCCGCCGGGTCGTCGAGGATCTTCTGCAGCTGCGCAGGCACCAGCGACGTATATGTCGGAACACGCATGCCCCGCTCGCTCGAGGCCATCGATGCCGCTGCTGCGGCAAAGGCCCGCGCCGAGAACGACCCCGACAGGATCGCGGGCTCACGACCTGTGACCAGCGACCGCACGAGCACCTGCACCCCCGCGATGTATGCGGCCGGAAGCGCCAGCAGCCAGACACCCTCTCCGATACGGTCGGCGGTGGCGAGCGCCGACGAGGTCAGGGCCGCGCGACTGAGCACGACCGACTTCGGCCAGCCCGTCGAGCCCGACGTCGTGACGACGACCGCCGTTCCCGCGGGCACCTCGGCAGGGAGCCCGCCACCCCCGGGCCGCGGGCCTACATCACCCGTCCGGCTCGTGTCACCCGCGCTCGCCCCGTCCACGCCGGCCCGGCGCGCACTGACCCGACCCGTAGCTGCTTCCGCGCCGGCGCCGCGCCAACCCGCCGCACCGGCACCGCCCGCACGGCCCAGACCCGCACCGCCACCGCCCAGTGCGATCGCGGGCCCCGCGCCGAGCACCGCGCCGCGGAGCCCGCGGAGCACGGCCCGCGGGTCGGATCCATCCACCACCTCGAGTCTCATAGAGCCCCATTCACAGAGCCCGCAGGTGCCGCACGCAGGCCGAACCGGCGGCGCGACGCCGCCGGCTCAGCCGAGGAATCGGTTCAGCCTGCTGCTGGCACATTCTCGGACGAAGACTCAGTACTGCCACGGATACGGCGACCAGTCGGGCGCGCGCTTCTCGAGAAACGCGTCACGGCCTTCGACGGCCTCGTCGGTGCCGTATGCCAGCCGGGTAGCCTCGCCCGCGAACACCTGCTGGCCGACCATCCCGTCGTCGACCGCGTTGAACGCGAACTTCAGCATGCGGATCGCCGTCGGCGATTTGCCGAGGATCGTGCGGGCCATCGCGATCGCCTCACGCTCGAGCTCGGCGTGCGGCACGACGCGGTTGACCGCGCCGATCTCGTACGCGCGCTGCGCCGAGTACTCTTCGGCGAGGAAGAACACCTCGCGCGCGACCTTCTGCCCCACCTGCCGCGCCATATACGCCGAGCCGTATCCAGCGTCGAAAGAGCCGACGTCGGCATCCGTCTGCTTGAAGCGGCCGTGTTCGGCGGATGCCACGGACAGGTCGCAGACGATGTGCAGAGAGTGCCCGCCGCCGGCGGCCCAGCCCGGGATCACGGCGATGACGACCTTCGGCATGAAGCGGATGAGCCGCTGCACCTCGAGGATGTGCAGTCGCCCTGCGCGCGCCGGGTCGGGCGCCGTGGCATCGTCGGACGCATACGTGTAGCCGTCGTGCCCGCGGATGCGCTGGTCGCCGCCGGAGCAGAACGCCCATCCGCCGTCCTTCGGGCTGGGCCCGTTGCCAGTGAGCAGAACGACGCCGATGCGCGAGTCCTGCCGCGCCACGTCGAGCGCCCGGTACAGCTCGTCGACCGTGTGCGGACGGAACGCGTTGCGCACCTCGGGGCGGTCGAAGGCGATCCGGGCGATGCGCCCGTCCGTCGACACGTGCGCCGTGATGTCGGTGTAGGCATCCGCTCCCGGTGCGGGAACCCACGCGGCGGCGTCGAACAGCGCGGAGACGAGGGCATCGGTCACCCGCCCAGCCTACGCGGGCGCAGCGCGGATACCGGGGGCGCCAACTCCTCCGATCTGCCGCCCAGACGGGCGATCAGGCCTCGATTCGGCGCCGGCACGGTGAAATCGGAGGAGTTCGGCTCGGCCCCCTGCGCCCGCCGATGTCGTCATGCACGGCCGCCGGTGAATGAGACAATGGACCGCGGCGACCCCACCCGAATGGATGCCGCCGGGAAGGCGCATCGTGCAGATCAGGAACTCCTCGGACTGGCGCGACGCTCTCCCCTTCGAACTGCCGGTCGCGGCGGCCGAGGCCCTGCCCGGCGACCCGACGCGGTGCGCCGCCTGCGGACCGGGCAGCGAGCCATGGCCGCGCGAAGGCCTATGGGTCGTGAAGCACCGGCATCCGAACAACCCCGCCGGATTCGTCCGCTACTACTGCGCCGACCACAAACCGGTGCCCCAGCTCGCTCCGCGCGCGGCAGCGCCCGAGCGCGCGCGCCGCGCGAGCGCGTCGGCACCGCGCAAGCCCGCCGCGCCGACGATCCCCGAACGCGTCGCCGCGCTGTGCCCGGACTGCTTCGTGGAGGTTCCGGCCACCGGCGTCTGCGGCATGTGCGGGGCACGCGTCGGCTGATCCGCCGCTGGCTCTGTCGCCTCAGCGGAGCACGGGCATCGTCGCATCGCGCGGTGGCGAAAACCGCCCTCCCACAGGGAGACTTTCGCGTCGGACGAAGACTCGGGTCTGCGCAATGGGCGCGGACGTATGGAACAATGGGCCGTGGAGTGCTTTGGGGGGCCACCGCACACTACTGACCGCTAACCCGTGAGGGGATTCGCGTGGAGCTCAACGGCCGCCTCATTACGCATGCGAACTGGATCGTGCTTCACGCGCCTCGTGCTACGAGAACCGCCGATAGGGCTGCCAGGAAACCACCAACGACGATCGTGACCCCCTCGACGCGGGGCCCCATGCGACCCCCGGCCAACTCTCCGACTCCCGCGCTTCCCCGGCGAGAGCGAAGAGGACGAGCCTCGATCTCATCCTCGAAACCCGGCATCCCGGGCAGGTGATCGTGCGCCGCGCAGAACTCGGTTCGGATCCCAACGACGCGACCGATGCGGCTCACCCACACGGAGTTCCCCGCCGCGATGTGGCGACGGGAGGGTTCCGCGACCCCTACGCTTCGACCGGTTGCGAACCTGCCGCGAACCCGGCTTCGAAGACCCCCTCCCACCGCGGGGCCTCGTGCGCCCGCACTTCCCCAGTAGAGGTGACTCCCATGGAACTCAATGAACTGCTGAACACCAAAATCAGTCGTCGCGCATTGTTCGGCGCTACCGGTGCCGCGGCCATGCTCTCCGCGGCCTGGCCTCAAGCCGCCTCCGCGCGGATGCTGCCGATGGTCGCCGAGTCGACCGTGCTCGCCGCCACCACCCTCTACGCCGACCTCGACGCGGGCACGGCGATGCGTAAAGGCACCGCGGTCACCCTCTCCGATTACGTCTCGGGCGAGCTGGCGTGCGGCCTCGAACGGCTCAACATCCTGAGTCCCTCCCTGCCGTTGGCCAGCGGCAGCATCACCAAGAACACCCTGCCGCTCGGGTGGGAGTGGCACAGCTCGACCTCGCCGAAGACGCTGCTCGACTGGACCGAGGACGGCATCACCTGGCGTGGGACGAATGCGGCATCCCGCTACTTCGGCGGCATCCGCACGACGCAGGAAGTCGCTGCACCTGGGGAGAGCGTCCGGGTGAGCTTCAAGGCGCGAATCTTCGACATCGACGGGCATGCTCATCCGACCATCCGGGTCTGTCTGCTGCGCACCACCGACAGCAAGGGCACACTGCTCGAGCGTGCATACACGAGCCGTGAGACCGCGCTCAACACGTGCGTCGTCGAGCTCACGGCACCCACCGGCGGCGACCGCGGCTACCGTCTGGTGTTCACGGGCGAAGCCGGCAACTCGACCCTCGACCAGTCCGCCTCGATCGAGGTGACCGACGTGATGGTCGTGCCCACGACGACCGCGGGGCTTGTGGGGCCCTGGCTGAATGTCCCCACCTACAGCCAGACGGGACCGAGCGGGGGCGACCTCGTGATCTTCCCGGACGCGGACCCCGGCAATTACTACCTGATCGTCCGAACGGACGAAGTGGGCTGGATCGGCATCCCCGTCGAGCACACCAGCCGCTCCGCCTCTCTGAGCGTCTCGGAGCTGTTGGGAACCGATGCCTACGCGACGATCCGAGAGTTCTACTTCATCGCCCAATCCTCATGGAAGACCGGATGGATGGGCCGTGTCACGGGAGGCTGCTCATGGCACCCCCTGCGCTATATGAACATCGACGGGCTGGCCGCGACGTCGCGCCCGGAATCGCCGTCGCAGATCGCCCGCGCGACAGGGCTCGTCGCCGCCTCCTCCGTGTACAGCGGTGAGACCAACACGGCCACGGTCCCCTCCCTCGACGCGTCCACCGACACGTGGGCGGCCGCATACGACAGCAATCGCTGGTCCTACCTGTGCTTCAAGACCGACGAGAACCTGTACATCGGCGAGACGACCACCCCCGCGGGCGTCAGGTCCGAGATCCATCTGTCCAATTCTCTGGACTACGACGTCCCCTACTGGTTCTCCTTCTGGTTCCGGGCGAACACGACCGTGACCGGCACGAGCTCCAACAACAAGATGATCATGTTCCAGCTCCGTTACACTAAGAACGCCACGGGCGACAGTTCCGCGCTCGGACCCGAGTTCGCTCTCGAGCAGCTGAAAGACGGGCAATTCTGTGTCAATTACCGGACGGACGACGGTGTCGCCGTGCTCAGCGGCAGCTCTACTCCCGCCGGGATCACGACCCGTGAGCTCGGACCGTGGGAGGCTGCCGCCGGCCAATGGCAGCGGCTCGTCGCGCGGACGACGTTCTCCGCCTCCGGGGGCGGTAACCTGGGTGTCTGGCTCGACGGCAACACGCTGATCGACACCGACACCCCGCTCGGCTACAACCGGCTTGCCGGCCCGAAGCCTCGCTTCGGCTCCTACAAGTTCTCTGACTCTGCTGGGGCCGTCGAGATCCAGAACTTCGAGTTCGGCACGTCCAGTCTCGAGTCGCGAATCGCCCACCCGATGCCGGTCTGAGTACGGAATCGGCATCATCTCGAAAGCCCCGATCCAGGAGTGATCATCACCCCGATGAATCAGCCGCGCGAAGCGCGTCCGAGCTCTCCCCACGTGGCCGACAAGGCTTCCCCCGCAGGGGCGAACGGGCTTCTCGTACACGAGTGGATCGAGGAACGCGGTGGTTCTGAGAACGTCCTCGACGAACTGGCGCTGACCTTCCCCGCGGCACCGATCCTCTGCCTGTGGAACAACGCCCCGCAGCGATTCGCGGAGGGCAGAGTGACCGAATCGTGGATCTCACGCACCCCGCTGCGAAGGAGCAAGAGCGCGGCCCTGCCGTTCATGCCACTGACGTGGCGATCGATCGAGCGCAGAGATGTCGATTGGATCCTCGCGAGCACGCACCTGTTCGCACATCATGTGCGCGTCGGCCATAAGGGGCACGCCCCGAGCAAGTACCTCTACGTGCATACTCCGGCCCGATATCTGTGGGAGCCGGAGCTGGACGCACGCGGCGACACCTTCGTCGCGCGAACGGCCTCACGGGTGCTCCGCCCGCTGGATCGGCGGCGAGCGGCAGAGGCCACGGCCATCGCGGCCAACAGCGAGTTCGTGCGGCAGAGGATCCAACGCTGCTGGGACAGGGACAGCATCGTGATCTACCCACCTGTCGACGTCGATGCGTACACACGGATGCCCGAGGAGCAGCTCACGGACGCAGACCGACAGCAACTGGCCGTACTCCCGTCTGAGTTCCTGCTCGGGGCGTCCCGTTTCATCCCCTACAAGCAGCTCGACGTCGTGATCGGGGCCGGCAAGGCGGTCGGGCTTCCGGTCGTCATCGCCGGAGACGGGCCGAGCCGGGCCGAGCTGGTCGCCCATGCCGAGCGGGTCGGAGCCGACGTGACGTTCGTGGATCGTCCTTCCCAGCCTCTGCTCAATGCTCTCTACCGGCGTGCGATCGCGTACATCTTCCCCCCTGTCGAAGACTTCGGGATCATGCCCGTCGAAGCCATGGCTGCGGGGTCCCCCGTCATCGCACGGAACATCGGTGGCGTCGCCGAGTCCGTCCACGACGGCAAGACAGGTGTTCTGCTTGAGGACTTCTCACCAGCCTCCGTTCGCGCGGCCGTCGAGCGCGCGGCGGGGATCGACCGATCCGCGTGCGTGAGTCGGGCGCGAGAGTTCGCTGCGGAGCGCTTCCGATCCGAGATTCTGGGTTGGGTCTCGTGACGGGGCGTGCCCGGCTCCGTATCGCTCACCTCGACCATACGAGCGGCAAGGGAGGAGCCGAGTACGCGCTCCTCCGCATGCTCGAAGCCGGGCCACCATGGGACTACGTGGTGGTGCTCCCACGAAAAGACCCGGACGAAGAGGATTTGTTCGGCCCGGCACTCACCGGCTCACGGGTCCGCCGGCTCGGCCCTCGCCAGCCGGCCGGAGCGAGCAAGCCAGGAAGCCTCGCCCGTTCGGCCACGCTCGGCATCCGCCTTCTCGCGCTGTCTGCCGTCCTCCGGTGGCACGGCGCGCTCCGGAAGGCCGACCTCGTCCACGCGAACTCGACACGCTCGGCGATCTACGGCGCGCTCGCACTCGCGGGCAGTCGGAAGCCCTTCGTCGTCCACCTCCGAGACATGATCACCCCCGAAAGCCTCGGTCCGCTCGGCTTCCGTCTCTTCACCTCAATCGCGTTGCGGCGCGCGGACGGCGTGATCGCCAACTCCGCCGCGACACTTGCTTCGGCACGCCCCTACACGAGGGATGCGACCGCCACGACCGTGCTCCCCAGCGCCGCCGGGATCAGCACGGTGCGATCCGCTCCCGCTCCCCGCCCCACTGTCCGTAAGGTCGGCATGCTCGCGCGCATCGACCACTGGAAAGGTCAGGACCTGCTCCTGAAAGCCTTCGCCCGCTCTGCTCTGAGCGAGCAGGCCCGACTCGTGTTCGCCGGCGGAGCACCGTTCGGCATGGAGTCGTACCTCGCCGAGCTCACATCGCTGGCAGACCGGCTGGGGATCGCGGACACCGTCGATTTCCGCGGTCACGTGGACGATGCGGCCGGCTTCATCGATGAGATGGACGTCTGTGTCCAGTGCTCGACGCGTGCCGAACCACTGGGGCAGAACATCCTGCAGTACCTCTCGCGAGGCGCGGTCGTCATCGCCGCGGACGAAGGCGGCCCGCGGGAGTGGATCAACGATGGACGCAATGGCCTGCTCGTCACACCGCGCGATCCGGACGCCCTTGCCGCGGCTCTGTCCCGCGTGGGCGCTGACGCACGATTGCGAGCCTCTCTGGCGCGAGGCGCGGCCGCCACCCCCGGCCTGCGCGACGACAGGGATGTGGCCCAGGAGCATGCCGCCTTCTTCCGGCTCGTCCACGCTCGAAAGCGAGGCGGCTGACATGCGGGTGTGTTTTGTCGCGTCGCCCCTGACAGCGCGATCGGGCGTCTACCGCTCCGCGCGGGAGCTCGTGGCGGCAGGACGGGCCCAGGGAGAAGACTGGTGCCTGATCCTGGGCGTCTCTCGACACGCTGGCGGAACCCGGCCTCCGGATGATCCCGAATGGATCGAAGAGAGCCTCGCGAAGCCCGCGGGGCTGCGCGGGGTCGCCGAGCTGTCACGTCGCCTCGCGGACCACCCGTGGGTGCATCGCAGCGACCTCGTCGTCAGCCTCATCCCGCAGACGGACATGGCGCTCGCCCGACTCTCCGTACCCTGGGTGGCCTTCGTCCGCGGCCTGCCCTGGCCCGCCAGAGGCGAGTCCACCCTGAGCAGGAAAGTGCTCTGGAGAGCGCTGGAGAGAAACGCGTTGACCAAAGCGTCCGACGTGTGGGCGACCACACCGGTGCTCCGTGATCAGATCGACTTCCCCGGTACCCGCATCGTCCCGGCCGGAGTCGCATCGCACGAGCGGACGTGGGCCGGCAGAGGCGATCGGTCCCGTGTGGTGTGGGCCGCTCGATTCGACACCGACAAGCGTCCGGTTCTTTTCGTCGAGACTCTGAGGTCGAGCAGCCTCCAGGGAGTCATGTACGGCTCAGGGCCGCTGATCGACAAGATCCGCGCCACCGCGCCGCCGAACATCGATGTGCCGGGGTGGGCCGACCCGTCCGAACTCTGGCACGAGGCGCTGGCATATGTGGGCACCTCGTCGCGAGAAGCCTTCGGTAGAAGCGCAGTCGAAGCCGCCATGAACGGCATTCCCGTCGTGCTGTCGCGCGAGTTCGGATGCGCCGAGCACCTCGTGCAGGATGACGCCTTCGCGCGCCGCTTCATCCTTGACACGGACGACCCGCACGCGTGGCGTTCCGCTCTCATGGCGCTGCGAGAGGACGAGGCGCTCCGCCAGGCCTACTCCGACCACCTCGTTCACACGTCCGCTACACTCACGATCGAAGCGTCCGCCAGCGCCGTTCGCCAGAGGCTCAGAAGCGTGTGGGACGTGAGACCTTGACCAGAAGGGACCGGCGTCTGAGGGCGCGGCGATCATGATGCCGATGATTCTGGCGATCTCGATCATTGCGATCGCGACCTTCTTGTCGCTCACCTACCAGGCCCGCCCCGTTCCGCAGATCGCGATTTTCGGAGTCGTCGCGCTGGCCGTCCTCGTGCCGAGCTTCGGCCAATCGGCCGACATGCAGATCGTTGCCGTGGCCGGCTCGCTCGCGATCTCGGTTGCCGCGCTTCTTCGCCCCGCGCCGCAGCTCGACGGTGCTACACGTGCCACCAACGTCGCCCTCTTCCTCTACATCGCCTACTCGACGCTCGTGGCTGCCGCATCGAGCTCCCCCCAAGGAGCAGCGCTGAAGATCGCGGTGGCCTTGCTGCTTGCCCTCTTCGCCGTGCTTGCTCGCCGAGCCAGCCTGACGACACGGGCGTACGCGCCGACCCTCATCGCCCTGGTCGTGACATCCCAAGTGCTTCTCGGCGCCACGGAGACGTTCCTCGGGATGAACGCGGTCTGGCCACGACCGGACGGCACCGACAACTTGACGTCGCGCGTCAACCACCTCGCTCCGTTCCTCCCGGGTCGCGTACTCGGCAGCACATCGGGGCCGATCCCCTACGGGACCCTCTGTGCGATCGGGATCATCGCGTCGATGTGGATGATCTTCGAACGACACCGGAAGCGCTATTGGCTCGTCTTGGCGATATCGTTCGGCGGCCTGCTCATGTCCGGGACTCGAAGCGCGGCGCTCGCCGTCATCGTCGTCGTCGGCGTGTGGTTTGTGACACGATCCACGGCATCGCGGCCCGTCGTCGTCGTCGCGGCCCTCACCGGCGCGATGGTCTTCCTCATCTCCACGGATGTCGTCACGCTGTTCGGCCTCGAAGACTTCGAGGACACGCGAAGCTACAGCCATCGGACCGAGGTCATCAGCTCCATCGGCGCAGTTCTGACCAAACAGTCGTTCTGGGCGGTACTCTTCGGCAACGGGGACGACGCACGCGACCTGCTCACGAACGGTGTCATCGTCACGACCGAGGATGTTTTGGTCTTCGACAACCAGCTCGTGCGGGAGCTTGCTGCGAGCGGAATCGTCGGCACGCTCATGCTCGCGATCGCGATCGCGAAGGGCATCCGGCTGGGCGACGGCCTCTCGCGCATGATCCTCATCTTCCTCACGATGATGTTCATGTCCTTCGACGCCCTGACGTGGCGTGTGGTGATGGTCTTCTTCGTCCTATCGTGCGTAGGCCCATTGGGCACACCGACCCGCCCGTTGGAGGAAGACCGCCTTCTTCACGCCGACGAACCAGAAACACCCTCCTGGAAGCGTGCGCGAAAGGACCAGTCCTTCGCGCGCTCTCATCCCTCCGTCTGAGCAGATCCGTCCAGCAGCGGAGCAAGCGCGCGGCCGAGCGGTTCGGCGAGGACACGACTGAATGTCGCGGTGAGGTGATGCGCATCGCGGTAGACGAGGACATTGCCCAGTATTGGAAAGCAGAGCGTCGGCGTGCAGAGCGAGTCTGTCAGGTCGACGTAGGGCACATCGTTCGCTTCTGCTGCGCTCCGCTCGGCGGCCCTCGCAAAACCGGCCACCGCGACCGAGCGGAGGACCGCGCAATCGTCCGCGGATTCGAGATGCGCCGACAGACACACAGACGGTGTCACCTGGAGGTCTGGCGTGTCGGCGAGGACGACCACCGGTGAGGTGATGTCCACCAAGGTCTCTGAGAGCGCTTGGGCCCACTGTGCTGCGTCGTCGGATGTGTGAGCCGTAAATTGGGCGACACCGTAATTGGTCACCACGACAAGAGCAGGCTGCTCCTCGTTGATGTGAGCGATGACCGCGCTCCGCCAACGAGTGCACTCCGTGTAGGGGACGCCATCGCGCTCGATCTCTGCGGATATCGACGGGCACGAGCTCTTGGTGTGCGTCTCGAGCGAGTACCCCTGCTCCTCGGCGACACGAAGCAGCGCAGGAAACCACTGGGCCGCATGCGAATCACCGAAGAGGACGATCCGAGGTGCGTCGCGATCCCCGAACACGCAATCCTCCGGCGTGGATGCCGCGAAATCGAGATGGCAGCCGTCGTCATAGATGACAGGCTGATCGTCGGCCGCGTCACGCAGCGCCGGTATCAGATTGCGGGGGACGTAGTCAGTACCCTGCGGCTGCGCCGCCGTGTCGATTTCCCCGGCGGCCTTCGCGGTGTACAGAGGTCGCGCATTGGAGTACACGTATCCGCCGGTGGCTACGGCAGCGACCAGAACAGAGGCGACGCCGGCGGCGAAAAGGGTCCTGCGGGGCCGCGCGCCGACGAGCATCCGGGCGTTTCGTCCGGGCGCTTCGATGAAGCGGTAGAGCACCCACGCGATGGGAACAGACACCGCGGCCAGGCCAACAGTGAGCCAGAGCGGCAAGGGGTGCTCGAACCCGACAGCGGCCTGCGGAATCATGAGCATGGGCCAGTGGACGAGGTACAACGAGTAGGAGATGAGGCCAACGAACTGCATCCCTCTCATCGAGAGCAGCCGGCCGGGTCCGTACCGGGCCTCTCCGTGCCCCGCGACGATGACCGCCGTGGTGGCCAGCACCGGGAGCGCCGCCCAGAAGCCGGGGAACGCCGTCGATTCGTCGAACAGCAGCACTGCGGCGGCGATCCCGCCGGCACCGAGCCAGCCGATGATCGCGGTCGCAGTGGCCGGCAGGAGATGGGATCGATGTGCGAGCAGAATGGCCGCAAGTCCACCGATGCCCAACTCCCACGCTCTCGTCGGCAAGGCGAAGAACGCCCACGGCTGAGACCGGAAGGTCAGAAGCACGCACGCGGCGAAGGACAGCGCGACCAGTGCGAGCACCGCGATGAACAGGAACCGGCCTCGTCGGATAAGACGGAACCCGAGCAGGAGCAGGAGAGGCCAGAGCAGGTAGAACTGCTCTTCGATCCCCAACGACCAATAGTGCTGAAACAGAGACGGGATGGTCTCCGCGAGATAGTCCGTTCCCTGCACGGCGAAGAGGTAATTGGGCACGTAGAAGGCGGTCGCGACGGCGCCGATCCACACCTCCTGAAACAGCAGAGGGGGATACCACAGCAAGGCTCCGACGACGGACAGAGTCAGGACGACGAACGATGCCGGCAGAATCCGGCGCGCCCTGCGCGCGTAGAAGTCGGCGAACCGAATCCTGCCCTCGCTCCGCAGAGCGGAGAGCAAGTGTGAGGTGATCAGGAACCCGGAGATCACGAAGAAGACGTCGACGCCGACATAGCCCCCGGGAAGGAATGGCAGGCCCGCGTGATAGAGGACGACAGCACTCACCGCGACAGCTCGAAGCCCCTGTATGTCGGCGCGGAACCGAGCGGGGTTTCCCGTGGTCACGTCACGACCCCCTCACGATCGCACGCGCTTCGCGCGTCATCCGACGGAAATCGTCTCGATAAAAGAACCAGAGCACCCCAGCGTAGACGAGCACACCGCACGCGAGTCCGCAGACGAGGAGCGCAGCACCGTCGAGCGGAGACAGGGAGAGGACGAGGTAGGTGGCGGATGCCGCGAGAGTCGCGTTGAAGGGCGCGACGAGTGCCTTCACCTGCGTGCGCCAGGACAAACCCGCGTGCTTCACCTGGAGCCAGAAGATCACCGGTGTGAGGATGATGCCCGCGATGGTGTATCCCGTCGCGACCCCGAAAATCCCCCAGGGCACTCCCGCTGCCATCCCGAGAATCTGCACGGCAGCCGCAAGGATGTTGAAGCGTAGATGGGTCTTCGCGAGTCCCAGCCCCAGCAGCACCGCGCCGTTCACCGACGTGACCGCCTGCCGTGCACCCGTGATCGCGAGCACCTGCAGCACGGGAATTGCGGGCGCCCACGCCGTGCCGAGGATGAGCGGAACAGCGTCGGGTGCGGACACGGCGACGAATGCCATCGCGGGGAACGCCAGCAACGCGATGGCGGACGTGCTCCTCACGATCAACGCGCCGATCTGTGGCACATCCGAGCTGACGCGCGCGATCGCGGGGAAAAGAACGCGAGTGACGACCTGGCCCACCATCTGCACGGGGGTGAGGAGGACGCGATAGGCCAGCGAATAGTAGGCAAGCGCGTCCGCGCCGAAGAACCGTCCGATGAGGATGTTGTCCACATTCCGCGATGCGAACGACACGAAGTTCCCGAAGAAGACCCGGACGCTGAAGCCGAGATCGTCCCGCAGCACGGCAAGGCGCAGGCTCGGCCCCGGGGGCCTCGCAGCAACGACGAGCACAGCAGCGGCGAACAGATCGCTGACGACGAGCTGTATGACCAGCGCCCAGTAGTCGAGTCCCCCGATCGCCGCGACGACGCCGGCAGCCCCGCCTGCCAGGCTTCCTCCGACATCCGCCACCGCAATTGCCGTGAACTTCATCTGACGCATGAGCAGCATGCGCGGAACGATCGCTGCCGCCTTGAGGACGAGTCCGCCGGCCAGCACCATCAGCACCACACGGAGCTCCGGGGTGGCGAAGAACGTGGCGATCGGCGCAGCCAGCACCGCGGTCACCGCGAGCAGGGCGAAGGCGAGGGCGAGATTGACGGTGGTGGCTGCTGACGCCGTCGACCGTGTGACCGACTTCTTGCTGATCAGTGCCGCGGTCAGGCCCTGATCCAGCAGCAGCGTCGTCAGAGCGATATAGATCGAAGCCTGAGCGATGATGCCGTAGGCCTGAGGCCCGAGGACGCGCGCGAGGACGACGGAGAAGACCAGGATGAGCGATTGACGACCGATGAGGGCTATCGCGTTCCACTTGACCCCGTGGGAGCCGGAACGACCGGCGTCATCGTAGGAATGCTCTTCGAAGCGTGTCCCGCGACCCATGACTAACCCGTCACGAGCGCGCGGACATCTTTCGCGGGACGTCGTGCGGACTCCCGGAGCGACGCGATCGTTCCGTCTGACAGCAGCGCCATCTGCGGCGCGTCGACGACGCGGGTGACGGCATCAGCGATCCACTCGGGCGTCACCTCTTCGATCCGCCGCACGAGGTGCCCCAGACCGAGGCTCTCGAACAGCTCGAGCGTCTTGAACTCGTACGCGATCGCGATGACGGGCACTCGCGAGATCATGGCGAGGATCGCGAGATGCATGCGCGTCGTGACGACCAGATCATAGCCCCTGAGCTCTTCGAGGAGCGCGCGCGGGGAGTGGAAGTCGTGATCGATCTCGACCGCTGTCGATGCGAAGATCCGTGCGGCCTCTTCGGAGTCGTCGTACGCATAGGAGGGCACACCTTGACACGTCGACAGGGCCGTCGTCGACCATCCGAGCTCCTCCAGTCGGCGGGCGGCAGCTCTCATCGCACTCTCGTATTGCTCCATCGAGTATTCGCCCGAGTCCACGCCACGCGACCACTCCCGAACAGACAGCGCCGCCCTGCGACCGCTGGAGCCTCCGCGTGACGGGATCTCCAGCGCGAACACGGAATCCGCCACCACCGCCCCCGGCGGCCGCTGCGGGACCGCGCCGTTCCATGCACGCTCTGATCGCGCATCCCTGAAGAAGACGGCGTCGACCGTCGGCGCGATGCGAGAGATCTGCGCTCGGGCCCGTTCGGAATCGAACGGGCCCATCGACTGCGTCCACAAGACGACGGGCTTGCCGAGGGCGGCGGCAAGCCGAAGCTCGAGAACCCGGGCTTCGAAGTTGTAGTGATCGACCAGATAGGTGCCACCACTGCTGACCAGGAGATCGACCGATTCGAGAGCGCGGAACGCTCGTGCGAATCTCGTCCTTCGTAGAAGCGGAGCACCGAGGGCTCGCGTCAGAAGCCGGCCTGCCGAAAGCCGGCGCACCAGGGCGTGACGTATCCGCTGCAGCCCTGAGCGCAACCGTGCGGGCTCGCGTGGCGGTGACACGGAGACCTGTTGATAGATCTCCCAGTCCGGATATAGACGCTGCGTCACGGCCGCGTTCGAATCGAAGACGACGACCCGGCATTCGCTCCCGACGACGCGGCTCAGGGAATCGACGATCGACTCGTAGATCGCCGCATCACCCGTGTTCGACAGCACCGCATTGGTCACACCGATCTTCATGCTTCTCGCGGGCTCCCGGATCTCATTTGGGTGGCGGCAACCGTCCGGCTACCGTCGGACGCTGTCATAGATCGACTCGAGACGAGCTGTCTGAGTCGCGAGGTCGAACCTCTCGCGAACGAGCGCCGCCGCGGCCGCACCGACCTCGCGGGCGAGGCGAGAGTCTTCGAGAAGGCTCGACAGCGCCTCCGCGAGCGCATCGACATCGTGCTCCGGCACCAGGCGTCCGACGGCGTCCGACTCGACCGCCTCCGGGATGCCGGAATGACGCGTCGCGACAACCGGCGTGCCGAGCGCCATCGCCTCGATGAGCGCGATGGGGAGACCCTCCCTGTCTCCGTTGGAAGCCGTGACACTGGGGACGGCCACGACACTGCTGCGTCCCACCAGTTCGCGCACCCGATCCGGCGACAACCGGCCGAGGAACTCGATTCTCGCACCGACACCGGTGGACGCGGCGCGCTGCCGGAGCGCGCTGCCGAGCGGACCCTCCCCCACGATGAGAAGCCGAGCCTGGGGAACTCTCCGAGCGATCCGGGCGAACGCGTCGATCAGATGAGCCGTGCCCTTCTTCTCAACGAGCCGCGCGACATGCACGATGGACGGCTCTCGTTCCTCCACATTCTCCCGGTAGAGGGCGGTGTCGACACCGATGTAGTGCGTGACCAGCCGGTCCTCCGGGAACCCCAGCTCGATGGCATCCTCCCGGAGCCTGTGAGAGACGCACAGCAGCAGATCCGCGCGACGCGAAAGCGAAAGCCTACGAAGCGCGTAGTTCACCGCGATCGGCTTGCCGGTGCGGAACAGATCGCGCCTGCGCACAGTGACGTCCCGCCCGTGGAGAGTGACCACGAGCGGGATGCCCGCGCGGCGAGCCGCGTCAGCGGCGTAGAGCCCATCGGGACCAAAATGCGCGTGGACGACATCGATCCGTTGCTGACACAACAATCGAGCGAACCCTGCAGACCGACCCGTCGCAGCGTACAACGCGTCGCCGACAGCGGAGCCGAGCTCACGCGTCGAGACGGCATCCACTCCGGGCGGCGCGTCGTGAACCTTCCTCCTCGAGACATAGAGCGGCTCGTACCGAGACAATGCTGCCGTCTGCGCCCGGATGAACGTCTCCGAGGGGACGAACAGATTGTGCCGGACGACAGCAACACGGGGCCTCTTGGCGCCGCCGCCCACAACGGTTGGCGCGATATCACGGCCAGCATCACGGTGCGACGAACTCATCCGAGCCGCCGACCGATCTTCGACATCGATCGAGTCACCTCTTCCCAAGCCAGCTTCGCTCCGTAGGCGAGGCGGCTCAGGCGGGCTTTCAGCGGCGAGTCGAGACGTTTGCCGCGCGTCGCGCTGGAAAGCCGCGCAGCCCGTGCGCTCGGCCAGATCGCCCGCAACATCGCCCGGGGCCGCTCACGCCACGGCAGACTCCGCAGCACCGCCACGTGGTAGGCGAAGGCGCTCGAGGCCTGACGCCGGATCCAGTCATCGGGCAGGGGCCCCAGGTCTTTCGGCAGCAGCACGTCAGGAAAGGCCTCTGCGACCAGGTCGGCCAGCGCAGCCAGGGCACCCCATCGCTCGGCGTCGGCGATACAGCCCTCACCGACACGCCGAAGAGTGAGGACAGCGGTCGCGCGGCTGTTCTCCCCCCGACGCCACTTCGGATCGGGGCGCACCGCGTGCAGCGCCGAGATGATGGCTCCGAGCGTTCGCGAGGGGGCCAGAACGCGAACCCCGCCGAACTCGTGCGTCTCGGCTGTCGCGCAGAGCACAGAAAACGCCTCGTGAGGGGCGGCGCCGACACCCGGATAGCGGTAATGCACGTCGATCTCGCACCCCCACTCGGGTGGCACAAGCGTCACGGAGTGATACATCACCGAAGCGAAGTCGAAGGGCACAGCCGTCCATCCCCACGGCGCAAGCGCGTCAGCGAGCGCGTGCTCCGAGCCGGGCTCGACCCAGAGATCGACATCGCCGGAATGCTCCCGAAGCCGGAGACCCTGCCGATGCAGAACGGGCCCTTTTATGAAGACCAGGGAGATGCCGCGTTCCCGTGCCACGCTCTGCACCAGGGCATAGACGAGTTCGTGCATCGGGGAGACCAGCCACGGCGCGGCGATCTCGTGCACGCGCGCCGGGTGATCGTGCCTCGTGGCGGCAAGGCCCGCATCGGCCATCTCGTGGACGATGCGGCGCTCCTCCTCGTTCAGATCCTCCTCGCGGACGGGACCGGCCGCGAGCCGACGCCAGAGGGCGGCAGCGTCCGCGCGCAGTCCCAGAGGCGTGCTGGGATGGACCGGCACGACGAGCAGGTCCGCGTCGACGCCGAAGTCGGCTCTTCCCGAGATGTCGAGCGCGCCGAACGCGACGGCCACCCACCTGGGGAATGCCGCTGCTTCGCCCGCGTCGGCCGAATCGCTCACAACCACGACAGCCTGCCGTCGAAGCGACACCGGATCAGTTCGGATGCGACGAGGTCATCGATCGCGGCATCGACGAGCCCCTCAGCGTCGCCCTCGACGGGCGGGCCATAGCAATCGACGACAGCGGCGACGATCTGCTCTCGAGGTCCCCCCTCGACCAGAAAATGCCAGATCTCCGGGGCGATGCCGCCGAGCACGCGCACTGTGCGCCCGCTGAGAACGATGACGGCGTCGCCGACGTCGATGGCATCCACGACAGACGGCGCGACCACGGAGGTCGAGGAGATCGGCGACGGGACGGCGGGCACGAAACGTGTCGGCAGGGGCGCGACATCGCCATCGAGGACGCTCTCGATCAGGGGCGGCAGAGTGGATGCCTCGCTGTAGCTCAGGCGCAGCACACCGCCCACGTCCGCCGCGAGCGCGGCCAGCCGCTGCAATGGCCGGTGGAGTTCGGGTAGATAGCTCATCTGCGCGACGAGGTCGTCGATCGCCTCAACGAGGGGGACGCGCGTGAGATTCGGGGTGGCAAGGCCGTCGACGCGATCCAGGAGCACCAGGCCTGCAAGGCGCAACGGTGCACTCGGGAGCTCGCGCAGCCCGAGAGAGGATGCCGGCACCTGCTCCTTCGGTGCGCCCGGTCGCACGATCGACAGCGGCTTGCGATAGGGAAAGACTCGAAGGTCGTCGCCGATCGAGATCGTCTCGTCCGAGACGTAGCCCCACTCACGCGCGAGCACCCGAGTCAAGGTGGTCTTGCCCCGGCCAGAGGGACCGACGAAGGCGATCACGCGACCGTCGGCGGCAGCCACGCCAGCGGCGTGGAACATGAGAGATGTACCACGGCGGGCATCCAGCGCAGCGAGGGTCACGCTCATCGACAGGCGCTCGAGCAGATGCTCTTCGTCCTGCAGCGGTGACACGCAGACCTGAGCGGCGGGGTCTCCAGCCTCACAGGCCAGCGCATCGATCCAGACGCGCCGGGCACGCTCAACGAGGGAGGAGGATGCCTCCGCATCGAAACCCACGCGCACGCGCACGCCGAGCGCGCGCACGTCGAAGGAGTGCACCACGACGTCTACTTCCGCGAGGCGCGACGCGACGCGACGCCCGGCTCAAACGCTGTCAGAAGCTCGTCGCGCAGCACCTCAGCATCGTCAGTGCTCTCAGACGTCTGTTCGTCATCCGTGCGGTAATAGTCGCCGTGGTACTGATAGCCGTAGTAGGCGGCGCCGCTGCCCTTCCTGGGCACGCGGTTGAGCACGATGCCCAGGGCCCGCGCACCGGCGCGTTCGAGGTTGCCGAGCGCCTTGCCGAGCACCTCGAACGTCGTCTTCCCGACCGTCGCCACGACGATCGCGCCGTCGGCGCGATTGGCGAGCACAGCGGCGTCGGTGACGGGGATGAGCGGCGGTGCGTCGACGATGACGACCGCCTCGTTCGCGAGGTTTGCGAGCAGGTCGCGCATGCGCTCCGAGCCGAGCACCTCACTCGGGTTCGGTGGGATCTTGCCCGCCGCGACGACGACGAGGTTGTGGCTGTCACCGACCGTTTGCGCGACATCGGCGAGGCCGGCGCGGCCGGCGAGCACGTCGGTCAGGCCGGCGCCCTCGACCAGACCGAAGATCGTGCCGATCATGGGGCGACGCAGGTCGCCGTCGATCAGGACCGTGCGCTGACCGCTCGCGGCGAGCGTTATGGCGAGATTGGACGCCGTCGTCGACTTGCCGTCGCCGGGCAGGGGACTGGTGACGACGATGACCCGCGGGGGGTGATCGACGTCCATGAACTGGATATTGGTGCGCAGCTCGCGCAGAGCCTCGGCGACGCTGAACAAATGCGCGTTCCGGCTGTTCACGGAGTTGCCCCCGTCGAAGGGAATGAGGCGCTCGCCCACCGTGAACGACTTCTCCTCGGGGATCGTGCCCACGACTGCGACGCCGGTAGCGCTCTCGACGCCCTCCACGGAGCGGATGCGACGATCGAGGGTGTACCGCAGGAAACCGTAGGCGATTCCCGCGGCCAGTCCGAGCAGACCGCCGATCGCGAGCGCGAGCCGCACGTTCGGCGACGAGGGCGACGAGGGTAGCCGGGCCGAGTCCAACGGCGCGAGGTAGGTCACCCCCTGCACGTTCTCGTCACCGGTCTCGAGCTCGTTCACCTCCAGCGCCATCGCGGCCACCCAGGCCTCCGCGATGTCGCGCGCCTGTTCCGGCGAGTCGCCGTCGACCTGCACCCGGATGGAGACGGTGTCGTCCTCGTTGGAGATGGTCACGGACTGGATCAGCACCTCGGGTGTCGTGTTCAGGCCCAGCTCCGTGATCACGCGCTCGGCGACGGAGCGCGACGATCCGATGTCGACGTAGGTGCTCACTCGTCCCAGGGCGATGCTGTTCGCGACAGAGACCAAGCCGATCTCGGAGTCATCGGCCGTCTGAGCCTTCACGATCGCCGTCGAGTCCGCGGAGTAGACGCGCGGCTGCAGCACCGTCCATCCGAAGGCGATGGCGACGCCGAGGAGCGTGAGCAGCACGATGCCCAGCCAATGAGCACGAAAGACCCTGAGATACTGCGCGACATCCAATAGACTCGGTCCCTCTCCTGGCATTCACGCACGTTCTGACGTTATCTTCGCGCGCGAGGCCCCCTCGACCCGTCGGCCGCTACCCGTTGGAACCTTACCAGCAATGAAGACTACAGTCCGGACCTTCGGGGCAGCCAGCGTCACCGAGTGCATCGTTGCGGACGGCCCCGCACTGCTCCCGGCCGATGCCCGCCCTGGCCTGCTCCACTTGAGCTTCGTCCGAAGCGGCTCGGTGCAGTATGCCGAAGACGACGGCCACGGGGGTTCGGAGGTGCGCTCGATCTCGCGCGGACAGGGTTTTCTCAACCTGGAGGACCGCCGCATCGAGATGACGGCGCGCGGCGACTGCGTGATCTACACGATCTCCGTTCCGCTTGCGCGTGGGCGCAACGCTGACGACCACTGGTTCTACGTGATGAGAGGCCCGGTCCCCCTCGCCCCGCCCATGCTCGCCTTCGCCACCGCCCTCTTCACGACCGGCGACGACCTCTTCGACACTACTGCCCGCCATCACGCGGAACACGTGCTTACCGCGATGATCGCCGCAGTCGCTCCGCATCCCTTCGGCGGCGCAGATGCCCATGTCGCCGACCCTTACACCCGCGCACAGGCCGCCATCGCCGCCCGGTGCGCCGACCCCGCACTTCGCACCAGAGACATCGCGCTCGAGCTGTCGCTGTCTCTGCGGCAGCTCGAGCGCGCGTTCCGCACCCAGCGCACGACGCTCGTCGCAGAGATCCGTCGCGCGCGCGTGCGCAGCGCGGTCGACCTGATCGAAAGCGATGTGACGGGACGCCTGACGATGGACCAGATCGCTCGCACCGTCGGCCTCAGTGGCGGCTCCAGTCTCGCTCGCGCGTTCCGGCTTGAAGGTCTGGAGCCACCGCGTCGTCGACACCGACGATAGTCGATCCTCTTTCGCGCCCTTTTACGCCATTTTTAGTACCATTTACGACAACATCATCACCGCGTGAACGCTCCACTGCGCGACCGGCCAGACTGAGGGGCAAGTATCACACCCGGCGCCGACCGGGAACCGAAACGGCACCGGCCGCTTTCGCGCGACAGTCCCAGCTGCCGCGCGAACGAGAAATCCCAGGGGAACCAATGACTGACTCAACCGAAAAGACGTCCATCTCGCGCCGCAGCATCGTGAAGGGCGCGGCATGGGCCGCCCCCGTGATCGCCGTCGCCGTCACCGCCCCGCTCGCCGCCGCGACCGTGGTTGCGGTCGCGACGTCGGTTGGCATCACAACGTCGAGCCCGTACACGGGCAACAACGGCCGTATCGAAGTGTTCGGAATCGACGCCGACGGCGACGACGCCACCTTCCCGGACGGACAGACCTTCACGATCACCTCGTCTGAACTCGACTTCGACTCGATCGTCACGTCGATCACCGGTGGCACCATCACGAGTCTCGGTGACGGCGTGTGGCTGATCACGCCCGACTCTGACGCGACCTCGGTCGTGATCAAGTTCAACAGCTCTGTCACTGGCTCGTACACCGTCACCAGCCTCGGCCCCATCGCCGAAGGCACCTCCTCGACCGGCAACGTCCTCGCGGCCTGACACGCGCCTTCTCCGCTGCACGAGGCCCCGTTTCCGGGTGAGAATCCGGAAACGGGGCCTCGGCGTTCGTCACCGCCCCCGCAGCGGCCTGCGCCTGCCCGTGACCGCCCCCATCAGCCATTCCACCGGCCCGGTGCCGACGAACCGCCACCAGAGCCAGCCCACGGCGAGGGTGCCGACGACGACAGCGCCCCACAGCAGCGGATCGTCCGGGTACCGGTGCCAGCCCACGGCGCTCCACAGCCACAGCACCCCGATGTGGAGCAGGTACAGGCTGAGGGCGAGCTGGCCGACCGACGCCAGGAACGAAAACGACACGCGCACCACCCGTTGCCACGGCTCGGTGCGCACCCCCGCCAGCAGCAGAACGACGCCGGAGGCCGCGAACACGAGCCCCACGTCGTGAAGGGTATCGGGGTAGCTGCCCGACACGGCATCCGGCCAACCGAGCAGGCGCTCACCGAGCGGGCGGACCAGATACGGGACAGGCGCGATGGCGAGCATCGCCCAGGTCGCGCGATCGCGGCGGAATCCGTGCCGAGCCAGCAGGATGCCGAGCAGGAAGAAGGGGAGCAGATTCGTGAGCCGGTAGCTGGACCCCAGCACGACCCACTGCATCGGCTCACTCCACACGCCGACCGGAGACACGTGCCCTCGCGCCCACGCGTTCACCGGATCCGAGAGCAGAAACATCGCGGCAGCAGCGACGGCGACCCACCGCGTCGCCAGCAGAACCAGCGGGACCCCGACGATCAGCAGCACACCGAGGTATTGCAGCACGATCACCACCCAGGTCCCCCACGTCTGCATCCAGACTCCCAGCGCGATCAGCACGACACCGCGAGCAGCCTGCTGCAACGTCGCGACCCCGCGCCGCCGTGGTGGAGTGCGCATCAGCAGCAGCTGAGCAGAGATGCCCATGACCAACGCGAACAGCGGCGAGGCGAGGTTGCTCACGTTCCCGGTCAGCGTGCGGACGATCCCGGGCATGCTGCCCCAGGCCGGCGCGGCGTGGGCGATCAGCATCGCGACGATCGCCACTGCACGCAAGACATCGGGCACCACCTCACGACCGTTGCGCGTCGCAGTGGGCTCCAGTCGCGCGGAGTCCCGGTGCGCGGAGTCCATATGAGCCCCCTTCGATATCTCGCAAGAGACGGCGCGATGGTCTGGACTCAGGATGCCACAGCGTCGTGCGTCGGCACGCCCGCCGCCGAGTAGCGTTGACCTCCGTGATCACGCAGCCGACCCGCCGACCCCTCTGGCGCCGTGTCACCGGATCCGCATGGTTTCACCTCGTCGCGGCGTTCGTCGTCGTGGGGCTCGTCCTGTCCTTCGTCGCGAAGCCCTACGTCGTGCCCTCCGAGTCCATGGAGCAGACGCTTCAAGTCGGCGACCGCATTCTCGTCAATCGCCTGGCGTATCTCGGCAGCGAACCACAGACCGGCGACGTCGTCGTCTTCGACGCCGATGCGGCGTGGGACGGCGAGCTGACCGGCAGCAGCAATCCGCTCAAGGTCGCGCTGCGCTGGATCGGCGAGGTCAGCGGGTTCGGCCCCTCGGGATCGCATACGCTCGTCAAGCGCGTCATCGCGGGCCCCGGGCAGACCGTGCGCTGCTGCAGCGACGACGGCGCGGTCGTCGTCGACGGCGTCGCGCTCGAAGAGCGCTACATCTCTGAGAACTTCCCGTTCGTCTCCGGCGACCTGGACTGCACCACCACACCGCGCTCGTCGCGGTGCTTCGACGAGGTCACCGTGCCCGAAGGCTCCTACCTCGTGCTCGGCGATCATCGGTCGAACTCCTCCGACTCCGCCACGCTGTGCCGTGTCTCAGGCGCTTCGGCATCCTGCTGGCGCTGGGCGACCCGCAGCGGCATCGTCGGGCGCGCGGCGTTCGTCCTCTGGCCGGTCGATCGCTGGAGCGGGCTGTAAGCGACAACTGCCTCCGCGCCACGCATCGACCAATTTTCCCGGCCTCGGATTCCGCGATATGCTGACGTCGGGTGAGGGTGTTGATAGACGAGGATCCGGCTTGCCGGATTCCGCCGCCGCATCGCACCGTTAGGCATCTGGGGGATGAACGAAAGATGCAGCATGACAAAGACTTTGGCCACGATCACCGCAGTAGCAGCCCTCGTGCTCGTCGGCTCCACCGGTGCTTACGCGGCTGACGGCGAGGCGATCCTCGACACCGCGCGCAACGCGATGGCACCCGAGCCCACCCTCTTCCTGACCATCTGGATCTCCGGCGGTGTGCTCGCCTTCACCGGCGGCGCCGTGGCCGTTTCGCGTAGTGTCCGGCGAGCTCGCCGAGTCGAGTGCTGACAGAGCGCACGGAGACGGTCGCGAAGCGACCGGCCGCCGTCACTCCGCCCCACTCACGGTCAGCCCCGGCGGCACCGGCCCACCCCGTGCACACCCAATGGCGTCGCACCTACGCCCGCCGACTCTGGATCAGCGACCTGCTCGTCCTGGTGTGGGTGGTCTACGGAACGCAAATCCTCCTGTTCGGCCTCGATGTCGTCCATGTCGCGACCCGCCACGAACGCCGCTTCGATGAACTCACCTACTGGACCTTCTCGAGCATCCTCACCGTGCTGTGGATGTGCGCGCTCGGCTTCGCCGACACCCGCAGCGACCGAGTGATCGGCACCGGCACAACCGAGTACACGCGCATCGCGAACGCCAGCTTCCGCCTGTTCGGCGTGATCGCCATCGTCGCATTCCTCGTTCGGGTCGACGTGGCGCGCGGGTTCCTGCTCATCAGTCTTCCGGCCGGCATCGCAGCCCTCCTCATCGAACGCTGGCTGTGGCGCAGATGGCTCAACGCTCACCGCACCCAGGGCGCCTACTCCGCGCGCGTGCTGCTCGTCGGATCGGAGGCTACCGTCGCACAGATCGCGAAAGAGCTCAGACGTTTCCCACAGGCCGGATACCACGTCGTGGGGGCCTGCGTGCCCTCGGGCCGCGTCGCCGGCACCATCGAGAACACCGGCATCCCCATCATGGGGAACGTCACCGCGATCGAATCCGCGATGGAGGCCACCGGCGCCGACACCATCACAATCACCAGCACCGCTGATCTCCCCCCCGACAAGGTCAAGGAGATCTCCTGGGCGCTGCAGGCCGGGCGTCAGCACCTCGTGCTCGCCCCGAGCATCATCGACGTCGCCGGGCCCAGGGTCCATACACGCCCCGTTGCCGGCCTCCCCCTCATCCATGTGGAGACCCCGCAGTTCTCGGCGGGTCAGCGATTCGTCAAACGCATGTTCGACCTCGTGGTCTCGGCTCTGCTCATCGTGCTGCTGTCGCCGCTGCTCATGTTCCTCGCCCTCCTCGTCAAGGTGACCAGCCCGGGTCCGGTGCTGTTCCGGCATGAGCGCATCGGCCGTGGCGGAAGTCCGTTCCCCATGCTCAAGTTCCGTTCCATGCGGGAAGGCGCCGAGACTGAGCTCGACGCCCTGCTCGCGGAACAGGGCACGAGCAAGACACCACTGTTCAAGATCAGAAACGACCCGCGCATCACCCCGCTAGGCAGAGTTCTGCGCAAGTACTCGCTCGACGAGCTACCACAGCTGTTCAATGTGCTGGGCGGCTCGATGAGCCTCGTCGGACCGCGACCGCAGGTCGCCGCCGAGGTCGCGCTCTACACCGACGCAGCCCGGCGGCGCCTGCACACCCGCCCCGGTCTCACCGGGCTCTGGCAAGTCAGCGGCCGCTCCAGCCTCGACTGGTCCGACGCCGTCAAACTCGACCTCTACTACGTCGAGAACTGGTCGCTGGCCGGCGACATGATGATCCTCGCCAAGACCCTGGGAGCCGTCGTCGCCCCCGGAGAGTCGGCGCACTAGCGTGTCAGCGCACGAGGTGACGTCACTTCCGGCGTCGCCGCCAGCTGACGAGCTCCACCAGCAGCAACCCCACACACGCGCCGGCGAGGTTCGCGACGATGTCGTACAGGCTCGGCGTGCGCTCGTCGAGAATGACGGCCTGGATGCCTTCGATCAGCACCGTCGTCACGAACGCGATCGGCAGCACGAGCCACCGCTGGCTGAGGATGAGCGCCAGGAGTAGCCCGAAGGGGACGAAAAGGGCGATATTCGCGATGAACTCGATCCGCGCGTAGGTCAGCAGCGGAATCACGTGCGTCACCGCCTTGAGCAGCCGCGATGCACCTCGGTCCACCGGTTGCGGCCACAGGGCGATGAGCGCCAGCGCGACACCGTAGCCCCAGAGCCAGCCGTGCGGGTTGCGCAGGCGGCGAACCCACGGCCCCCGGCGCGCGCTGTGCGGCAGTGCCGGACGCGGCGGAACCTCGGCGAACCATTCGGCGGGCAGGGGTGACTGATCGGCCTCCATCGTTCACTCCCTTCCGAGAGGTCTCGGCACCGCACGAGGTTCACGGGCTTCCCCTCGTTGCCGCACGGTGACTACACCTGGCCCGTCGTGAACGTATGCCCGACGATGAACGCCAGCAACGCGACCGCGAACACCAGCATCAGCCACGTCGGCGCCCCCGGGGCGCGGCGCCTGCGCCGCGCCCTCCGCGTCGACATCCAAGCGAGAGCGAGCAGCAGCACCGCGCCCAGGAGCGCAAACCGCGAGAGCGTCACGCCGGCCTCTCCGCAGGCTCGCTCTGCCGCGGCGCGCTGACACCGGGTGCGGTCTCCTCCGGCGCGCTGGCGCTCGGCGTCTGCCCCGGAGCAGCCGCACTCGGTGCGCTCTCACCCGGAACGTTTTCCCGCCGCGCGCTCGGCTCGGCGGCGGGCAGGCTCGCGGCGGCGACCGCGGGCTGGTGCGGAGCGGTGATCGGGTCGAGTCGCGGGCGGAGCGGCACCGGCTGCGCGACGCTCTCCGCCGCCGGGGCGACGGGGGCAGGCGTCGTGACAGGGCGCGCCGGCGTGGGCCGCTCGATCAGCGCGTCGCGGACGATCCGCCGCGGATCGTACTGCCGTGGATCGAGCTTGCGCCATTCCACGTCGTCGAAGTCATCCCCCATCTCCTCTTTGAGACGGTCCTTCGCCGTGCGCGACCAATCACGCACCCGCACGACCGTGCGCGCGAGCCACTGTGCTACGCTCGGCAGCCGCTCGGGCCCGATCACCAGCGCCGCGAGCACGGCGATGAGGATGAGCTTTTCTGCGTCCAGACCGAAGAACATGTCACACCACGCCCGGAGTGCCGGCGATGAAGGGATCTTTCTTGCCACGTCGACGGTCGAACAGCATCGAGAGACCCGCCGCAGCGAAGAACAGGACGATGAGGATGCCTGCGAGCATCAGCATGCTGATGACATCCGCCGCTGGGGTGGCGAGCCCCGCAAACACCGCCGCGACGACCACGGCGACGCGCCACGATTTCAGGATCGCCTTGCCGCTCACGATGCCCGCCAGATTCAGGGCCACGAGAAAAACCGGCACGACGAACGAGACCCCGATCACGAGGAGCAGCTTCAGCACGAAGTCGTAGTAGTACTTCGCATCGAACCAGTTCGCGGCCCCCTCGGGGGTGAACGAGGCCATCACCTCGACGACATGGGGCATCACGAGCCAGCCCACGAACACACCGACCGCGAAAAGAGGGACGGCAGCGCCCATGAAGCCGACCGTGAGCCTGATCTCCTTGCGCGTGAGCCCCGGCACGAGAAACGCCCACAGCTGCCACATCCACACCGGCGCGGAGATGATGATCCCGACTGCGAACGACATCCTCAGTCGCATGTCGAAAGCGCCCGTGACCGTCTGATACATCAGGCCGACGTCCTCGGCCTCGCCGCGCGCCGCGGCGACGACCCGCACGGGAACAGTCATCGCGTAGATGATCTGATCGGTGAAGACGAAGGCGACGATCATCCCGACGACCAGCGCCGCGACGGCGATGACAGCGCGGCGGCGGAACTCACGAAGGTGCGCGCCCAGCGACATCCGCTTGTCGCGATGAGGCACGGAGGCATCGCTCACCTCCGGACGAGCAGACACGTCGGGTTCAGATGCCCAGGCGACTGTCGCCACCGTTTTGCTCTTCGGAGGTCGATGACGGGGTGGACGGGGTCTGGGCCGCATCCTCCTCCTTCATCGCCTTCATCTCGCCCCGGAACACGCGCGCGGACTGGCCGACGCTCTTCGCGAGCGCGGGCAGCTTCGCCGCGCCGAAAAGCAGCAGAATGACCACCAGGATGATGATCAGATGCCAGCCCTGCAGATTTGCCATGGAGACCCTCCGATGTCGGCTATCCACGGTAGTCTAGCGAGTCGCCTGGAGCGGGGCGACTGCTTGGACACGGCCTCAGGGGCGGTCGCTCAGGCGGCTCCCCCCGCCGTGACCGGGGTCGCGGTCACGAGAATCGGCAGGTGATCGCTCAGGCCCTGCGGGAGGGTCGTGACCTTGTCGATGTCGAAGCCCACGCTCGTGGCGAAGTCGTAATGCCCGCGGAAGAACTTGTACCGCGTGTAGGTGCGCGCGTCGCTCAGGCTCAGCTCGTAGCCGGCCGCGCGCACCACCTGGCCGAGGTTCTCCTTGAAGACGGGGTAGTTGTAGTCGCCGAGCATGAGGATCGGCAGGTTGTCGCCGAGGCTCGCGAGCTCTTCCAGCGCCGCGGCGATCTGCTTGCGCCGCAGTGAGTTCAGCGCCGTGAGGGGCGCCGCGTGGAAGCTTGCGACGATGAACTCCTGGCCGTGGTCGATGTCACGCAGCCGCACCGCGAGCATCCGCTCCTCGGCGGGTTTGAGCACCCGGTCGTGCAGCGACTTCTTGAGCGCGAGAGTGCACACCTCCAGCGCGACGAACGTGTTGCGGCGCAGGTACACCGCCAGCCCCAGCCGGTTGCGCGCGGTCGAGTCGACCAGCTGCAGTCCCGAGATCTCGCCGGGCAGGAAATCAGTGTCGGCCTCCTGCAGGCAGAGGATGTCGGCCCCGGTCGACTCGACCAGCTCATCGAGCTCGCCGACCGCCTTGTGCTTGTTGAGGTTGTAGGAGATGACCTTCATCGTGGGCCAGCCTACGGCGGCATCCCATGAACGTGCTCGGTCTTCGTCAAGAACTCGTGAACAGGGAACGAAGCGGCCCATAGCCACCCCACGGGGCGAGCGACAGGAATCGAATCCGGAGGTTGAGCGAGCGCAGCGAGACGAAACGCCCCGCGGCTCATCACAGCTCGATTCAGCTCGGCCCTCCGGACCCCGCGTGGCGACCGACAGGAGTCGAACCCGGGGGAACGGCATCGGCGAGCGCGCGGCGGGCGCGGGTAGCCTCGGCCCGCGCGGCCAGCAGCCCGTCGGCCGGATACCCCACCTCGGTCAGGGTCAGCCCCCGCGCCGCGAGCACCTTCACCTCGCTCGTGCGCACGCCCTCGTCGCGAATCCGCGCCACGTCATCGACCCCGAGCCGGCCCTGCCCCACCCCGACGCAGGCGCCGACGAGCGCACGCACCATGCTGTGACAGAACGCGTCGGCCTTGACGGTCGCGACGAGGATGCCGCGCGCATCGCGCTCCCACCCGAACGCCAGCAGCGTCCGGATCGTCGTCGCCCCCTCACGCGGCTTGCAGTACGCCGCGAAGTCGTGCAGCCCGATGAGCGAGCGCGCCGCAGCATCCATCGTGTCGGCGTCGAGGTGCGCCTTCACCTGCGTCGTCCGCGCCCGCTCGAGCGGGTCGTACCCCGTCTCGAGGTCGGCGATGCGGTATTCGTAGCGGCGCCACACGGCGGAGAAGCGCGCGTCGAAACCCTCCGGCGCCACCCCGGTGCGGTGCACCGCGACGTCGGGGTACGGCCCCAGCACACCCGTGATGCGGGCGGCGAGAGCTTCGGGCGCGGCGTCCCGCGCCTTCGCGAGGCGCACACGCTGCGCGTCGTCGAGGTCGAGGTGGGCGACCTGGCCCGTTGCGTGGACGCCGGCATCCGTCCGCCCCGCGACGATCAGCTGCGGCTCGCCGCCGAGCACGCGCGCGATCGCCTGCTCGAGCGTGCCCTGCACCGTGCGCAGGCCGGGCTGGCGCGCCCAGCCGCGAAATCCGGTGCCGTCGTAGGCGAGGTCGAGGCGCAGGCGCACCCCGTCAGCCTAGCCGCGCGTCGACCTCGGCCCGGCTCGGCGGGTTCGCGCCCGCACGCGAGACCGTGATGCCCGCGGTAACCGCCGCGCGGCGCAACGCCGCCTCGAACGCCGCGGGGTCATCAAACACGGCGGCATCGTCGAGCGCCGAGGAGATGAGGCTCGCCATCGCGGCATCCCCCGCGCCGATCGTGTCGGCGACGACGACCTTAAGCGGCGGCACCTCGGCGAAGCCGCCCGGCCCGCGCCCGATGAGGCCGTCGGCCCCGCGCGTCATGACCACGAGGCGCGGGCCGTATCCCGCGATCCGATCGAGCACCTGCTCGGCGGCAAGCCCCGGGTACAGCCAGGCGGCGTCCTCGTCGCTGAGCTTGACGAGATCGGCGGAGGCCGCGGCATCCGCGAAGCGCGTCAGCGCCGCCTCGTGCTCGCCGACGAGTGCCGGGCGGATGTTGGGGTCGACGCTCACGAGCGCCGTCCCGGCTGCCGCGCGCAGGGTCTCGAGCACCGCCGTGCCGCCCGGCTCGAGGAACAGCGCGATCGAGCCGGTGTGAACAGCCCGCGCGCCGGCCGCGGCAACGACGGGAGCGCCCCACTCGATCGCGAACTCGTACTCGGCCGAGCCGTCGGCGCGCAGCCGGGCGCGCGCGGTCGAAGTGGGCAGCTGGGTCCAGGAGGCCGGGTCGATCCCCACCAGATCGGCCTTCAGGGCGTCGGCGATGCGCGCGCCCCGTGCGTCGCGGCCGAGCCGCGTCAGCAGTCGCGCGCGCCAGCCCTGGCGGGCAAGGCCCACCGCGACGTTGGCGGGGCTGCCGCCCACCAACTCGCGCTCCTCATCGAGCGTCTCGACGATGTCGATCAGCGCCTCACCGACCACCAGCACATCCGTGTCCATACTTCAGTCTTACCGGACGCGCGCCGCCGCACGCATTCGCGCGCGGGCGACCTGCCGCCGAGCGCGCCACTTCTCGCCGAGTGTGCCGCTCACACACCGACCGCAGCCGGCGCGCTCGGCACCAGCCGGCGCGCTCGGCGTGAAGACCGGGCGGGTTCCGACCGGCCGGACGACACACGGCCATCGAGACGGCGCATGCACACCGAGACGTCATGTGCGATCCGCAGTTTCGGCGTCAGGCGCCGGCTCGCCGAGAGGACGCGAGAGGCAGCGGGCATGGGGCATGGGGCATGGGGCATGCCGAGAGGCCCGCACCCCGAGACGGGGGTGCGGGCCTCTCGGTGCGAGGGGACGGCCTTACTCGGCCTTCTCCTCGACAGCTTCTTCGGCGACGACGTCAGCTGCCTCGGCGACGGCCTCCGTCTCGACGTCAGCGGCCTCGGCCTCGGCCTCGGCGATCTCAGCCTCGACCTCGTCAGCAGCATCGTCCTCGACCGGGGCGGCCTTCGGCGCAGACTTCTTCGCGGCCTTCGGCTTCGGGTTCACCGGCTCGAGCACGAGCTCGATGACGGCCATCGGCGCGTTGTCGCCCTTGCGGTTGCCGATCTTGGTGATGCGCGTGTAGCCGCCCTCGCGGTCGGCCACAAGCGGCGCGATCTCGGTGAACAGAACGTGCACGACTTCCTTGTCACCGATGACCGACAGCACCCGACGACGGGCGTGCAGGTCGCCGCGCTTGGCGAAGGTGACGAGGCGCTCGGCGAGCGGACGCAGGCGCTTGGCCTTCGTCTCGGTCGTCGTGATCGAACGGTGCGTGAACAGCGCCGCCGCGAGGTTCGCGAGCAGCAGGCGTTCGTGGGCGGGACCGCCACCGAGGCGGGGGCCCTTCGTGGGCTTGGGCATTTCAGTTACTCCAGGTGGAAGGTGTCACAAGAATCGGTCGGGCACGTGTCACAGGGACTCGTCGTCGTAGCCCCCGTAGAAGTGCGCGCCGTCGAACCCGGGCACCGAGTCCTTGAGCGACAGCCCGAGCGAGATGAGCTTGTCGCGCACCTCGTCGACCGACTTCTGACCGAAGTTGCGGATGTTCATGAGCTGCGTCTCCGACAGGGCGACGAGCTCCGACACCGTGTTGATGCCCTCGCGCTTGAGGCAGTTGTACGAGCGGACCGACAGATCGAGGTCCTCGATCGGCATCGACAGCTCGTTCGTGAGCACTTCGGCGACCGGCGCGGGGCCGATCTCGATGCCCTCGGCCTCGACGTTCAGCTCACGGGCGAGACCGAACAGCTCGGTGAGGGTGCGACCGGCGGATGCCACGGCGTCACGCGGCGAGATCGACGGCTTGGCCTCGACGTCCAGCACGAGCTTGTCGAAGTCGGTGCGCTCGCCGGCACGCGTCGCGTCGACGCGGTAGCTGACCTTGAGCACCGGCGAGTAGATCGAGTCGATCGGGATCTGCCCGGCCTCGGCGTACTCGTTGCGGTTCTGCGTCGCCGAGACGTAGCCGCGGCCGCGCTCGATCGTCAGCTCCAGCTCGAAGCGCGCCGCGTCGTTGAGGGTCGCGATGACCAGCTCGGGGTTGTGCACCTCGACGCCCGCGGGAGCGGAGATGTCGGCCGCGGTGACCTCACCGGCGCCGGTCTTGCGCAGGTACGCCGTGATCGGCTCGTCACGCTCGGAAGAGACGACGAGCTGCTTGATGTTGAGGATGATCTCGGTCACATCCTCCTTCACGCCCGGGATCGTGCTGAACTCGTGGAGCACGCCGTCGATGCGGATGCTGGTGACCGCCGCTCCGGGGATCGACGACAGCAGGCTGCGGCGCAGCGCGTTGCCGATCGTGTAGCCGAAGCCGGGCTCGAGCGGCTCGATGACGAAGCGGCTGCGGAACTCGCCGATCTTCTCCTCGGTCAGAGTGGGACGCTGTGCGATGAGCACTATGGTTCCTTTCCGTCACGTGCCCGCTATATGACACGTGCGATTACAAGAGGTATGGAGTTGTTGTGGGCGGATGCCGGATGCCGCGCCACCGGGGCGGCATCCGGAACCCGGAGATCAGACGCGGCGGCGCTTGGGCGGACGGCAGCCGTTGTGGGCCTGCGGCGTCACATCGTTGATCGATCCGACCTCCAGGCCCGCGGCCTGCAGCGATCGGATCGCGGTCTCGCGGCCCGAGCCGGGGCCCTTGACGAAGACGTCGACCTTCTTGACGCCGTGCTCGGCGGCCTGACGGGCGGCCGACTCGGCGGCCATGCCTGCTGCGTACGGGGTGGACTTGCGCGAGCCCTTGAAGCCCACGCCACCCGACGATGCCCAGCTGATGACGGCGCCCGAGGGGTCGGTGATCGAGACGATCGTGTTGTTGAACGTCGACTTGATGTGGGCCTGGCCCAGCGCGATGTTCTTCTTCTCCTTGCGGCGCGGCTTGCGCGCGGCGGTCTTGGCCTGTGCCATGAACAGTTCTCCCTAGATCCGGGGCGGCGCCTTAGCGCGCCTTCTTCTTGCCGGCGACGGTGCGCTTGGGCCCCTTGCGGGTGCGCGCGTTCGTCTTGGTGCGCTGACCGCGCACGGGGAGGCCGCGGCGGTGACGCAGGCCTTCGTAGGAGCCGATCTCGACCTTGCGGCGGATGTCGGCGGCGACCTCGCGGCGCAGGTCGCCCTCCACCTTGTAGCCTGCTTCGATGTGGTCGCGCAGGGCGACCAGCTGGTCGTCGGTGAGGTCCTTCACGCGGATCGACTCGTCGATCTCGGTGGCCTTGAGGATCTCGACCGAGCGGGTAC
>JASGGN010000002.1:0-162853 GCA_047605005.1 Microbacterium sp.
CGGCGTCCTCACGGCGGTCCTCTGCGGTGCGGAGCGCGCGGCGCGCCCGCCGCCGGCCGTACCAGGGGGCGCCGTCCAGGGCCCTGCCCGCCTCCCGCACCTGCACCTCTGCGGCGAGCCGGAGCGCGCGCAGCTCGGCGAGGCGCTGCTGCGCGGCATCCTCGGCGACCAGCGGCTGGTCGCGATCGTTCGCCGCCACCGCGATCCAGGAGGCGGACACCAGGAGCACGACCCCGACCAGCCGCAGCCAGAGCAGGAAGCCGATCACGACCGAGAACGTGGCCAGCAGCGGATTGCTGGGGGAGTAGAGGAACAGCAGGCCAGCGCCGGCCTGCAGCACCGCGAGCGCCGCGCCGCCGATGACCGCGCCCGGCAGGATCAGCGGCCAGGGCAGACGCGTGCCGGTGAGGAAGCGGAACAGCATCGCGAGCGCCGCCGCGTTGATCGCGAAGGCGACCAGCAGCGACACCCCCTGCCCGAGCACGTTCACCCAGGTCGAGACGTCCCCGGCGCCGAGGAGGCGCAGGATCAGGCGCAGCGCACCGGTCCCGATCGCGCCGAGCGCCGCGCCCGCCACCTGCGCGAGCCCGAACAGGGCCCCGGCCAGCAGATCCCTCGCCTTCAGGAGGAGGAAGCTGCGCCGGTCGAACGGCAGCCCGAAGATGTCCCGGACCGCGCGGCGGGCGAAGGTGACGAAGCCGATCGCCGTCCAGATCGCCACGAGGAACGCGGCCGCGCCGGTGACGGCGAGCACGCTCGTCGACGAGGTCGCCACGTCCGCGACCTCGCCGGGGGTCACCAGGCCCTGCTCGCTGATGAGGTTCGGGATCGAGGTGTTGACGATCTCGATCATCCGGTCGACCGCCTGCGCGCTCCCGCCCAGCCAGACCCCGACGATCGCGAAGGAGGAGTACAGCACGGCGAACAGCGCGAACAGCGACTGGTAGCTGATGCTCGCCGCGAGCAGGAACCCGTTGTGCTGGAGGAAGTGCCGCCACACCCGGACAGGGAACGCGCGCAGCGTGCGGCGGGTGAGGTCGGTGGCGCGCTCGATCGGCGCCTCGAGCCGCTCCCGCAGCTCCTCGGTCACCGGGCGGTCGCTCACGCCCCCACCCTACTGACGGGCCTGGGCGCTCAGCGGCGCCCGCGCAGCACCGCCTGCTTCACCTCGGCGATGGCCCTGGTCACCTCGATGCCTCGGGGGCACGCCTCGGTGCAGTTGAAGGTCGTGCGGCAGCGCCACACGCCCTCCTTGTCGTTGAGGATGTCCAGGCGCACGTCGCCGGCGTCGTCGCGCGAGTCGAAGATGAAGCGGTGCGCGTTCACGATCGCGGCCGGGCCGAAGTACTGGCCGTCGGTCCAGAACACCGGGCACGACGAGGTGCACGCGGCGCACAGGATGCACTTGGTCGTGTCGTCGAAGCGCTCGCGGTCGACGATCGACTGGAAGCGCTCCTTGCCGGGCTCGGGCGCGCTGTTCGCGATGAGGAACGGCTTCACCTCGCGGTACGCGGCGAAGAACGGGTCCATGTCGACGACGAGGTCCTTCTCCAGCGGCAGGCCCTTGATCGCCTCGACGTAGATCGGCTTGGAGATGTCGAGGTCCTTGATGAGGGTCTTGCACGCGAGCCGGTTGCGGCCGTTGATGCGCATCGCATCCGAGCCGCAGATGCCGTGCGCACAGGAGCGACGGAAGGTCAGCGACCCGTCGACCTCCCACTTGATCTTGTGCAGCGCGTCGAGCACGCGGTCGGTAGGGTACATCTCCACGTCGTAGTCGACCCAGCGCGGCTCGGCGTCGGTCTCGGGATCGAACCGGCGGATGATGAAGGTCACCAGGTACGACTGGATCGGGGCCTCACCGACCTGCTGCTCACCCTGCGGCGCGGCGTCCTGCTCGACGACAGCGGTCGACATCAGTACTTCCTCTCCATCGGCGGGTAGTTGAACTCGCCCTTCGCGTTCTTGGTGAACACGACCGGCTTCCAGTCGAGCTCGATGTGGTCCTCCGGGTCGGGCGAGTGCGGGTCGCCGGTGAGGTAGGCCATCGTGTGCTGCATGTAGTTCTCGTCGTCGCGGTCGGGGTAGTCCTCGCGCATGTGCCCGCCGCGGCTCTCCTTGCGGTTGCGGGCGGCGTAGGCGACGATCTCGGCGAGGTCCAGCAGGAACCCGAGCTCGACGGCCTCGAGCAGGTCGGTGTTGAACCGCTTGCCCTTGTCGTCGATGTGGATGTTCTTGTACCGCTCGCGCAGGTCGTGGATCGTGCCCATGACGTTCGTCAGCGTCTCCTCGGTGCGGAAGACCTGGGCGTTCGCGTCCATCTCCTCCTGCAGCTTCTTGCGCAGCACGGCGACGCGCTCGGTGCCGGAATTCGTGCGCAGCCCCTCGAGCATGTCGCGGACGGCTGCGGCAGGGTCCTCGGGCAGCGGCACGAACTCCGCCGTCTTGACGTACTCGACCGCGTTTCGACCGCTGCGCTTGCCGAAGACGTTGATGTCCAGCAGCGAGTTGGTGCCCAGGCGGTTCGAGCCGTGCACCGAGACGCACGCGCACTCGCCGGCGGCGTACAGGCCCGGGACGACCGTCGTGTTGTTCGCCAGCACCTCGCCGTTGTTGTTGGTCGGGATGCCGCCCATCGCGTAGTGCGCCGTCGGCATGACCGGCACCGGCTCGACCACCGGGTCGACGCCCAGGTAGGTGCGGGCGAACTCGGTGATGTCGGGGAGCTTGGTCTCCAGCACCTCGGCGCCCAGGTGCGTGCAGTCGAGGTACACGTAGTCCTTGTGCGGGCCGGCACCGCGGCCCTCGAGCACCTCCTTGACCATGCAGCGGGCGACGATGTCGCGCGGCGCGAGGTCCTTGATCGTCGGCGCGTAGCGCTCCATGAACCGCTCACCGGAGGCGTTGCGCAGAATCGCGCCCTCGCCGCGGGCGCCTTCGGTGAGCAGGATGCCGAGGCCGGCCAGGCCCGTCGGATGGAACTGGAAGAACTCGATGTCCTCCAGCGGCAGCCCCTTGCGCCAGATGATGCCGACGCCGTCGCCGGTGAGGGTGTGCGCGTTCGAGGTGGTCTTGTAGATCTTGCCGAAGCCGCCCGTGGCGAAGATGACGGCCTTGGAGTGGAAGACGTGCAGGTCGCCGGTGGCCAGCTCGTAGGCGACGACGCCGGCGACCTGCGTGGCGCCGTCGGCATCGACCACGGTGATCAGGTCGAGCGCGTAGAACTCGTTGAAGAAGTTGATGCCGAGCTTGACGCAGTTCTGGAACAGCGTCTGCAGGATCATGTGGCCGGTGCGGTCGGCGGCGTAGCAGGCGCGGCGCACGGGGGTCTTGCCGTGGTCGGCGGTGTGCCCGCCGAAGCGGCGCTGGTCGATCTTGCCCTCGGGGGTGCGGTTGAAGGGCAGCCCCATGTTCTCCAGGTCGATGACGGCGTCGATGGCCTCCTTGGCGAGGATCTCGGCGGCATCCTGGTCGACGAGGTAGTCGCCGCCCTTGACGGTGTCGAAGGTGTGCCACTCCCAGCTGTCCTCTTCGACGTTGGCGAGGGCCGCGGCCATGCCGCCCTGCGCCGCGCCGGTGTGCGAGCGCGTCGGGTAGAGCTTGGTGATGACGGCGGTGCGCGCGCCGGGGCCGGCCTCGATCGCGGCGCGCATGCCGGCGCCGCCGGCGCCGACGATGACGATGTCGAACTCGTGGTAGAAGACGCCGTCGCGCAGGACGGCGTCGGGGTGCGGGGTGCTCACGTCAGGGATGCCTTCGTCTTCGTCGTCTTCGTCATTGCGGCGCGTCGGGTCATTGCGCCGAGCACATCTCGATCAGCCACTCGGTCGTCGAGTCCTCGACGCCCAGGCACGGGTCGAAGGTGAACACGACGAGCGTCCCCAGCAGGATCAGGAACCCGGCGGCGACCCACAGCGCCCACACGAGCACTTTGCGGGGGGTCTGGCCGATCACGTAGTCGTTCACGATCGTGCGCATGCCGTTCGCGCCGTGGATGAGGGCGAGCCACAGCATCAGCACGTCCCACCACTGCCAGAAGGGCGTGGCGAACTTGCCCGCGACGAACGCGAAATCGATGCCGTGGATGCCCTCGCCGAGCATGAGGTTCACGAAGAGGTGCCCGAAGATGAGGACGACCAGCAGCACGCCGGAGACGCGCATGTAGATCCAGCCCCACTTCTCGAGGTTGGCGCCCTTCTTCGGCGCCTGCGGCGCGCGCGGGGCGGGAAGGCGCGGCGCGTTCGGTGCCGTCGGCGTCTGCACGGACATCAGTGCCCCCCGGAGATGTTCGACAGGACGATGGGGATGTGCCGCGCGGCGAAGCCGCCGACCGTCACGACCCACAGGCCGAGAACGCCCCACCACAGCTGACGCTGATGGCGTGTCGCCCACGGCCACAGGTCGACGGCGATGATGCGCAGGCCGTTGAAGGCGTGGTAGACGATCGCGGCGACCAGGGCGACCTCGCCGAACCCCATGATCGGGTTCTTGTAGGTGCCGATGACCGCGTCGTAGGCCTCGGGGGAGAGCCGGATGAGCGCTGTGTCGAGGACGTGCACGAGCAGGAAGAAGAAGATCGCGACGCCCGTGATGCGGTGCAGCACCCACGACCACATGCCCTCGTTGCCGCGATACAGAGTGCCGCGCGGGGCTCGGGATGTGGTCTCGGCCACCGACGGTGTGATGCGTGCTGGAGCACTCACGGTCGTCCTCCTTGATGAATCCGACGGCTCAATCCTAGGGTTCGCCCACCCGCAGCGGCGACGAAGGCGACCCTAACTTCTCTCGATATCGAGACAACGGCAGGAAGAGGAGTTCTTGTCGCGGCGAAGGCTAGCCTGTCTGTCATGCCTCAACCCCTCAACGACTTCTACGCCGTCATCCCCGCCGGCGGTGTCGGCAGCCGGCTGTGGCCGCTCTCCCGCGCGGACGCGCCGAAGTTCCTGCACGATCTCACCGGGTCGGGGCACTCGCTGCTGCGCGACACGTGGGACCGGCTCGAGCTTCTCGCCGGAGCGGATCGCATCGCCGTCGTCACCGGCCGCGCGCACCGCGCCGCCGTCGAGGACCAACTGCCCGGCATTCCCGACCGCAACGTCTTCCTCGAATCGGAGCCGCGCGACTCCGCCGCCGCGATCGGGCTGGCGGCCGCGATCCTGCACCGTCGCGAGCCCGATGTCATCATCGGGTCGTTCGCCGCCGACCACGTCATCAGGGTGCTACCGGTGTTCCACTGGGCGGTCGAGCAGGCCGTCGCACTCGCGAGGCAGGGCTACATCTGCACGATCGGCATCACCCCGTCGGAGCCCTCGGTCGGCTTCGGGTACATCAAGAAGGGGGAGATGCTCTCGGTCGCCGGCGCTCCCGAGGGCGCTCTCGTCGAGCGTTTCGTCGAGAAGCCCGACCTCGACACCGCGAAGCAGTACCTGGCATCCCGCGACTATCTGTGGAACGCGGGCATGTTCATCTCCCGCGCCGACGTGCTGCTGGCCGAGATCGAGGCGAACAATCCGCAGCTGCACGCGGGGCTGTTAGAGCTCGCTGAGGCGTGGGACGACCGCGACCGGCGCGGCCCCGTCGTCGACCGGGTGTGGCCCAAGCTCGAGAAGATCGCGATCGACTACGTCGTGGCGGAGCCCGCCGCCGCGAAGGGACGCCTCGCGGTCGTGCCGGGCCACTTCGACTGGGACGATGTGGGCGATTTCGCCAGCCTCGCCAAGCTCAACTCGCACGGGCGCAAGAACGACCTCGCGATCCTCGGCGAGAACGCGCGCATCCTCTCGGACGCCGCCAGCGGCATCGTCGTGAGCCACACGAAGCGCGTCATCAGCCTCATCGGCGTGAAGGACATCGTCGTCGTCGACACTCCCGACGCGCTCCTGGTCACCACGAGCGAGCATGCGCAGCGCGTGAAGGGCGTCGTGGATGCCTTGAAGCTCACCGGGCGAGGTGACGTGCTGTGAGCGCGTCGATCACTCCCGGTGAGCAGGTCCCGCTCGTCATCGACACCGACACGGCGCAGGACGACTGCGTCGCGCTCCTGGTGGGTCTGCTCGACCCCCGCGCGGACCTGAAAGCGATCACGATGGTCGCCGGCAACGTCGGCTTCGACCGCCAGGTCGAGAACGCGCACCTCACGCTCGCCGTCGCCGGCCGGCTCGGAGAGGTCCCGATCCACCTCGGATGCCGACGTCCGCTCGTGCGCGAGTGGGTCTCGGCCGAGAACGTGCACGGCGACGGCGCCGGCGGCCTGCGGATCGACCCGAGCGTGCTCGCCGTCTCCGGCGAGCACGCCGTCGACGCCCTGATCCGGCTCGCCGCCGAGAACCCCGGAACGCTCCGGATCGTCGCGATCGGCCCGCTGACCAACATCGCGACCGCGCTCGTGAAGGATCCCGACTTCGTCCGCAACGTCGGCGAGCTGTTCGTCATGGGCGGCTCGAACAACGGCCGCGGCAACATCACCGCGGCCGCCGAGTACAACTTCTACGTCGACCCCGAGGCGGCCAAGGCCGTCTTCGCCGCGGGATTTCGGGTCACCGTCATCCCCTGGGACCCGCTGACGCTGCGCGACGCGGTCTTCACGCGCGACCGGCTCGAGATCATCGCCCGGATCGGCACGCCGCTGGCGGCGTTCTTCTCGCGGGTCATCGGCTCCACCCTCGCGTTCGACGAGGCGGTCGGCATCCCCGGATCGACCCACCCCGACTCGCTCACCGCCGCCGTGCTGCTGCACCCCGAGCTCGTGATCGCCGCCGGCGACTACGCCGTCGACGTCGAGACGGGCTCGGACCTCACCCGTGGCTACTCCGCGATGTCGTGGGGCGTGCACGGGCTGGAGCCCAACGCCCGCGTGATCGAACGGGTGGATGCCGAGGGCTTCTTCGCGTACCTCCGCTCGTTGCTGGAGTCTCGCCGCGTTCCCAGCGTTCCGATCGCCGGCCTCTGAGATCACCGGCTGGCGGCGTCTCGTCTCGCTGCGCTCGCTCGGCGACCGGCGGATCCGGCATCCTGTGTTTCGCCTCGATAGCACTTGTGTAACGCTTGCGGGCGCCGTGGCCGTCCGGCTGGATCGGCACTGCACTCGCACCGTAACGTTCTCTTAGTCCCGCGCCGGTGCGCTTGCGCGCGCGCCGACGCAGCCAAGAGAGGAATCAGATGAACGCATACACCCGAAAGCGTGCGCTCGGCGCCGCCGTGGTCCTGGGGGTCGCAGGCCTCGTGCTCACCGCGTGCGGTGCCGCTCCCGAGACCGAGGAGACCTCGTCGAGCGTCCCCGAGATCGACTACCTCGCCTGCGCCGTCTCCGATGAGGGCAGCTGGAACGACAAGAGCTTCAACGAGGCGGCGTACGGCGGGCTCGAGAAGGCGGAGTCCGAGCTGGGCGTGCAGATCAAGTCCGCCGAGTCCACCAGCGCAGAGGACTTCGAGCCCAATCTCACCGAGATGGTCGACGCGGGGTGCGATGTGACGATCGCGGTCGGCTACAACTTCTCCACCAACGACGTGATCTTCACCGTCGCCGACGCGAACCCGGACGCGAACTTCGTGTGGGTCGACGGCTGGAACCAGGGCCAGACGAACCTCAAGCCCATCACCTACTCGATGGCCGAGTCGAGCTACCTGGCCGGCTACCTCGCGGCGGCGTACTCGACCTCGAAGGTCATCGGCACCTACGGCGGCATGCAGATCGACGCGGTCACCGTCTTCATGACCGGCTTCTACAACGGCGCGAAGGCGTACGAGGCCGAGACCGGAACCGAGATCACGGTCCTCGGATGGGATCCGGAGAGCGCGTCGGGCTCCTTCGTGGGCGACTTCGCGAACACGGGCGAGGCCAAGACGATCTCGGCCGGCCAGCTGGCCGACGGCGCCGATGTCATCTTCCCCGTCGCCGGCAGCCTGTTCACCGCGACCGCCGAGGCGATCCGCGAGGCATCCACGGATGCCGTGCTCATCGGCGTCGACAAGGACATCGCCACGACGCAGCCCGAGCTCGCCGACATCACGCTGACCTCGGTCGAGAAGCGCATGACCCAGGCGGTCTTCGACGTCATCGAGTCCCTCTCCAGCGGTGAGGAGTTCGACGTCGAGCCGTACGTCGGAACCCTCGCCAACGACGGCACCGCGCTGAGCGACTTCGGCGACTTCGACAGCCTGATCAGCGATGACATCAAGACGAGGCTCGACGAGCTGAAGCAGGAGATCATCGACGGCACTCTCGACCCGACGGAAACGCCGTAGCATCCGAACGCACGCCGGGGCGGCTCGAATCCACCCCGGAACCGCCCCGGCGTGCGCCTTCGTCTGACGTCGGCTCTCCGGCAGGATGGTCCCAGCATGAAACTCGAACTGCGCGGCATCACGAAGCGATTCGGCGCGCTGACCGCGAACGACGCCATCGACCTCGTCGTCGCCCCCGGCGAGGTGCACGCCCTCCTGGGTGAGAACGGCGCCGGCAAGTCGACCCTCATGAACGTCCTCTTCGGCCTGTATCAGCCCGACGAGGGCGAGATCCTGCTCGACGACGTCGCGCAGCACTTCACCGGGCCGGGCCAGGCGATGGCCGCGGGGATCGGCATGGTCCACCAGCACTTCATGCTGATCCCGGTGTTCACCGTCGCCGAGAACGTCATGCTCGGGCACGAGCCGGCCCGGGGCGGCATCATCGACGTCGCCGAGGCGCGCCGCCGGGTCACCGAGATCTCCGACCGGTTCGGCTTCGACCTCGACCCCGACGCCCTCGTCGAAGACCTCCCCGTCGGCGTCCAGCAGCGGGTCGAGATCGTCAAGGCGCTCTCACGCGACGCGCGCGTGCTCGTCCTCGACGAGCCGACGGCGGTACTCACGCCGCAGGAGACCGACGAGCTCATGGCGACCATGCGCCGGCTCGCCGACCACGGCACCTCCATCGTCTTCATCACCCACAAGCTGCGCGAGGTGAAGGCAGTCGCCGACACCATCACCGTGATCCGGCATGGCAAGGTCGTGGGGTCGGCCGCGCCCTCGGCATCCACCGACGAACTGGCGGCGCTCATGGTCGGCCGCGATGTCGCGCTGACCGTCACCAAGGACGCTCCGAGGCTGGGCGCGGATGCCTTCGTCGTCGAAGGCCTCACGCTGTTCGGCGCGACCGGGCAGCGGCTGCTCGACGAGGTCTCTTTCACGATCCGGGGCGGTGAGATCCTCGCGATCGCGGGCGTGCAGGGCAACGGGCAGACCGAGCTCGCGGAGGCGATCGTCGGGCTGCGCGACAAGGTGCGGGGCTCGATCCGGCTCGGCGGCGAGGAGCTCGCCGGCGCGGACGTGCGCACCGTGCTCGACGCCGGGGTCGGCTTCGTTCCCGAAGACCGCAAGGTCGACGGGCTCGTCGCCGAGTTCAGCATCGCCGAGAACCTCATGCTCGACCGGTCCTTCGCCGGCCCGTTCACGAAAGGCCTCGCGATCGACTTCCCGCGGCGGGATGCCTTCGCCGACGCCGCCATCGCCGAGTTCGACGTCCGGGCGCAGGGCCGCGGCACCCTCGTGGGCACACTCTCCGGTGGCAACCAGCAGAAGGTCGTGCTCGCGCGCGAGCTGGGGCGCGAGCTCAAGCTGCTCGTCGCCTCTCAGCCCACGCGCGGCGTCGACGTCGGCTCGATCGAGTTCATCCACGAGCGCATCGTCGACGTCCGCGACTCGGGGGTCCCCGTCCTCATCGTCTCCACCGAGCTCGACGAGGTCATCGCGCTCGCCGACCGCATCGCCGTGATGTATCGCGGCGCGATCATCGACATCGTCTCGGCCGACACTCCGCGCGAGCGTCTCGGGCAGCTCATGGCAGGAGCCGTGGAATGAACGCATCGTCAGGGTCGGGCGCGGGTCGCCATCGCCCCTCCGTCCACGAGGTCCTCCACGACATCGCCTCCGGCGGGCCGGTGCGGGTCGTCGCCGCCGTGCTGCTGTCCCTCACCGTCGCCTCTGTGCTCATCGTCTTCGCCGACGCGGACGTGCAGGCGACGCTCGGATACTTCTTCGCCCGCCCCGGAGACTTCTTCTCCGCGGCCGGGTCGGCGATCGGCAGCGCCTACGCCGCCCTGTTCCGCGGGGCGATCTACAACTACGAGGCCGACTCCTTCGCCGGGGCTGTCAAGCCTCTCGTCGAGTCGCTGCGCTACGCCGGCCCGCTCATCGCGGCCGGTCTCGGCGTCGCGCTCACCTTCCGCGCCGGACTGTTCAACATCGGCGGTCAGGGCCAGCTGATGATGGGCGCGATCTGGTCGGCGTGGGCCTCGTTCCAGCTGCACCTGCCGTACGGCGTGCACCTGGTCGTCGCGGTGCTCTTCGGCCTCGTCGGCGCGGGCCTGTGGGCCGCTATCGCAGGCTTCCTCAAGGCGAAGACCGGCGCCCACGAGGTCATCGTGACGATCATGATGAACTACATCGCGGTGTCGCTGGCGACCTACCTCATGCGCACGCCGGTGCTGCACGACATGGACGCAGGCTCCAACCCGACCACGCGCGCGCCGGACGCGACCGCCGTCTTCCCGCGCATCCTCGGCGACGCGTTCGAGCTGCGGCTCTCGTTCGTCCTGTGCATCGCTGCGGTGTTCGTCTACTGGTGGCTCATGGAACGCTCCTCCCTCGGGTTCCGGCTGCGCATGGTGGGCCTGAACCCCGACGCGGCCCGCGCCTCGGGCATCGACGTGAGCCGTACCTATATCGTCGCGATGGTGCTGTCGGGCCTTTTCATCGGGCTCGCGGGCGTCAACCAGTCGCTCGGGCGCGACGGCAACTTCGCCCCGGGCGTCGACTCGGACATCGGATTCGACGCGATCACCGTCGCCCTGCTGGGCGGATCGAACGCCGTCGGGGTGCTGCTGGCCGGCATCCTGTTCGGCATGTTCCGTGCCGCGAGCCCCGCGATGCAGGTCGCCGATGTCAGCCCTGAGATCCTCGGGGTCATCCAGGGGATGATCGTGCTGTTCATCGCCGCGCCGCCGCTCGTGCGCGCGATCCTGCCGTTCCTGCCCGCACCGCGCGAGGAGACCGGGCCGACCGGGCCGGCCACTGGCGCGCGCCCCCGGCTCGAGGCGAAGGAGGGACAGCCGTGACCACCGCGACGACCACAGCCCCCGTCACGGGCGCGCACGCCGTGCCGCTGCCGCCGCGGTCCTGGCGCACCCCGATCCTGCTGATGGCGCTCGGGGCCGTCACCCTCATCGTGTTCGGGATCCTCGGGCGCGACGAGTCGGTGCGCTTCGTCTGGTCCGACAGCGGTGACGCCGTCATCCTCTCCCCGCTGTCGGTCTCCTCCCGCGCGGTCGGCTGGTGCGCGGGCGTTGTGGCGCTGATCGCGGCGGCGGCATCCTTCCGCTACGCCGCGCGGCGGCGCCCGGTGCCGGTCTGGCTCACCGTCGTCGCCGGAGTGGCTTTTCTCGTCGGGCTCGTGGGCCTGGTCGGAGCCGACGGCAACGTGCCGGTCGTCTTCCTGCTCACCGGCACGATCGCGCTGTCGACGCCGATCGTCTTCGGCGGCATCGCCGGGGTCATCGGCGAACGTGTCGGCGTCGTCAACATCGCGATCGAGGGGCAGCTGCTGGCGGGGGCTTTCGTCGCGGCGCTGCTTGCCTCGCTCACCGGCAGCTACCTGATCGCGATCGTCGGAGCGATGGTCGCGGGGGCGCTCGTCTCGATGGTCCTCGCGGTCTTCTCGATCCGCTTCCTCGTCGACCAGGTCGTCGTCGGCGTCGTGCTCATCGGGCTCGTGACCGCCGTCACCAACTTCCTCTACGCCGCGATGCTCTCGAAGGACTCGGCGACGCTCAACAACCCCGGGACGCTGCCGTCGCTTCCCCTCCCGCTGCTGTCGCACATCCCGGTGCTCGGCTCGGTGCTGTTCGACCAGCGCATCACGACCTACGTGATGTTCCTGCTCGTGCCGCTGACGTGGTTCGTGCTGTTCCGCACGCGCTGGGGCCTGCGCATCCGCGCCCTGGGCGAGCACCCGCTCGCCGCCGACACGGTCGGCATCGACGTCAACCGCTGGCGGTTCTGGACCGTCACGATCGCCGGCGGCATCGCGGGCCTCGGGGGAGCGGCCCTGACGATCGGCTCGGTCGGGGCGTTCGTGCGCGAGATGAGCGCCGGCCTCGGGTTCATCGCGCTGGCCGCCGTGATCCTCGGGCGCTGGAACCCGTGGGGGGTCGCGGCGGCGGCGCTCCTGTTCGGGTTCAGCAGCAACTTCCGCATCTGGACCGGCCAGACCGGTGCCGGCATCCCCGCCGACCTCATCCAGATGACCCCGTACGTCGTCACGATCGTCGCCGTCGCGATCGTCGCGGGTCGCGTGATCGGCCCGAAGGCCGCGGGCAAGCCCTACATCAAGGAATGAGCATGACCGACATCGACTGGCAGGAGCTGCGCCGGGCCGCGACCGACGCGATGCAGCGCGCGTACGCGCCGTACTCGCACTACCGCGTGGGCGCTGCCGCGCTCGTCGACGACGGGCGGATCGTGTCCGGCTGCAACGTCGAGAACGCCTCGTACGGTGTCGGGCTGTGCGCGGAGTGCGCGCTCGTCGGCGACCTGCATATGTCCGGCGGGGGGCGGTTGGTCGCTTTCGTGTGCGTGGGCGGTGCGGGCGGGGTCATCATGCCGTGCGGGCGGTGCCGGCAGTTGCTGTACGAGTTCGCGTCGCCGGGGATGCTGCTGGAGACCGTCTCCGGCATCCGCACGATCGACGAGGTGCTGCCGGATGCCTTCGGCCCCCGCGATCTGGAGGCGGCCCGGTGACGGCATCCGACGTCGCGCCGGCCGCGCTCGCCTCGTCGGTGGAGCCGTTCGACGCGGTCGAGGTCATCCGCATCAAACGCGACGGCGGCGAGGTGCCCGAGCCGGCGCTGCGATGGATGATCGATGCCTTCACCCGCGAGTACGTCGCCGACGCGCAGATGTCGGCGTTCGCGATGGCGGTGCTGTTGAACGGCATGAGCCGCGACGAGATCCGCGTGATGACGGATGCCATGATCGCCTCCGGCGATCGGATGAGCTTCGCGGGGCTCGGCAAGCGCACCGTCGACAAGCACTCGACGGGCGGTGTCGGCGACAAGATCACGCTGCCGCTCGCGCCGCTCGTGGCATCCTTCGGCGTCGCCGTTCCGCAGCTGTCCGGCCGGGGGCTCGGGCACACCGGGGGCACGCTCGACAAGCTCGAGTCGATCCCGGGGTGGCGCGCGGCGCTGTCGAACGACGAGATGACGGCGCAGCTGCGCGGGGCGGGTGCCGTCGTGTGCGCCGCGGGCAGCGGACTCGCGCCCGCCGACAAGCGCCTCTATGCGCTGCGCGATGTGACCGGGACGGTCGAGGCGATTCCGCTGATCGCGTCGAGCATCATGTCGAAGAAGATCGCCGAGGGCACCGAGGCGCTCGTGCTGGACGTGAAGTTCGGCTCCGGCGCGTTCATGCAGGACCTCTCCCAGGCGCGGGAGCTGGCGCGCACGATGGTCGCGCTCGGCACCGACTCGGGGGTCGCGACGACGGCGCTGCTGACCGACATGAACACCCCGCTGGGGCTCGCGATCGGCAACGCGAACGAGGTGCGCGAGGCGGTCGAGGTGCTCGCCGGCGGCGGCCCGGCCGACGTCGTGGAGCTCACCGTCGCGCTCGCCCGCGAGATGCTCGCCCTCGCCGGTCACCCCGACGCCGACGTCGAGGCGGCGCTGACAGGCGGCCGCGCGATGGACACCTGGCGTGCGATGATCCGCGCGCAGGGCGGTGATCCGGATGCCGCGCTCCCCGCGCCACGTGAGACCCACACCGTCGTCGCGGATGCCGGCGGGGTCGTCACGCGGATGGATGCGCTCGCCTTCGGCATCGCCGCGTGGCGGCTCGGGGCCGGCCGGGCGCGGGCGCAGGATCCCGTCGTGCACGCGGCGGGCATCGACCTGCACGCCAGGCCCGGCGATATCGTCGCCCCCGGTCAGCGGCTGTTCACCCTGGCGGCGGACGATGAGAAGCGCTTCGCGCGAGCACTCGACGCCCTCGACGGGGCGTGGGAGGTCGGAGCGCAGGCCCCGGCATCCACCCCGCTCGTCCTCGAACGCATCACCGTCTGAATCCCGCCTTCCCCTGACGAGGAGTACCACTGATGGCCACGAGCCTTCCCCGCGACCCGAAACTTCAGGGCGTGAGCATCCGCTCCCTGCCGAAGGTGTCGCTGCACGACCACCTCGACGGCGCGGTGCGGCCGCAGACGATCCTCGACCTCGCCGACGAGATCGGGCTCGAGGCGCCGGCGGACGACGCCGCCGACCTCGCCGGCTGGTTCGGCGAGCGGTGCGGCTCCGGCTCACTCGTCGAGTACCTCAAGACCTTCGAGCTGACGACCGGGGTGATGCAGTCCGCCGGGGCGCTGCGGCGCGTCGCGAGAGAGTTCGTGGAGGACCTCGCCGCCGACGGCGTCATCTACGGCGAGGTGCGCTGGGCGCCCGAGCAGCATCTGGCCGGGGGGCTCTGTCTCGAAGAGGCGGTCGAGGCCGTGCAGGAGGGCATCGAAGAGGGCGAGGACGCCGTCGAAGCCCGGGGCCGCGACATCCGTGTCGGTCAGCTCCTCACGGCGATGCGGCACACCGACCGGTCGCTTCAGATCGCCGAGCTCGCGGTCGCGTTCCGCGACCGCGGCGTGGTCGGGTTCGACCTCGCCGGTGCGGAGGCCGGGTTCGCGCCGTCGCGGCACCGGGTGGCGTTCGACTACCTGGCATCCGTGTTCTTCCCGGTCACGGTGCACGCGGGCGAGGCCGCCGGGCTCGACTCGATCTCCTCGGCCCTCGTCGACGGGCGGGCGCTGCGGCTCGGGCACGGCGTGCGCATCGCGGAGGACCTCGAGGTCGTCCAGCGCCAGGGCGAAGAGGTGCTCGTGACTTTCGGCGATCTGGCTCGGTGGGTGCGCGACCGCGAGATCCCGCTCGAGCTCTCGCCGTCGTCGAACCTGCAGACGGGAGCCATCGCGCCGTGGGGGACGACGTTGGAAGACCACCCCTTCGACCTGCTGTACCAGCTCGGGTTCGCCGTCACGGTGAACGTCGACAACCGGACGATGAGCGGCACCTCGCTCACCCGCGAGCTCGCCCTGCTGGCCGAGACCTTCGACTACCGCCTGGAAGACCTCGAGGCCTTCCAGCTGAACGCCGCCGCGGCCGCCTTCCTGTCGATCGAGGAGCGTGAGGAGCTCATCGAGCTGATCGGCGACGGCTTCAGCCGCTGACGGAGGCCCGGCCGCCCCGGTCGATCCTGCTGGCACGATCGGCCGCGCCAGCACTCCTCCGATCCGGCGGGGTTCCGGGCTCGCCGCCTGGTCAGCGGCCGCCTGTCGGGCGAATCGGAGGAGTTCTGGTGTCGCGGTGCCGGAGAGTCTCGCGCAGCGCCGCCAGGATCTGCTCGGGAGTGTCGAAGATGTCCTCGGCAATCGGCCGGACTGTCGTGTACCCGAGTGCCGCGGCGGCGAGATCGCGGCGCATGTCCTTCTTGCGCTGCGTCCAGTCGTCGTGGTGGGCCCGGCTGTCGCACTCGACGATGAGCCAGCCGTCGACGAGTAGATCGACCCGCCCCACTCCGGGAATGGTCACCTGGATCTCGACGGTGCATCCCAGCAGCCGGAGCATGAGGCGCACGAGCGTCTCCGATCCGGCCTCGGCCCGCGGGTCGAGCAGCGGGCGCAGGGCCTGGTACCGATCGGGGAGCAGGGCGAATACTTCGGCGATGCCCGCCTCGTCAACGAGGTGCAGATGCCATGCGCTGTCGAGTGTGGCCACGGCGTCCCGCGGCGACTGGCAGCGGCACGCTTGCGCGAGGGCTTCGATCAGGTCGGCAGTCAGATGCGCGCGCTCACTCGGTGACCGGCGCCAGTGCGCCGTTATGGATCGGTGGCGTTTCGGCAGTCTGCTCGACCCGGCCTCGATCTGGATATGCAAGGGTCCGCCGCGCTGCCTGACGAACACGCCGAGCAACTCCAGCAGCGACACGCAGTCGAGGCGACCTCCCAGCCGCCCTGCATCCTGGAGGGGCTGCGGACAGTCGGGGCCGACGTATCGCCCGTTTCGGAGCCGCAGGAGGGCTCCGCGTGCGACGAACTGGCGCACGGCATGTCGGCTGAGCCCCTGCTCGGTCAACGCCGCGGGCGACAGGAAGGATGCCGAGAGGAGGGCGTGCGGTGAAGTGGTTTCGTCGCGATACATACCCAGCAGCTGAGCCGATCGGATGACCTCGTGGCGCCGCCGACCGGCGAGCCGTGGACAGTTGCCGAGATCAGGTGCCTGGGGAGGAGGCGATGAAACTCCTTCGATCCGGCGTCCACGACGCCCCGGACGGGTCGCGACGGGCCTCGCGGGGGTGGATCGGAGGAGTTCTGGCGCGCCGGCCCTGCGCCGCTGGTCAGCCGATCCTGCTCTGCCGGGCCCGCACGGCCTCCTCGATCTGCGGGAACAGCGGGTGGGCGGGTTCCAGGCCCGTGACGGATGCCGTGAAGGCCGCCGCATCCTCGGCGCGCAGGCGCTGCTGCAGCTGCACCGACTGCTCGTCGCCGGGGTCGTCGAACGCCAGCGCCGCCCCCATCGCCGCCACCAGCGCCGACGTCGACAGCCCGCGCTCGGCGGCGGCGGCGGCCGGCCCCACGAACCGCTCGTGGCGGGAGAGCTTGCGCAACGGCTGCCGCCCCACCCGGCCGACGGTGTCGGGGAGGGCGGGGTTGGCGAAGCGGCGCAGGATCGTCGCCCGGTACGCGGCGAGCTCTGCGGCATCGAGTCCGTGGACAGCCTCCAGAAGGGCCGAGGTCTCCTCGAGGGTCGCCGACACCTTCGCCGCGATGGCGGGGTCGGCCAGCGCGTCGGAGATCTTCTCGATGCCCGCCTGCGCGCCGAAGTACGCGGTCGTCGCGTGCCCCGTGTTGACGGTGAAGAGCTTCCGCTCGATGTACGGGGCGAGGTCGTCGACGAAGTGCGCCCCGGGGATGTGCGGAGGGGTGTCGCCGAACGGCCCGCGCTCGATCGCCCACTCGTAGAACGGCTCCACCGTCACGTCGACACCGGCTCCGGCCGGTTGCGCCGGAACGATGCGGTCGACCGCCGTGTTCGCGAAGACGGCGCGGGCGCTGAGGGCATCCCACCCCGCTCCGGCGGCGGCCATGATCTCTTCGCGCAGGGTGTCGGTGGCGCCGATCGCGTTCTCGCAGGCCATGATCTGCAGGGGCGGCGCCGAAGGGTCGCGCAGCGCGAGAGCGGCGACGACGGGCGGTGCGACGAATCTCAGCACGGTCGGCCCGACCGCGGTGGTGACGACGTTCGCGCTGGCGATCTCGTCGATGACCGCCTGGGGGTCGGTGGCGCTGTTGATCGCCCGGAACCCGGTGACGACCTTGTCGGTGCCGCCGTCGCCGACCTCGTGCACCGTGTACCGGGTGACGTCGTTGATCGCGTCGACGAGCGGGGCGGCGACGTCGGAGAAGACGAGTTCGTACCCGCCTTCGGAAAGCAGCAGCCCGACGAACCCGCGGCCGATGTTGCCGGCGCCGAAGTGTACGGCCTTCATGGTCGACGCGTCCTCAGCCGTTGACCGCGGCGAGCAGCTCGTACAGCTCTTCGGGCGTCTGCGCGTTCTTCAGGCGCGCGACGTCGTCCTCGTCCGAGAAGATGATCGCGATCTGCGACAGGATCTCGAGGTGTTCGTCGCCCTTGCCGGCGATGCCGACGACGAAGGTCACCGGCTCGCCGTCCCAGTCGACGCCGCCGTCGTAGCGGACCATCGACAGCGCGGAGTCGAGGATGGCGTTCTTCGTCTCGTTGGTCCCATGGGGGATGGCCAGCTCGTTGCCCATGTACGTCGACACGGTCTGCTCGCGCTGCTGCATGGCGTCGAAGTACGCGCTCGTCACGGCGCCCGCCGCCTCGAGGATGTCGGCGGCCTCGCGCATCGCCTGCTCCTTCGTCACCGACCCGGGGTGGATGCGGATCTGTCCGACGTTCAGAACGCTCATTTTCTGCTCTCTCTGTTGACTGTGCTGATTGCTTTTGCTGTGCCCGTGCGGCGGGCGGATGCCGCTTCTGGCTCGCCTCGCGGCCGGCGGCGGGGGAAGTGACCGCGTGGCCGGGGGCGTTGCGCCGGCCCGGCCACGCGGATCCTGATGGTCAGCCCGGCGTGTGCTGGCTGCGGATCAGCTCGACGACCTCATCGTACTTCGGCGAGTTCATGAAGTTGTCGACGGAGACGTGCACCGCGTTCGGAGTGCGCTCGCGGGCGCGGTCGGTCAGCTGCTGCTGCGTGACGACGAGGTCTTCCGTGCCGTCGAGGTTCGCGATGGCCTTGTTGGTCACCGAGATGTCGGCGAAGCCCGCCTTCCTGACCTTGTTGCGCAGCACGCTCGCGCCCATCGCCGACGATCCCATGCCGGCGTCGCACGCGAAGACGACGTTGTTGATCTGCTTCGTGACAGCGGTGGCGGCCGGGGCGGCGGATGCCGGTGCCGCAGCGCTGCGCAGCCCCGACAGCGCGTCGGACTTCTTGCCCTTGTTCGCCTCGGTCTGCGCGATCGCCGCCTCGAAGCCGGCGTCGCCTCCCTCGGCGGCGAGGTCGCGCCCCCGCGACGCGCGCAGGATCACGCCCGTGATCAGGAACGAGACGGTCGCGGCGAGGACGACCGACAGGTACACGACGAGCAGGTTGCCGACGCCGGGCCCGATCGCCGCGGCGCTGACCGCGATGATGCTCCCCGGGGCCGCCGGGAAGGCGAGCCCGCCGCCGAGCAGCATGTTGGTCGCAACCCCGGTCGCACCGCCCGCGATCAGGGCGAGGATCGTCGTCGGCTTGCTGAGCGCATACGGGAAGTAGATCTCGTGGATGCCGCCGAAGAACTGGATGATGATCGCCCCCGGTGCCGAGGCCTTCGCCGCGCCGACGCCGAAGAACGTGAAGGCGAGCAGGAGCCCGACACCGGGGCCGGGGTTGGCCTCGATGAGGAACAGGATCGACTTGCCGGTCTCGGTGGCCTGCTCGATGCCGAGGGGCGTGAACACGCCGTGGTTGATCGCGTTGTTGAGGAACAGCACCTTCGCCGGCTCGACGATGATCGACAGCACCGGCAGCAGGTTGAAGTCGACGAGCCAGCCCACGATGCCGCCGAGGACCGTCGAGACGCCGAGCATGACCGGGCCGAAGGCGAAGAACCCGACGATGGCGAGGATCACGCCCAGGATGCCGGCGGAGAAGTTGTTCACCAGCATCTCGAAGCCGGGCTTGATCTTGCCCTCCCACAGCTTGTCCATCTGCTTCGTGATCCACGCGGCGAGCGGGCCCATGATCATCGCGCCGAGGAACATCGGGATGTCGGTGCCGACGATGACGCCCATCGTCGCGATGCTCGCGACGACACCGCCGCGTGCGTCGTAGACCATGCGGCCACCGGTGTTGGCGATCAGCAGCGGCAGCAGGTAGGTGACCATCGGGCTGACCAGGCCGACGTAGGCGGCGAAGTTGCCCGAGTCGCCCTCGGCGATCGCGGTGAGGGCGCCCTGCCATCCGATGACGGAGGAGTCGCCACCGCCGCCGATGATCTCCGCGACCGGGTACCAGTGCCACCCGAACGGGCTTTCGGCGCCGAAGAACCCGGCGGTGATGAAGAGCATCGTGATGAGGCCCCAGGCGATGAACGCTGCGATGTTCGGCATGATCATGCCGGAGAGGAACGTGCCGAAACGCTGGACGGCGACGCGGGCACCTCCCGGCTGTTTCGTGGTGGCGGATGCCGTTGTCATGTGATTTCTCCTTCGGGTATGCGGCCCTCAGGCCGCAGAGGACTCCGCCGCAGCCTGTGCTGCGGCGCGGGCGGACGCCGCGTCGTCGGCGGCGAGGGCCGCCGCGGCGATGCGCTCGGCATCTTCGCGGGTGTGTTGCAGAAGTGACGCGCGCACGTCGCCGAGCGCCGTCGGGGCCATCGAGAGGGTCGTCGCGCCGATGCCGACGAGCACGACCGCCAGCAGCGGGTCGGCGGCGGCCTCGCCGCAGATGCCGACGGGCTTGCCGTTGGCCTTGCCGCCGTCGGCGGTCGCCTTGATGAGCCGTAGCACAGCGGGGTGCCACGGGTCCTGATAGCTTGCGACCGAGCCGAGCAGACGGTCGGCCGCCATCGTGTACTGGGTCAGGTCGTTGGTGCCGATCGACGCGAAGTCGGCCTCGGCGAGCACGCGATCGGCCATCAGGGCGGCGGAGGGGACCTCCACCATGACGCCCGCGGTCTTGATGCCGTAGTCCTTCGCGAGGGCGACGAAGTACTCCGTCTCCTCGACGGTGGCGACCATGGGCGCCATGACCCACAGGTCGGCGTGCGTGGCCTTGTCGGCGTTCGCCAGCGCCGTCAGCTGCTCGCGCAGGATGTCCTCGCTCGCCCGTAGCGCGCGCAGGCCCCGCAGGCCCAGCGCGGGGTTGTCCTCGTGCGCGTCATTGAGGAACGCGAGGGGCTTGTCGGCCCCGGCATCCAGCGCCCGCACGACGACCTTCTTGCCAGGGAAGGCCGCGAGCAGCTCGGTGTACGCCTTCGTCTGGTCTTCGACGGTCGGCGCCTGCGTCGCGGAGAGGAACAGGAACTCGGTGCGGAACAGGCCGACGCCCTCCGCGCCGAGCGCGACGGCCTCGGCCGCGCCGCCGGGCTTTCCGAGGTTCGCCAGCAGTGGCACCGCGGTGCCGTCCTTCAGCGCGCCGGGGGTGAGGGGGGCGGATGCCGCGGCGGCGCGCGCGTCGGCGCGGTGCTGCGCCTGCACGAGCTCCTCGTCGGTCGGGGAGACGGTGACGACGCCCTTGGCGGCATCCACGATGACCGTCTCGCCGTCGGTGAGGTCCTTCGCGGCGGCGACGCCGACGACCGCGACGATCGACTTCTCGCGCGCGAGGATGGCGGTGTGCGAGGTCGGGCCGCCGTCGGTCGTGACGAGGGCGAGCACCTGGTCGAGATCCAGCAGCGCCGTGTCGGCGGGGGCGAGATCGCGCGCCACGAGCACGTACGGGTGCCCCGGGTCGGGAACGCCCGGGGCGGGCAGGCCCCGCAGGCGCGCGATGACCCGCTGCGCGACGTCGTCGAGGTCGGCGGCGCGCTCGCCGAGGTAGCCGCCCATCGCGGCGAGGGTGTCGCGGAAGCTCGCGAACGCCGCGTGCACGGCGTATTCGCCGGTCTTCCCGGCCTCCACGCGCGTGGAGACCTCGTCCTCGAGGGTCGGGTCCTCGGCCATCATGGCCTGCGCCTCGAGCACCTCGCGGGCCAGCCCCCCGGCCTTCGCGCCGCGCTCCTCGAGCTCGCGCGCGACCGCGGCGACGGCCTCGCGCACGCGCGCGAGCTCCTCGTCGGGGGTGAGGGTGCTGGGCGTGTCGTCAGGGGCGGGCAGGGGCTCGGCCATGCGGGCCACCGGCCCCTGGGCCACGCCCAGCCCGATTCCGACTCCGCGCAGTTCTGTCATTTCCGTGATCTCCTTCGATTCCGTCGTGCGATTGCGCCGTGCGATTGCGCCGTGCGCTCGGAGGCGTGCGGGTCAATTCTCGTCGTGGTCGGTGGTCAGCAGTTCCGCGAGGGTGTCGAGCACGGCCTCGGCGGTGTCGCCGGTGGCGGTGAGGGTGACGTAGTCGCCCTTCTCGGCGCCGAGCGCTATCACCCCGAGGATGCTCGCGGCGTTGACGGGTGCTCCGGCGCCCTTCGAGATGGTGATGGGGATGCCGGACTCTTTCACGGCCTGCGCGAAGAGCTTCGCGGGGCGGGCGTGCAGCCCGTTCGACGATCCGATGCGGATCGTGCGGGTCGACTCGGTCATGCGGGTTTCCTCTCCGTGGGGGCGGGGGACGGGCCGCCCAGGCTGGCATCGACGAGCGCGAGGGTGCGGGTGCCGTCGAGGTCGGTGAAGATGTCGGGGGGAAGCAGTACCACCACGGCGCCGCGGGGCATCGCCGCGCGGCGGATACGGTCCACGGCGTGGTGCAGGTGAGGCCCGACCAGCACGACGTCCGCGGCATCCAGATCGATCGGCAACGACTGCTCCGTGCCGGCGGTCGCGCTCATCTGCCGACCGGCTGCCTGGGCGGCGTGCCGCACGCGCTGCGCCACGAACGTGCTCGACGCTCCCGCGCCGCACACCACGAGGATCCTCATCGATCCGCCTCCCTTTCCCGCCATTGTCGTGAAAGTCCTGGGAGCAGGCAACCATGGTCGCTTCCGCGGGGGCGGAAACGTGAGATCGCCCCGAGCCCGGCATGGTTGACTGTCTCGGTGAGCAGAGCGCGGCAGGACCGGGTCATCGCTCTGCTGGCGCGGGACGGCGACTGGATGACCGCCGCGGAGCTCGCCGACATCGTCGGCGTGACCCCGCGCAGCATCCGCAGCTATGTCACCGCGCTCAACGCGCGGGTTGCCGGCGGGACGGCAGTGGAGTCCGGGCCGCTGGGATACCGGGCCGGTGCGGATGCGACGGCGGCGCTGCACGCGCACGTCGACGCCCAGACGCCGCGGCAGAGGGTGCATCGGCTCGTGCGGACGCTGCTGGCGGCATCCGACGGCATCGACGTCTACGAGACCGCCGACGACCTCCACGTGAGCGCTGCGACGGTCGAGGGCGATCTCGGACGGGTGCGGGCGCTGCTGGGCGGCACGGGGCTCGTGCTCGAGCGCACGGCGTCGCGGGCGCGGCTGCGGGGCACCGAGATGGCGCAGCGGCGCCTGCTCAGCACGCTCGTGCACGATGAGACCGCCGACGGCGCTTTCGATCTGTCCGCCGTCCGGCGCACGCTCGGTGAGGAGTCGATCGGCGCGGCGGCGTTCGGCCCGTTCAAGAACGACCTCGTGGCAGGGCTCGGCGACCTGGGCTACTTCGTCAACGAGTTCGGCATCGGCGATGTGATGCTGCACGTCGCGATCACCGCCGATCGCGTCTGGCTCGGGCGGGCGCTCGAGGCCACCGATGCGACCGCGCGGTCGGACGCGCAGGAGCGGATCGGCGCACTCGTCGACCGGCTGTGCGCGGAGCATCTCGGGCTGCGTCTGGGCGCTGGCGACCGGCTCCACCTCGCGGCGCTCGTGGCGAGCCGGGTCGTCGCGCCCGGGGCGAACGAGCCGGCATCCGCCATCCGCTCGCGCCTGGTCCCGGAGGTCGAGGCGGCCGTGCGCGACGTCGTCAGCCGCGCCGCGACGGCGTTCCTCGTCGACATCGACCACGACGACTTCGTGCTGCGTCTCGCGCTGCACGTGCAGAACCTGCTGTCGCGTGCGCGGGAGCAGGCGTGGTCGCGCAACCCCCTGACGCGGTCGCTGAAGGCGACGTATCCGATGATCTTCGAGGTCGCGGTCTTCATCGCCGACGGGCTGCGGCATCTGCTCGGCATCCCTCTGCTGGACGACGAGATCGCCTACATCGCGATGCACGTCGGGGGGCGCCTGGAGCGCAGCCGGAGGGCGGATGCCGTGCTGACCGCGACGATCGTCTGCCCGGGCTATTACGAGCTGCACGAGCTGCTGCGCTCGAGCGTCGACCGATCGCTCGGGCAGTCGGTGGACATCGTCGGGGTCGAGACGCGCGCCGACCCGGACTGGGACGGAATCGACACCGACCTCGTGCTGACGACGATCGATGCGCCCGAGGTCTCGGAGCGGGTCGTGCGGATCCAGCCGTTCCTGACCGAGGGCGACATCGAGCGCGTGCAGCACGCGGCGGGGCGGGTGCGCCGCGCGCGCCGGCTCGCGCGGCTGCGCGACGAGCTCGGGCGCTACTTCTCGCCCGAGGCGTTCGTGGGGCGGATTGACGCCGGCGCAGACCCGGAGACGGTGATCCGCGCGCTCGGGGCGCGGCTGGTCGCGCAGGGCGTCATCGGCGAGGACTACGTCGAGGGCGCATTGGAACGGGAGCGGCTGTCGTCGACGGCGTTCACCGACGCGCTCGCCGTGCCGCACGCCCTCGAGATGACCGCGACGCGCACCGCCATCGCCGTGGGGATCGCCGACCCTGCGATCGTGTGGGGTGAGGGCCGGGTGCAGGTCGTCGCGATGGTCGCGTTCTCGCAGAGCGACCGGGAGGCGTTCCAGACGGTGTTCGAGCAGCTGGTCGAGGTGTTCAGCGAACGCGAGAGCGTGCATCGGATCGTGCGACGGGGCAGGACCTTCGCCGCCTTCCTCGACGAGCTCGCCGCCGTCGTCGACGGCTGAGCGCGCGCTCCGAGCGGGTGCGACGTCTCGTCTCGCTGCGCTCGCGGTGGCGGCCGGGGTTCTCTCCGGCGAGGCTCTCCCACCCCTCCGTTCAGCAGTCAGGTACGCACAGTCCCCGCGCACGCGACCGTGCCGAAGCGACTGCCGAGCGGTGGGGTTTCCCGAACACGCGCGCGACGGTGGCTCACTCCACTCATTCACTCGCTGTCGCGCACGAACTCCGCCACCCCGTCGTGGATCACGACGACGATGTCGACCGCTCCGGACATCTCTCCTTCGACGGTGTCCAGATCGAGACTGTCGAGGTCGGCCCCGGTCAAAGCGATGCTCGGGGTGCCGCATTGCTCGGGAAACGAGTCCAGGACGACATCGCACAGGAACGGCACGCCCTGCGCGGTGACCAGCGCCGCTGAGATGCGCACCGACTCATCCGACTCAGGCAGCTCGATCGCCTCAGCCACACTGACCGGAGACGGCCCGCTCGACGCCGTCGCCCCGGTTCCGCCGCCGTCCGTGCAGGCCGCGCAGAGCGCGGCAAGGGCGACGGCGAGGGCGGCTCCGACTCTTCTCGTCAGAACACCTCAATGGTCGATTCGGATCGTCTCGATGCAGGATGCCTCGCCACGGTCGAGGCATCAACGGGATGCCGTCCGCCCGAGCACCCAGACCCGCTCAAGACAAACTCGTCGCAGCCGCGGAGGATGCTGGCCGCGACGATGGCACCTCGTGCCAGCCGCGATGCGGGGCGGCTGCGATGTGAGCGATCAGCGGGCGCCCGGGCCGAGCAGCGGAAACCCCTCGAGAAGGCTCAGCAGGCGGATGATCTGCCGGGGGACGAACTCGGCGATCGTCAGGGCGACCACCTCCACCTCAGACTCGATGTCGGAGACCACGCGCTTCGCCTGCTCCGTCGTGAGCCCGCCGACATCTGCACCGAGGCCGAACTGCACTTCTGCGGCGTCGATCGTGTCGACATCGAAGTGCACGGCGACCCGAGAAACCCCCGTGCGGCGAAGCCAGGTGCGCAGCGGTGTGCTGTCGCCGCGCAGCAGCTCGGGTGGGAACACCGTCAGCCCCCACTCCTCCGCCACAGAGGGTAACGCGTCGTCCGTCCAGTCGTGCATCCCGACCAGCGCGACCCGTGCCGCGGGGATTCGGCCCGGGAGGCGGCTCAGGATCTCCGCATCGCCATGACCCGTGAGAGCAGACACCACCATCGCGTGAAACCCGCTGTACGCGCTCTTGCCGGTGCCCATGTCGGGGTGGGAGCCGATCCAAAGGACGGCGATGTCATCCCCGTACTTGTCGATGAGCGCGGAGAAGGGCGCGAGACTGACCCCGCAGTCGCCGCCGAGGGTCGTGATCTTCGCCGGATCATGCTGCCGGATGATCTCCAGTGCGGCATCCAACTGCGCCAGCACGGCATCCTTGGCCTCGATGCCGTCTCGCTCCTCCAAGCCGTCGTTGCCGAGGGTGACCGGAACGATTTCCGTCGGGCCGGTGTGCGCCGGGAGCACGGCTTGCAGCACCGTGGTGCCCACTGTGTAGCCGCGACGACCCACCTCGAAGGGGAACTCAGCGGTCAGAGCGCGGATGCTGGAGCTTCCGGCGCCCTGCCATTCGGGCCATACGAGACGCAAGCGGTCGCCGGGGTGCCCCGCAGGCGCCCGAGACGAAACGCTCACCCTCTCGCGAGCCGGGCCTGGAGGCCGAGGCGCACGGCGGGCCACTCGTGCGGGAGGATCGAGTACACGACCGTGTCGCGCAGGGCCCCACCGGGGCCGAGGCGGTGGTTGCGCAGCACTCCGTCGAGCTTCGCGCCGAGCCGCTCGATCGCGGCGCGCGACTGCCGGTTGTGCCAGTGGGTGCGAAACTCCACCGCGATCGCCTCGCACGCCTCGAACGCGTGGCCGAGCAGCAAGAGCTTCGCCGCCGTGTTGACGGCCGTGCGCTGCACCGCGGGGGAGAGCCAGGTGTAGCCGATCTCGACGTGGCGGTTCGGCTGGTCGATGTTGCACAACGTCGTCATCCCGACCGCGCGGCCTGACGCGACGACGGCGAACGGGTTCATCCGCCCGGCGTCGCGCTCGGCGAGCCGCCACGCGATCTCCTCCGGCACTGAGCCGGCTGCGGATCCCGGCACCGAGGTGTACCACGCGTACTCCAGGCCCGCGCGGGCCTGGTCGAGATCGCCGGAGTGTGCGTCATCCAGCGGCTCCAGCCGCACGTGGGCGTTCTCGAGGTGCACGAGATCGGTCAGCAGCATGACCCGAGCCTACGACCCGCTCATAATTCAGGCAGAATCGCCATTCTGGGGGCGTCTGCCGGCCGAGAGCGGGGAATCAGCCTGAATTATGCGCCAGCGCGCGGCCGAGCGCGGCCCAGCTCACGCTTGCGCCGCGGCGATCAGCGCCCGCACGCCCGCGTCGAGTGCCGCCAGGCGCGCGGCGGCGTCGGATGCCGACGCGCCGCGCACGTCGAGGTACGCCTTGAGCTTGGGCTCCGTGCCGCTCGGTCGTACGATGACGCGCGAGCCGTCGGCGAGCCACAGTCGCAGCACGTCGCTCGGCGGCAAACCCCCTGCATCCGCCAGGAGATCATCGATCCGCGCGACGATGACCTCGCCGACGGATCCCGGCGGCGCGGCGCGCAGCGCGGCCATGATCCGCGCGATGAGCGAGACGTCCGCCACCCGCAGCGACACCTGCCCCGAGGAGAAGTGCCCGAACGTCTCCGCGAAGCGGTCGAGCAGGTCGGCGAGGGTCAGGCCCTGCGCCCGGGCCTCGGCGATGACGCCGAGCATCGCGACGGCGGCCGAGATGCCGTCTTTGTCGCGGACCGTCTCGGGATTGACGAGGTAGCCGAGCGCCTCCTCGAAGCCGAACGCGATGCCCGGCGCCCGCGAGATCCACTTGAACCCCGTGAGCGTCGCGTGGAAGCCCAGGCCATAGTGCTCCGCCACCGTCTGAAGGCCGGGGGAGGACACGAGCGAGCACGCGAGCGTCGCGCCGGGCACCCCCTGTGCCCGCTGCGCGGCGCGCCAGCCGAGCAGCAGCCCGATCTCGTTTCCGGTGAGCCGGCGCCAGCCGCCCTCCGAGGCACGGTCGGGGATCGCGACCGCGAGGCGGTCGGCGTCGGGGTCGTTCGCGAGGACGAACTCGGCCCCCGCCCGCCGCGCGGTCTCGAAGGACAGGTCCATCGCGCCGGGCTCTTCGGGGTTCGGGAACGCCACCGTGGGGAACCGCCCGTCGGGGGCGATCTGCTCTGCGACGACGACCGGAAGCGGGTACCCCGCCCGCAGCAGGATCGACCGCACCGTCTCCCACCCGACGCCGTGCATCGCCGTGTACACCCAGGTCATCCCCGCCGCCCCCGCGGGAGCGGGGGCCACTGCCGCGGTCGCCGCGACGTACGCCTCGACGACCTCGTCCCCCGCGACCTCATACCCGCCGCGCGGCAGGTCCGCGATCGACCCGGCGGCGACGGCGTCGATGTGCGCCGCGATCTCGGCATCCGCCGGTGGCACGATCTGCGCGCCGTCGTCGGCCGCGTCGTCACTGCCGAGATAGACCTTGTAGCCGTTGTCGTCGGGAGGGTTGTGGGATGCCGTGACCATGACCCCCGCCGCGGCACCCAGGTGCCGCACCGCGAAGGCGAGCACGGGCGTCGGCAGCAGGCGCGGCAGGAGCACCGCGCGCAGTCCCGCCCCGGCGAAGATCTCCGCCGAGTCCCGCGCGAACACGTCGGAGTTGCGGCGGCCGTCGTAGCCGACGACCACGAGCGGAGCGGCATCCGGCCCCGCCTTCTCGCGGAGGTAGCCGGCCAGGCCCGCAGCAGCCTGCGCGACGAGCACCCGGTTCATGCGGTTGCTGCCCGCCCCCAGCCGCCCGCGCAGGCCCGCCGTGCCGAACGCGAGCCGCGACCCGAACCGGTCGTCGAGCTCGGCCGCCGCGTCGGCGCCGCCCGCTGTGGCCGCGTCGATCAGGGCGGCGAGCTCGGCGCGCGTGGTCTCGTCGGGGTCCTGCGCGAGCCACGCGCGGGCGGCGCCAAGTGGCGCCGGCTCCGGGGTGGTGGCGGCGGCATCGCCGCTCACAGCAACCCGATCACGCGCGCCAGCAACGCCGAGATGACCGGCTCGGCGGCCTGCCCCGCCTCGATCACCTCCGCGTGGCTGAGGGGGGTGGTCTGGATGCCGGCGGCGAGGTTCGTGATGAGCGAGAACCCCAAGATCTCCATGCCAGCCTGGCGCGCCGCGATCGCCTCGAGGGCGGTCGACATGCCGACGATGTCGCCGCCGATGGCCTTCGCCATCCGCACCTCGGCCGGCGTCTCGTACTGCGGCCCGCGGAACTGGCAGTACACGCCCTCGTCGAGGGTCGCATCCACCGTGCGGGCGAGATCGCGCAACCGCGACGAGTACAGGTCGGTGAGGTCGATGAACGTCGCGCCCTCCAGCGGCGAGTCGCCGGTGAGGTTGATGTGGTCGCTGATGAGCACGGGCTGCCCGGGCGTCCACGTGGGCTTGATGCCGCCCGCGCCGTTGGTGAGCACCATCGTCTTCGCGCCGGTCGCGGCGGCCGTGCGCACGCTGTGGGCGACGCGGCGCACCCCGTGGCCCTCGTAATAGTGCGTGCGTGCGCCGATGACGAGCACGCGCTTGCCTGCGGCGGTCACGATGCTGCGCAGCGACCCGACGTGTCCCTCCAGCGCCGGCTTGCTGAAGCCGGTGACCTCGGTCGCCGGGATCGTCGCGGTCGTCTCCCCGACGAGGTCGGCGGCCTTGCCCCAGCCGCTGCCGAGGGTGACGGCGATGTCGTGGTGCGGCACGCCGGTGAGGCGGGCGATGTCGGATGCCGCCTGCGCGGCGACCTCGAAGGGGTCGGCGGCCGGGTCGTCGAGAGGGTGTGTGTGGGTGACAGACATGGCTCCACTCTAGGCATCCGCCCCGGCCTCTGCCTGCGTGCGCCTGCCTGCCTGTGCCTGCCCGCCTGCGTGCGCACTCCGGTCCGCCCGTCTCCCCAGCACAGGAGATCTGCCGGGGGCAGGATGATTCCCTCCAGACTCTCCTGTTCTGGGCAGATCGCCTTTCCCCGGCAGACGCTCGGCAGACGCTCGGTGGGCCCGTGGTAGGCGCACGCATGGCCGAGGACTGCCACAATGTGAACCATGTCGTCGAGTTTCGTCAACTCCCAGTCCGTCGCGGTGCTGGGCGGTGGCCCCGGCGGGTACGAGGCGGCCCTGGCCGCCGCCCAGCTCGGGGCGCAGGTCACCCTCGTCGAGCGCGCCAGCGTCGGGGGAGCGGCCGTCATCACCGACGTCGTGCCGTCCAAGAGCCTCATCGCGACGGCCGATGCCGCGGTCGCGATCAGCGAGGCATCCGACCTCGGCGTCGAGTTCTTCGCGAAGGGGGAGGGCGGCAGGCCGCTGCGGCCCCGGGTCGCGATCAACCTCGCGGCGGTGAACAAGCGGCTCCTCTCGCTCGCGCGGCAGCAGTCCGACGACATGCGCGCGCAGCTCGTGGATGCCGGGGTGCGTATCATCTCGGGTCACGGGCGTCTCGACGGACCGCGTGCCGTCGTCGTGGCCACGAGCGCCGGCGGAATCGACTTCGACCGGGTCGAGGCCGACACGCTCGTCGTCGCGGTCGGCGCGTCGCCGCGCGAGCTGCCCAGTGCGCGGCCCGACGGGGAGCGCATCCTCACCTGGACGCAGCTGTACGACATGAAGGCGCTGCCCGAGCACCTCGTCGTCGTCGGCTCGGGCGTCACCGGCGCGGAGTTCGCCTCGGCCTACATGAACCTCGGCGCGAAGGTGACGCTCGTCTCGAGCCGCGACCGGGTGCTCCCCGGCGAAGACCGCGACGCGGCGGCGGTGCTGGAGAACGTCTTCCGCCGGGGCGGGATGACCGTGCTCTCCAGGGCGCGCGCCGAGACGGTCGAGCGTATCGGCGACGGCGTCGTCGTGACGCTCGCCGACGGCCGGAAGGTCGAGGGCAGCCACTGCCTCATGGCGGTCGGGTCGATCCCGAACACCGCCGGGCTCGGGTTGGAGCAGGCCGGCGTGCAGCTCACCGGCTCGGGGCACATCCAGGTCAACCGTGTCGCGCGCACGTCGGTGCCGAACATCTACGCGGCCGGCGACTGCACGACGTTCGTGCCGCTGGCATCCGTCGCCTCGATGCAGGGGCGCACCGCGGTGTTCCACGCGCTCGGCGACACCGTGATTCCGCTGGAGCGCCGCCGCATCACGGCGAACATCTTCACGGCGCCCGAGATCGCGACGGTGGGCCGGCAGGAGCACGACCTCGAGGAGGGTCGCATCAGCGGCTACGTCCACAAGCTGCCGCTCGCGGCGAACCCGCGGGCGAAGATGATGGGCATCACCGACGGCTTCGTCAAGATCATCGCGTACGGGGGCAGCGGCACGGTCATCGGCGGCGTCATCGTCGCGCCGCGCGCGTCGGAGCTGATCTATCCGATCGCGATCGCCGTGGAGCGCCGCCTCACGGTCGACCAGGTCTCACGGGTGTTCGCGGTGTTCCCGTCGCTGACGGCATCCATCACGGATGCCACGCGCGCGATGCACCAGGTGAACCGCGACGACGACTCCGTCGGCTGACGCGCGGGGCGGGTCAGCCGATCGTCAGCAGCTGATGCCCCGCCGAAACCGTCGTGCCGGGGGCCGCGTCGATCGCGCCGACGACGCCGTCCTTGTGGGCCTGCAGGGGCTGCTCCATCTTCATCGCCTCGAGCACGACGACGAGGTCGCCCTTGACGACGTGCTGCCCCTCCGTGACGGCGACCTTGACGACCGTCGCCTGCATCGGCGCCTTGACCGCGTCTCCCGAGGCTCCGGCGCTCGCGGTCGTCGCGTGCGAGCGCCGTGAGGGCGGCACGGCGGCGGGGCGGCCGATCGCCGCCGACGGGGCCGCGACACGGTCGGGCAGACTCACCTCGAGGCGCTTTCCGGCGACCTCGACCACGACGGTGTGCCGGGGCTCGGGGGCGGCGGGTGCCTCCAGCTCGCCGTCCCACGGAGCGATGTCGTTGACGAACTCGGTCTCGATCCAGCGCGTGAAGACCCCGAACCGGCCGTCTTCGGCGGTGAAAGCCGGATCGCGGACGACCTTGCGGTGGAACGGGAGCACCGTCGGCATGCCCGCGACCTCGAACTCGTCGAGTGCACGACGGGCACGCTCGAGAGCCTCGGCGCGGTCGCGCCCGGTGACGATGATCTTTCCCAGCAGCGAGTCGAAGGCGCCCGAGACGCTGTCGCCGGCGGTCACCCCGGAGTCGAGCCGGATGCCGGGGCCACCGAAGGTCTTGAACTGGTGGATCCGCCCCGGCTGCGGCAGGAACCCTCGTCCCGGGTCCTCGCCGTTGATGCGGAACTCGATCGAATGGCCGACGGCGACCGGGTCGGCGTCCTCGAGCAGGCCGCCCTCGGCGATGCGGAACTGCTCGCGCACGAGGTCGAGCCCGGTCACCTCTTCCGACACCGGGTGCTCGACCTGTAGTCGCGTGTTCACCTCGAGGAAGGAGATCGTGCCGTCCGCGCCGACGAGGAACTCGCACGTGCCGGCACCGACGTAGCCGACCTCGCGCAGGATCGCCTTCGACGAGGTGTACAGCACGGCGTTCTGCTCGGGGGTGAGGAAGGGCGCGGGTGCCTCCTCCACGAGCTTCTGGTGGCGGCGCTGCAGTGAGCAGTCGCGCGTGGAGACGACGACGACGGTGCCCGCGGCATCCGCGAGGCACTGCGTCTCGACGTGCCGCGGCTTGTCGAGGTACTTCTCGACGAAGCACTCGCCGCGACCGAACGCCGTGATCGCCTCGCGCGTGGCCGACGCGAACAGTTCGGCGACCTCGTCGAGCTCGCGGGCGACCTTCAAGCCCCGGCCGCCGCCGCCGTAGGCTGCCTTGATCGCGATCGGCAGCCCGTGCTCCGCCGCGAACGCGATGACCTCGTCGGCGCCGGAGACCGGGCCGGGGGTGCCGGGGGCGAGCGGCGCGCCGACCTTCTCGGCGACATGGCGGGCGGTGACCTTGTCGCCGAGGGCCTCGATCGCCTCGGGCGACGGGCCGATCCAGACGAGCCCGGCGGCGATGACGGCGCGGGCGAAGTCGGCGTTCTCGGCGAGGAATCCGTAGCCGGGGTGCACGGCGTCGGCTCCCGAGCGGCGGGCGACGGAGAGGATCTTCTCGATCGAGAGGTAGGTCTCGGCGCTGGTGACCCCGCCCAGCGCATAGGCGTCGTCGGCGAGGCGGGCGTGCATCGCGTCGCGGTCCTGATCGGCGTAGACGGCGACCGACGCCTTGCCCGCATCGCGCGCGGCACGGATGACGCGGACAGCGATCTCGCCGCGGTTCGCGACGAGCACTCGGGTGATCGGCCGGGTGGTCTGCGCGCGCGAGTGCGACTCGTCCAGGGGGGAGGGCATGGATGCCAGCCTACCGAGCCGCAGGGTGCCGGCTTTGGGCAACTCGCACAAGATCATCGCGAAAACGTATGCGAATTACCACGACGAGACCGCGGCTCTGGTCGTGTCGGCGGCTGGACGGCGCCGCCAGCGGTCACCAGCGGGCGTGGCGATGCGCGTGGCGCAGGCGCACAACTCAGGCAGAACTGCTGTTCGGGAGCCCCGAGGGGGCCGGGAGGAGCGGAGCTGCCTGAGTTATGCGCCGGATGGGCGGGCGTCTACGCCAGAGCGGGCCGGTTCCACAGCTCGGTCCAGACGACCCCGAGCTGCCCGCACAGTCGCCGGACGGTCGACAGCGACATCCCGACGACCGTCGACGGATCGCCCTCGACGCGAGAGATGAACGCGCCGCCGAGACTGTCGACGGTGAAGGCGCCGGCAACCTGCAGGGGCTCGCCGGTGGCCACGTAGGCGTCGATCTCGGCATCCGTCACGTCCGTCGCGAAGGTGACGGATGCCTGTGCGACCGCGTGCGCCTCGCGCGGCTCCTGCCCGGGCGCGAGCCGGAAGACGCTGTGCCCCGAGTGCAGCACACCCGTGCGGCCGCGCATCTGGTGCCACCGTGCCGTGGCGACCTCGGGCAGATGCGGCTTTCCCAGCACCGCGCCGCCGATCTCGAACATCGAGTCGCCGCCGAGGACGACCCCGTCGAAGCCCGGGTCTTCGGCGGCGATCGCCGCCGCGACATCCTGCGCCTTGCGCCGCGCGAGCACCCGTACGTGCTCCTCGGGGGCGAGCGTGCGCTGCTCGTGTGCCTCGATCGCCGCGATCACGGCATCCTCGTCGACCTGCGGCGCGCGCGTGAGCGGCTCGATGCCCGCCTGCCGCAGCAGCATGAGACGGGCGGGCGAGGTCGAGGCGAGGCACACGCGCATGCGTTCCAGCGTAGGAGTCCTGACGGCGTGGTGCGCCTCGCTGCCCTCGCGGGCGCACGCGCGGTTTCCCGCCCGATAGCGTGGAGGGATGGATGCCGGCGACCTCATCGACCTTCGGATCGACGCCGTCGCCCACGGCGGCGTCTTCGTCGCGCGGCACGAGGGGCGCGTCGTCTTCGTCGAGGGCGCGATCCCGGGCGAGCGGGTGCGTGCGCAGCTGACCGACACCTCGAAGGCATCCTTCTGGCGCGCCGACGTCGTCGAGGTCGTGGATGCCTCGCCGTACCGCCGCCCGCACGTCTGGGCGGCGGCGGACGTCACGGTGCCACCGGCCGATCGCCCCGGTGGCGCGGACTTCGGCCACATCGCCCTCGCCCACCAGCGCGAGCTGAAAAAGCGCGTGCTCGACGACGCGCTCGCGCGGTTCGCGGGCGGGGCCGGCCCGGAGACGACGATCGCGCCGGCCGGAACGGCCGGGTTCGCGGGCGCCGCCCGAGCAGTGGGTCCCGCCGGCGCCGGTGAGGCGCCCAGAGAAGACGCCGACGGCCTGCGCTGGCGCACGCGCGTGAGCCTGCACGTCGACGAGGCGGGCGCGATCGGCCCGTTCGCCGCGCGCAGCCACCGTGTCGTGACGGTGCCCGACCTGCCGCTGGCGACCGACGCGATCGCGGAGGTCGCGCGCGGGCTCGAGGGCTTCGGCCCCGGGAGGGTCGATCTCGTCCAGCCCGCCGACGGGAGCGTGCGCGTCATCGTCCGCCCCGCCACGGTGCGGGAGGTGCGCGCGCCGCGCCCGCCGCGCCCGCCCGCTGCGTCGCGAGGGCGCCGCCGGGTTGCCTCCCGCTCCCTTCCCGCGCGCCGCGTGCGCCCCCCGGAGGACCCGGCGGTGCGCGAGGTCGTCACCGAACGGGTCGGAGGCCGCGACTTCCGCGTCGACGCGGGCGGGTTCTGGCAGGTGCACCGCCTCGCCGCCGAGACGCTCACCGCTGCCGTGGCATCCGCTCTCGACGCCGCCGGGGGCGTCGACCCCGCCGCTCACCACCTTGACCTGTACGGCGGTGTCGGCCTGTTCGCCGCCGCGCTCGCGGATGCCGGCGGCCCCGCGACGCGCGTCACGAGCGTCGAGGCCGATGCGCGGGCGACCGAGCACGCCGGCGAGAACCTCGCGCAGTGGGTCGGGGCGCGTGCGGAGACGGACCGCACCGACCGCTACCTCGCGCGCCTTCTCACGCAGGCGTCCGCCGCCGAGCGGGCGCGGCTGGCGGCGGGCGTCGTGCTGCTCGACCCGCCGCGCGCGGGCGCGGGCCGTGAGGTCGTCGAGCGGGTCGTCGCGCTGGCCCCGGCATCCGTCGTCTACGTCGCGTGCGACCCCGTCGCCCTCGCGCGCGACCTCGGCACGTTCTGCGCTCACGGCTACGAGCCGGTGCGCGTCGACGCGTTCGACCTGTTCCCTCACTCGCACCACCTCGAGGCGGTCGCCCTGCTCGCCCGCGCGTAGGGATAGCCGGCGGTGCAACCGGGCGCCTCGCGAGCGAAGCGAGACGAAACGTCCCACTGGCGCTGAGGGCATGCGTCGCGGAGATGCTCACCACGTTTCGACTCCTCGCTGCGCTCGTCGCTCAACGGCCGATGGCCATTGGTGGGCTCGTCGCTCAACGACCGATGACCATCGCTGCGCTCGTCGCTCAATGGCCGGGGGTCCGGATTCGGCGATAGGGGTCTCCCTGAAGCAGGGGAGGAGGCGAGGGGCGGAGAATCCGCCCCTCGCCGTGCGAGCCGGTTACCCGAAAACCACGCTCGCAGTCAACGCGCCTGCGCGAGAGAGCACGATGCGAAGAACATCGGAATGCTCCCCGCACAAGTCTGACCGAAACAGCCATCGCTGTCTCTCCTACTTTTGGAGGAGATTTGCCGTGGCTATGCGCTGGGTGCTACCGGTCGCCGTGAACCCAGCCCAGCTCGCGCCGCAGCGGCTCGCGCAGCGCGCGCGCCGAGAACTGCCACGCGGACGGCCTCGGCTCGGGCGCGGCGACGGCCTCGGCGGACTCGCGATGATAGGCCTCGCTCACGACGGTCATGACGGCGGCGAGCTCCTCGGCAGTCGCCGACCCGCGGAGGATCTCGAGGCGCACGGCATCCGCGCCGTCCTGCGGCGCCCCGCCGGCCTCGCTCGCGGGCCCGCCCACGCCCTCGCTCACAGCGGGATGTTCCCGTGCTTCTTCGACGGCAGGCTCGCGCGCTTGCCGCGCAGCGACCGCAGCGCCTTCGCGACCGCGACCCGTGTCTGGGCCGGCTCGATGATGCCGTCGAGCTCGCCGCGCTCGGCGGCGAGGAAGGGGGATGCCACGTTGTACGTGTACTCGTTCGCCAGGCGCGTGCGGACGGCTGCGATGTCCTCGCCCGCCGCCTCAGCGCGCTTGATCTCGCCGCGATAGAGGATGTTGACGGCCCCCTGGCCGCCCATGACGGCGATCTCGGCCGTCGGCCACGCGAGGTTGATGTCGGCGCCGAGCTGCTTGGAGCCCATCACGATGTACGCGCCGCCGTAAGCCTTCCGCAAGATGACGGTGACCAGCGGAACCGTCGCCTCGGCATAGGCATACAGCAGCTTCGCGCCGCGGCGGATGACGCCCGTCCACTCCTGGTCGGTGCCGGGGAGGTACCCGGGAACGTCCACGAGGGTCAGGATCGGGATCGAGAACGCGTCACAGAACCGCACGAAACGGCTCGCCTTCTCGCCCGCCTCGATGTTGAGGGTGCCCGCCATCTGCGACGGCTGGTTGGCGATGATGCCGACGCTGCGGCCCTCGACGCGGCCGAACCCGATGACGATGTTCGGTGCGAACAGCGGCTGCACCTCGAGGAAGTCGCTGCCGCCCGCCCCGGCGTCGACGATGTGCGCGATGACCTGATGGATGTCGTAGGGCTGGTTGGGGGAGTCGGGCACGACCGTGTTGAGCACGCGGTCGGCATCCGTCGTCTCCCATTCGAAAGCGCTCTCGTAGACGGGGAGCTCCGACAGGTTGTTGTCGGGGAGGAAGCCGACCATCGTGCGGGCGTAGTCGATCGCGTCGTCCTCGTCCGAGGCCAGGTAGTGGGCGACGCCCGAGCGCGTGTTGTGCGTGTAGGCGCCGCCGAGCTCCTCCATGCCGACGTCCTCGCCGGTGACCGTCTTGATGACGTCGGGGCCGGTCACGAACATCTGGCTGGTCTTGTCGACCATGATGACGAAGTCGGTGAGGGCGGGGGAGTAGACCGCGCCGCCTGCGGCGGGGCCCATGATGATCGAGATCTGCGGGATGACGCCGGACGCCGCCGTGTTCAGGCGGAAGATCTCGCCGTACTTGCCGAGGGCGACCACCCCCTCCTGAATGCGCGCGCCGCCCGAGTCGAGGATGCCGATGATCGGCATCCCGCCGCGGAGGGCGTACTCCATGATCTTGATGATCTTGTCGCCCGCGACCTCGCCCAGCGACCCGCCGAAGGTCGTGAAGTCCTGCGCGTAGACCGCGACGGTGCGGCCGTGGATCGTGCCGACGCCGGTGACGACCGAGTCGCCGTAAGGGCGGGAGCGGTCCATGCCGAACGCCGTCGTGCGGTGACGCACGTACTCGTCGAGCTCGACGAAGCTGCCCGGGTCGACGAGCAGCTCGATGCGCTCGCGCGCCGTCATCTTGCCCTTGGCGTGCTGCTTCTGGCGCGCCGTGACCTCGGCGTCGACGACCGCCTCCTGGTAGCGCGCGCGGAGGTCGGCGATCTTGCCGGCTGTCGTGGAGAGGTCGGGCTGATCTGCGTGATCTGGCTGGTCCGCGTGATCTGGCTGGTCCGCGTGATCTGGCTGGTCTGGCACGGGTTCCACCCTAGCGAGCACTTGGCGCTGGGCGTTGGCCGAGTGCGACAACCGTCCGTGGCATCCGCTGTTCCCTTCCACAGCCGGACCATCCGCGGGACGTCCTGCCGTGGGGCGGCGCCGCAACGATTCAGGAGTTCTGCTGCTGCCGCCTGCCGGGACGGCTTCTGGGCGCCAGCGTCGCGAGAGGTCTCCTGAGCTGTTGCGGAGGGGTGACGCGTAGGGTGGGCGCTATGGCGATCCCCGACTCCGGATATCCGCTCGCCGCCGCCGTGAGCCCGCGTCTGCAGGCAGCGGCGGCCGTCGACTCGACGAACGCGAAGCTGCTGCGCGACGCGGAACTCGACCCCGCAGGCCATCCGCATCTTTCCGTCCTCTTCTCGCGCGACCAGCGCGCGGGGCGCGGACGGCTTGGCCGCACCTGGACGGCCCCGCCCGGCACGGCGCTCGCGATCTCCGTGCTGCTGCGGGTCGGCGCCGTCGAGATCGCCGATCGCGGGTGGATCCCGCTCGTGGCAGGTGAGGCGATGGCGGGCGCGATCGCGGCGCAGCTGCCCGGGCGCGAGGTCTCGGTGAAATGGCCCAACGACGTTCTCGTCAGCTCCGGCCCCTGCTCTGGCCCGGGCACGATCGGGCGCAAGATCTGCGGCGTCTTGGTCGAGGTGCTCGGGTCCGACCCGCATACCGTGGTCGTGGGCGCCGGTGTCAACACGACGATGGAGACCGCCATCCTCCCCGTCCCGACGGCCACCTCGTTCGCCGATCAGGGGGCGGTCGCCGACGAGGACCGGCTGCTGGCGGACTTCCTCGTCGGGCTGCGCGACGGCATCGCCGACCTTGCCGTCGGCGGGCATGGCGCGGTCGCGGCGCGGGTCGCCGCGCGGTGCAGCACGCTGGGATCGGATGTCGCGGTCTCGCTCCCCGACGGGACGACCCTCCGCGGGAGAGCCCTGCGTCTCGATGACGCGGGGCGCCTCGTGATCGAGCGTGGGGGCGTCGAGATGGCCGTCGGCGCGGGCGACGTGGTGCACGTGCGCTGAGGTCTCAGGCCCCGCGGCATCCGGCGGCAAACCACGGCACGCGGGTGCGGGCGAGCCCGCGTTCGGCCCGCGAGCGGGCAGAATGGAGATCGTGACCCAGCCCATGGCCTACCCCGGTCGCCCGCTCACCCCCGCGCCCGGCGCCGAGGTGCGCGAGTTGAAGATCGCCCGTGTGCGCCGCCACGCGCGGCGGCTGATCTGGCCGGCGCTGATCCTCATCGCCGTCGCCGGGGCCGTCGGGTACTTGTCGGCGGGTTCGGCGGTCGTCATCGACGCGATGCCGAGCTGGATGCCGGACTGGCTCCAAGACGGGGTGCACGAAGCGGTGCAGTCAGTGACGCAGGGCCGGGTGCTCTGGGCCGTCGCGGGCGTCATCGTTCTGCTGCTGGTCGTGATCCCGTATCTGCGGTGGCTCTCGTGCAGCTACACGGTCACGACGCGTCGGGTGATCGCCCAGTCCGGCATTTTCGGACGCACGCGCACCGAGATCCTGCACGCGCGCGGCTACACGATCGCCGAGCGACGTGGCCCGATCCAGCGGCTCTGGGGGGCGGGCACGCTCACGCTGTCGAACGGCGTCGACCGCCCGCTGCGCCTGGTCGACATCCCTGCTGTACGGCTCATGCACGAGGCGCTCGCCGACCAGGTCGAGGTCAGCCAGATCCTCGCGCACCGCGATTCGCAGGCGATCCCGGTCACTTCGGGCTCGTCGCCCGCCTGACCTCAGCCCCCGTTGCGCCCCGTTCCCCGGGTCGCCCTCGGCGAGGCCCGGAATGCGCGTGGAGACCCGGGTTCCGGGCGCGGGTCTCGACGCGTGGAGGCGGTCTCGGCGCGTGACCCGCGTCACACGGAGTGCGGCCGGCGCGGGCGTGTCGGTGCGGCGCGACCTGGGAGGATGGAGGCATGGCACTGAGAGTCGGAATCGTCGGCGGCGGGCAGCTGGCCCGCATGATGATCGCACCGGCGGTGGAGCTCGGCATCGACGTCCGGGTGCTCGCCGAGGAGCCCGGGATGTCGGCGGCGATCGCCGCGACCGCGACGGGCGACTACCGCGATCTCGCCACCGTGCGGGCTTTCGCGCGCGACGTCGACGTCGTGACCTTCGATCACGAGCATGTGCCGCAGGATGTCCTGCGCGCCCTCGTCGCCGGGGGGATCGCGGTGCACCCCGGCCCCGACGCGCTGCAGTACGCGCAGGACAAGCTGCGCATGCGGGCGCGTCTTGCCGAGCTCGGCATCCCGCAGCCCGAGTGGGCCGAGGTGGCGGATGCCGCGCAGCTGCAGGCGTTCCTCGACGCGAACGGCGCTCGCGCAGTCGTGAAGACCCCCCGCGGCGGATACGACGGCAAGGGGGTGCGGGTCGTGGCATCCCCGGCCGACGTCGCCGACTGGCTGGGCGATGGGCCGCTGCTGGCCGAAGAGCTCGTCGACTTCTCCCGCGAGCTGGCGCAGCAGGTGGCGCGCCGGCCCTCGGGCGAGCTCGTCGCGTACCCCGTCGTCGAGACGGTGCAGCGCGGCGGCGTGTGTGCCGAGGTCATCGCCCCCGCGCCGCACGCAGCGCCGCGGCTCGCCGAGGTCGCGGAGCAGATCGGCAGGACGATCGCGGAGGGACTGGCCGTCACGGGGATGCTGGCGGTCGAGCTTTTCGAGACGACGGACGAGCGCGTGCTCGTCAACGAGCTCGCGATGCGCCCGCACAACTCGGGCCACTGGAGTCAGGACGGCGCCGTCACCAGCCAGTTCGAGCAGCACCTGCGGGCCGTGCTCGACCTGCCGCTCGGCGACGCTGTGCCGCGCCAGCCGTGGACCGCGATGGTGAACATCCTCGGGGGACCTGCCGAGGACTCGCTGGGCAGCAGGCTTCCCGCAGCCCTCCAGGCTCATCCCGCCGTCAAGGTCCATACTTACGGCAAGGCCCCGCGCCCCGGGCGCAAGGTCGGCCACGTCAACGCGACCGGTTCCGACCTGGATGCCGTGGTGTACGAGGCGCGCGCGGCGGCATCCTTCTTCCTGGACTGACGGCGCCGCCCGGCAGTCGTCCGGCGCTCATCAGGAGCTCGTCCGGGGCGCATAATTCAGGCAGAATCGCTCATTCTGAGCCCTCGGGCGCGCGCCGCAGGCGATTCTGCCTGAATTATGATCGGCGCTCCCGAGACGCGTGGCGTTCCGGGGTTCTTCCAGGCTGTCGCCCTAGCCTTGTCGGGTGACCCGGCCGCTGCACTCTTCGACGAGCCCTCTCGTCGGCGTCGTCATGGGATCCGATTCCGACTGGCGGGTCATGAGCGACGCATCACAGGTGCTCAGCGAGTTCACGATCCCGCACGAGGTCGAGGTCGTCTCGGCGCACCGCACGCCCGACAAGCTCATGGCGTACGGGCGCGCGGCGCGTTCGCGCGGCCTGCGCGTGATCATCGCCGGGGCCGGGGGAGCGGCGCACCTTCCCGGCATGATCGCCTCGGTGACGGCGCTGCCGGTCATCGGCGTGCCCGTGCCGCTCGCGACGCTCGACGGGCTCGACTCCCTGCTGTCGATCGTGCAGATGCCCGCCGGCATCCCGGTCGCGACCGTCTCGATCGGCGGTGCGAAGAACGCAGGTCTGATGGCCGCACGAATCCTCGGTGCCGGCGATGAGCGCCTCGCCGAACGCGTCGAGCAGTACGCGCGCCTGCTCGAAGAGCAGGTCGAGCAGAAGAACCTCCGGCTGAAGGAGTCCCTCGACGGAGCGCTCCTCGGCCGAGCCGAACACGAGACTCCCGCATCTCAGAGCCCCCGACACCAGGAACAGGACCAGCTGTGAGCGTCTCCGCGCCGCCGCGCCGTCCGGCGCGCCCTGCGGGGCACGACGGCACGATCCTCGGCGAGCAGCCGATCCGTCGCCCCGACACGCGCTCTCCCGAGGTCATGACCCGGCGCGGGTGGTGGCTCATCGTGCTGAACTTCGTGGTCCCCGGGGCGGCGCAGTCGCTCGCGGGAAATCGGCGTCTCGGTCGCATCGGGCTGTCGGCGACCCTCATCGCCTGGGTTCTCGTCGTGCTCGCGTTCCTCGCCTCGCTGATGTGGTCCTCGCTGCTGACGACCCTCGCGACCAACGGCATCGTTCTGCTCGTGATGCAGGTGCTTCTGCTCGCCTACGCGCTGCTCTGGCTCGTGCTCACGATCGACACGCTCCGCCTCGTGCGGCTCGTGAAGACGAAGTCGTCGGCCCGGCCGCTTCTGGCCATCGCCACGATCCTCGGGCTGGTGCTCAGCTCGGGCGGTGCCGTCTACGCCGCGCAGAAGCTCCTCGCACCGGCGCGCGAGGCCCTGGCATCCATCTTCACCAACGGCGACGCGCCGGTGGATCCGTCGGACGGCTATTACAACTTCCTGCTGCTGGGTGCCGACTCGGGCCTCGGGCGCGACTCGATGCGGTTCGACAGCATCTCGGTCGTCTCGGTGAACGCCGAAACCGGCGCTGTGCACATCACCGGCATCCCGCGGGACCTTGCCTACGTGCCGTTCTCCGAGGGGCCCATGCAGGAGCTGTACCCCGACGGCTTCACCGGTTACGTGTCGTCGACGTGCGGGTGGGGGCCGGGCATCAACCAGCTCATGAACGCGGTCGAGGTCTGCCGGTCGGATGGCGGTGCCAGCCTCTACCCGGATGCCGAAGCGAACGGGTCGAGCCCCGCGATCGAGGCGACGAAGGATGCCGCGGAGGGACTCCTCGGAATCGAGATCCCCTACTACGTCTTCGTCGACATGCAGGGTTTCGCCGACATCGTCGACGCGCTCGGCGGCGTCGAGATCACGGTGACCGAGAGGCTTCCGGAGGGCTACGGCCCCACCTATGACGGTCAGAGCGCGGAAGAGTGGGCGATCGGGTGGATCGAGGTCGGCACCCAGATCATGGACGGCGAGACCGCCCAGTGGTACGCGCGCTCCCGCTACACGACGAGCGACTACGACCGGATGCGTCGCCAGCGTGAGCTGCAGGAGGCGATCCTCGCCCAGGCGACTCCGTCGAACGTGCTGCTGAGGTTCCAGGAGGTCGCCGCCGCCGGTGAGGATCTCGTGCAGACCGACATCCCGTCGGCCCTGCTGCCGTTCCTCGTCGATCTCGCGGTGAAGGCGAAGGAGCAGCCGGTCACGACCCTCGAGGTCACTCCGGAGGGCGCCGGCATCGACACCGAGAACCCGACCGCCGAGCAGTTCGCCCAGGTGCGCGAACTGATTCAGGAGGCGTTGCACCCGTCGTCCTCGACCGCGACGACGTCGCCGTGACCACGCTTCTGCGGGTCGTGCTCGACCAGCTCGTCGCCCCCACGGGCGCCGAGCAGGCGATGGCTTCCCGTGAGCTCGCGCGTGCTCTGGTGCGGACGGCGCCGATCGGGTGCGCCATCGAGGGGCTCGTGCCGTCGTCTGTCGATGCCGCCGCGACGCTCGAGGCGTCGGTGCCGGGCCTGGCCGAGCTCACCCGCGTCGCGCTGCCGCGTCGAGAGCTGGCGGCGGCGTGGCAGCTGGGTGTTGCGCCGGGCGTCGGTGGCGGCATGATCCACTCGCCGACGATGCTCGCTCCTCTCGTCAAGCACGATCGCGTCTACGACCACGACCAGACCGTCATCACCCTGTGGGACTTCGACGCGTGGGAGCGCCCCGACGAGCTCAGCCGGCCCGCGGTCACCTGGCACCGCGCGATGCTCAAGCGGGCCGTCAAGTATGCGGACGCCGTCGTCGTGCCGACCCATGCCGCCGCCGTCCGGCTCGCAGGGCTCGGGGCCTTCGGCGACCGCATCCGCGTGATCTCGGGGGCAGCGCCGGCGGGGTTCTCGATGCCGGTCGACGAGATCGGTCGCAGACGGGCGCTCGGCGTCCCGGATGGGTGCCTGCTCGTCGCCGGGTCATCCGCCCCGTCGGCACGGCTGGCGGATGCCTTCGAGGCAGTAGCCGCCGCAGGGACGGATCTGCCGGTCGTCGTCATCGATGTCCCCGACGGCGACGAGCCCGCCGTCGTCGCTCTCGCGGCGGCGGCCGGTCTCGCCGAGGCGCGTCTGTGCGTGCGCGGAGCGCTCGAGGATGCCGACCGTGCCGCCGTCCTCGGCGGTGCGGTCGCGGTCATCGCCCCCTCGGTGCTCACCTCGTTTCCCTGGCGGGTCGTCGAAGCGCTCGCGCTCGGTGTTCCGGTCGTGGCGTCCGGCTCGGACGTGCACCGCGAGGTGGTGCTCGACGGGGGCGCAGTGGCGGACGAGGACGGGTCTTTGGGTGCGGCTCTCGCCCTCGTGCTCGGCTCGACGAGCGCCGTCGAGCGCTACGCCGTGCTCGCGGGGGACCGCGGGCGCGCGTTCTCGTGGCGCAGCGCCGCGGAGCGTGTCTGGCAGTTGCACGCGGATCTATGAGGACGCGCGACACGGCGTGTCGTAACGGGGCAAAATCCGCGCGGAGTGGTAACAGGAGTCTCTTTCCGTCACAATAGTCACGTGCGTCTCCGAAGCCGATCCCCCCGTCGACCGTCGACGCCACTGCTCCGTTCGACTGTCGGAGCTGTCGTGGCCTCGTTCGCTCTCGCTGTCTCGCTGCTCGTCGCGGCACCCGCCACTGCCGTCGACGCCTCGTCCTCGACCTCGGTCGTCGATGCGGAAGCGGTCGGTTCGAGCCTTGTGGAGGCGGCCGCCGTCACCGGCTTCGACGCGGAGAACATCATCTCCGATGCGCTGTTCTACGACGACGACGCGATGACCGCCGCCGAGATCCAGAGCTTCCTCGACGCGAAGATCGGCACGTGCACGAACAGCAAGTGCCTGAACGTCCTGTCGATCACGGCCAACAGCGAAGACGCCTACTACTCGCAGACGACGGGCGATCTCGTCTGCGACTCGCTCACGGGCGGGACGATGATGGTGGCGGAGTTCATCTATCGGGTGCAGGTCGCGTGTGGCATCTCGGCGAAGGTGATCCTCGTCACGATGCAGAAGGAGCAGGGGCTGGTCACCGACACCGCGCCCACCGACACCGAGCTGCGCGCGGCGATGGGCCACCTGTGCTCCGACACGGCGCCGTGCGAGACTTCGGCGTACGGCATCGCCAACCAGATCTTCGGCGGCACCGAGCAACTGAAGAAGTACAAGGCCACCGCGTTCGGCAAGCAGCCGGGCTCCAACTACATCGCGTACAGCCCGACGTCGTCGTGCGGCGGCACGACGCTCGACATCGAGAACTACGCGACCGCGGCGCTGTACAACTACACCCCGTACCAGCCCAATGCGGCGTCGCTGGCCGCTGGGTTCGGCCTGGGCGACTCGTGCTCGAGCTACGGCAACCGCAACTTCTACCTCTATTACACGAAGTGGTTCGGGTCGACGCAGACCTCCACGACAGTGAACTCGCCGATCGGCTCGCTCGACGCGGTCGAGGCATCCCCGGGCGTCTTCCAGGTCACCGGCTGGGCCATCGACCCCGACACGACATCCTCGATCAAGGTCCACATCTACGTCGGCTCCGTCGGCAAGGCCGTCACGGCCAATGTCACGCGGGCCGACGTCGGCGCCGTCTACCCGAGCTACGGCAGCGCGCACGGATTCGATGCCACGGTGTCGGCGACCGGGTCCGGCGCGACGAAGATCTGCGCGTACGGGATCAACACCTCGAGCGGCTCGAACAGCCTGCTCGGGTGCAAGACCGTGACCGCGATGAGCGGGTCGCCGGTCGGCAACGTCGACAGCCTGACGTACGTCGACGGCGGCGTCTCCATCACGGGATGGCTGATCGATCCGGACACGACCGCCTCGGGGCAGGTGCACGTCTACGTCGACGGCGTCGGGAGCATCGTGCGTGCCAACAAGTCCCGCCCGGATGTCGCAGCGCAATACCCGGCGTACGGAGCGCTGCACGGCTTCTCCGCGACGATCTCCGTCTCCTCCGGCACGCACACCGTCTGCATCTACGGCATCGATGTGGGTGCGGGCTCGAACGTCACCCTCAAATGCGTGAAGGCGCTGTTCCCCGGCAGCGGCGGCACACAGGTCGCTCCCTTCGGATCCCTGGATTCCGTCACGGTCGATGGCCAGACGGTCACGCTGAAGGGCTGGGCGATCGACCCCGACACGACGTCGTCGATCCAGGTGCACACCTACGTGGGTTCACAAGGCTCCGTGACCCGCGCCAACCAGACCAGAACGGATGTCGCCCGCGTGTACCCCGCCTACGGCAGCGCGCACGGGTTCACCCAGACCGTCACCGTTCCGCAGGGGACGTCCACCGTCTGCGCCTACGCGATAGATTCGGCCGGCGGCAGCAACACCACGTTGGGATGCCAGACGGTGACCGTCGCGATGACGGCCACCGAGCAGAAGAGAGCTCCCATCGGCAGCCTCGACGCGGTGACCGTCAGCGCGGGAACGCTCCAGGTCTCCGGCTGGGCGATCGACCCCGACACCACGTCCTCGATCAAGGTCCACGTCTACGTCGACGGCGTCGGCACGGTGACGACCGCGAACCGTGCGCGGGCGGACGTCGCCGCGGCCTACCCCGGATACGGGAGCGCGCACGGATTCTCCCTGTCCACCGCGATCTCGTCGGGCACCCATACGGTGTGCGCCTACGGCATCAACACCGGATCGGGCGGAAACACGACGTTGGGCTGCAAGACCGTCACGGTGCCGTAGGCATCCGCGCAGAGCGAGCGCGCCTACAGCTCGCCGGGGGAGGTCACTTCTTCATCGAGCTGCGCGACGAGGTGCCCCGAGCGGGTCGAGAGCTCTTTGCGGGGCGCGTACACGACGAGCGAGTGGAAGACGAAGCGCGCGAAGAAGGCGACGATGAGGGTGAGAGCCGTGGCCAGAACGCTGGACATGTGCCAGTTCTCGACCATCAGGGCCATCACGGGGATCCTGATCAGGGCCTCCGTGTTGTTGAAGGCGAACGATTTCGCGAACCGCGTGCCGGTGCCGCTGGCCTGGTCGCGCATCTCGCGGAAGACGAAGTGCTCGATCAGCAGGAAGTTCGCGATGATCGTCACCTCGGCGCCGATGATCGCCGCCCAGATGTAGGGCATGCCGAGCGCGACCAGCGCCCAGACGATCGCGATGTTCGCCACGGCGCCGATCGCGCCGATCAGGGCGAACGCCGACATCTTCCCGAACCGCAGTGCCGTGAGCTGGCCGAGGAAGCTCAGCCCCTGGCGCATGGAGGCCTTCGAGTCTCCGGCGTGCCGGTCGGCGAAGTGGAAGGGCACCTCCTCGACCCGCAGCGACTGCCGGGCGAGGATCTCGAGGAGGATCTTGAACCCCCGCGGCTGCAGCGTCTCCAGCGAGATCGCCCGACGGTCCACGAGGAAGAACCCGGTCATCGGATCGGAGCAGCCGTGCAGCCGGATCGGGAACATCGCCTTGGTGACCAGCGTCGAGGTCCGCGAGACGAGGGTGCGCGTCGCGCCGGCGAGGCCGTGAGCGGTGCCGTCTCCGGTGTACCGGGAGGCGACGACGACGTCGGCATCCCCCTCGCGGAAGCGCCGCAGGAGGACGGGGACGTCCTCGGGCGGGTGCTGCAGGTCGCCGTCCATCACGACGCAGACGTCGGATGCCGCGGCACGGAAGCCTTCGAGCACCGCGCCGCCGAGCCCGCCGGTCGAGACCTCCCGATGGATCAGCCGCACCGGAAGCGTCGAGGACCGCGCGACCCGTTCGATGACCTGCGGGGTGTCGTCGGTCGAGTCGTCGACGAAGATCACTTCGGCGTCGATCCCCGTCAGAGCTGCCGTCAGGCGTCGGACGAGCTCGGCGACGTTCAGCGATTCGTTGAACGTCGGTACGACGACGGTCAGCTCCATGCAGGTGCTCCTGGTCTGTGTCGGGCGTTCGTCGGTTGTTCGCGGCAGCGCGCGTTCCGCACGAGCTTACGAGACGAAGCTATGCGAATCCTCGGGCGACCCTCTGAGCGTCTCAGGGCGTGCCGACCCGCCTCAAGCCTCCGAACGGAGGTATGCGCTCAGCGCCGCGTCGGCATCCGCCGGGCGGTAGCCCGCGGCGGTGACCCGACCGAGGTCCAGAACGCTGCCCCGCGGGCGCGGGGCCACGGGGCCGGATGCCGAGGCGAAGTACTCTTCGGTCGAGGTACCCGTCACGCGGGCCGGGTCGTGACCCGTCAGGGCGAACACCTGCCGGGCGATGTCGGCCCAGGAGCGCGGTTCGCCGGCGCCGGTGAGGTTGTACGTTCCGTACGCCGCGCCGGTGTCGACGAGGTGCCGGATGCCGCGGGCGATGTCGTCGGTGAAGGTGAGCCGGCCGATCTGGTCATCGACGACTCTCGGGTCGATGCCGCGCTGGGCCAGCGACGCCATGGTGCGGACGAAGTTGTTCCCCTCGCCGATGACCCAGCTGGTGCGCACGATGTAGTGGCGGGGGACGGCCGAGACGATCGCGTCGCCGGCGGCCTTGGTCTGCCCGTAGACGCCGAGCGGGCAGATCGGGTCGTCCTCCGTGTAGGGGCGGCCCGAGGTGCCGTCGAAGACGTAATCGCTCGAGACGTGCACGAGGGTGATGCCGTTCTCGGTGGCGACGCGCGCGAGCGCGGCGACGCCGGTGACGTTGGCGGCCCAGGCATCCGCGCGCCCCTCGGGCGTCTCGGCGAGATCGACCTTCGTGTAGGCCGCGGCATTGACGATCACGCCGTAGTCGCGCCAGCGGCGTGCGGTGTCCAGGCCCGGAGAGGCCAGGTCGAGGGTCTCGCGGCCGGCGTACTCGATGTGCGGCGCGTCGCCGTACTCGGCGCGCAGCGCCCGGCCGAGCTGGCCGTTCGCTCCCACGACGAGGACCTTCCGCGGCGGGATCGGGGTCACGTCCGCCAGGCGCGGGTGGGCGAGGTCCTTCGCGGAGATCTCGACGTCGGCCAGCGGGATCGGCCACGCGATCGCGGCGGTCTCGTCGGCGAGGTTGAGGAACGAGTACGCGGCATCCGGCGACCAGTGGTCGTTGACGAGGTACGTGTACGCCGTGTCGGGCTCGAGGGTCTGGTACGAGTTGCCGACGCCGCGCGGCACGAAGATCGCCTTCGACGGGTCGAGCTCGGTGGTGTACACCGCGCCGAAGCTCTCGCCCTCGCGCAGGTCCACCCAGGCGCCGAAGATGCGGCCGGTGGCGACCGAGACCCATTTGTCCCAGGGCTCGGCGTGGATGCCGCGGGTCGTGCCGACGGCGTCGTTGAACGAGATGTTGTTCTGCACCGGCCCGAAGTCCGGAAGGCCCAGCGGAAGCATCTTCTCGCGCTGCCAGTTCTCCTTGAACCACCCGCGGGAGTCGCCGTGGACGGGAAGGTCGAAGACGACCAGCCCGGGGATGGGCGTCTCGGTGATGGCGAGCTTCTTGCCGTACTCGGTCACCGTCGTCACTGTCCCTTGGCGGCGTAGAAGGCCTCGACGCCGTCTTTGCTGGGGGCCCACCAGGCTTCGTTGGCTCGGTACCAGTCGATGGTGGCGGCGAGGCCCGCCTCGAAGTCGCGGTACCGGGGGGTCCAGCCCAGCTCGGTGCGCAGCCTCGTGGAGTCGATGGCGTAGCGCAGGTCGTGGCCGGCCCGGTCGGTGACGTGGTCGTAGGCGTCGGCGGGCTGTCCCATGAGGGTGAGGATGAGCTCGACGACGGTCTTGTTGTCCTTCTCGCCGTCGGCGCCGATGAGGTAGGTCTCGCCGATGCGGCCCTTCTCCAGGATCGTCAGCACGGCGGAGGAGTGGTCGTCGGCGTGGATCCAGTCGCGCACGTTCTCGCCGGCGCCGTAGAGCTTCGGGCGGATGCCGCGCAGCACGTTCGTGATCTGCCGCGGGATGAACTTCTCCACGTGCTGGTACGGCCCGTAGTTGTTCGAGCAGTTCGAGATCGTCGCCCGCACGCCGAAGGAGCGCACCCACGCGCGCACGAGCAGGTCGCTGCCGGCCTTGGTCGACGAGTACGGGCTCGACGGGTTGTAGGGCGTCGACTCGGTGAACCGCTCCGGGTCGTCGAGCTCGAGGTCGCCGTAGACCTCGTCGGTGGAGATGTGGTGCAGGCGCGTGCCGTGCTTGCGTGCCGCTTCGAGCAGCGTGTACGTGCCGATGATGTTCGTGTCGAGGAACGGACGAGGGTCGTTCAGCGAGTTGTCGTTGTGTGACTCGGCGGCGTAGTGCACCACGGCATCCGCGCCGGCGAACAGCTCGTCGACGAGCGCGGCGTCGGCGATGTCGCCTTCGACGAACGTGAAGCGGTCTGCGGGCAGGCCCTCGAGAGATGCCCGGTTGCCGGCGTAGGTGAGCTTGTCGAGCACCGTGACGTGGTCGTCGGTGTGCTCGACGACGTGGTGGACGAAGTTCGAACCGATGAAACCGGCGCCGCCGGTCACGAGCAGTCTGCGCATCCCTCCAGCCTAACGGGGCGCTGAGCTCTCGCTTCGATCATTCGGCGCCCGGCACGTGCCCGTGATCTGGCGGCGTGGTTTGGCGGCGCGCGCGATCATCCATGAGACTGAACGATGGGCCGCACCGCGTGCGGACGGATTCGGAAGAGGGGCGAACGGCATGGCGGAAGGGCTCCGTGCCCGGGTGAGCGGTCCGCTCGTGTACGTGGTCAACCTCGTGCTCATGAGCGGGAGCCTCGCGGTCGCCTACCTCTATCGTGTGCGCTGCTTCGGGCCGACCTTCACCGACGACGGCGTCACCGAGGGCGATCTGCTGGCCGCGTGGTTCGGCAAGGGCTGCTACACCGACATCCAGGTGCTCTGGGGTGGGCACAGCCTGTTCGAGCATCTGCTGCCCTACGTCAACGGCGGGATCTCCGCCGACGGCGCCATGCTCCCCGGGACGATCGAGTACCCCGTGCTGTCGGGCCTGCTCACCTGGCTGGTCGCGCTGCCGGCCTCGACCGATCTGCAGTTCTACACGAACTTCGCCGTCGTGCTGTCGGCGTGCGCGCTGGTGACGACGGTCATCCTCGTCCGTCTCGCGGGATGGCGGACGCTGTGGTGGTCGCTGGCGCCGGGCGTCATGCTCTATGCGACCTACAACGTCGAGATGTTCGTCGTGCTGTTCGCGACAGCGGGCATCTGGGCGACGTGGCGAGCCGAGCGCTCGACCGCCCGGACGACACGGTGGCTGATTCTGGCCGGGGTGATGCTCGGCCTCGGTGCCGCCGCGAAGCTGTACCCGCTGCTGTTCGCCGCGCCGATCGCGCTGTGGGCTCTGCTGCCGCCTCGTGCCGCGAATGCGGCGCCGAGCCTGCACGGGCTGCGCTGGCGCCGATTCCTCTCCGTCGTCGTTCCCGCCGTCGCCGTGATCCTCGTCGTGAACGTGCCGTTCCTGCTGATCAACGTCGACGGGTGGCTCGCCGGCATCCGCTTCCAGTGGACGCGCGACATCGACGGCTCGACCAACACCATCTGGTACTGGGGCCTTCAGCCCTACATCGACAGCGATCGGGTCCAGCAGCTGCTGCGCGGTGTGGTCACTCTCGCGACGCTCGTGGGGATCCTCGTCCCGCTCGGCTGGGGGCTCGTGCGGTGGTTGCGACGCGGCGAGTTCCCGTGGCTGCAGGCGTCGGCGGCGATGCTCATGGCCTATCTGGTGCTGAACAAGGTGCACTCGCCCCAGTACATGCTCTGGCTGATCCCGTTCTTCGTCGTGTTGCGCATCAGGTGGCCGTGGATCGTCGCCTACTCCATCGCCGACGTGTTCACGGGCGTCGGCTTCTTCGCGAAGGCGGCATCGGGCACCGATTCGATCGAGGACTCCGTGTGGCCGCAGATCTTCGTCCTCGGGGTGTGGGGGCGGGCGATCCTGCTGAGCGCGCTCTTCTTCGTCGTCATGCAGACGCGGCGCGCGTGGGATCCGGGGGAGAGGCGGGTTTGTCCGCACGGGCGGGACCGGGAAGGATGGAGCACATGCGCGGCATCATCCTCGCCGGAGGAACAGGCTCCAGGCTCCATCCCATAACTCTCGGCATCTCCAAGCAGCTCGTCCCGGTCTACGACAAGCCGATGATCTACTACCCGCTGTCGACTCTGCTGCTGGCCGGCATCCGGGACATCCTGATCATCACGACCCCGCAGGACTCCGACCAGTTCCAGAGACTGCTCGGGGACGGGGATCGGTTCGGCGTGTCGATCACGTACAAGACCCAGCCGTCTCCCGACGGGCTCGCCCAGGCGTTCATCCTCGGTGAGCAGCACATCGGCAGCGACACCGCCGCCCTGGTCCTGGGGGACAACATCTTCTACGGGCAGGGGATGGGAACGAGGCTGCGTCAGTACAGCGATCTGACCGGCGGTGTCGTGTTCGGCTACTGGGTCGACGACCCCACCGCCTACGGTGTCGTCGAGTTCGATGCGGCGGGCAACGTCGTCTCGCTGGAGGAGAAGCCCGCGCACCCGAAGAGCAACTACGCGGTGCCGGGTCTCTACTTCTACGACAACGACGTGATCGAGATCGCGAAGAACTTGCGGCCTTCCCCGCGCGGGGAGCTCGAGATCACGGATGTCAACAAGGCGTACCTCGAACGGGGTCAGCTCAAAGTCGAGCTGCTGCCGCGCGGCACGGCCTGGCTCGACACGGGCACGTTCGACTCGCTCAGCGAAGCCACCGACTTCATCAGGACCGTGCAGAAGCGGCAGGGCCTGTCGATCGGATGCCCCGAAGAGGTCGCCTGGCGCATGGGCTTCCTCAGCGACGACGAGCTGCGCGTGCGGGCCGAGCCTCTCGTCAAGAGCGGTTACGGCGCCTACCTCCTGCGCGCGCTGGAGCAGGGCTCTCGGTAGGCGCCGCTGGTCAGGGCTCGACGAGCGCGCAGGCGATGTCGAGGCCCCAGTTCTCGGGGGCGACCGCGATCGTGGTCTGGTCGTCGGCGCCGGGCGCCGCGCACTCCTCCTGCGCCGCTTCGAGGCTCGCGGCCCACAACGGCCCCGACTCGCGCGGGGAGCTGTCCGGGTAGCCCGCGGCGAACAGGCAGAGCGTCGTGACCAGGACGGATGCCGCGGGCAGGCGGAGACGCCAGGCCGAACCCCCGGCTGAACCCTCGGCCGAACCCCCAGGGCTCCCGCGCCCCACCGCGACCGCGACGATACCGAACAGCAGCATCATCGGCACGGCCGCGTAGCGCAGCATCGACACACCGGCGTTCAGGGTCTGCCGGTCCATCGCGGCGAAATCGAGAGCGGGGGCGAAGTTGATCACGTAGCCGGCCGACCACAGTGCCAGGGACAGGGCCATGACCGCGGTGACGGCGAGCGCGCGCCGCCGGGAGCCGCGGGCGACCCAGATCGCGCACAGCACGAAGGGGACGATCGCCAGACAAGCGGTGATCCAGCCCGCGTGACCGACGATCGCCGCGGTGATCCGCCCCGATCCCGTCAGCGCCGACAGCGGAACCTGCAGCAGGTATCCGGAGATGGTCGATATCACCGAGGCGGCGCCGGTCGCCCGCTCCCGGGTCTCCTGGGCGAACGCCCACAGCTGCACGGCGGCTCCTGCCGCCATCGCCGCGATCATCGGCCAGCGTTTCCGGTCCCGTATCCGCCACAGCAGCAGGGGGGTGAAGACGAGGGACTGGATCTCGGTCGTCGCGATGAAGAACGCGATCAGCGCGGCGGCGGCGGAGCTCCACCAGCGCCTCGGAACCCACAGGAACAGGAACGGCGCCAACCACAGCAGGAACCAATGCGCGTTGGCGAGATTTCCGAGCACTTCGGAGCGCAGCCCCGGGACGAGGACCGTGGTCGCCGCCAGCAGGAGCCTCCCGGGCAGGTTGAGGCCCCAGCGTGCTGTCAGCGCGAAGACGCCCGCCGCGACCGCTCCCGCGATCAGGCACGCCGCCAGCGAGAACGCGACAGCCATCTTCTCGATCGGGACGACGGACCAGAGTACGTTCGCCGTGAGCTGGGGAATCGAATGCGTGTAGCCGTCGTAGGGCGTGAAGATCCACGAGGTCTGCAGCGCACGATCGGTCGCGCGGCGAGAGAACACGGCGGCGTCCTCCGCCCACATCGTCCCCCGCGAGGTCCCGGACATGCGCAAGAACGCCAGCCCGGTGGCCACGAGCGCGACGGCCACCGACGCCAGGACAGCCGCTGCGCGCTGGCGCGCGCGTGCCGGCGGGACCGGAGCAGTCGTATCGGTCGAACTCATGCTGGTGCTCCGGGAATGCCGAGATCATGCCGGGGGCCCCGACAGCGCGACTTCGATTCTCGCACGGCTCGGCCAGGCCGCTCGCGCAGCGTGGCGGGACGAAGAACGTCATCGGGGTATTGTCGGGTTGTTCGCGGATGCTGAGCGGTGAGGAGAGGCATTGAGTCTCCACGTCGATGAGCGGTATCGCGGCGCGCACGGGATCGGGCGCTACGCGCGCGAGGTGTTGCCGCGGTTGCGACCCGAATGGCGCCCGCTGATGCTCGACGGAAGCCCGTATTCGCCGCTGGACAGCTTCCGCCCGCTGCCGAGGCTCCAAAGCCGGGACCTCGTGTACTCGCCGGGTTATGGTGCGCTGGTGCGGGCGCCGCGACAGGTGCTGACGATGCACGATCTTATTCAACTGCGGCTGCCGTGGCCCGGGCGGGCGAAGTTCGTCGCGTACTATTCCGGGCCGGTTCGGCGCGCAGTGCACAAGGCCGGGATCGTCCTGACGGTGTCGGAGACCTCGGCCAACGACATCCGGACGTGGCTCGGCGATGACACTGTTCGCGTGGTGAATGCCGGCAGCGGCTGCTCTGTGTCGTTCGTCCCGGACGGGCCTGCGGCTGCCTCAGCGGACCCGTATGTCCTGTACGTCGGCAACATCAGACGGCACAAGAACCTCGATGTGCTGCTGCGGGCGCTCGCGCTCGTGCCGGAGGGGAGGCTGTACGCCGTGCTGCCGCGGTCGGAGGTGTCCGCCGCTGCGGCACGAGCGATGTCGTTGGGTGTCGCGGAGCGTGTGGACTGGCTGCATGGCGTGGCCGACGACCGGCTCGCGGAGCTGTACCGGGGGGCGTCGGCAACGATGATGCCGTCGGTCGACGAGGGCTTCGGCGTCCCCGCGCTCGAGTCGATCGCGTGCGGGGTGCCGGTGATCTTCTGGCGGGGGTGTGCGGCGGTCGGTGAGATCGTCGGCGACCGCGGCTGGGCGATGGAGACGCCACAGGATGCCGAGGAGTGGGCTGCCGCGATGACGCTTGCCCTTTCCTCGTGCCGTCGTGTCGCTCCACCGCGCGGGCGCTTCGACTGGACGCGCACGGCGAATATCGTTTCGGACGTGCTGGAGCAGTTCCTGGACTGAGCGGGATGGCGCCCGCCGAGAGTACCCCCGTCGCCGCTGTCGTCAGGCTCAACGGCCGGAGGAGACGAGGCTCCCGATGAAGTCCATCAGGGTATCGGTCTTCGCCTCCCACGACTCGGCGGCGGCTCGGGCGATGCCGGCGGTGTTGGGAGAGGGGTGCTCGAGCGCGGATCGCAACGCCGCGTCGGCATCCTCGGTGTCGGCGTAGGTGAAAACGCCGGTCTGTTCGTCCGGCGTGATCGTCGGTGTGCGGCGTGCGACGACGGCGAGACCGGCGCCGAGGTACTCGTGCAGCTTCATCGGGCTGCGACCGGCGTTGAGCCGGTCGTCAGAGAGCGGCAGCAGTCCGACGCGCGCACCGTGCAGCAGGGCGGGAAGCACGCCGTAGTCCACCGGGCCGAGCATCTCGACGTTGTCCACCAGCGCCGCGGAAGCGAGCATTCCCTGTCCGGCGACGATGAAGCGGATGCCGGGGTGCGCGCGAGCCCATGCTGCCAATTGCGCATCGTCGAGTCGCGCATCGAGGGCGCCCGCGTAAACGCATACGGCCGGGCGCGCCTCGCTCGCCTCCGCTGGCGGCGCGAACGCCGCGGCATCCACTCCGTTCGGCAGCACGAGAGCGGGCAGCGTCACGGGCCCGAGGCCGCGCAGCACTTCGGCGGAGGTGGCGACGACGCCGTTCGCGGCGGCCACGATCCGCTCTTGCAGCGGGACCTTCACCCCGGAGGCGTAGTGGTCGGTCGGCCGGTAGACAAGCCGCGGGGCGAGCGCGCGCACCGTGTCGTCCCAGAGCAGGGGCTGGTCGATCAGCACCGCGTCGAAGGGGAGCGCGAGACCGTATCGCGCGAGTTCCCGCGCGACGCGGAACACCCCGAACGGGCGTGGCAAGTTCGTGCGCGGCACGAGATACGTCGCACCGTCGGCGTCACGGTACGGCCCGTGCGGGACGACGGCGGCATCGTCGCCGGTGACGCGGCCGGTCGCGCGGTGCGCGAACGAGATCGGCGTCGAGACATGGACGACATCGGCTCCGCGACGGGCGAGCACGCGGGCGTAGTGGTGGCTGCCGACCCGGTACGTCCCGAAGGGGTGGGTGTGGGAGAGGAAGAGGATACGGGGCCCGCTCACCGCCGCACCGCCCGGATCCGTCGGCGCAGGTCGCTCTCGATGTCGGCGAGGCGTGCTGCGGCGGCGGCAACGCTGTGCTGCACGTCGGCGTGGTGGTCGAGCCGATTGCGCAGGAACTCCGTCATCTCGTCGACCGTGCCGGCGTCGGCGTCGAGGGAGAGGCCGGCGACACCGATCACGGCGAACGCCGCGGCGATCTTGCCGGTGGGCCGCGGCACGAGTTCGATCGGCGTGGCACCGCTCAGGGCGGCCAGGACGAGCACGTGCATCCGGTCGGAAAGGACGAGGCGCGCGTTCTCGTAGCGCTCACGCAACAGCTCCTCCTGTGCGAGGGCGTCGCGCTGACCCCAGGGCTCGAACTCGCCGCCCAGGGCGGTTGCCAGCTCTCGCGAGCGCTGCTCGTCCTCGCGCACCTGCACGACCGTGCGGATGCGCAGTCCCGCGGTCGCGGCGACGGTGCGCACCGCCGCGCACCAGTGCGCGCTCGGGAAGGGCCTGGCTCCGCGCAGGCTCACGATGAGCTCGTCGCGGTCGCTCCAGGTGCGGCCGGGCCGAAAACCCGCCGCGAACCCGAGGTCGGGTGCGAGCATGCCGGGGGAGAGGGCGGCGCTTTCGGCATCCCGCCAGAGCGCGACCTGCGAGAGCCCCGCAGCGCGGGCGTGCAGCCAGAGGGCGGGACTTGTGGGGGAGCGGATGCCGCGGGGCGGGCGCACGACGATGCCACGCTTGAGTCGCACGATGAGGGTCTCGAGGAGGAAGACGAGTTCGCGCAGCCCGTTTCCGCGATCGAGGGGGATCTCGCCGGCCTCGAAGACGAGCACGGGGCGCGGCGGCGCGGTGAGGAGCATCCAGAGCCAGCGCGGAACGCTGCGCTTGGTGCGCAGAACGAGAGCGTCGCCGGGGACGCCGAGCTGACGCAGCCAGACGTCGGGGGTGTCACCGGTGTAGACGACGACTTGGTCGGAGGTGCCCAGAGCCCACCGGAGCGTGCCGCGCCGCAGCAGTGCGTCCCCGATGTTGCCGACCGGCCCGGTCAAGGACACGAACGTGCGGGTGGCACGCCGCGTCGTCTCCTCGTCGGCGGGCCGCATACTCCCAACCTACTTTCTCGCTGGCCGTATCGAGTCCGACTGCGGCGGTGGCCCGTCCGAATCGCGAGAGGAGGCAGCGCTCGCTAGGTCACGGGTTCGTGGTCGCCTCGACGATCGGAGGTCGTCTCCCAGATGATCGTGCTGCTGGCGGCCTCGAAGAGTGCGATCTGCGCGGTCTCGCTCCCGATGTGGGAGGAGGGGGAGCTCGCAGGCTCCGCATCGTTCGGGAGGCTTGCGAGAAGTGCCAAAGCCGCACCGGCACCTGCCGCCAGCAGGATGGCACCGCCGGTGATGGCGTAGATGATCATCCGGCGCCGAGCGCGAGCGTGCGCGGTTCGCCGATGGCGTCTGCGTCTTTCCAAGGTGCTCGATCTCTCGGCCCTCGTCTGGGGCACCGTGTGTGTCGATGGCTCGTCGTCGAGAAACGGCTGATCGTCGGGCCCCGCTGCTGCCGAGACGAGGGCGAGGAATCGTTCGAAAGCAGAGATCTCATCCGGAGACTCATCGCTGCTGACAACATCCGACGGGGCCTCCGCGACCGGAACGGGCTGGGCAGCCGAGGAACCCCGTGCCTTTGCCTTCGTAGGGCTGGCGGCACCCACTGCACCGCGCGAGCGCTTGGTCCAACGGATGTATTCATTGATGACCGACTCCGCCGGCCCGTCGGCGCGCATCTCACCCTTGTGAATCCACAGCACGCGCTCGCAGGTGTCCTTGAGCGCGCCTGCGGAGTGGCTCACGATCATCACCAGTCCGGCGTTCTCCTTGAGCGATCGAATGCGTTCCTCGCTCTTGGTGCGGAAGCGGCGGTCCCCGACGGCGAGCGCCTCGTCGACGAGCAGAATCGAATGGGCCTTTGCGGAAGCGATCGCGAATCGCAGGCGGGCGCCCATGCCCGCCGAGTACGTCCGCATCGGGTGATGGATGAACTCGTTGAGTTCCGCGAAATCTGCGATCTCGTCGACGTGCGCAGCGGCCTCCGCCGCGGTGAATCCCAGCGCTTGCAGGCCGAGCTTGATGTTGTTCTCCCCGGAGAGGTCGGGCAGAAGCGCGGCGTTCACGCCCAAGAGCACGGGGCGATCCCGTGCCCAGATCGCTCCTTGCACTGTCGGGATGAGGCCCGCCATCGCCCGGAAGAGCGTCGACTTGCCGGAGCCGTTGTGGCCGACGACGCCAATGGTCTCGCCCTCGGAAGCGGTGAAGGACACGCCTCGGAGCGCATCGACGTGTTTCAACTCGCGAGCGCCCCGAACAGAGCGCATGGCAAGGGCGGTGTCGCGTGCCGTTGGTTTTTTCCCCGAGGCGAACACGCGATACGTGACGTGTGCGTCGTCGACCACGATCATGCGCCGTGGTGCCGTGCCCCCGGCATCCGTGGCGGGGCGAGCAATCTGATCAGTCACTGAGTCCGTACCTCGCTTCTGCGCGCCAGAAGTAGGAAACGCCCACCGTGATGGCGAGAACTGCCCATACCGGCGCTGCGATCACCGAGAGGAGGGGAGCGGGATGGTTCTCCAGTGTGACGGATCGCGCAAGCGCGACAAAGTCGAAGGTGGGTACCAGATGCGCGATGGTCAGGAGGGTCGGATGATCGGCGAGCACTTTGTCGAGCTGGAAGAAGATGCTGCTCGTGTAGAAGAGGATGCGGTTGAGCGTCGGAATGAGCTGCTGGACATCTCTCACCCAGACGGACAATCTCGCGACGATGAGTGCGACACCGAGGTTGAACACGGCCATCATGGCGAGGATCGGAATGACGAGCAGCCACGACCAGGAGATCGGCTCCCCGAAGACCAGCAGCAGGACCATCATCAGAAAGACGATCGGCACCATCCGCAGCGCCTGCTCGATGACGACGGCGACGGGGAGGAGGATGCGGGGGAAGCCCAGGCTCTGCACGAGCTTCGCGTTCGAGGTCACCGAACGCGCGCCCTGACTGAAGCAGCCGGTGAAGAACTCGAAGACGAAGACGCCGACGATGACATACGGTGCGAAGCTGGCCGGCCTTGCCGCTCCCGAGATCACGAGGCCGAAGACGGTGCCGTACACGATGGCCGTGGACAGGGGGCGAAGCACGAGCCAGAGCATGCCCAGGCGATTTTGCAGCAGCTCGCCGGAGAGACGGTAAGCCGCCAGCGTGGACGCGAATCCCCGCTGCTGCCATGCCGCTGCGAGGTACGCACCGAAGGGCGGACGTTGGCCGACCTTATGGAGGCCGCCGTCCAGGATGTCGGTCATCAGCGGCCCCTTCCCTCTGTCCGTCGCGCCCTCTGTCCAACGCGTCTCGCACGGCACGCACCATCGAAGACGACGCTGCCGCGATCCTACCCGTCTGCCCCGAAATCGCCTCGACGAGAGGCCGGAGGCTCGCGGGATCCGCGCGTCCCACTATGCTGTGCGACGAGCGCCCCATGGATCCGCAGCCACTCGTCTCGATCATCATCCCCGTCTGCAATGACGCGCAGACGATCCGGCAGACCCTTGCGAGTTGCCGACGCCAAACGCTTGCAGACATCGAGATCATCTGCGTCGACGACGCGTCGACGGATGCCACGGCGACCCTGATCGAGCACGCCAGCCGTGAAGATGCGCGCATTCGGCTGGTCAGACAGCACGAGAATCGCTCGGCACTTCAGGCGCGTCGTGTGGGAGTCGTCGCCGCGCGCGCGGAGTATGCCTTGTTCGTCGACGGCGACGACGAGTTGGAGCGCGCCGCTGCGGAGCGCTCGCTGCAGGCCGCGCGCGCGCACGACGCGGACGTCGTCGGCTTCGGCGTCGAGGTCGTCGATCGACGGGGGCATACCGGCGGCACCTACCAAGCGCGACTCGCGCCACGCCACAGCGCGCTGCGGGGGGAAGAGGTCTTGCCCGGGCTGTTCCCGATCGGAGCGCCGGCACAGGGGCAGCTATGGCGGCATCTCTACAGGACGAAGACGCTGCGCGAGGCCTATGCGCTGATCGACGAGGATCTTCAGCTGCCGCGGATCAACGACTTGCCGCTCATGTTCCTCGTCGCCGCTCTCGCACAGAGCTACGTGTCGGTGCCGGATCGCCTCTACCGCTACCACTTCGGACGGGGAGGAAGCGGCCATGTCGTCGACGACGCTGCGCGGGCCGAGTTCTATGCGAGCGCCATCGATTCGATCGACAGCATCGCTCGGGCTGTGGAATCGGTCGCGATCGGGTCGTCCCGGCCGGAGCTGACTCGAGAGATCTATGCGTCGGCGCGACAGTGGATCATCGCGTACGTGTGTCAGCAGGTGGCATCTGCCGGGAACCGCCCCCTCAAGACGGCCGCGCTCGCCCGTGTGTACGCACGCGCGGATGCACGTGAGATCGTCCGCGCGGCCGCGCGCTTCTTCCCGGAGACGCTGCACGAGATCGCCCGGTATGGGAGCCAGGTGCCTCATGCCGGTCGTGAGCCGCGAAGCATCCTGCTGGTCGCGATGACGCTGACCACCGGGGGCATCTCCAGTGTCGTCGCCGCGCAGGCGCGCATCCTGACCGATGCGGGCTACCGCGTGAGCGTTGCGCTGCGTGGCAGCAGAGGATCCGCGACCTCGATTCCGGACAGCGTGGGCGTGTATGAGATCGCCGGCCGGTCCTCTGCAGAACGGCTCGCCGCGTGGGCGAGCATGATCGACGCGCACGAGGTCGACCTCGTGATCGATCATGAAATCCTCTCCGGACGGGACTGGCACGTTTACGCGGGGCTCTCGCGCGCCGCCGGGGTCGCCACCATCGGATGGATACACAACTTCTCGCTGCGGCCGATCCACGACGGCACGTCTCGCATCACCGAGCTTCGCAGGGCGCTCCCGATCCTGAAGACCGTCGTCACTCTCGCGCCCCTGGACATCGTGTTCTGGAAGCTTCTGGGGGTGCGGGATGTGGTCTTTCTTCCGAATCCGCCCTCACCAGCCCTTCTGTCTGCGCCGGTCGTGGTGCCGAAGACGCTTCCGGCGGGCACACTGGAACTGGTGTGGGTGGGGCGGTTGGAGCAGCATACGAAGCGCGTTCTCGACCTCATCGATGTGGCGGCGCACCTGGAGGACCGAGGCATCGACTTCGCGCTCACCGTCGTCGGCCCCGACTGGATGGACCTGACCGCGAAGCGCTTCAATGCGCGGGTCGCGAAGCGGGGGCTTGCGCATCGAGTTCGGGCGGTGGGGCCCCGACACGGCGATGAGCTTCGCGCGCTTCTCGACCGTGCTCACCTCTTCGTGTCGACCAGTGCGATCGAGGGCTACCAGTTGACGCTCGCCGAAGCGCAGGCGCGCGGTCTTCCCGTGTGCATGTACGCGCTCCCGTGGCTCACCCTCGTGGACGGCAACGACGGCATCGTGACGGCGACCCCCGGGGATCCCGTGGCCCTGGCATCCGCCATCGCGTCGGCCGCATTCGATGACGGGCGATACCCATCGCTCTCACGGGGTGCGCTCGATGCGGCGGCGCGGGTTCGCTCCACAGATCTCGGAGGCTTGTATCGCCTGCTCCTGGCGGACGCTCTGCCAGCGGAGTTCTCGCCCGAGCCGAGCCTCGACGATGCGCGTCGACTGGTCGAGCTTCTCGTCACGTTCGCCGAGCCGATCCATCACGAGGTGGTGCGATCGATGCCCTCGGAAGACACCGTCCGACCCCAGCCGCGGTGGAAGACGGCTGCGCGGTGGACGCTCCATCGACTGCCGATGCTCCGACCGCTCGCGAATCGTCTGCGACGCCGGTGGGACGGTTGACGGTGGCGTCTCCTCTGACCGGGTTACGCTGAGTCGCCAGCCCTGCTGGCCAACTGTGAAGGAGCGAGAGTGCACAGGAGAGCACTTCGCCGCACCATTCGACGATGGGTGGATGGCTCTTCGAGCGCTGCCGCTGCACCGCCGGCCCCGCGTGAAGTTGATGAGCAGCAGCGCGGGCATGGGGCTGAGGCTCCGACGCTGTCGATCGTGATGCCCGTCTACAACGTGGCGCCCTATCTCGAGTCAGCTCTTCTGTCCGTTCTCTACCAGGAGTTCGAGGACTTCGAGCTGATCGTGGTCGACGACGCCTCCACCGACGGTTCGCGTCGCATCATCGACATGTACGCCGAGCGGGACCCGCGTGTGCGCGTCGTGCATCTCGAGACGAACTCGCTCGGCGGCGCCGGCGCGCCGAGCAATGCGGGGCTGCGCGTCGCGCGAGGGCGATACCTCGGGTTCGTCGACAGCGATGACATCTTGATGCGGGGAGTGTTCGCGCGGATGATCGAGGTCGCCGAGGGTGAAGCCGCCGATGTGGTCATCGGCGGCTTCGAGACTTTCGAGGAAGGCAGCCGGGAAGTCTCGCCCGCCTACGATCTGCCCCGTGCGAGTGGCATCCCGCGCGGGCGTCCGGTATCGGCGGCCACCCACCCCGCGCTTCTGGCCCTGTCGCCGGTGCCCTGGCGCAAGCTCTACCGGATGTCGTTCATGGAGAGCTTCGCCATCGAGTACCCCGAGGGCGACTACCTCTTCGAGGACAACGCGCTGCACTGGACCGTGCTGGCGTATGCCGATCGCGTCGTGGTCATCGATGACATCGTCTGCATGCACCGCATGGGACGCGAGGGGCAGACGATGGGGGCCGCCCAGTATCGCAAGGGGGCATACGCGCACCACTACACCACGGCGCTGCGTGCGGCCCTCGCGACCACCGGCGCTCGAAGAGAGGCGCTGCTGCAGGCGCTGCTGGAGCGACTGCACTCGTCGCGGTGGATCGTGCGCGATCAGACCCAGATCAGCGCCCAGGCGATGATCTCGCGACGGTTCGCCGCACTCGTGGATCGAGCCGTCGACGCCGGAGCAGAGGTGCCTCCACAGCTGAAACGGTCATTGGACTCGTACCGGGGCGCCTACCCTGCACTTGATCTGACAGTTGTCCTCACGACCTTCGACTGCGTTCATCGGCTTCGACGAACGCTCGACCCGCTGTTGACCATGTCGGGCATCGACTTCGACGTGCTCGTCGTCGATCAAGGCTCCGCCGACGGCACCGTCGCCCTGCTGCGCGAATACGAAAGCACGCACGGCAACCTGCACGTCTTCGAGCACAGAACGAAGAGCACAGGGCGCGCACGCAACTCCGTGATCCCGCTTCTGGCGGGCCGCTTCACCTTCTTCATGGATGCCGGAGACACCATCGACCCCACGGCACTCGCCGACGCCACGAAGCGCGCCAGGGCCGATGACGTGGAGGTGCTGGTCGTCCGCTACGGCACGACGCGCAAGAGCGGCGTCGTCGACGGCGACCAGGCTGCGTGGAGCCGCATCGTCTCCACACGGCTGATCCAGGACGAGAACATCTTCTTCGGAGGCGAAGGAGCGGGCGAGGACCAACCGTTCGTGGCTCGGGCGATAGCGTCGGCGCAGAAGGTCGGATCCTCTGAGCTGAGCATCGTGACTCGTCACAAATTCACCAGCCGCAGGCAGGCAGCGCAAGCCTGAGCTCAGCGCGGCAAGCACAGCCACCGCGTCTGGTCGAGTTCGTCGTCGAGAGCGATGAGTTACCCTGACAGATGGCGTTGCCAGGCGCCGTGTAGGGGACCTTACGGAGTGTTGCGATGCCCAAGTTCAAGATTCTTCTGCTGACGAACCGTGACTCGGACAACGTCGGTGACCAGATCATCGAGGCATCCGTGATCTCGATCCTCAAGGGGATCATGAAGAACTTGGACATCCCGTCGGACGGGTACGAGATCTCCAGCCGTGCAGCCGGAATCATCTCCCGCGCGTATATGAAGACCGGCGACCCTGCGCTGATCGAGTCGGCGCGGAAGTCGATCTCCACATCGGACGTCGTGGTCTTCGGTGGCGCGCCGCTGTTCAATTACACGTATCAGTCCTTCTACCTGCGCACGATCCGGACTCTGGAGCTTGCGCAGGAGTACGGCGTCCCGGTGCTGTTCTCGAGCATCGGGGTCGAGCCCTTCGACCCGAACAACGCCAAGTCGCTGGAACTGAAGAAGGCGCTGGCGTTGCCCTGCGTACGTCAGATCACCACCCGTGACGACGTCGACTCTGCTCGTCGATACGTGGAAGGAACGGGAGTTCCTGTCGCGCATGTGGCGGACCCCGCTGTCCTCGCGGATATCGTCTTCCGAAAGCTCACGAGCGCCTTGACGCCGCCGCCTCGCGAACGCAAGAAGATCGGTCTCGTCGTCACGCGGGCCGGGATCTTCAAAGACAACAAGATCGCTTTCACGGCCGCCAAGCAGAAGGCCTTCTGGCTGGATACCATCGCGTTGCTCGAGTCCCGAGGGTACGACGTCCGGCTCTTCACTACCGGTCACTTCTCAGATGAAGTCTTCCTGGACAACATGGTGCGCAAGGACGGTGTCCCCTTGGGCAAGGCCGCTGTCACGGTGAACTCTCCCGAGGAGCTCATCACCGAATTGTCGACCTGTGATGGTGTCATCGCGTATCGACTGCACGCGAGCATCACCTCCTTCGCGCTCGGCGTGCCTTCGGTGGGATTGTCATGGAACTTCAAAGTGCCCTACTTCTACGACTCGGTGGGATATCGCCATCGTGCGCTCGACCCTGCCGACTGGACGGCAGAGAAGGCAGTGAGCGCAATCGAGTCTGCGATGGCGGACGGCATCCGGAAGGATGAGCCGTTCCTCACGAGCGTCTACGACACGCTGTTCGCGGGGATCAAAGAGATCGCTGCTCCGACCAGCGCGCGCGTGCCCTTCACGCTGGAGGAGCTGAAGAATGAACTCCCTCCCTATGCGGGCACGACGCTGGCTCAGTACCGCGAAAAGATGCGCCGAAAGCTTCGTCGCACCTACGAGAACTATCAGATCCTGACCGAACAAGTCGCCCGGCTTTCCTGAGGTCGGTCATTCCGACAGCGCCGTCACCATGCGCTCGAGCCCTGTTGGCAGATCAACGAGTGGGCGCCACCCCAGGGCTTGGAGCCGACTGCTGTCGAGGCCCTGCCCCTTCGACGTGCTGTATGCGCGTGCATCCGCCTCGTTCGTGAAGATCAGCTTGAGGCCGAGCTCAGGGCGTACGTGAGTGAACAATTCCGCGAGACGGCGGATCGTGACGAAGCCGTGCGGGTCTGCGACGTTGTAGGCCATCTCCGTTCCGAGCAACAGCGCGGTGAACATTCCGACGACGGCATCCCCGACATAGGTGTACGTGCGCACGGCGGTCCCATCGCTGTTCAACACGATGTCACGGCCGGCCACGACGTTCGCGGCGAAGTCGGCCTGAACCCGCCCGTCGTCCAGCGCAATCCCCGGGCCGTAGATGTGCCCGAACCTCACAATGCGGCACGTCAGGCCGTATTGCGCGGCATAAGCCGTGCTGATCGTCTCGGCCGCGCGCTTTCCCTCCGAGTAGCATGCTCGCGGGTTCAGGATGTCGAGCCCGCCATAACTCCCCTCGGCGATCAGCTCGGTGCCTTCGGGCTGTGCGCCGTACACCTCGGCGGAGGACATGAAGACGAATCCGCTCGCGTCCTTATCCACGCACAGATCGAGCAGGTTGAATGTGCCGGTGAGATTGGCGCGAATGGTTCCCACGGGGTCGGCGGCGTGGAGCGCAGGGCGCGCAGCGCTCGCACCGTGGAAGACGTAGTCGATCGGACCGTCGATCGTGATCGGCTGTGCGATGTCCTGGACGACGAGGGCGAAATCCGCACGGTCGACGATATCGGACAGCCGCGCGCGTGCCTTGTCCTCATTGCGGACGAGCCCAATAACCGAGATCTTCGCATCAAAACGATCGTTCAGTGCGAGAAGTGCTCGTGCCGTGTAGGAGGGGAGCATGCCGGATGCCCCCGTCACCAGGACTGAAGCTCCGTAGAGACGCTCCCAGGGGAGATCCCGAGCGATGATCTCCTGCACGTCTTCGGCGATCACCGATCTCCCATATGCGGTCATCGTCAATCCTCCATGAGCTGCTGCGTCTCCACGAGGTCGAAGAACGTCCGCGAGATGTAGAAGTCCTCTACCGTGGTGATCTTGATGTTCGAACGGGGGCCCTCTACGAGGTGCACCGCGTGACCGTAGCTTCGCATGAGCGTGCACGAGTCGATCGAGTCGTTCTCGCCGTCGGCGACAGCCCGGTCGTACGCCTCAAGAATCTGAGACAACCAGAAGCTCTGCGGTGCCTGCGCCGAATAGAGCAGGTCCCTGGGGATGACGTCGTCGACTTTGCCCGACTCCGAGACGACCACTGTTTCGAACACCTTGGTGCAGGTGATCGCCGAATCGTGCTCGTGCACGGCATCGATGTTCGCTGAGATCAGGTCTGCGGTGATCAGCGGCCGCACGCCGTCATGGATGAGCACCACCGTGTCTGCGGGGTACCAGTCCGACGCGGCTTGGAGCGCGCGGTGACGCGATTCCTGCCCCGTGGCGCCGCCGTCGACGACCCTCACTTTGGTGAAGTCGAAGCGATGGAGCAGCCGCTCCAGGTGCTCCCGGTATTCCGGAAGGATCGCGACCACGACCCCATCGATCGCCGGGTGGTCTTCGAAATGTTCCAGGGTCCGGATGATGATCGGCTTGCCGTGGATCTCGAGGAACTGCTTGGGCACCGCCTTCGACTTCATCCGCGACCCGACGCCGCCGGCGAAGATCACGCCGACGTTCATGAGTGCTTCACCATGTCATCCGCAACGCTTACAGGAGCGGGCTCCCCGTCGTGTTTCGCACCGGATCCGAACGCCGTCGTGGTGTTGTCCGCCTCGCGATCGAGCTGGATGTAGCGTTCGACGGCGCGCTTTGCTCCTTCATGGTGGGGCTGCTCGACGTGGACCTGCTCGGCCGCCAGGCGGAGCGCCCGCTCAGCACGTGCCTGATCCCTCTGAGCGTTCGCGATCGCCTCTTCAGATTGCCGCGGATCGGCGAGGATCAACTGGTCGATCACGCGGTCGGCCGAATTCGTGTCGATGTGATCGAAATTCTCGTTGCGGAAGCGTTCGACCTTCCACTGCTCGAAGTCCTCCTCTTCGATCGCGCTCACCAGTTCGTCGAAGGAGAGGCAGACACGGCCGGGAGCCATATCGTCGTAGTCGCGGTGGAAGCCTCTCGTTGCAGAGTAGAGATCCCTGTCGTACGCGAAGAAGAGCATGGGGCGGTCGAGCAGTGAGTACTCGTAGATGATCGATGAATAGTCGGTGATGAGCAGATCGACCGAGTGCAGCAGGTCGTTGCCATCGGGGAAATGCGAGAAGTCGTAGATGCGATCCCGGTATTGCTCGGGCACGGGCGGCGGGTCGGCGATGAAATGATGCATGCGGATCAGAAGGACCGAGTCCTCCCCGCACAGCTCGTAGAGCCTCGCGAAGTCCAGCTGGTCATAGTCGTAATACGCGGTTTGCGCGCCCTCTCCGCGGAAGGTCGGTGCGAACAGGATCTTCCTTTTGCCGACGATGTGCGGGTAAGTCGCTTCGAAGTCGGCCGTGATGTGCGCGGTTCTTAGCGGGTCGAGAAAGGAATCGATCCGCGGCAGGCCCGTGGGGATGACAGCTTCTTCAGGGATGCCGAAGACCTCTGCGTAGACGTGAACCAGATGGTGAGACCCGCAGATCGCAAAAGTGTATTTTCGGTGCGTGTCGGTCAGACGCGGAGACCCGTAGTTGCCGAAGCGGCTGTAGCCGACGGATTTGAAGCCGCTGCCGGCGTGCCACACCTGAATCAGCTTTTGATCAGCGCGAAGCGTCACCTTGTTGAGCAGTGGAAAGTAGTCATCGATGAGGATGATGTCTGCGGCGGCGACCTCTGATGCCAGCACCGCCGAGCCTTGCGGTGTGACCATGTCGAGAGTTCGGAAGCTGTACCGCATGTCGAAATCGGCGCCGAGGCCGCGCTCGTACATCCGATCGCGGATCTGCCGCAGATTGCCGGAGATCGTGCGACGCATCTCCGAGGCGAACAAGATCCTCGGCGGACCGCTTCGCACGCGCACCTTGGTTGTTGCGCTGTGAACCGCGGGCCCGTCTCCACGCTCCGCTTCGGCGAGATCGACCGGCTTCGGGCCGGCGAGAAGGCGCAGATCGCGTCCGCCGATCGCGACGCGCACGCGCAAGCCCGCTTGGCGAGCGCGATACAGCGCGCGATGCGCCGCGGCGGTGACATTGCCGCCGGTGCTGCGATCGAGCAGCGCGAAGGTCCGGCCCGAAACACCGAATGTCGCGCTGTCCAGGCCGTTCAAAAACCGTCGGATACGTGTGGGGCGAACGGTGCGTGCTGCAGACATCTCACTGCTCCTTCCGCTTGGACGAGCCGGAGCCCTTCGGCGTGGGACGGTTGAGTTGATATGTCCGCATGATCACATGGGCTCGCTCGTCCTTCGTCAGGCCGAACGTCACAACGTAGGTGGATCGGTTCTTGTTGTACAGGTATGAGCGTCCCGAGGAATCCAGTTCCGCCGCGCGTCGTAGTGGGTATCCGGCGATCGGACCGCGGCGGCCGCCTATCACCGCCATGAATCGCCATGACCCGTTCGGCACCTGCTGGCGGCTACGGAAGTTCGTGACATTGATGCGTGCTCGATAAGACGTATCGTCGAGTCGCTCAACGGTGAGCGGATACGCGCGCAACGTATCGAATATCGCAAAGTCGACGTCGGATGGCGGCGGCTCGCTGAAGCTGAAGTCGAGCGTCACCCACACCCGCTCCCACGTGACCGAAGCCACCTCGACGCGGAGCCCGGGGAACTCCTCCGCGGGGATCCGCGAGCTCGCGCATTCCACATCGGCTGAGGTCTCCGCAACGGAATCCGTGGCAACCGGGGGCGGGTCGGTGACCGGGGTGACGCTGTCGTGCTGTCCCTCCACCGGGTTGGCCTCGTCGCGTGATCCCGTCTCAAGCATCGGTGGGGCCTCCGTATGGTCTGTTCTGCAGTCTTTCATGTTTCAGCGCCGATGCGAACCGGGCCCGAGCCCTCGATCCGCGGTCACGCCCCGACTCAGCCTCGGATCTCATCGAGTATTGCTTGGGCATCGGGACTGCTGTCCAGTTGCTTGAGCTCTTGCCACGCGGACTCCGGCAGGCGCGATATCCGTGCGCGTGCTGCCTCGTACACGCCGCCGAGCACGGCGTTCGCCCCGGCGACGCTTGCGTCATCGAGGTCGGTCCGATCCATCACTCGCCGCATGGCCATGTAGCTCACGACGTAACCACGTGCGGACGCGGCGTCCTGCAAAGCGGTGATCGTCGAGCCCGGCCGCAGTCGCCGCGCGTAGAAGTACGTTCGCACGTGCGCGACGCGTTTCGCGCTCAGGAGGAGGGCGAACGTGTAGGGATTGTCCTGGTGGACGATTCCGGGGATGAAGCGAACCTCCGCCGCTCGTGTCGCGGCGAGGCGCGCGAGGTAGAGCCCCACGTGTGCGCGGTAGTCCTCACGCTGACGCATGTCCGCGACGATCCTCGGGCCGCACCGCGGCCGACGATACGCGGCTGCGCGAACGTAGTACCGGCAGTAGCGGCTCCAGATATCGTCGGCCACCGCACCGTCCCGAAAGGCGACCCCGTCGAACAGAAGGACGTCGAGACAGTCACGGTCTGCCCGTTCGACCAGTTCTCTCAATCCGTCGATCGGCCAGAAGTCGTCGCTGTCGAGGAATATCACGTAGCGTCCGCGTGCGGCATCCAGGCCGACGTTGCGTGCCACCGATTGCCCGCTGTTGGCCTGTGTGACGACGTGCACACGGGGATCGCGTTCGGCGAAGCGCTGGAGCACCCTGCGTGACTGGTCGGTCGACCCGTCGTCGATGCACAGCACTTCGAGTGAGACGCCGGTCTGGCTCAGCACGCTCGACAGGCAGTCGTCGAGCCACGTCTGTGAATTGAACACGGGGACGATGACCGTCACGTCCGGTTCCTCCGCGCGCGTGCTCACCCGGTCAGCTGGCAGTGCGGGCAGGAAACGATCGACCACTGTCCCTGTTTCGGGCAGCGTCATGGTCGTCCTCGGCTCGCCCAACTGCCTGACGATCCGTCGGAGGCGAGGGTCGAAGAGTGAGACACGGCGCCGGATGCGAACCCAGTAGCTCCCCCAGCGGGATGAAAGCCGGTGGGTCACCTGATCCTCCGATGCGATTCCGTGAGCGGCGCGGAGCCGTTCGCGGTGAAGACGGGAGACTCACGCGCGCAGGCTTCCGACTCTATCGTGACATCTCGAACTCACGGGGTCGGTCGCGGGCGCAGTGGCCGCGAGCTCGCCTCAGTCGGCTCGTTCTGACGTGGGTATCGTGTCAGACGGCCGCGCTCCCGCAGGGTACGCTGGTTGCTCCCCCTGCCACGGGGAACGACTGCACGAAGGTGGGAGTCTTCTCTGATGCGTTGCGTGCGAACGACCATCGTCTCGGCGATGGTCCTGACGCTCACGGCAGCTCTTGCCGCTTGCACGGCCCAAGTGGACCCTCGGCCTGGGGCTTCGTCGGCGTCACCGTCACCGTCACCGTCGGAGACTCCCGCCATCGAGCCGGTCGATCTGCCGCACGTGGCAGCCGTGGCCGGAACGCTCGCCGACTGGGACGTCGCGGCGCAGACCACGATCGCTTTCGTCGGCCCCCAGGCCGGCGATGCCGCCGACGGCACGCTCGCGCTCGAAGTCGACGCACCGGTGGTCACCGCCTCGACGAACGTCGCCGGCGTCGACATCGCCGTCGCCGGCGGCGAGAGCCTGGAATATTCGCTGTCCGCACGGGCCATGCACGCCCTGCCCACCGAGGTCTCTGCGCACCTGCAGATCGGCGACGAGCGGATCGACCTGCCGGAGCTGACCGCCGAGTGGACCTCGGTGACAGGGACGTTCGACGCGCCCGCCGACGCGACGATGCTGCGGATCGAGATCGTCGCAGACGGGCCCGTCTCGGGTCTGGCGTTCGACCAGCTGAGTATCACCGGGTCGGACGGGGCCAACAAGGTGCCGAACTCGTCGTTCGAAAGCGTCGACACCGCGTGGGGCATCGCCAACACGGCGCTCGTGATGAGCGCCGAGACGGCCGCAATCGCCGTGTCGATGCCCGACGGCCTCGCGGAGTGGACGGTGACACAGGACGACACGGCGGTCGCCTCAGGTTCGGGCGCGGGAGCGTCCGCAGGGATCGCGACGGTGTCACTCGAGGACGTCTCCCAGGGGTACTACACGTTCACGGCGACCGACGCGAGCGGCCAATCCGTCGCGACGCCGATCGCGATCATCGATCGCCCGGCCGAAGACAGCGTCCTCGACGCGCGATTCGGAGTCGGCCTGCACGTCGAGAAGGACTGGTACGGGACCGCGACGGCCAGTCTGACCTCGTCGCTCGGCGTCGGCGCCGCCCGAAACGACATCCTCTGGAAACTCAACGAGACGACAGCCGGCGTCTACGACTGGGATCCCCTCTACGCGGACGGATTCGACCGCTTGTATGCCAGCGGCATCCACCTGCTCGGCATCGTGAACTACGGCAACGAGCTGTACGGCAGCGAGAAGACGCCGGAGACCGATGAGGCGATCGCTGCCTACGGCCGCTACGCGGCGGCCATTGCGGAGCGGTTCGATCTCGTGGGGCTGGAGGTGTTCAACGAGTTCAACCAGGAACGATTCAACGACACCGAGTGCGGCACGGATCCCACGTGCTACATCCCCCTGCTGCAGGCGGTGCGCGACAACGTGCGTCTCGTCGACCCCGACCTGCCGCTGATCGCAGGGGCGACGGCGCGCTACGACGCGGACTGGTTCAATGGGCTCTGGCAGGCCGGCGGATTACAGTACGCGGATGCCATCAGCTATCACCCTTACGAGATCGCCGATGCGGACGCGCTCGTCGATGTCATCGAGCAGTCGCGACAGAGCATGATCGACAACGGCGGTGGTGAACTGCCGGTGTGGATCACAGAGCTGGGACTGCCCACGTACCCCGGGGTGAGGACGGAGGCGCAGCAGGCCACCTTCGTGCTCAAGGCCACGACGGTCGCGCTGGGCAACGGCGTCGAGAAGTTCTTCTGGTATGACCTGATCAACGACGGCACCGACGCGACCGCGACCGAGGAAAACTACGGCCTTTTCGCTCAGCCCATCGACGGCGTCGCCGCCAACCCGCCGAAGGCGGCCGCCTTCGCGTACGCGCTCATCATCAGCCAACTGGCGGGCAAGGAGAGCGTCGGTGCGGTCGATCTGGGCGACGGCGTCTCGGCGTATCAATTCGGGTCGGGAGATGACGCCGTCACCGTCGCGTGGTCGCGCAGCGGCGACGAGATCTCGGTGCAGATTCCGACCACAGAGGCGCTCGATGTCGTGCAGGAGGACGGCACGACGAGCGTTGTCGAGGTGACGGACAGCGCGGCGACGGGGGACGCGGCGACCGGCAGCGCCGCGGCGGAGAGCACACCGACGCAGAGTGCGGCGACGGAGAGCACCGCGACGGTCACGCTGACAGGAACCGCGTCCTTCATCAGCGTGCACGCCGCCGACGAGCCGTAGTCGGCGGGGTCCAGCCGCGCTCAGACGCTTCGGGAGATGCGGTCGCGCACCTTGCGGCGCAGCCCGCCCAGCCCCTCTGCCTCGAGATAGTGGCGGATCAACTGCACGTCCTTCTTCAGGCCGGAGGGCAGGGCGTGCACCTGGTCGATCGTCACAGGAGCGGAGCGCTTCTTGCCGGAGCGTCCGCCGGCGTAGTCGGGCGCCTTCGTCGGGTTGTCGCAGAAGGCCAGGATCGGCTCGACGACCCGCTCCCAGGTGAAGTCCTCGCGCGCCGAGCGCAGGCGGTCCTTCATCACGGCGCGCAACTCGTCGTCGTAGAGCACCGAGACGATCCCGGCGGCCAGAGCCGGCACGTCCCGCTCGGGCACGGTCACCCCGACCGGCGCCGACGAGATGAGATCCGCGAAGCTGTCGCCACGCGTGGTCACCATCGGCAGGCCAGCCCAGAGATAGTCGAGGATGCGGGTCCGGAACGAGAACATCGTCTCGACGTGTTCGAAGTGGGTGCTGACTCCGGCATCCGCGTCGAGGAGGTAGTTGTGGCGGTCGTCGAGCGCCACCCACTCCTTGTTGAAGAAGACGTTCTTCCCCAGCAGCCCGAGCTCTTCGGCCAGCGCCCGGGTGCGGCTGACGATCGCCATCTCGGGCACGTCGGGGTTGGGGTGGGCGACGCCCAGGAAGAAGAGCTTGGCGTCGGGGTGCTCGTCGGCGACCAGCCGCATCGCGCGGATCAGGGTCTCGGTGTCGAACCAGTTGTAGATGCCGCCACCCCACAGCAGCACCTTGTCGTTCGGGCCGATTCCCGGGACGGCGCCCTTGATGGCGTGGCGGGTCTGCTGTGGCACGTGCGACTCGAGGCCGAACGGGACGACCGCGATCAACTCCTCGAGCGAGTTGTCGGAGTCGTACGTGAGCGCGTTGACCCGGCCGAGGCCGGCGAGCTGCCCGAGCCAGAAGGCGCGCTGCTTCTCCGACGCGCACAGGAAGAAGTCCGCCTTCGCGATCTGCTGGTTGAGCACGTCGGTCGCCGAGGCGATCTGACGCTGCCATTGATCGAGCCCGTGCTCGCGCCCCTGCTCGAGCTGCTCGAGGTGCATCGGGTCGTAGAGGTCGGCGATCAGGACCTTCTCGGTGTGGGCGAGGCTCGGGTAGTGATGCAGCGCGTAGCCCTGGATGAGGATGACATCCGCCCACTTCTCGTGCTCGCCCATGGCGCGATCGTCGTGGACGTCGACGTGGAAGAGGTCGAAGCTCGTGGCGGCGCGGTCGGCGCGGTTCCAGGTCACCAGGCGCACCTCGTTGCGCGCCGACAGGTGCTCGCTGAAACGCCAGGCGCGAATGGCCGGCCCCGCCATCTTCGCGCCGATCGAGTCGCCGGTGACCACGAGCACGCGCACCCTGTGCGCGGGGGTCGTGATGCCGAACGTCGACATCACCCGGTGCAGCCCCTCGATGTGCCGAGCCTCGTGGAACAGCGGGTTCGCCATGTTGCCGAACAGCGGGAACAGCGCGTCGTCGCGCGCTGTCCGCTGCGCCTGCAGGTGCTCCCGTTCGGCCTCGAGCTCGGGAAGCAGATCGACGAACTGGTCGATGGCGAACATGCCGGCGAGGGCGTCTTTGGCGACCGGCAGGTCGGCGTCGAACTCGTCGGGGGAGTTCTGGAAGGCGCGGATGTCGAAGCGCGATGAGTCCAACCCGCTCTTGACGATCGAGCGGCGCACCGCGAGCGCGAGAGCGGCGGGGAGGAACCGCGCCAGGTTCTCCGCGTCGAGGTTCTTGTACAGCAGGATCAGCGCGTTGCGCTCCAAGAGGTACATCTCGCGATAGCCGCCGAAGCTGCGCATCGAGCCGTGATGCTTGTGGAACACCACCGACTGCGGCGCGTACCGCACCCGATACCCGAGCAGGTTCAGACGCCAGCCGAGGTCGACGTCGTCGTAGAACATGAAGAGGCGCTCGTCGAAGCCCCCCACCCGCTCGAACACCTCGGCGCGCACGAACAGCGCCGAGCCCGTGCCGAAGAGGATGTCCCGTTCCTGGTCGTAGGCACCGGTGTCCACCTCCGTCACGTGCGACTTGTAGCCCATCCCGTACCAGGTGAGCTCGCCGCCGACGAAGTCGATGTGCTTGCCATCCCAGTCGAGGACTTTGCTGCCGACCGCGGCGATGCGCAGGCTCTCTTCGAAGGGCCGCACGCCTTCGGCGATCCACCCGGGGTGCGGTTTGGAGTCGTTGTTGAGGAACGCGACGAACTCGCCCGTCGCATGCCGGGCGCCGAGGTTCGAACCGCCGGTGAACCCGAGATTCTCCTTCGAGCGGACCAGAGTGATGCGGTCGCCGAGGGCGTGGAGCCGTTCGAAGCTGCCGTCTTGCGACCCGTTCTCGACGACGACGATCTGGAGGCGGTCTTTGGGCCACTCGACCTCTTCGAGGCGCTCGACGCACTCGATGGTGTCCTCCACGCCGCGGAAGTTGACGATGACGACCGAAACGACACCCGGTGACCTGCTCAAACGCGAACCCCTCACACCCCTCGGACAGACCGCCCGATGCTAGCAGAGCAGCCCACGTTCACCCTGAGAAGGGCGCCAGGGCGGATGCCGAGGCGTGCCGTATAGTGTGGGGCTGTTGTCCAAGTCAGTCCAGGGAGTGAGCGGTCGTGAGTGACAGTGCGCTCGTGAGGTTCGCGCGGCTCAGCGACGAGTCCTTCATCCGGACGACGTCCAGCAGCGCCGGGTTCTTCGCCGCGGCGCGCGCCGTCTACGGCCAGCGGCAACTGCTGTCGCTGCTGGTGCGCCGCGACATCAAAGCCCGCTACAAGGACAGCGCCCTCGGTCTTCTGTGGACGCTCATCAACCCCATCGTCCAGCTGCTCGTGTACTGGGCCGTCATGGGAAAGATCCTGGGCGCGGCGCGGGGGATCAACGACTTCGCCATCTACATCTTCGCGGGGCTGACCATCTACGGGCTGTTCTCGGAGATCCTCTCCGCGGGCACCGGGTCGATCGTCGCCAACGCCGGACTGGTGAAGAAGGTGTACGTTCCGCGCGAGGTCTTCCCGATGGCATCCATCGGGTCGGCGTTGTTCACGTTCGGCGTCCAGGTGCTCGTGCTCGTCGTGGCCTGTCTCATCGCCAAGGAGCCGCCGCTGACGGCAGGCCTGGCGTACTTCCTGCCGTCGGTGCTGCTCGTCGTCGTCTACGGCGGTGCGCTGGCGCTGATGCTGTCGGCCGTCAACGTCTATCTGCGCGATGTGCAGTATCTGACCTCGATCGTCCTCATGCTCGTGCTGTGGTCGTCGCCGATCGTCTACGCCTGGAGCATGGTGCGCAGCCTCATCGCGGAGTACGATCTGCCGGCGTGGCTCCTCGAGGTGTACACCAACAACCCCATCACCCTCGCCGTGCTCGGCTTCCACCGCTCGTTCTGGGTCGCCGGAAGCGCGGCTGAGTACCCCGAGCACCTCGCCTGGCGGATGCTGATCGCGTTCGTCATCGGCCTGATCCTGCTGTGGTGCGGGCAGCGCGTCTTCGCGCGGCTGCAGGGCAACTTCGCGCAGGAGCTCTGAGCGATGAGCCTGCATGACGCCGCCGGCACCGCTTCGGCACCCGATATCGTCGTCGTCGACCAGGTGTCGAAATCGTTCGTCATCCGCAAGGACAACTCGCTGAAAGAGCGCATCGTCACCCTGGGGCGGCGGGGGAAGCTGCACCGGGAGGAGTTCCAGGCGCTGTCGGATGTCTCGTTCGCGATCCCGGCGGGGACGACGATCGGTCTGATGGGCCCCAACGGCTCGGGCAAGAGCACGCTCCTGAAAGTCATCGGCGGCATCATCGAGCCCTCGTCGGGCACGGTCTCCCGGCGTGGTCGCATGGCGGCGCTGCTCGAGCTCGGCGCGGGGTTCCACCCCGACCTCTCCGGCCGCGACAACGTCTACCTCAACGCCTCGATCCTCGGGCTGAGCACGGAGGAGACCGACGCCCAGTTCGACAGCATCGTCGACTTCGCCGAGATCGGCGACTTCATCGACACGCAGGTGAAGTTCTACTCGTCGGGGATGTACGTGCGCCTCGCCTTCGCGGTCGCCGTGCACACCGATCCCGACCTGCTGCTGGTCGACGAGGTGCTCGCCGTCGGCGACGAGGCCTTCCAGCGCAAGTGCATGGACAAGATCCGGCAGTTCCAGAAAGAAGGCCGCACGATCGTCCTCGTCTCCCACTCCGCCGCCCAGGTCATGGAGGTGTGCGATCAGGGTGTGGTGCTGCGTGACGGCGAGGTCGCCTTCGTAGGCTCAGCCGTCGCGGCGACGAAGGTGCACCGCGACATCATGGAGGGAAAGCGCAAGGCGAGGGTCGAGGCGGAGAGCGCCGACGAGGAGCCCGCGGAGGGCGCGCGTGTCACCGGGATCCAGGTGCTCGACTCCCGTGGTGCGCCCGCCCAGGAGGTGCTGCCGGGGGATGACATCGTCGTTCGGCTCCTCGTCGAGCGCCCGCCGGCGCCGGGCGACTGGTACACCACCTTCAGCATCGACACCCCCAGCGGCCAGCAGGTCTTCGGGACGGGGGCGAAGCGCCTGGATGCGGTGCACGCCGCCGGCGTCGCCGGCACTGTCGCGGTCGACTACCTGCTCCGGCGGGTCGCCTTCGGCGGCGGGCAGTACTTCGTCAACGCGGATGTCAGCGACGGCGACAACCGCAGGCAGGACGTCCTCTGGCAGGGCGCGCGGTTCTCCGTGCCGATGTGCGACGAGCGCTCCGGGACCGTCGCGATCGACGCGGAGCTGCTTCCCCTGCGCACCTGAGCTCACCGCTCCCCGGGGCGCGGTGAGCCTGCCTCTAGACTGGGGCGGTGCTTCTCGCAATGACCCTGCTGATCAGAGATGAACGGGACATCGTCGTCCCGATGATCGAGTATCACCTGCACGCGGGGGTCGACCGGCTCATCGTCACCGACAACGGATCGCAGGACGGCACGCGCGAGATCCTCCGCCGGTACGAGCAGGATGAGCGCGTCCTCGTCCTCGACGACCCGCGTCAGGACAAGAACCAGGCCGCCCGGGTCACCGCCATGGCGCGGCGTGCCTTCGAGCAGTTCCACGCCGACTGGGTGATCAACGCGGACGCCGACGAGTTCTTCGTCCCGGTGGACCGCACGCTCGCTCTGCGCGACGTGTTCGAGCGGATCCCGACCTCGATCGCCTCGTTCACCGTGCCGGTGATCGACATGACCGGCATCCCCGCGCGCAGGGGCACCGGGCTGACGCGGTTGCAATGGCGTGACCTGCGGCCCGAAGAGGACCTGTACGCCCGCTCGGGACTGCACGCCCATTCCACGCACGACGCCATCCACATCGGGGCCCCCGACGTGAACGTGGCCCAGGGCAACCACTTCGTGAGCATCGCCAGCAGAGGCGAGGTCCCGGAAGAGCTGCGCGTGGAGAGCCTGCACTTCCCGTGGCGGTCTTACGCGCAGTTCGAGCGCAAGGTGCGCAACGCCGGCGAGGCCTATGCCTCCAACCCGACCTTGAACCCGAGTCCGCGCCATCACGGCGCCCGCGACTACCGGTTCTGGAGACTCGGCGCGCTCGAGGACAGCTACCTGTACCGGCATCCGGACCCGTCCGAGCTGCCGGAGGCTGCGACCGACGAAGCCGGGCTGCGGCAGGACGGGTGGCTCGTCGAGCGGCTGCGCCAGCTGCTGGACGAAGAGGGCGTGCGCGAACGCGACGAGTTGCGCGCGGCGCTGGACGACGCCGACGACGAGCGATACGCGGCCGAGGCGCGAATCCGCGCGACGCAGATGATGCGGGTGCTTCTGCCCCTGGAGGAGGCGCGAGCCCTTCAGGCGGAGGAGCGAGCGCGTGAGGTGGCCGGCGCCGAGCAGGTGCGGTCTGAGGTCGCGGAGCTTCGCGAGGAGGTCGCATCGCTGCGCACGCGCATCGATGACGCGCAAGCCCGGAACGATCGCCTGTCGCGCGAGCTGAGCGGTCTGGTCAGCTCACGCAGATACCACGTCGCCACGGCGCTCGCCGCGCCCGTCGAATGGGGCCGCCGGCTCCGGGGATCCATCGGCGGCTGACGCGATCAGCTGCGCGTTGATGTCGGCTGCCCTCGGCCAGGTCCTGCCGGCGGCCAAGATGCGGTGCCAGCCGAGTGCGACCTCGTCGTCGCCGACGGCGTCCGGACCGCCGGCGTGCTGAGCCGCTCGGGGTGAGCTGTGTCAGGGGCGGCGAGCATCCGGGCCCGCTCGCGCTCGCGATTACACTAACCCGGGGACCTGTCACGGCGCGGCGCTCTGACACGGCAGAAGGAGCCACATGCACAGCGCAGAGGATGTCGCCGGATCCTCCGAGCACCCCGACGATGTCGAGCCGGCCCGCGGCGCTGCCGGGCGGACTCGGCGACCGTGGCGCATCGAGCCGATCACCTCCGTCGCGGTGCTGGCCGGCCTGCTCGTCGTGCTCGGCATCCACCTGGGGCCGGCCCTGGTGGGCCTGAAGACCTTCAGCGGGATGGATCTGCTGGCCACCCTCGCGCCGTGGTCGGACGGCGGCGCCAGCGGCTCGGTCACCAACGGGTACGTCGGCGACAGCATCGACACCCTCCTTCCGGCGTACCTCCAGATGCACGAGCGCCTCATGGCCGGCGAATGGCCGTTGTGGACGGCGCTGAGCGGCCCCGGAGCGGAACTGCTCGCGAGCACGAACTACTCCGCGCTGAGCCTGTCGACGATGTGGTTCCTGATCCTGCCGACGTCGTATGCGGTCGGCGTCGTCAAGCTCGCCGAGATCGTGCTGGCGATGGGCGGGATGTACCTCTGGCTGCGCCGGATCGGCCTGGGCAGGACGGCGGGCCTGCTGGCCGGTGTGGTGTACTGCGGTTCGGGGTTCGTCGTGGGCTGGTCCACGTGGGCGCCGCAATCGTCTGTCGCGGCCATGATGCCGGCGCTGTTCTGGGCGATCGAACGTCTCCTGGCGCTGCGAACCGCGCGTTCCGCGCTCCCGCTGGCGGTGGTGGTCGCCCTGCTGATGCTCGGCGGCTTCCCGGCGGTGGCAGGCCACGCCCTGTATGCGGGTGGAGCGTACTTCCTGGTGCGGCTGCTCGCGGATCGGCGGGCGCACGCGACCGGCTCGACGGTGGGGACCCTGCTAGGTGGCGGCGGCGCGGTCGTGCTCGGAGCGGCGCTGGCGGCGATCCAGCTGCTGCCACTGGCCCTGTCGCTGTCGGACACCGATCTCTCTTCGCGCAGCGGCCAGTTCTTCCAGGAGCTGTCGTCCCGCTCGCTGCTGTCGATGTTCTTCCCGCAGTCGATGTTCGAGATCGGCTACGGCGACTCCAACCTGATCGAGGGGTATGCCTTCCTCGGGATCGGCGCGGTGTCGCTCGCCCTCATCGCCGTGTTCACCCGCCGCCCGCGGGACCACGCGCGCGGGGTGGTCCCCTTCCTCGCGCTCGGGTTCGCGCTGGCGGCGGCCGTCGTCTGGAAACAGGGCTGGTGGACGGCGTGGATGGCGGATCTGCCCGTCTTCTACGGGAACAACTCCGGCCGGGTCCGCGATCTCGTGTTCCTCTTCGGCAGCGCCCTGGCGGGCATCGGGCTGCAGCGGATCATCACGTCCGAGGCGGCCATGCGCCGGCGGATGGCGATCATCGCCGGGGTCTGCCTCGTCGCGTTCAGCGGTCTGGCCGTGGGGGTGTGGGCGCGGATCCCCGAGGCATCCGGCAAGCTCCTTCTCGTGGACGCGGTGCCGGGCCTGGCGATCATCGCGGTCTGCATCGCCGCGGTGGTCTGGGCGCGCCACATCGTGGTGCGCACTGTCGCGGTCGCGGTGGTCGCGCTGCTGGCCGCGGTGCAGCTGAACGGGTCGGTGGCCAACTACTGGCCGCTGTCGGACCTCGAGGACTTCTACCCCGAGCGGGCCGTCATCAGCGCGCTCGACGAGGCCATGGGGGACGGACGGGTCGCCACGGCCGGCACGCTGCTGGGATCGACCTCGTCGGTGTACGGCATCCGCTCGGTCACGGCGCACACCTTCCAGCCCAGCACCTGGCGGGAGTATCTGGAGGCGCTGGAGCTCGGCGCGTTCACGGAGGGTCAGACGCCGACCAACCCCAGCCTCGTCTTCCCGGAGGAGGAGACCCCCGCCCAGGCGGCCCTCCTGGACCGGCTCTCGGTGACGACGTGGCTGACCGTGTCCGGCTTGGAGATCCCCGGACCGCTGACCGATGCCGACGGGCAGGCGTGGGCCGAGACCGAGGCGGGCGGGAGCATGGACGTGGCCGCGGGCCAGTCGTGGGAGGTTCCGCTGGGAGTGTCGGGAGTGCGCGGAGTCGTCCTGCCGTTCTCCGCGGAAGTGACCGCCGAGGGCCAGGACGTGTCGGTCCGCGTCGAGGTGGTCGATGCCGACGATGAGGTCCTTGCCTCCGGCGAGCTGGTGCGGCCCTCGCTCGGCGCAGGGGAATGGAGCGTGGCGATCGCCGGCGAGGAGCTGGATGCGTCTGCCGGCGAGCTGTCGCTGCGGGTCACCGTCGACGTGCCCACGCAGATCGCGCTGGATGCCGAAGGTGCGCCCGACGTCGGGGTCATCGGCACGCAGGACGACGGTCGCGCGCTGGTCTACAGCGACGCGAACGGCGTGGTCTGGCAACGCGAGGGTGCACTGCCTCGCATCCGGTGGGCCGGGCGCAGCGAGGTCGTCGCCGACGCCGAGGCTCGTCTTCAGCGCCTCGCCGACCCGGCGCTGGGCGAGGACGTCGTGATCCTGGACGCGGCCGGCCCCGCCGGCGAGGGCACCGAGGCGACGCTGGAGGTCATCGAGGATGAGGGCGACCTCATCCAGGTCGCCGTCGACGCCGCCGGAGGGGGCTACCTCGTCGTCGCGGACAGCATGCAGCGCGGCTGGGTGGTCACCATCGACGGCGAGGAGGCCGAGCTGGTCGACGCGGACCACGCCTTCGCCGGCGTCTACGTCCCCGCGGGGGAGCACGAGGTGAGCTTCACCTATCGGGGCAGCGGCGTCGGGGCCGGGCTCGTGATCTCCGCAGCCGCGGCAGCGGTGATAATTGGCGTCCTCGTGTTCACGGCCTTCCGAAACCGCCGCCGGCGCGGTGTGCTCGCCGCGGCGCCTCCCGTCACTGGTGCGGGCGGCGATCCCGCCTCTGCGTGATGCGCAGGTCCAGCGCACCGATGCCGGCGACGGCCAGGTCGACCGCCGTCAGGATGATGCGGCTCAGCAGGACGATCGCGACGATCTCGCCCTGACCGAGCGACCCCGCCAGCACCGCCGCCAGCACGACCTCGCGCACGCCCGCACCGGCCGGCGCGACGACGAACAGGAAGCCGGCCACCCAGGCCAGCGCGTAGCCGCCGACGCACTGCAGCAGCGTTGCGAGCGAGGCTTCGGCCCCCAGGCCCACGGCGAGGGCGCCCACCGACGCGCCCGCGAGGACCCAGGCGAGCACCGACCACGCCGTCACGACGCCGATGCCGCGGCTCGAGATCGTCGTCTCGAGGGGCTCGAGCTTCGCCATCCGCCAGGCGAGCGCGATGAGCCGGTTCATGACCGGCGGCAGCAGGCACGCCGTGAGCGGGATCGCCAGCCACAGCACCCACCCCCACTGCGCGAACAGGGGGGCGGGGGAGGCGAGGAACGCGAGCGCTCCGACAGCGGCCCCCGTGACGATCGAGACGAGCAGCGCGATCGTCATCGCGGCGACCGAGTGCCGGCGAGGGATGCCGTGCGCGCGGCCGAGCTCGGCCGCGGCGGCGATGTTCCAGACCCCGCCGGGGATGTACTTGCCCAGCTGGCTGACCCCGAAAAGCGGCACCGCGGCGCGGAAGCTCACCCGATCTCCCAGGTCGCCCAGGACGGCGCGCCACGCCTCGAGGGTGGTGAGGACGTAGGCGATGCTCAGGGCGAAGGCGACCGCCAGCGCGATCGGATGCAAGCGCCCCAGCGCCGCACCGATCTCGGTGGCGTTGCGCCACACGAACCAGACGATGAAGCCGAGCGCGACGACCAGGAACCCCCACTTGACGGCCGGCGAGCGCAAAAGCGACAGGGCGCGTCTCATGTCGTCTCGGCTGTCGTCTCGGTCAGGAGGCGCTGCAGCGGGGCGACGATCTCCGCCGCGGCGAAGTGCGCGGAGCGCCCCCTCGCCGCGGCGCGCGCGGTCGCGAGCGCTTCGGGCGAGGTGGCGAGGGCCACGAGCGCCTCCGCCAGCGCTCCGGCGTCGCCGGCGGGGGTGTAGATGGCGGCCTCTCCGAGCAGCTCCCGTTGGGGAAGCGTGTCGGAGGTCACGATCGCACACCCCGCGGCCGCCCCTTCGTACACCTTGTTCGGCACGACGCGAAGGGCCTTCGCCGTCGTTCCGAAGATGCCCAGGCAGACATCGTGCGTGGCGACCAGGTGCGGCAGGCGCTCGGGCTCGACCCAGTCGATCCACGTCGCTCGTTCGTGGTCGCCCAGCACCGCGCGCGCGGCGTCCCAGTCCTGCCCGCGGCCGATCAGGGTGACGCGCAGCCGGGGTGCGCGATCGAGCGCCTCGGCGAGCGCCGCCGCGATCACGGGAGCGCCCTGCAGTGGCGTGAACAGCCCGAAGAAGACGACCGACACGGTGGCGCCGCCCTCGGCCGAGGAAGGCTGTGCGGCCGCGAACCACTCGGCGCGGGCGCCCACCGGCACGACGACTCCCCGCGCGTCGCCGGGCAGCAGGGCCGCGTGCTCGGCGGTGTCGGTCATCACGATGTCCGCGGCGGCCAGGGCGCGGCGGTCGAGCACGCGCAGGAGGCGCACGCGCAGACCCGCGGCTCCCCGGTCCTGCGCCGTGTCGGCGGCGAAGATCAGGTGGTCGAGGACGATCGTCGCCCTCGGGAAGAGGCGGCGCGCCAAGAGGACGTCGAAGTGCCCGAGATAGCCGACCAGCACGGTGTCGATCGATGCTCCCTGGTCGCTGTGCCGGCGCAGACGTCGCGCGTCGCGCACGAGCGACGCCCAGCGTGAGAGCATCCGCGCCGCCAAGGCGGGCAGTCGCCACGGCTGTTGCAACATCCGCACCCGTTCGGCGGTGGACAGCCCGAGCGGATGGTTGATCTCGGTGACCTGGTGCCCGTGCGCGCGCAGTCCGTCGATGACGATGCCGATGCGCGGATGCCGTGCGGTGTCGTAGGTGCCGAAAGCGATGATCAACTCGGTGCATCCTGTCCTACGGCAGCCTCCCCGGCTGCGGTGGGGTGACGGCGGTTTCTTCGCCCCCGTGATGATACCCGAGCGGCCACGACCGGTTCTGGCGACGTCGCCGGGTCGTCTATCCTCGACAGAGTCACCGCGGGGGATGCTGTGCGGGGGATGGAATCGAATGCGACGCGCGGGAACAGTGCTGACGGAGCGTGGGCGGACACTCTGGGAGCATCTCGCGCTCGTGGCGCTCGGGATCGGTGGCCCCTTCGCCTACGCGATGGCCTCGCCCATCTACTCCAGCGCCGACGAGGCCGCGCACGTCGACTACGCCCTGCGGGTCTGGGGCGGAAGCCTTCCGGTGTTCGAGGACGCGCTCCAGCTGCAGATCTCCGTGGGGGCCACGCCGCCGGTGCAGTGGACCTCGCAGCATCCGCCGCTGTTGTATGTCCTGCTTGCACCCGTCGTCGGCCCGCTCGTCGGCGCCGGGCATCCGCTGCTGGCGGGCATGGCCGCACGTGGTGTGGTCGTGCTGCTCTCGCTCGGGCTCGTGTACGCGGTGCGCGCGGCCGCTCTCGCTCTCGCTCCCGCCCGCAAGGACAGCGCGCTGGCCGCGGCGGCGGTGATCGCGCTCTCGCTCTGGTTCATCCGGCTTGGCGGATCGGTCTACAACGACATGCTCGCCGCCCTGATGGTCGCCCTGTGCTTCGCCTTCGCGGCGCGCCTCGTGCGGGGGAGCGCACGCCGGCGTGACGTCCTCTTGTTCGTCGCGGCCGCCTCCGGCTGCGCTCTGAGCAGACTGTCCGCGATCCCGCTGGCGCTGTCGTTCGCCGTGGCGGTGGGGGTGGGCGCGTTCCTGCTGGCGGGCCGCTCTCGGCGCCTCGCCCTCGCCGCCGCGGTCGGCGCCCCGCTGCTGATGGTGCTCACCAGCGGGTGGTTCTACCTCCGCAACTATGTCCTGACCGGCACGATCGCCGGCGGAAACACCGAGTGGGCCATCGCTGAACTGGGGCGGCAGCGTCGCCCGTTCTGGGACGTCGCCTTCGACGCGGAGTTCTGGTCGACCATGACAGGGCAGTTCGCGACGCCTTCGATCGGCTCGACCGCGTACCTTGTGTGCAACCTGGCGCTGATGCTGGCGCCGGCCATCGCGGGCCTGGTCCTGTACCTGCGCTCTGGCGACGACGCCGGGGCGGCGCGGGGCCCGCGCATTCTGCTCGTTGTCACCTTCCTGGCTGCGTGCGGCGGTGTGGGGGTCATGCAGGTCCTCTACACCGCAGGCGCCGGTGCGGCCAACTCTCGATACTTTTTCGTCGTGATTCCGCTGGTCGCCGTGTTCGTGGCGACCGCGCTGGTGCCGCAACGGGGCACGGCGTGGCTGCTGCTGGTCTGGTTGGTCGTGCGCGTGCCCCTGGTCGCGAGCGAGCTCGTGGTGACTCTGGGTCGTGAGTTCACCGTTCCTCAGGCGCCGATCTCCCCTGTGCTGGCCTGGTGCGGCTACGGCATCCTGGCCCTGGGCGCGGCCGCCACAGCCGTGCTCGTCGCGCCGGAGCGGGTGCGCGTGCGACTGCCGCGGGCACGGATCTAGCACGCGGGCGTGGGATGTCGCAAAGGGCTCGCGCTTAGGATGGGTGATGCCCTCGACGCGTCGAACTGCTCGGCCGACGCTTCGTGGCAACACCCGAGAGGAAACGCATGCGGCTGTTCATTCAGGTGCCCTGCCTGAACGAGGAAGCGACGCTTCCCGCGGTGCTGGAAAGCATCCCGACGCACATCGACGGCGTCGACGAGATCCACATTCTCGTCGTCGACGACGGGTCGAGCGACCGCACCGTCGAGGTGGCACGCGCTCACGGTGTGGAGCACTTCGTCTTCCACACCCGCAACATGGGGCTCGCGCGCTCGTTCCGCGACGGCGTCGACTACGCGCTGCAACACGGCGCCGACATCGTCGTCAACACGGACGGAGACAATCAGTACCCCCAGCAGCGCATCGCCGACCTCGTGCAGCCGCTCCTGCGCGGTGAGGCCGACATCGCGATCGGCGACCGGCAGACGAAGACCATCGCGCACTTCTCGCCGTTCAAGCGCTTCATGCAGAGCGTCGGCAGCAGCGTCGTCAATTTCGCCGCGGAGACCGATCTTCCGGATGCCGCCAGTGGATTCCGCGCCTACTCCCGGGAATCGCTCATCCGGCTGAACATCGTCACGCAGTTCAGCTACTGCATGGAGACGATCATCCAGGCCGGCAACAAGCGCCTGCGGATCGCGAGCGTTCCGATCGTGACGAACCCGAAGACGCGCGAGTCCCGGCTGTTCAGCAACATCTTCCAGCACATGGGCCGCTCGGCTCAGGCCATCATGCGCAGCTACATCATGTTCAAGCCGCACGTGGTCTTCCTGAGTCTGGCGGTGCTGTTCACGATCGGCGCGGTGATCCCGTTCGCGCGCTTCCTGATCCTGAGCTGGCTGGGACGGGCCGGCGAGCACGTCCAGTCCCTGATCTTCGGCAGCGCGATGCTCGTCGGGGCGCTGCTGAGCTTCGCCCTCGTCGTGATCTCCGACATGCTGCGCACCAACCGCACGCTGGTGGAGGACACCCTCGAGCGCGTCAAGACGCTCCAGTACGCCCCCGAGCGCGTGATCGATCCCAACCGGGTCTCCGTCGACGACGGCACCCGGCATCCTTCGCTGGCCGTGGGCACCGCCGCCGTGGCGGCGCGCGGTGTGGACTTCGCCGCGGCATCCGCACGCCCCGCCGCCGGCGACGAGGCGTGAACGCGGGCATGCGCGAAGATGTCGCCGGGGTCGTCCTGGCCTATCGGCCCGAGCCCGAGATCCTGGAGAACATCCGGCTGCTCAGACAGCAGGTCGGCACCGTCTTCGTCGTCGACAACGGCGCCTCGGCGAGCTCCGAGGCTCTGCTCGCGCAGCTCGGGGCCGACGGGGTGCGCGTCCTCGCCCAGGCGGAGAACCTCGGGGTCGCTGAGGGGTTCAATGTGGGGATGCGGGCCGCACTGGATGCGGGCGCCGAGCTCGTCTGGATCTTCGATCAGGACAGCAGCGTGACCCCCGGAGCCCTCGATGCGCTCCTGCGCACGGCGACGGCGGGGCCGCGGGTCGGCGTCGTCGGTCCCGCGCTGCGCTCGCACGCCACGGGCGAGGTGTACCGCCGGGAGAGCGGAACCGGCTCCCGCCGCGAGGATGTCCTGATCAGCTCGGGAGCGCTGTTCCGCCGTGATCTGCTCGAGCGCATCGGCCTGCACGACGGGCCGCTGTTCATCGACTACGTCGACCACGACATCTGCCTGCGCGCCCGCGCCGCCGGCTACGAGAACCGCAAGGTGTTCGACGCCCTGATCGACCACCGGTTCGGCGATTCCGACCCGGTCACCTTCCTCGGGCGGCGCGTCTACCGCGCAGGGTATTCGCCGCTGCGCCAGTACTACGCCGCGCGCAATCGGCTCATCGTGATCCGCCGGTGGGGCGGCGGGCGGTGGCTGTGGGAGGACGCCTGGTTCACGGCGAAGGCCTGGGTCAAGGTGCTGCTGCTGGAGAAGGACCGGCCCGCGAAGATCCGTGCCGCGCTGCGCGGGCTGGCCGATGGCATGAGATATCCGGTCGCGCGCACGCGCCGGGTGAGGGGGAAGGATTCGTGACGACCGATCTTCTCGTCGTGGGCTCGGGCCTTTTCGGCCTGACCGTGGCGGAGCGCGCGGCTGCGGCGGGTCGTCGAGTGACGGTGATCGACCGGCGGGGACACATCGGCGGCAACGCGTTCAGCGAGTTCGAGCCGGAGACGGGCATCGAGGTGCACCGGTATGGCGCGCACCTGTTCCATACCTCCAACGCGACCGTGTGGGAGTACGTGAACCGGTTCACCGGCTTCACGAGCTACGTCCACCGCGTATACACGAACCATCGCGGCGTCGTGTATCCCCTGCCGATCAACCTCGGGACGATCAACCAGTTCTTCCGGGCGGCATACTCGCCGGCCGAGGCGCGGGCGCTCATCCACGAGCAGGCGGGGGAGTTCGATGCGAAGGCGGCGCGCAATCTCGAAGAGCGCGGCATCGGCCTCATCGGGCGTCCGCTGTACGAGGCGTTCATCCGCGACTACACGGCGAAGCAGTGGCAGACCGACCCGAAAGATCTGCCTGCCGAGGTGATCTCGCGCCTGCCGGTGCGGTACACCTACGACAACCGCTATTTCAACGACCGCTGGGAGGGTCTGCCCACGGACGGCTACACGGCGTGGCTGGAGCGGATGGTCGACCACCCGAGAATCGAGGTCGAGCTCGGGGTCGACTTCTTCGACGAGACGCAAGTCTGGAACAAGAAGGCCACGGTGGGGCAGCTGCCGATCGTGTACACGGGCCCCGTCGACCGTTATTTCGACTACGCCGAGGGCGCGCTGTCGTGGCGCACGATCGACCTGGAGCAGGAGGTCCTGCCGGTCGGCGACTTCCAGGGCACGAGCGTGATGAACTATGCGGATGCCGAGGTGCCGTACACCCGCATCCACGAGTTCCGGCACTTCCATCCCGAGCGCTCGGACCGCTACCCGGCGGATCGTACCGTGATCATGCGCGAGTACTCCCGCTTCGCGGGGAGGGAGGACGAGCCCTACTACCCCGTGAACACCGGTGAGGACCGCACCCGCCTGCTCGCCTACCGCGAGCTCGCGAAGGGCGAGCCCGGCGTGCGATTCGGCGGCAGGCTCGGCACCTACCAGTACCTCGACATGCACATGGCCATCGGCTCCGCCCTCGCGATGTGGAACAACGATCTCGTCTGAGCCGCCATCACCCGCCCCGACGAGCCGTAAGAAGACCTTCGGCTCCGCGCGCCTAGGATTGCCTGCATGCCACACGAGACCCGGAAGGCCGCGCGCGCTGCGGCCGCGCGCGATGCCGCAACGCCGTCGAGTCCCCTGCCCGCGGGCGGTGGAAGCGCCACGCGGCACCGCCGCTCGGTCGTTCGCCGCCGGATCCTGCTCGCGCTCGGCATCGTCCTCATCGTCGTTCTTGCCGCGCTGGCATGGCTCGCTTTTCGCGCGCTGACCGTCAAGGACGAGCTCGCGGCGGCGCAGAAGCTCGTCACCTCGACCGATGACGACGAGACGACGAGCGAGCGGGTCTCGGCCATCGCCTCTCACGCCGCCGCTGCCGCTGAGGCATCCGGCGACCCGGTCTGGCTCGCCGCCGAGCTGGTGCCCGTCGTCGGAGACAACCTGCGCGCGGTGCGGCTGGCGGCACAGTCCCTCGACCTGCTCACGAACGACCTCGCTGTTCCCGCGCTCGAGGCGATGAGCGCCGATGAGAGCGGATCGCCCCTGGAACTGCTGCTCCCCCTGATCCAGGAGCAGGCTCCTGCGGTCTCCGAGATGGCAGACGCGGTTGCCGACGTGAAGGAGTCGCCGTGGCTGGTGGAGCAGGTGCGCTCGGGCATCGAGCAGGTCGACGGTGTGCTGCAGACCGCGGCGCCTGCGCTCGAGGTCGTGCCGCCGCTGCTCGGGGCTGACGGCGCGAAGAACTACCTGTTGGTTTTCCAGAACAACGCCGAGACGTTGCCGCTCGGCGGCAGTGCCGCGTCGCAGACGCTGATCGCCGTCGACAACGGTGCGATGTCGATCGTCGCGCAGGCCGGCAGCGGCGATTTCACCGAAGACGTGGCCGTCGACGTCCCGGTCGATGAGAGTGCTCTGACCCTGTACACGAAGTACCTGGTCGACCACGTCAACAACACGACCAGCCGCCCCGACTTCCCGACGGCAGCTCAACTGTTGCGGGCCTTCTGGCAGCGTGACATCGCCGCCGATCAGATCGACGCCGTCATGTCGGTCGACCCGCTCGCGCTCGCGCGCATCCTGAAGGCGACCGGGCCGATCACGGCCGGAGACGTGGAGATCACCTCGGACAACGCGGTCTCGGTGCTCTTGAGCGAGGTCTACGTCTGGTGGAATCCGTACGCCAGTGAGGAGGAGGCTGCGGCATCGGACGCGTTCTTCGCGGAGGTCGCCGCCGCGGTCTTCGCCAAGATCGCCGCCGGCGACTTCGACGTCGAGGAAATGCTGTCGGCGGTGGGGGAGAGCATCGACCAGGGAAGCATCATGATGTGGTCGGATGACGCCGATCTGTCGCCGTATCTGGAGGGGCAGCGCGTTGCAGGCATCCTGCCCACCGACAACGACGAGCAGTCGACGGTCGGTGTGTTCTACCGCAACTCGTCGGGATCCAAGATCGATTACTACATGGATTCGAGCATCGCCGTCGAAAAGACGTGCGACGCGACGGCGTCGACCTTCACGGCCCAGACGACGCTGACCCTCGATCTGACCCAGGACGAGGCGGACGCACTGCCGGAGTACGTGCAGGACGTGCAATGGGGGTCGAGCCTGTTCGGCACCGATATCTTCATCTACGGTCCTCCGGGAACGACGTTCGTCAGCGCCACCGTCGATGGTCGGAAAGTCAGTGTCGTGCATACGGACATCTCCGATCTCGGACATCCGGTCGCCTCCTTCGGCGCCTATCTCGCCCCCGGAGAGTCCGTCACCGTCACCGCGACGTTCAGCGGAACCGGCGACTTCGGCCCGCTCGAGGTGCGTTCGACGCCGATGATCAACTCGACGGACGTCTCCATCGCCGACGGCTGCTCGTGATGTCGGCGCGGCGCTACCTGCACTCGTTGTGGCTGCTGTCTGCTCGAGATCTGCGGGTGCGTTACGCCACGAGCGCACTCGGCTACCTCTGGTCGGTGCTCGACCCGCTCGTGATGAGTCTGATCTACTGGTTCGTCTTCACCCAGGTGTTCCAGCGCGGGGACATCGGCGCACAGCCCTACATCGTGTTCCTCGTCTCCGGCCTGTTGCCGTGGGTGTGGTTCAACCTGGCCGTCACCGATTTCACGCGCGCGTTCAAGAAGGATGCCCGTCTCGTGCGCTCGACCGCCATCCCGCGCTCGATCTGGGTGCTGCGGATCGTTTTGAGCAAGGGCGTCGAGTTCCTCTTCTCGGTGCCGGTCGTCATCGTGTTCGCGGTGTTCGCCGGCGCCACGGTGGGGTGGGGGCTGCTGCTGGTGCCCCTCGGGGTGCTCCTGCAGACGATCCTGCTCGTCGGGCTCGGGCTTGTCGTCGCCCCCCTGTGCGTTTTGTGGGGGGATCTCGAGCGGACGACGCGGCTCGTGCTGCGGGCTCTGTTCTACGCGACGCCGATCATCTACGGTGTCGGCGACCTTCCGGACGGGTTCCGCGAGCTGGCCGCGCTCAATCCGCTCGCCGGGATCTTCACCCTGTACCGGGTCGGGCTCTTCCCGCAGGAGTGGGACACCCTCACGGTGACGGGCGGAGCCTTCCTGAGCGTCATCCTTCTCGTTGTCGGTGCCGCCGTGTTCCGTCGTCTCGAGCCCTCTGTGCTCAAGGAGCTGTGATGAGTGAGATCGCGATCGCCGTCGAGGGGCTCGGAGTACGGTTCCGGCGCGCGCGGCGCGGGAGCCGCAGCATCAAGGATCTTTTCGCCGGCTCCGCCCGCAGGTCTCGCCCCGACGAGTTCTGGGCGCTGCGCGACGTCTCGTTCCAGGTCGCTCCCGGTGAGGCCATCGGCGTCGTCGGGCGCAACGGCCAGGGCAAGTCGACGCTCCTCAAGCTCGTCGCGGGCGTGCTGCTGCCGGATGAGGGGAAAGTCCAGGTGCGTGGCGGCGTGGCGCCGCTGATCGAGATCACAGGAGGCTTCGTCGGCGATCTGACCGTGCGGGAGAACATCCGCCTCATGGCGGGGCTGCACGGCATGTCCAAGGATGAGATCGCGCGCCGGTTCGACGGCATCGTCGGCTTCGCCGAGATCGGCGATTTCGTCGAGATGCCCTACAAGCATCTCTCCAACGGCATGAAGGTGCGTCTCGCGTTCTCCGTCGTCTCACAGCTCGATGAGCCCATCCTCCTCGTCGACGAGGTGCTCGCGGTCGGCGACAAGCGGTTCCGCGAGAAATGCTATGGACGCATCGACGAGCTGCTGGATCAGGGGCGGACGCTGTTCTTCGTGAGTCACAACGAGAAGGATCTGCGGCGCTTCTGCACGCGCGGTCTGTACCTCGACGGAGGCGCGCTCGAGATGGACGCTCCGATCGGCGCCGTGCTCGACGCCTACAACGCCGACTCGTCTCAGCGCTGAGGGCTTCAGGCCGCTACGGCCGCCCCATGCCGCGGTAGGTCCAGCCAGCGGCTCGCCATGCGGCGGGGTCGAGTCCGTTGCGTCCGTCGACGACGAGCCTGCCGTCCGTGAGCGACGAGGCGTGCTCGGGGGAGAGGCCGCGGCGGTATTCGTCCCATTCGGTGACCAGGACGAGGGCAGCGGCATCGCGGATGGCGTCGTCGCGGTCTGCCACGTAGGTCAGCTGCGGGTGGACGCGGCGGGCGTTGTCGATCGCCTCGGGGTCGGTGACGACGACGTGCGCGCCGAGGCCGTGCAGGCGGACGGCGACGTCGAGGGCGGGGGAGTCACGGATGTCGTCGCTGTGCGGCTTGAACGCTGCGCCGAGGACGGTGATCTTCTTCTGGAAGACCTCACCGCCGAGGCCCTCGACGACCAGCTGCACGGCGCGTTCGCGGCGGCGCAGGTTGATCTCGTCGATCTCGCGCAGGAACGCGACCGACTCGCCGCGACCGAGCTCTTCGGCGCGGGCGCTGAAGGCGCGGATGTCTTTGGGCAGGCATCCGCCACCGAATCCGATGCCGGCGCCGAGGAAGCGGCGGCCGATGCGTGCGTCGTGGCCGATCGCGTCGGCGAGCTGGGTGACGTCGGCGCCGGTGACCTCGGCGATCTCGGCCATCGCGTTGATGAAGCTGATCTTCGTGGCCAGGAACGCGTTCGCGGCGACCTTGACGAGCTCGGCGGTCGCGCGGTCGGTGACGATGAAGGGCGTGTTCTTCGCGACGGCGGGCGCATACACCTCGCGGAGGATGTCGGGGGTGCGGACGTCTCCGGGGGCGACTCCGACGACGAGGCGGTCGGGGTCGATCGTGTCCTTGACGGCGAACCCCTCGCGCAGGAACTCGGGGTTCCACACCAGCGTCGCGCCGGTCGGCTCGACGCGCGACGCGAGCCGGGCGGCGGTGCCGACCGGGACGGTGGACTTGCCCGCGACGACATCGCCGGGGGAGAGGTAGGGCAGCAACGCGTCGACGGCGGCGTCGACGTAGGTGAGGTCGGCGGCGTAGCCGTCCTTCTGCTGCGGAGTGCCGACACCGATGAAGTGCACCTTGGCGCCGGATGCCGCGGCCACATCGGTCGTGAACGTCAACCTCCCCGAGGCGATGCCCTCGGCGAGGATCTCCGGCAGTCCCGGCTCGAAGAACGGCGCCTCGCCCGCGGACAGCGCGGCGATCTTGCGCGCGTCGACATCGATGCCGACGACCTCGTGCCCGATCGACGCCATTGCCGCCGCATGGACGGCCCCCAGGTAGCCACAGCCGATGACAGACAGACGCATGATGACGAGCCTATCGCCCGAGCACGGGGTTGCCGGCTTCTGCCCTTCGCGGCCTCTGGGGAAGGTGGCGGCCACGGCGGAGGACGGGGTGTTTCGTCTCGTTTCGTCTCGTTGCGCTCGTTGCGCTCGTTGCGTTCGTGAGGCGACCGGTGGGGTGGGGTGGTCGAAGCTCGAGCGGGGGCCGCAGGGCCGCGCCGAAGCGTCGCGCCGAAATGCCGCGCCGAAGTGCTGCGCCTCAGGCTGTGAGGCGGAACCGTGCCTCCCGGCCGAGGCGGGGCGTACGTGCGGGGTTGAGCCAGTGCCCGCGGGCGCGGAATGGGGTGGACCCCGACGACCGGGACGGGACTCAGCGAGTGGTGATGAGGCGCTGCGGGGGGCCTTCGAGCCGCGCGATCGCGATCTTCAGCTCCACGATCTCGCCGCGGATCCCGCCGAACTCTGTCTCGACGCGGTCGATTCTTGCGCCGAGCTCTGTTTCGACGCGGTCGATTCTTGCGCCGAGCTCTGTTTCGACGCGGTCGATCCTTGCGCCGAGCTCCGTTTCGGACTTGTCTATCCTCGCGCTCAGTTCGGTTCGCGTCGCGGTGTTCTGATCCACCATCTCCGTCCGCAATGTATGCAGTTGTCCGTCGGTCCGGTGGATCATCCATCCAAAGGCGCCGAAGAATGCGAGCAGCAGGCTCACTCCGCTGATGACGGTGGTGATCGTCTCGATGGACACGAACATGCCCCCATTCTGCCGGGGCGCCCGATGTGGCGCCACGATCATGACGCTAGCGATCGCAGGGTGCCGATGATGCGCGTCGGTCTGGTTCGGTGGACAAGTCAGCAAAGACCGTGTTTGTGGAGGAGGCGATGCCACTGCTGCCCCGACGCGAGGTCGCTGTGGTTTCGATACGCCGCCCTTCGGGCGGCTGCTCACCCACCGAAGAGAGAGCCCACGGCGGCGACGGGGTCGCCGGAGGCTGCTCAGCTCGCCGCGACCAGCGCCGGCATCGGCTTCCAGTCGCGGTCGCGGGCGATCGCGCGAGCGTCGCGCAGGCCCCGGAACAGGTGCGAGATGCCGCGGACCTTCCGCTCGACGAACAGCAGCCGGATGATCTCCTTGCCGAAGGTCAGCACGGTGCCGAGGCCGAACAGGACGGGGCTGTAGACGTCGAGCGCCCGGTAGTACTGCTTGATGATGGCGCGGTTGCGCATGATGTAGTAGCGGTAGGCATCCGATGACGCGTTCATGTGGCGGATGCCCATGTCCCACTGCTTGATCTCGCGCGTGCGGCGCAGCACGAACTCGTTGACGATGACCGAGGTCGTCACCCGCGACGCCAGCCAGCCGTAGGTCTGGTCGTCCCAATAGATGAAGAAGCGCGGGTCGGGCAGCCCGATCTGACCCACGATGTCGCGGTGGATGAACATGCCCTCGAAGCAACCCGAGTTCATCTCCTTGTAGCCCGACGCATCGAACCCCGACGGGGCGAACGGGATCGGAATGCCCATGCGCTCGGCGATGCGGTACTGCCAGTAGAACTCGCTGCCGTCGAAGTCGTAGCGTCGGCCCTGGATGGAGCGGAACCGCGGCGCCCAACTGCCCATCTTCGCCAGCCCGTCGGGCATGACCTCGACGTCGTCGTCCATGACCCAGATCCAGGTGGATCCCAGCTCGTACGCGATCCGCATGCCCTCGCTGAACCCGCCGGAGCCGCCGGTGTTCTCGTCGAGCCGGCGGTAGACGATCTCGGTGCCCACGCGCTCGCGGTACGACTCGACGACCTCGGTGGTGTCGTCGCTCGACGCGTTGTCGACGATCACGAGGTGTCCGGGCTTCGGGTCCATCGCGACGATGCTGTCGAGGAGCCGGGTCAGCAGTGCGGAGCGGTTGAAGGTGACGACCGCGATCGTCGCGCTCGAGGGATCGAACCGCTCGCCCTGGGCCGCGTCGGGGCTGGTGGAGGGGAGGGTCATGGCACGCCGATTCTACCCCGACGGCAGCGTCGGCAACGCCCCTGTGGGCGCCCGGGAGCCAAGGCGCTCGCGCCAGCCGCGGGACTGCCCCGCCCGGACGGCGCACAACACCAGCAGCATCCAGCCGAACCCGAACAGCGCGAACGACTCGAACACGCTGGTCGCGGCCAGCGCGACGGCGGTCAGCGGCGTCCACGCGTACACGATCGAGCGGCGCTGGCTCGCGTCGACCCACGAGCGCACGAGGGCGAGCCCGCCGAGCGCGCACAGCAGCAGCACGCCGACCCAGCCGAGCTGCAGGCGCACGTCGACGTAGGCGTTCAGCGCGGTCGTGTGATGTTCACCCAGCAGCTGGTTGATGAACGAGAACGGCAGCACGTCGGCATCCCACACCCCGTACCAGCCCCACCCCAGCACCGGCTGGCGTCCAGCGTAGTACCGCGCGAGATACCACAAGGTCGTGCGCATCGAGAGGTCGTCGGTCGCCCCGAGCAGGGAGACGAGGCGCGTCCGCTGCACATACGCGGCGATGGATGCCGTGGCCACGACGCTGCCGAGCATCCACTGCACCCTGGCGCGGCGGGCGGACTCGACCCTGCGCACGAGCGTCAAGGCCGCCGCGGCGCCGCCGACGACGACGGCGAGGACCAGGACGGTCGGCGACGCCGAGAGCAGGCCCATCGCCGCCGACAGCGACAGCGACCAGACGACGACCCCCGGGCGGATCGAGTGGGTGCGCATCTCGACGGCGAACGTGATGAACGCGATGATCGCGACGAAGCCCAGCATGTTGCGCGTGCCGAAGATGCCCTGCACCGGGCCGAACGAAGCGAGGTTGCCCTGGATGCCGAGGAATCGCAACGGCGTGTCGAAGATGATGCCGCTGAGCACCTCGAGCGCGAGCGAGAGGCTCAGCGCGACGCGCAGCACATCGCCGAGAGCGCGCACGGTCTGCAGCGCGTCGCGGACGTGCCCGATCGTGACGGCCAGGAGCGCGACGGCGGCCATCGCGGTGAAACGCCAGAAGGTCGCGGCGGCGTCGGTGCTCCAGAAGGAGCTGAGGAAGGCCCACGCCAGGAGCATGAGCAGCGTCGTGGGCACGAGCCGCAGGAAGGACAGCTCCTCGCGGCGCACCGTGAGGATGGCGACGGCGATCGCGCACAGCCCGACGAAGATCGTCCGCAGCGTCACGAGCCCCGCGACCGCCTCGATCAGATGCGTGCCCACGAGCGCCGCGAACACGGCGAGAGTGAAGGCCCGGGCGACGTCGGCGGATGCCAGCAGACGCCTGACGTCCCCGGGCTCGGGGAGCCCCGCCGTCACCGCGGCTCCCGTGTCGTCTCGCCCTGCTCGCCGACGAGGCGCTGCTCGGACGGCCCGCGGCCGATCAGCGGCGCCTGCTTGATCTTGAACGCCAGCAGGATGATGAAGAACCAGCCCCAGCCCAGCAGCGGCGTCGACTCTGCGAGGCCCTCCACCAGGAGGATCGCCGCCGTGAGGATCGGAACGAGCGTGTACGGCGAGTACGGGCGGTCGGCGACCAGGTCCCACCGGGGGCGGTCGATCGCGAAGAACCACGACCGCCACACGAACGCGAGCATCGTGAGGGCGATGAGCGCGAGTCCGATCGCGCCGAGCTGGAGGAAGACGTCGAGCCACATGTTGTGCGCTTGCATCACGGTCTGACCGTGGTCGACGATCCAGCCCTCGAACGCCGGGTCGCTCGGCACCCACGGCGTCGAGAAGCCCCAGCCGAGCACGGGGTGCGCGAGCGCCCGCTGCCACACGGCGGCCCAGATCCCCTCGCGTCCGGTCAGGTCGGACGAGCGCCCCAGCAGCGCGAAAACGCGCTCGCGCTCGACCCAGAGCACCACGAGCGTGCCGAGCCCCGCGGCGGCGAACCCGAGGTAGTAACGTGTGCGCTCCCCGGGCCGCGTGGTCGTCCGCATGAGGAGCGCGGTCGCCAGCACGACCGCGACCGCGCCCGCCGCCAGCCACGCCGTCGCCGATCCGGCGCGCACGAACAGGAATGCCGCGAGCGCGAACCAGCCGACCAGCAGGGGGCGCCGGGGCGCCCGTGCGGCCACGCGCACCGCGAAGACGACCATCCCGAGGAGCGCGACGTAGGCCAGGGCGTTCGCGTTGCCGAACAGCCCCTGGATCCGCCCGTCGGGGTCGAACAGGTTGTCGCGACTCCACATCTGTATCGGGTCGGTGCCGTCCGCGGGGCGGGCGAACCCCGGCATGATCGGGCCGCGCCAGACCAGCGAGACCCACAGCTCGAAAACGAGCGACAGCCCGAGGATCCACTTGAGGGCGGAAGCGGTCACCCCGACGAGCTCGCGCCAGGTGAGCACCGCGCCGACGAACATCGCCTGCACCGTCGTCGACAGCAGGAGCACGAGCGTGACCGCCGTCGCCGACGGGTAGGCGCTCCACCCGATCGATGCGATCGCCCACACGACATAGAGCAGCGACATCCACGGCGGGCGGCGCCACTGCACCTCCGGGCGCAGTGCGATCCACGACGCGGTCGATGCCAGCGCGGTGGTGGACATGACGATCGCCGTGCCCATCGAGCCGACCGCCATCAGCCAGGAGGTGCCGCCGAGCGCGCCCGCGACCACGAAGATGCACCAGCCGCGCAGCATCAGATGCCTCGTCGTCTCCCTCACGGGAGCGGCCGGGGGTGCCGCGACGGGGTGTCTCGTGTGCACGGCCATGGTCAGATCAGGCTACCGTCCGTGCGTCCTAGGCTGAGGGGATGCTTCTGCCGATCGCCAACATTCCGCGCGCCTATTCGTGGGGTTCTCTCGCCCTGATCGCGGAGCTCGAGGGCCGCGAGCCGAGCGGAGCCCCCGAGGCGGAGATCTGGTACGGCGACCACCCCGGAGGGCCGTCGCACGTTCTCGGGGCAGCGGGGCAGACGTTGGATGCCGCGCTGGCGGCCGCGGGAGAGCCGCCCCTGCCGTTCCTGCTGAAGCTGCTCGCGGCAGGGTCCTCCCTCTCGATCCAGGCGCACCCGACGAAGGCCGAGGCCGTGGAGGGCTTCGCCCGCGAGGAGCGCGCCGGCATCCCGCGCGATGCGCCCGAACGCCTCTACCGCGACGCCAACCACAAGCCCGAGATCATCGTCGCCCTCAGCGATCAGTTCTGCGCGCTGGTCGGGCTCCGGCCCGTTCCCGAGACGCTGCGGCTGATTTCGGCTCTCGGCGGCGGCCCCGCGCTCGCGCACCTCGGGGCGCTGCTCGCAGATCCGGATGAGCACAAGGGGCTGCGTGCCGCGCTCGCCTGGGCGCTGTCGGAGGCCTCCGCGGCGGATGTCGCCGAGCTGACCGCCGCGCTGGAGTCCGCCGCGGCGGGGGAGGCGGGGTTCGGGCCGGAGGTCGCGGTCCTGCGCGCCGCGGCATCCGACTTCCCCGGCGACCGGGGCCTGTTCGTCGCGCTGCTGATGAACCTCGTCATCCTGCGCCGCGGGGAAGGGCTTTTCGCGCCCGCGGGCGTGCTGCACGCCTACCAGTCGGGGCTCGGCGTCGAGTTGATGGCCGCGAGCGACAACGTGCTGCGCGGCGGGCTGACCCCCAAGCACGTCGACGTCCCCGAGCTGCTGCGGGTGCTGGACGCGACGCCGGGACCTGCGCCCCTCGTCGAAACGCACGAGGTCGCGGGCGTCGTCGTCTACGACGTCGCGATCCCCGATTTCTCGCTCGCGCGCGTCGAGCTGAGCGGATCCGACGTGCCCGTCGAGCTACGCGGCCCCGCGATCGCGCTCGCCACCGCGGGCGACCCGGTGGTGACGCAGGGGGAGCGGCGCGTCGCGCTCGCACCGGGGCAGGCCGTCTACGTCGGCGGGGGAGCGGCCGGTCTCGTCCTCACGGGCGTCGGTCAGGTGTTCGTCGCCCAGCCCGGAATCGCGTGACCGGTATCGCGACACGCCGGGCGTGTCGCGATGAACGTTCAATCACGGCTTGAGGGTTTATGATCCGCGACTTGACCTCTGGGAATGACAAGGGTGTAATTATTCCCACACGCGGTCGGGTGTGACAGGTTCCAGCAGGGGAGAGCGATATGACGGGTTACCGTTCCGGGGTTCCCGACAACTGGTATGTCGACCCGGTCGACCTGGGGGTTCCCGGGGTACGCCGTGCGACCCCGGCCGACGACGACGGCGCGCTGGCCTGGCAGGCCGACGCGCTGTGCGCGCAGACCGACCCCGAGGCCTTCTTCCCCGAGAAGGGCGGTTCGACGCGCGACGCGAAGCGCATCTGCACGACGTGCGATGTGCGTGCCCAATGCCTCGAGTACGCCCTGCAGAACGACGAGCGCTTCGGCATCTGGGGCGGCCTGAGCGAGCGGGAGCGCCGCAAACTCAAACGCCGCGCCTGATCTCGATAGTGATCTCGATACACCGCCGCTACGCGGCGGCACTCGATCACCGAAGGGGGTCTGCCTTCCCCGCGGTGGTTGAGGAGCGTCGGCGGAGTCTTCCCCTCGGTGGTTGAGGAGCCGCGCGCAGCGCGGCGTATCGAAACCATGGCGATCTCGCCGGTCAGGGAGTGATCTCGATACACCGCCGCTATGCGGCGGCACTCGATCACCGGAGGGATGGCGACGTCGCTGGGGGTGAGCTCGATACACCCGCGGCGTCGCCGCGGGCACTCGATCACTGGGGACAGGGACGACCTCTCTCGCGGCGCGGCGGCGCGGCGGCGGGATGCCCATAGCCGGCGCGTCTAGGCTGTCGGGGTCATGCCCGCCCGAGTTCATGCGCTGCTGGTCGTGCGCCCCGAGGGACGCCCGGCTGCGGATATCCACCTGCAACGGACGCTCACCGCGCTCCGTGGCCAGTCGCGCCCTGTCGACGCGGTGACCATCGTGCTCTGCGGCGCCGACGGCGCCGTGCAGGCGATCGCGGTCGAATCGGGCGCCGAGGGCGTGATCTCCGTCGGGCGGCGCACGAGCCTCGCGCAGGCGCTCGCCCTCGGTGTGCGCCGGCTCGAGGCGGACGCCGTATGGGTGCTCACCCACGAGAGCATCCCCGGTCCCGACGCCCTCGCCCGACTGGCGGACATGCTCGAGGCCACCCCGTCGGTCGCGTTCGCGGTGCCCAAGCTGGTGCGCGCCGAGGAGACGGACCGCATCGTCTCCCTCGGGGTCTCGATGACGCGGTTCGGGCGTACTGTCGGCCTCGCCGACGGCGAGCTCGACCAGGGGCAGCACGACGGCGTCGAGGACGTTCTCGGCTCGGACGTGCGCGGCATCCTCGTGCGCTCCGATGCGTGGAGCGCTCTCGGTGGCGTCGACACGGCGCTCGCGGGGGCGGATGAGGGGCTTGATCTCGGCATCCGCGCGCGCCTGCGCGGCGGGCGCATCGTGCTCGTGCCGGCCGCCGTCGTCGCGATCGCCGGCCCCGCCCCCGCGACCATGCGCGCCGCCTACGCCGAGCGCACAGCGCAGCTTCACCGTCGCCTGGCCTATGCGCCGCTGGTAGCCGTGCCGCTGCACTGGCTGACGATCCTCCCCCTCGCGCTGCTGCGTTCGCTCGGCGCGCTGCTGGCGAAGCATCCCGCACGCATCCTCCCGGAGTGGGGTGCGGCGGCGACCGCCATGTTCCGCCCCGCCGCTGTCGTCCGCTCGCGCGACCGGATCCGGCGTGGACGGGCCGCGCCCTGGGGGCAGCTCGCGGCGCTGCGCGTGAGCGCGCACGACCTTCGGCACCGGCTCGACGACGAGGTGCCGGCCGGTACCGGGCGCGCGGACCTGCACTTCTTCTCCGGCGGTGGTGCCTGGGTGGTCCTGGCGGCGCTGGGCGTCTCGGTGCTGTCCTTCCTGTCGCTGCTGGCGTGGCCGACTCTCGCCGGCGGCGCGCTCGCGCCGCTGCGGGCGACGGTCGCGGCGCTGTGGCAGGATGCCGCGTTCGGCACCCGCCCGCTCGGCTGGGACACGACCGGCCCCGCCGACCCCTTCAGCGCGGTCGTCGCGCTTATCGGCATGCTGTCTCCCGCCGCGCCGTCGCGCGCGCTGGTGGTTCTGTGGGTGCTCGCGTTGCCGCTGGCCGCCCTGGGCGGGTGGTTCGCGGCGACGAGGTTTTCCGATCGCTCCTTCGTGCGCGCGACCGTCGCCGTCGCATGGGCGCTCGCGCCGACCCTGCTCGACGCGCTGATCTCCGGCCGCCCGACGGTGGTCATCGTCCACCTGCTGCTGCCGTGGCTGCTGTGGACCGCCGTGGTCGCGCACCGGTCATGGAGCACCGCCGGTGTCGCCTCGATCCTCGCCGCCGCCGTGCTCGCGTGCGCTCCGTCCCTCGCGCCGGCGCTCGCACTGGCGTGGGTCATCGGCATCGTGCTGGTCGCGACGATCCTGCGCGGGTCGGGTTTTGCGCGGGTCGTCTGGCTCGTCGTGCCTCCGCTCGTGGTGTTCGCCCCGCTCATCTGGCGTCGGCTGCGCGCGGGCGAGGTGTGGGCGCTGCTGGCCGATCCCGGCGTCCCGCTCGCCGACGGCGGCGGAACCGACCTCACGCGTCGCGCCTTGCTGGCGCTCGGGTTCCCCACCGGCGACGGATGGGCCGCGTTGTCCGACTCGACGGTCGCGGCCTGGACGCCGTTGCTGGTCGTGCCTCTGCTCGCGCTCGCGCTCGCGGCCCCTGTGATCGGGCGCGCTCTGCCTGCCGCGATCCTCGCGATCGTCGCTGTCGCCGGGCTGGGCACGGCCGTCGTCGCGATCGGGGTCGCCGTCGCCTCCGACGCTGAGGAGACCGTCACGCTGTGGCCGGGCGCCGCGCTCAGCCTCTACTGGCTGGCCGCGTCGTGTGCCGCGGCCCTCGCCCTCGACGTCGTCCCCGAGCGGATGCGACTGCGGGTGCCGCTCGGCGCGCTCGTCATGCTCGCCCTGGCCGCCAGCGCCGTTCCCGCCCTGACAGCGCCGCTGCGCGGCACGGCGGCGATCGCCGAAGGCACCAGCAGCACGCTCCCCGCCTACATCGAGGCGGAGGGCAAGGGAGGCCTTTCGACCGCGACCTTCGTCATCACCCCGACCGACGACGGCGCCGTCGTGACCGACGTCGTCTGGGGTGAGACCGCGTCGCTCGGCGGCCAGACGACGCTGCGCGCCGCTCGCACCTCCGCCGATGCCGGTGACGAGCTCGCGGCGCAGTACGCCGCCGCTCTCGTCGCCGACCCGGACGGTTCGGTCGTCTCCGACCTCGCCGCACACGGCATCGCGTTCATTCTGCTCGCCGGCGATGCCGAGGGGCAGTCGGATGCCGCGAACGGCATCCGCATCCAGACGGAGACCACGCTCGACCAGCGTGACGATCTCGAGATCGTCGGCGACACGACCCGCGGCACGCTCTGGCGGATCACGAGCACCGTCACCGAACGCACAACGGCAGGCGCCGCCGCCTCCTCGCGGATCGCGCTGCTGCAGGGCGGGGTCGTGCTCGCGGCGCTGCTGCTCGCGGCGCCGACGCGCCGGTCGATCGAGCTCGCGCGGCGCAGACCCCGCGTCGTCGGCCTGCCCAAGCGTCGCGCACCGCGTCTGGTCGTCCCGCAGCCGCGCCCTGCCCCCGAGGCCCCCGGCGCCCAAGCCCCCACCCCAGACCCCAGCCCCGATGCCCCCGTCGCTTCGGAGCCCGTCGCCCCTGCCGACGCCGCCGAGCCACCCGAGACGACCGAGGGGAGCGCGAGATGAGCTCCTTCAGCCGTATGCGCGCCGTTCGCGTCGCGGCCGGGGTCGTCGTGGCGGCCGCGAGCGTCCTCGTCGCGGGCCTGCTCGTGACCGGCGGCATCCCCGGCTTCACCGTCGACGCGGTGTCGGTCTCGGCGCAGCCGCCCGCCACGGCATCCGTCTCGACCTGCGCGGGCCCCCTCCTTGCGACGGGGCGGGACTCGACGCAGGCCGACCTGCTCACGGACGCCGCGGCGCAGACCGTCAGCTCGACCGCCGCCGGCGGCGCGACCGTCTCGCAGTCCCTGCTCGCGGCGGCGGACGTCTCGAACGGATCGGGCCCTGTGAGCCTCACCGCCGAGCCGGTCGACGGCGCGCGCACCGACCTCGCGGCGGCGGCGTCGGCCGTCGTCGCGGACGACGATCTCGCCGGGTTCGCGGCCTCTGCGTGCGTGCGCGCGCAGATGGAGTCGTGGCTCGTGACGGGCGCCGCGACGACAGGGTCCGCAGACCTGGTCGTCATCGCCAATCCTGGCGAGGTCGCCGCCCTCGTCACCCTGTCGGTGTACGGCTCGACGGGGCTCTCCGAGCCCGCGGCGGGCAGCGATATCGTCGTCGACGCGGGCAGTCAGCGCGTCATCCCGCTCGCGGCGCTCGCCCTCGGCGAGGAGAACCCGATCATCCGGGTCACCTCGTCGCAGACCCCCGTGCAGGCGTCGGTGCAGTCGAGTCTCACGCGTGTGCTCACCCCCGGCGGGGTCGACCAGGTCGCGGCCGTCGGTGCGCCGGCGGAGGAGATCGTGATTCCGGGAGTCCCCGTGACGGTAGCGCCGGGGGAGGCCGGCGCGAGCAACGTGCCGACGAGTCTGCGGCTGCTCGCCCCGGCATCCGACGGCACCGCGACGATCACGGTCGCGGGAACCTCGGGTGAGGCGATCGCCCCGCAGACCGTTCAGCTGACGGCGGGAGTGCCCCTGCAGATCGACCTGAGCGGCCTGGAGATCGGCACGTACACGGTGCGGATCGCGGCGTCGACGCCGATCACCGGTGCCGTCTGGGCCACGACGGGATTCGAGGAGGGGAGCGATTTCGGATGGTTCACGCCGGCGGAGGCGCTGACCGACCCGACTCTGGTCGCGGTGGCCCCGGTCACGCAGGACACCACGGGGCCGGATGCCGTGCTCACGCTCGCCTCGTCGGCGTCGGAGGATCAGGTGGTCACCGTCTCGAACGTGGACGGCTCGGATGCCCGCGAGGTCACGGTTCCCGCCTCCGGCGTGGCCGAGGTCGACGTGGTGGCTGGCGCTGCGTACCTCGTCTCTCCGGATGGCGCGGATGGCGCGGACGGCGCGGGCGTCAGCGCGGCGGTGACCTTCGCGGGCGACGGAGCGCTCGCGGGCTACCCCGTGCAACCCGGCGATGCCGAGGCCGCGGCGATCCTCGTCTACCCCCGCTGACCAGTCGGCCGACCGAGCCTCAGAAGTAGCGGAAGCGCTCCGGGCCGAGGTCCCAGGGGTCGCGGTCGAGATATTCGGCGGCGGCGCGGAAGACGCAGCTCTCGATCATCATGCGCCGGCCCGGGTCGTCCTCGCGGTCGAGGTGACCGAGGCGTTCGATCGGCAGGCGATACAGCACGATGCGCTGCTGGTCGGGATGAACGCTCCAGCGGGGGATGCCGTTGTCGTCGGAGGCCGGAGGCATCCACGCCACCTCGAAGTGCACGTCGCGCAGCTCGGACCACGCGCTGCGGAGGAACTCGGCCGCCGTGCCGACGGTGAAGTCGAACCGCTCGTCGCGCGTCTCCAGCGGTGGCAGCGGCGGGCGGACGACGGGGCTGCGCCCTTCGCGGCCGTGTCGTCCGTGCCGTGCGGGGCGCCGCGCGGGGGTCTTCGCCGCGCGACGCCTGATCATGCGCCCAGTCTAGGTGGCACGGCGGCGGCAGCGTCGCTCGCGGGCTACTGGACGGACCAGCCGCCGTCGGAGGCCAGCACCTGGCCGTTGACGTTCGCGCTGTCGTCGCTGAGCAGCCAGGTGATCGACGCGGCGAGCGCCTCGGCGGTGGCCACGGGCGGGAGGAGGGCGAGGAACGGCCGCAGCCGGCTCTGGGAGAACTCGGACGAGAAGCCTCCCTCGATGCCGGTCGCCGTCGGCCCGGGCGCGACCGCGTTGGTGCGGATGCCGGAGGGGCCGTAGAGGAAAGCGGCGCTCCTGGTCAGCCCGACGACGGCATGCTTCGAGGCGGTGTACGCGGTGCCGGCCGCGTTGCCGCGCAGCGCCGCCTCCGAGGCGACGTTGACGATCGAGCCGGCGCCCGCGGCGAGCATGCCGGGCAGCACCGCGCGGCTGAGCTTGAACGTTCCTGTGACGTTGACGGCGATCACGCGGTCCCAGACCTCGTTGCCCGCTTCGTGCAGGGGCAGCATCCCGTCCATGATCCCGGCGATGTTGGCCAGCCCGTCGATCCGGCCTCCGTCGATCCCATCTCTGGCGGCGTCGACGATGCGCGCGACGTCGTCGTCGATCGTGATGTCGCCGGCGACGGTGACAACGGAGCCGGCGGGAGAGGCGGCGGCCAAGGCATCCAGCCGGTCGGCGGCGATGTCGACGGCGACGACGCGCCCGCCCTCCGCGACGATCCGCTGCGCCGTCGCCTTGCCGATGCCGGAGCCCGCGCCGGTGACGATGACCGTCTTCCCCGCGAAGCGGGCGGATGCCGCAGCAGCAGCCGTCGTCGCCTCGGGCAGGATGCCGCCGTTGGCCTGCCGCACCAGGTCGTCGATGGTCTCCTGGCTCAGCTTTCCCTGGCTCATCGCGGCGAGCGTCTCCAGCGGCAGCCCTCGGATCTGGGCGAGGACCTCGTCGCCCTGCCCCATCGACGACAGCAGCGCGCCGATCACGGGCGCACCGGCGGGGTGGTCGAGCCACTGCGCGATGGTGTTCTTCGCCGTCAGCGGACGGGGAGTTTCGGGCACTTCGGACATGAGGTTCCTTCCGGTCTCGAGAGCGGTGCGCGGACGGCATCCTGCCGATCGTATTTGTGAACTCTGCTGAGAAATTATCCCACGCCGTCATTTGGAGTCCGCCTTTTGGAGCCCGCCGGCGGGGTCACGCGTCTACTCGACGGGGTCGTAGACGTCGAAGCCGAGATACTCGGCGACCTGGGCGAGGTTCGCGTCGTGGGTGACGACCGTCACCGCCCCGGCGCCGAGGCGTTGTGCACTCGCCAGATGCAGCGCGTCGAGGGACTTGACGTGCGGGCGGATCGCCGCCGCTTCAGTGATGAGGCGGTCATCGACCGACAAGAGCGCAAGCTCAGCGACGAACTCCTCCGCGAGGGCAGTGTCGATCGATTCGCGCCGCAGCACCCGCACGGTCTCCAGCTCGAGAAGTCGTGACGAGACGAACGTGTCGCCTGCCTCGATGCGCGTGTCGAACCACACCACCGCACTCGGGCTGTGCGCCAGAAAAATGCGCAGCGCGACCGACGAGTCGAGGTACCAGAGCCGTGGCATCCCCGGCTCAGATCTCGATGTCACCGCTGACTTCCCGGAGGATCTCGTCGAGACCGCGAGACAGCGGCACCGGCGGCTGAGCGCCTCGGCGGCGAGCCGGTCGCGTCGGTGGGGATGCCACCCCTGCCGCGATGAGAGCGTCCAGCGGGCTGCCGTCTCGCGCCGGCTCGGGGACGAGACGCAGCACCACGCGACCGCGGTTCGTCACTCGCACCGGCTCGCCCTTCTCGATCACCTCCCGCGTGACGGCAGATACTCGCTGGTTGAGCTCGGTCATGGTGATGGTGCGCACGACCGCATTCTAGCATTGTGATGCTAACTATGGTGGGGGCTCCGTGGGCTCGGCGAGCCTGCGTTCGCGCGCCGAAACTGCGCGTGTGCCCCGCGGTCTCGGCGTCAGAACGCAGTCTCGGTGGACGGTGAGGTCGCACCCCCGCCCGCGACGTGCTCACCCGCCTGCGAACGGCGGCAGCACGTCGACGAGGGTGTCGGGTTCGAGGGCGGTGTCGTCGCGCACTCGGGCCCCGTCGACGAGCACGGCGCATCGTGGCAGGATGCCTGCGAGCCCGGGGTGGTCGGCGACGATCGCCGCGCGCAGGGTGCCGAGGGTCGCCTCGCCTCGCCTCTCCTCGGGAGTGCCCGCGGCCTCTTCCGCCGCGGCGAAGTAGCGGACCTGCGCCATCACTCGCCCGCCCGAACCCAGTCGCCGCTCTTGCCGCCGGTCTTGCGCACGAGGCGCACGTCGTCGATCGCTGTCGCCTTGTCGAGGCCCTTGACCATGTCGACGACCGCGAGGGCCGCGACCGTGACGGCGGTGAGCGCCTCCATCTCGACGCCCGTGCGATCGGCGGTGCGGACGGTCGCCTCGATCTCGACGCCGTCGTCCGTGACCTCGAGATCGACCGTCGCGCCGTGGACGCCGATGACGTGCGCGAGCGGCAGCAGCTCGGGCGTGCGCTTGGCGGCCTGGATGCCGGAGATGCGCGCGACGGCGAGGACGTCGCCCTTGGGCACAGCCCCGTCGCGCAGCGCCGCGACGACCTCGGGGGAGCAGCGCACCTTCCCGCGCGCCGTCGCCGAGCGGACGGTGGGCTGCTTCTCGGTGACGTCGACCATGCGTGCGTGGCCCGCCGCGTCGAGGTGCGTGAAACGGGGGGTCGGGGTCGTGCTCATGAGATCAGCATGACATCGACGAGGTCGCCGGCGGCGATCGCGTCGACCTCGGCGGGGACGACGGCGTAGGCATCCGCTCGTGCCAGCCCGCCCGCGAGGTGCGACGCCGAGCCGCCCGTCGTCGCGGGGGCGACGGTCCACTGAGCGGGGTCGGAGCGGTCGACGGTCGCGGGCAGATACTGGCGCCGCCCCGGCGGCGTGCGCCACGCGGTCGCCGCCGGCAGGCGGACGAGCGGGCGGGTCACCGGCATCCGCCCCTGCAGGGCAAGCAGAGCCGGGCGCACGAAGACCTCGAACGAGACCGCGGCGCTCACGGGGTTGCCGGGGAGCCCGAACAGCAGCATGCCGTCGCCGGTCACCCCGAACCCCTGCGGCTTGCCGGGCTGCATCGCGACGCGGGCGAACTGCATCGTGCCAGAAAGGGTGTTCTTCACCACCTCGTAAGCGCCGGCGCTGACCCCTCCCGAGAAGACGACGACGTGCGCGCCGCGCGCCGTGGCCTCCGCGATCGCCCGGGTCGGGCCGTCGCCGCCGCCGTCGACACCGTCGGGGACGGTCTCGCGCAGCACGACCTCGCACCCGTTCTCGGTCGCGAGCGCGGTCAGCAGCTCGCCGTTGGAGTCGGGGATCTGCCCCCGCTCCAGCCTCGAGCCCGGAGCCCGCAGCTCGGAGCCGGTCGAGACGATCGCGACGCGCGGGCGCTCGGAGACGACGACCGCTGCGACCCCCGCCGCGGCGGCCGCCGCGAGCTGCAGTGCCCGCAGCTCGACGCCCGCGGGCAGGATCTCGTCGCCGACCGCCGTGTCGGAGCCGCGGCGCCGCACGAAGGTGCCGGGCCCTGCGGGAGCGGCGGTCACGACGATCTCGCCGAGAGAGTCGGCGAGGCCGCCGACCGTGTCCTCGAACGGGACGATCGCGTCGGCGTCGGTCGGCACCGGCGACCCGGTCATGATCCGCGCGGCCTCGCCCGGCGCCAGCGGCGGGTCGAGCGGCGTGCCCGCGGGGAGGTCGGCGACCACCCGCAGGCGCGCCGGGGCCTTCGGCGAGGCATCCCGCACGTCTGCCCAGCGCACGGCGAAGCCGTCCATCGCGGAGTTGTCGAAGACGGGGATGTCGACGCGGGCGCGCACGAGTTCGCGGAGCGTCCGACCGGATGCCTCGGCGAGCGGCAGCGTCGTCGTGGGCAGCGCTCGCGCGGAGGAGAGGACGAGGGCGAGCTGCTCCTCGACACTGCGCAGGCCGCTCACCCGACCACCGCGCGCGCGTGAGTGCACCACGCCCGCATGCCGCCGGCGAGGACCGCAGCCTCCACGCCTGCCGCGCGTAGCGCCTCGGCGGCGCGGCGGGCACGGACGGAGCTCTGGCACACCACGACGACCGGCCCCCGCACGGCCGAGGGGTCGGCGAGCAAGAGGTCGAGCGGCAGGTGGACGGCGCCCGGGATCGTCCCCGTCGCGACCTCGTGTGTCTCGCGCACGTCGAGGATCGTCGCATCATCGAGGCGGTCGAGGTCGTCGGGGGTGACGACCCGGATCGGGCCGGGGGAGGAGCCGGTCGGCGGTGCGGACGCGCTCGCCCGCGCTCCGCGCAGCGGAACCTCGCGCTGGCGTGCGCCGAGGGCATCGATCACGAGCACGCGGCCCAGCAGCGGCTCGCCGATGCCCGCGATGAGCTTGATCGCCTCCAGGGCCAGCAGCGACCCCACCTGCAGGCACAGCGCGCCCAGCACGCCGACCTCGGCGCACGTCGGCACGGCGCCCGCGCTGCCGGGCGGGTAGAGGTCGGCGAGGACGACGGGGTCGCGCCCCGCGGGCGGCGCGCTCCAGAAGACGGTCGCCTGCGCGTCGAACTCCTGCACGGTGCCCCACACGAGCGGGATGCCGAGACGGTCCGTCGCCGCGGCGACGGCCTCGCGGGTTGCGAACAGGTCTGACCCGTCGATCACGATATCGGCGTGCGCGAGCAGCTCCTGTGCGTTCGCGGCGGTGAGACGCCGTGCCACGGGGATCACCCGCGTGTCGGAGAGCGCGGCGGCGGCGCGCACCGCCGAGTCGGCCTTGAGCGTTCCGGCATCCTCGCGCCGGTGCATGACCTGGCGCTGCAGATTGGAGAGCTCGATGACGTCGTCGTCGATCACCGTGAGCGAGCCCACTCCCGCTGCCGCGAGTGCGAGCACGACCGGCGATCCGAGCCCGCCCGCCCCCACGACGGCGACGTGTGCGGCGGCGAGCCGGCGCTGTCCGAGCTCGCCGAGCCCCGCCAGCGCCAGATGGCGGGCCGTGCGCTCCCGCTCGCGCGCGGAGAGCGCGGCGGCGGGGTCGACGAGCGGGGGCAGCGGCACCCTTCCAGGGTACGCGCGGCGGGCGAGGGTCGCCGGGGGCGCTGTGCGACGTGAGTCGGTGGCGTTTCGCCCTCGCCGCCCTCCCGTGAGCAGCGTCAGAATCTCGTGGACCCGCTCGACGAACTGAGCGGGATAGGGGCTCGGGTCAATGCGTGTGATCCGGGTGATCGACATGGATGTGACCTGTTCGCACATCGCCACCGTGGGCGTGGCCTCTGCCGGGGTGAGGTTGACATGAGTGGACCACCCCCGATCCGTGTGCGTCTTCGGCGGCTGCGGACTCGCCCGGGGCGAGGGTGCCCGGCGGGGGCGTTTCGTAGATGGAGCACGACTTCCGCGTCGACCTGCTCGCGGGTGACCGGATCGCTTCGCCGGCGCAAACGCCACTTCGTGTGCACGCAATTGCGGAGAAAATATCGAGATAGCATCGAATATACGGTGATATTCTCGCCTTGTGCACCGCTACCGCGTCTCCGAGGCTGCTCGGCTGCTCGGCGTCAGCGACGACACCGTGAGGCGCTGGATCGACCAGGGGCTGCTCCCCTCCGAGGGCAGCCCCGCGACGATCCCGGGTGCCGCGCTCGCCGAGCGCGCGGTCGCGCTCGCCGCAGCCCCGCCCGAGCCCGACGTGCTCTCCAGCGCGCGCAATCGCTTCACCGGGCTCGTCACGCGCGTGCAGACGGACGGGGTGATGGCGCAGGTCGACATCCAGGCGGGCCCGCACCGGATCGTCTCGCTCATGTCGGCCGAAGCCGCCCGCGAACTGGGCCTGGAGCCCGGGTCGCTCGCGACCGCCGTCGTCAAGGCCACCACCGTCATCGTCGAGACCCCGAAAGGCTGACATGCGCTCCCGCCTCACCCGCGTGGCACCTGCTCCCGTGGCCGCCGCTCTCGCGGCATCCGTCCTGCTTCTCGCCGGCTGCACGAGCGGCACCTCGTCGCCGGGGCTGGAGAGCTCGTCGGCGGCCGACATCTCGGGGGAGCTGACGGTGTACGCTGCCGCCTCGCTCGGGTCGGCGTTCGACGACATCGCGGCGGCCTTCGAGGCCGAGCACCCCGGCGTCGATGTGCTCCCGATCACGTACGACGGCTCATCGACGCTCGCGACGCAGATCATCGAGGGCGCGTCGGTCGATGTGTTCGCATCGGCGGACGAGAGCAACATGGCGAAGGTGACGGATGCCTCCCTCGCAGGCTCCGCCGAGCTGTTCGCCTCGAACACGCTTGTCGTCGCGGTGCCGGAGGGCAACCCGGGCGGTGTCGAGGAACTCGCCGACCTCGCTGGCGACGACGTCACGGTGGTGCTGTGCGCGCCCGAGGTGCCGTGCGGCGCGGCATCCGAGACCCTGCTCGAGAACGCGGGGGTGACCGTGACGCCCGCGAGCCTCGAGCAGAACGTCACGGCGGTGCTGACGAAGGTGGCCGCAGGCGAGGCTGACGCGGGGCTCGTCTACGCGACCGACGTCATCGGCGACGACGACGTCGAGAGCTTCGTCCCCGAAGGCGCCGCCGACGTCGTCAACCGCTACCCGATCGTCGCCCTGGCCGATGCCCCCAACCCCGACGCCGCGGCGGCGTTCGTCGCCTTCGTGCTCGGCGACGAGGGTCAGGAGATCCTCGAAGGCTACGGGTTCGGCGCCCCCTGAGGCTGCGGCCTGCGGCATCCCCCGAACGGCCCGGGGCCGCTCGCGCGGTCGAAAACTGCTCGCGCTGCGGAAAACCGCGCAGCGCGAGCAGCTTTCTGCAGCGCGAGCCGCCGCCCGCCGCGTTGCCATCGCCTCCTCCCCAGGGCGCGAGTTCGCGGATCTGTCCACCGATCCACTCGGCAGCGTGTCGCCGCGCCGCCTGCCGGCCTACCGTCGGGGCATGTCCGAGCCGTTCATCGTCCGCCCTCGCAGAGCATCGAGCGCCGCGCTCCCTGTCGAGCGACGCCGAGCGCTGCCCGACCACCCCGCGCTCGCACCGCTACGGGAGGTGCTGGCGGACCCCGCGGTGACGGATGTCTTCGTCAACGGCGACGACGGGCTGTTCGTCGATCGCGGCAACGGCGTCGAGCCGGTGCCGGGCTGGCGGGCCGGCGCCGACGAACTGCGCGCGCTCGCCGTCTCGCTGATCGGCGTCGGCGGGCGGCATCTCGACGACGGCGCACCCGTCGTCGACGTCCGCTGGGAGCACGGCGCGCGTGTCCACGCCGTGCTGCCTCCCATCGCGTGCTCCGGCGCGGCGATCTCGATCCGGCTGCCGCAGGTCGAGCTGCCCGACCTCGACGACCTGGGCCGTCGCGGCATGTTCGACGCCGCCACCGCCGCCCGCCTGGAGGCGTTCGTCGCCCAGCGCGCCAATCTTCTCGTGACGGGTGCGACCGGCGCAGGCAAGACGACGCTGCTTGCGGCTCTCCTCGGGCGCGTCCCCGAGAGCGAGCGCATCGTGACGATCGAGGATGTCGCGGAGCTGCGGATCCGGCATCCGCACCACGTTCGCCTGGAGGCGCGCCAGCCCAATCTCGAGGGCGCCGGCGCGGTGTCGCTCGCCCGGCTCGTGCGCGAGGCTCTGCGCATGCGACCCGACCGTCTCGTCGTGGGGGAGTGTCGCGGCGAGGAGGTGCGCGAGCTGCTCACCGCTCTCAACACCGGCCACGCGGGCGGAGCGGGCACGGTGCACGCCGGCAGCATCCGCGATCTGCCGGCCCGCCTCGACGCGCTCGGCGCCCTCGCCGGAATGGACGACCGTGCGACGGCGCGCCAGGTCACCAGTGCGATAGGCGTCGTCATCCACGTCGAGCGCGGCGCCGACGGCGTCCGGCGGATCGCCGGGTTCGCCCGGCCCGTGCTCGACGACGGCCGGCTCGCCGTGGAGGCGATCGCATGAAAGCGCTCCGCAGAAGGGCCCAGGGAGCGGATGCCGCGCAGGCGGCCGCCGGGGTTGCCACGGTGCAGCGCCTGGCCGTGCTCCTGGAAGCGGGCGTCGCCCCGCCGCGTGCGTGGCGGTTGCTCGCCGATGCCGGGGACGAGGCTGCCGCAGACGTCGCCGCTGCGCTGCCGGGCGTCGGCGTCTCAGACGTGCTCGCCGGGCGCGGCGGGCCGTGGCGGCAGGTCGCGGTGGCCTGGCGGGTGGCCGAGACGGTCGGTGCGCCGCTCGCGGCGAGCCTGCGCCGGTTCGCCGACGCGCTGCGCGACGCGCAGGAGACGCGCGACGACGTCGCGGTCGCGCTCGCCGATCCCGCCGCGACGGCGCGGCTCGTGGCCTGGCTTCCGCTGGTCGCGATCGGCCTGGGCGCCGCCCTCGGGTTCGACGTGCTCCCGACGCTCGCGAGCCCGCCCGGCATCGTATGCGTCGTCGCGGGTCTCGTGCTCATGCTCGTCGCCCGGCGCTGGAGCGCGCGGCTCGTGGCGAAGGCGCAGCCGGATGCCGAGCTTGCCGGGCTTCAGGCCGAGACGGTCGCGATCGCCCTGTCTGCCGGGGTGTCGGTCGATCGCGCCCTCGCGGTCGTCGCCGACGCGGGCGGCGGTCATCCCGGCTCCGACGTCCGCGAGACCCTCGCCCTGTCGCAGAAGGCGGGAGCGCCCGCCGTCGAACTGCTGCGTGCGCACGCAGCCGACGCCCGCCGTCGCGGCCGCACGGAGGGGCGCCTGCGCGCCGCCCGGCTCGGGTCGCGGCTGCTGCTGCCGATGGGGCTGTGCACGCTGCCCGCGTTCCTCCTGCTCGGCGTGGGGCCGATGCTGCTGTCGGTCCTGTCCGGCGCTGCCCCCGTGCTCGCCGCCCCGCCGATAGCCCCCTGATCGTGCCCGTCCATCCAGAGAGAACGAGGAGTCACACATGACCATCATCCCGATCCCCAACGCCCGCGCCGCCCGCGACCGTGCGGGCGGGCCCCCGCCGCTCCCGCCCCTGACCCGTCGCCGCAGCGCACAGCTCTACGGCGACGAGACCGGCGCCGCCACCGCCGAATACGCCGTCGCGACGATGGCCGCGGTGTCGTTCGCCGGCCTGCTCGTGGTCATCATGCGCTCCGATGAGGTGCGGGGCATCCTCACCGACCTCGTCCGCCGCGCTCTGACGGTGGCGTGATCGTGCGCGGCGATCGAGGGTCGGCGACCGCCGAGTTCGCGGTCGTCGCGCCGGCTGTCGTCCTGGTGATCGCCCTGGCGGCCGGTGCCCTCGCGGCATCCGGTCGCCAGGTGCGACTCGAGCAGGGCGCCGCGCAGGCGGCCCGGCTCGCGGCTCGCGGCGAGTCCGATGCCCGCGTGGACGGCATCGTCGCAGCGGTCGCGGATGGCGTGGTGAGCGCCGTCTCGACGGAGGGCGACCTCGTCTGCGTCACCGCGTCGGCACCGGCGAGCGTGCCGCTGCTTCCGCTCCCCGACCTCACGGCGCGCTCGTGCGCGCTGTCCGGAGGTCGCTGATGGCCGGCGCGGCGATGGGTGTCGGGGTCCTCGCGATCACGGCCGCGATCGCCGTCGGTGTCGCCGCCACGGGTGCCGCGTCGGTGCGGGCCGCGCGTGCGGCGGGGGCGGCGGATGCCGCAGCGCTCGCTGCCGCCGACGGTGCGACCGGCGCTGTCGGCGGCGTCCCGTGCGAGCTGGCGAGCAGCGTCGCTGCGGCATCCGGCGCCGTCGTGCTCTCGTGCGACCTCGACGGGGTGACCGCGACGGTGCGGGTGCGGGTGGGATCGGGGCCGTTCGCCGCCGAGGCGCGAGCGCGGGCCGGTCCCGACCCCGCCGCTGCGCCCTGAGGGCGTGGGCTGACGCGCGGGCGTCTCGCCGCCGCGTTCAGCCCTCTCATGTCCGGCACGTGTGTATGGTGTGCATCGGAGAAAGGACGCCACGTGGCTGAGAGCACCAAGGCGAGCGCCAAGACGGCGCGCGCGAAGAAGGCGAGCGTGCCGTCGGGCAAGAAGCTCGTCATCGTCGAGTCGCCGACGAAGATGAAGTCGATCCAGGGATACCTGGGCGACGGCTACGAGGTGCTCAGCTCGGTCGGCCACATCCGTGACCTCGCCGACAAGAAGGACATCCCCGCCGAGCTGAAGAAGACCTCGGTCGGCAAGTACTCCATCGACATCGAGAACGGCTTCACTCCCCTTTACGTCGAGAGCGACCGCGGCAAGAAGACCGTCGCCGAGCTCAAGCGTGCGCTCAAGGACGCCGACGAACTCCTGCTCGCGACCGATGAGGACCGCGAGGGCGAGGCCATCGCGTGGCATCTGCTGCAGGCCCTGAAGCCCAAGGTGCCCGTCAAGCGCATGGTGTTCCACGAGATCACGAAGGATGCCATCCGCGCCGCCGTCGACAACACCCGAGACCTCGACCTCGCCCTCGTCGACGCGCAGGAGACCCGCCGCATCCTCGACCGTCTCTACGGCTGGGACGTCTCCGACGTCACCCGCCGCAAGGTCGGCCAGGGCACCTCTGCCGGGCGCGTGCAATCGGCTGCGACCCGCCTCGTCGTCGACCGCGAGCGTGAGCGCATCGCTTTCGTCTCGGCCGGCTACTGGGACGTGGAGGCGGTCGCGGCCGCCCGCGGAAGCGGCAGTGACGACTCTTTCGCGACCCGGCTCGCGCGCCTCGACGGGGCGCCCCTTGCCCGTGGCACCGACTTCGACGACGCCGGGCAGCTCAAAAAGGCCGTCGTCGTCCTCGGTGAGACGCAGGCGCGCGAGCTCGCCGCGGCCCTGGAGGCGACCGGCGAGGCCGTCGTCGTCTCGGTCGAGGCCAAGCCCGGCACCCGCAGCCCCAAGCCGCCGTTTACGACCTCGACCCTTCAGCAGGAGGCGGGCCGCAAGCTCTCGATGAGCGCCAAGCACGCGATGGGCGTCGCGCAGCGGCTCTATGAGAAGGGCTACATCACCTATATGCGCACCGATTCGACGGCGCTGTCGACGCAGGCCGTCGCGGCCGCGCGCACGCAGGCGGTCGCCCTCTACGGCGACCGCGCCGTGCCGCCGAACCCGCGCGCCTACCGCAACAACAGCAAGAACGCGCAGGAGGCGCACGAGGCGATCCGCCCGTCGGGCGACACCTTCCGCACGCCGTCGTCGGTGGCATCCGCCCTCGACCGCGACGAGCTGCGCCTCTACGACCTCATCTGGAAGCGCGCGATCGCCTCCCAGATGTCGGACGCGAAGTACGAGACGACGACCGTGACGCTCGAGGCCGATGCCGCCGGCCGCCTCGCCTCGTTCACGGCATCCGGCACCGTGTACACCTTCAAGGGTTTCCTCGAGGCCTACGAGGAAGGCCGCGACGAGAAGCGCAGCGACGCCGACCGTTCCGACGACCAGTCGCTGCCGCAGCTTTCCGTCGGCGACGTGCTGGACCTGCGTGAGGTCGAGCCCAAGGGCCACGCGACGAGCCCCAAGCCCCGCTACACCGAGGCGAGCCTCGTCAAGGCGCTCGAGGAGAAGGGCATCGGTCGCCCCTCGACGTTCGCGAGCATCATCGACGTCATCATCAATCGGGAATACGTCTCCAAGCGCGGTCAGGCCCTCGTGCCCAGCTGGCTCGCGTTCAGCGTCGTGCGCCTGCTCGAGCAGCACTTCGCCGACCTCGTCGACTACGACTTCACGGCCGCGCTCGAAGACGACCTCGACGCGATCGCGCGCGGCGAGCAGCAGCGCGTCGAGTGGCTCAACGAGTTCTACTTCGGCTCCGACGACCAGGTGGGCCTGCGGAACATCCTCGACAACCTCGGCGAGATCGACGCGCGCGAGATCAACGCGACCCGCATCGGCGACGTCGCGACGCTGCGGTTCGGCCGCTACGGGCCGTATCTCGACGTGCCGAACGGCGACGGCACGTCGCGCATCGTGAACGTCCCCGCCGACCTCGCCCCCGACGAGCTGACGCCCGAGAAGGCGCGCGAGCTCATCGACGCGCCGATCGCGGGCGACCGCGTGCTCGGTCAGAACCCCGAGACCGGCCGCGACATCGTCGTGAAGGACGGCCGGTTCGGTCCGTATCTCGAAGAGGTGCTGCCCGCGGAGCCTGAGCCCGTCGTGGACCCGGATGCCCCGAAGAAGCGCACCAAGAAGGTCGAGGCGCCCAAGCCCCGCCGGGCGTCGCTGTTCAAGAGCATGTCGCCCGAGACGATCGACCTCGACACCGCGCTGAAGCTCTTCTCGCTGCCGCGCACGGTCGGGACCGATCCCGAGACCGGTTCGCCGATCACGGCGCAGAACGGCCCGTACGGCCCGTATCTGAAGAGGGGCACCGACTCGCGGTCGCTGCAGAGCGAGAGCCAGATCTTCGACATCACGCTCGAGCAGGCGCTGGAGATCTATGCGCAGCCCAAGTACGCGAACCGGGCTTCGACGTCGCTCAAGGAGTTCGAGGCTGACCCGGTCAGCGGCAAGCCGGTCCGCATCAAGGACGGCCGCTTCGGCGCGTACGTCACCGATGGGACGACGAACGTGACGATCCCGCGCGGCCAGACCGCCGACGACATCACGTTCGAGATCGCGGTGCAGATGCTCGCCGACAAGCGCGCGAAGGGGCCTGCCCCCAAGCGCACGACGCGCCGGGCGCCCGTGCGCAAGACCGCCGCTAAGAAATGATCTCCCGGAAATGACCTCCGGCCTCTGGGTGACCTTCGAGGGCGGCGACGGCGCAGGCAAGACGACCCAGGCGGCGCTGCTGGAGCAGTGGCTGCGTGAGGCGGGGCGCACCGTCGTGCGCACGCGCGAGCCCGGCGGCACCGAGGTCGGCGCGCTCGTCCGCGACATCGTGCTGCACCACCGCGGCGAGATCGCCCCGCGCGCCGAGGCTCTGCTGTACGCCGCCGACCGCGCCCAGCACGTCGCGACCCTCGTCCGGCCGGCGCTCGATCGGGGTGAGGTCGTGATCCAGGACCGTTACCTCGACTCGTCGGTCGCCTATCAGGGCGCGGGGCGGGTGCTGGATGCCGTGCAGATCCGCGACCTGTCGCTGTGGGCGGCCGAGGGCGCGCTCCCCGATCTCACCGTGCTGCTCGACCTCGACCCGGCATCCGCTCGCGCGCGTCTGGACGCGGCGGACAAGCCGTTCGACCGGCTCGAGGCCGAGAAGGCGGAGTTCCACGAGCGCGTGCGCCGCGGCTTTCTCGCGCTCGCTGCGGCCGAGCCCGAGCGCTTCCTGGTGCTCGACGCCACCCGCCCCCCCGCCGAGCTCGCCGACGCCGTGCGCGAGCGGGTCGCCGCCGCGTTGCCCTGAGCGCGCTACTTCAGCAGTCCCTCCGGCACGGTCTCACCATCGCCGCACTGTGCGTAAGCGACTGCCGGGCCGGGATGCGATGGTTCGGCAGTCCCCCCAGCACAGTCACGCTCGGCTCGCACTGTGTTCAAGCGCCTGCCGAAGTGCGACGGCGACCGCCGGGACGGCCTGTCGGAGGCACGACGTAGGCTGGTCGGCATGATCACGGCACACCCCCTCTCGACGGGTGCCGTGCCGTGGGGCGAGGTCTGGGGGCAGGACGAGGCGCTGCGCCAGCTGCAGGCCGCGGCATCCGACCCCGCCCAGCTCGCGCACGCGTGGCTCATCACGGGGCCTGCGGGGTCCGGCCGCTCGACGCTCGCGCACGCGTTCGCCGCCGCGCTGATCGCCGAGCCCGGCGACGAGGCCGCGATGCGCCAGGTGCTCGCCGGCACCCATCCCGACCTCACGGCGCTGCGCACCGAGGGCGTCATCATCTCGATCAGCGACGCTCGCATGCTCGTCGAGCGCTCCTACTTCTCGCCGTCGCTCGGGCGCTACCGGGTCTTGGTCGTGGAGGATGCCGATCGCATGGTCGAGCGCACCTCGAACGTGCTGCTGAAGGCCCTCGAAGAGCCGCCCGAGCGCACCGTGTGGATCCTCTGCGCGCCCAGCGAGGCCGACCTGCTGCCGACCATCCGCTCCCGCGTGCGCACGCTGCGGCTGCGTGAGCCCGCCATCGCCGACGTCGCGCGGCTCATCGTGGCCCGCACGGGCGCCGACGAGGCGGTCGCCGAGCAGTCCGCGCGCCTCGCGCAGAGACACATCGGCATGGCCGTCCGTCTCGCGACCGACGAGAGCGCGCGTATCCGTCGCGATGAGACGCTGCGCGCCGTGCTGGCCGTGCGGGGAGTGGCGACCGCCGTGGAGACCGCGGCCCGCATCGTGCAGCTGGCGACCGAGGATGCCAAGGCGCTGACCGCCGAGCGTGACGCCGCCGAGCGCGAGACGCTGCTGCGCACGCTCGGCGTCGCACCGGGATCTGCGCTCCCGCCCGCCGTGCGCGGCCAGCTCAGCGCCCTCGAGGACGAGCAGAAGCGCCGCGCGACGCGGAGCCTGCGCGACGGCATCGACCGCGTGCTCACCGACCTCGAGTCGATGTTCCGCGACATCCTCATGCTGCAGTTCGGGCAGCGGGGCGACCTCATCAACCGCGAGCTCACCGACGTGCTCGCCGTGCGCGCCGCCGCCTGGACTCCCGAGCGCACCATCGTCGTGCTCGACCGCCTCTCGGCGACCCGCACCGCCCTCGAGGGCAACGCGGCGCCGGCCCTCGCCCTGGAGAGTTTGCTCGTGACCGTCGCGAGCGGAAGGATCCCGTGAAAACCATTCCTCGTGCCCTCGTCGCCGTGGCAGGCATCGCCGTGACGGCGACGCTGCTGTCCGGATGCCTCTCCGCGACCTCCCCGACCGAGAGCACCACCGCGTCGGCGGCCGCCAGCCACACCCCGGCGGCAGACGGCGCCCCCGAAGGGTTCGAGGAGTTCTACGCGCAGACTCTCGACTGGGAAGCCTGCACAGGGGCCGACGACGGCGTGTACGACTGCACGACCGTGACCGCGCCGCTGGACTGGTCCGACCCGTCGGCCGGCACGATCGAGCTCGCCCTCATCCGCCGCGCTGCGACCGACGGCGACGCGATCGGGTCGCTGCTGACCAATCCCGGCGGCCCAGGGGCGAGCGGATACGACATGATCGCCGACTCCGCCTCCTACGCGGTCGGCACGGCCCTGTCCGACGTCTACGACGTCATCGGCTTCGACCCGCGCGGAGTGGGCCGCTCGAGCGCGGTCAGCTGCCTGGATGCGACCGACATGGATGCCTACCTGTTCGACATCCCCGCCGACGCCCGCGACAGCGAGGGGTGGACGGCCGAGCTCACCGAGCGCAACGAGGAGTTCGCCGCGGCGTGCGAGGCGAACTCGGATGGCATCCTCGCCTACATCACGACCGACAACGCGGCGCGCGACATGGACCTGCTGCGCGCTGTGCTCGGCGACGAGAAACTCAACTACCTCGGCTACTCCTACGGTACGTTCCTCGGCGCGACCTACGCGAAGCTGTTCCCCGAGCGGGTAGGCCGCCTCGTGCTCGACGGTGCGATCGACCCGTCGATATCGGGGCTCGAGGTCGGCACGACGCAGGCGATCGGGTTCGAGTCGGCGCTGCGCGCCTACATGGCCGACTGTCTCGGCGATAGCGACTGTCCGTTCGGCGGCACGGTCGATGACGCCATGGCTGATCTCGGCACGCTGCTGGCGAGCGTCGACGCGCAGCCGCTGGCGGCCTCGGACGGCCGCATGCTCGGGGCCGACGCGCTGCTGATCGGGATCATCGCGGCGCTGTACTCGGAGGACAGCTGGCCCTACCTGACCCAGGCGCTCTCCGACGCCCTCTCGGGCGACCCAGACGTCGCGTTCCTGTTGGCCGACTTCTACTACGGCCGCGACACCGACGGCACCTATGAGGACAACTCGACCGAGGCGTTCGACGCCTACAACTGCATGGACTACCCGCTCGACACGTCGCAGGAAGATGAGGATGCCGCAGACGCGCTCATCGCGGAACAGGCGCCCACGATCGCGCCGTACTGGAGCGGTGTCGACGTGTGCGAGAGCTGGCCCTTCGAGGCGACGGGCGTGCGGGAGGAGATCACGGCCGAGGGCGCCGCCCCGATCGTCGTCGTCGGCACCACGAACGACCCCGCGACGCCGTACGAGTGGTCGGTGTCGCTCGCCGACCAGCTGTCGAGCGGCGTGCTCGTCACCCGCGAGGGGGAGGGGCACACCGGTTACAACAAGGGCAACGCGTGCGTCGACGCCGCCGTCGAGGACTATCTCGTCGACGGCACCGTGCCCGAAGACGGCCTGACCTGCTCCGAGTGACGGTTCGCGGCACGCCTGCCGACACTGTAAGATCGATCTTCGTGCATGGCGCTTGCGCCCTGCGCCGCCTTAGCTCAGACGGCAGAGCGATTCACTCGTAATGAATAGGTCAAGGGTTCGATTCCCTTAGGCGGCTCTTCACGGCCACTCGGGTGGCCGGATGACATCCGGTCGCGGTTCGGGAGGAGATTTCCGTTCGGGAGGACCGAATCGCGCGGATAGGTCCCCCCGAAGCGAAATCTCCTCCCGGGCCGCTCTCCGCCTCACCACCGCCTCGCCCCCCGGCGTCGCGGTTAGACTGGCGCCGCTATGCCAGCCTCCGCCGCCGTCGACGCGCTGCTCACGCTCTTCACCTGGATCAGCCTGGGTGCCGGGGCGGTGCTGGCGATCGCGCTGGTCGTCGTCTGGGCGCTCGACGGCACGTGGCTTGCCGCCGAGGCGATCGTCGATCGCGAGGGCGGTGACACGATCGTGCGCTGGTTCGACGCCGACGGGAATGTCAACAGCGCGATCGCGAGCCCTGCGGATGCCGCGGCGCTCGCCGGCCGGAGCGAGGCATCCATCTGGTACCGCTACGGCCGCAACGGCCGCATGCGCCTCACGCGCCGTCCACGAGGGCTGCGGACCCTGGCGTTCGCCACAGCCGGCATGCTCGCCCTCGGCGGAGTCTGCGTCATCGCGGGCTGGGTGCGGTACTTCCTCGGTGGCTGATCGCGTTCCGCGGCGGCGCTTCCGGAATCCCTCGTTGCTAGATAATCTAGCAATATGGCGCCTCGTGTCGACCAGCCCACGCGATGGCTGCGCATCGGCATCCCCGCCGTGCTCGTGCTCGTGTGGCTCGCGGGAGGCGCGATCGGCGGCCCGTACTTCGGCAGGGTCGACGAGGTCGCAACCAACGACCAGTCGAGCTTCCTGCCCTCATCGGCGGAGTCGACCCAAGTGCAGGAACGGCTCACCGACTTCACCGGCGGCGACACGATTCCCGCCGTCGTCGTCATCACCGGCGACGGCACCCTCACCGAGACGCAGCTGGCCGACGCCGACACGCTCGTGGCCGCGCTCGGCGAGGTCGACGGCGTGGGGGAGCTCTCGCCCGCCCTCGCCTCCGACGACGGCGAGGCGCTGGAGCTGTTCGTCCCGATCGACTCCTCGGGGGACGTGGGTGAGACCGTCGAGTCGGTGCGCGCCGCGATCGACGAGAACTTGCCGAGCGGGCTGGATGCCTGGGTCACCGGCCCCGCGGGGTTCACCGCCGACCTCGTGGCCGGTTTCCTCGGCATCGACGGGCTGCTCCTGGGCGTCGCGCTCGGCGCGGTGTTCGTCATCCTCGTGATCGTCTACCGTTCTCCGCTGCTGCCGGTCCTCGTCCTGATGACCTCGACGTTCGCGCTGTGCGTCGCCCTCTTGACGGTGTGGTGGCTCGCGAAGGCGGGCGTTTTCGTGCTGAACGGGCAGGTGCAGGGCATCCTGTTCATCCTCGTCATCGGAGCGGCGACCGACGACGCGCTGCTGTACGTCGCGCGGTTCCGCGAGGCGATCGCGCGCGGCGACCGGCGCTGGGATGCCACGATCGCCGCCTGGCGCGGAGCGTTCGAGCCGATCATCGCATCCGGCGGCACTGTGATCGCGGGCCTGCTGTGTCTGTTGCTGAGCGACCTCGCCACCAACCGAGCGCTCGGCCCGATCGCCTCGATCGGGATCGCGTTCGCGGTGCTGTCGGCGCTCACCTTCCTGCCCGCGCTGCTGGCGCTGACGGGGCGTGCGGCGTTCTGGCCGTTCATCCCGAAGCCTGCTGCCTCGCATTCGTTCACGTCGAAGCCTTCCACGCGAAAGCAGCGCCGGCTCCAGCCCGCCGCCGACGGGGTGGCCGCCCTGGCCTTGGACCCCGATGCTCCGGTCGCAGGCTTCTGGGCGCGACAGGCGCGGCTGGTCGCACGGCACGCCCGCGCGACCTGGATCGTGACGACCCTCGTGCTGATCGCCGCGTCGGCCGGCCTGCTCCAGTTGCAGGCCGACGGTGTGCCGCAGAGCGACCTCGTGCTGGGCGCCTCCGAGGCGCGGGACGGCCAGGAGGTGCTCGGTGAGCACTTCCCCGCCGGTTCGGGCAGCCCGGCGTACGTCATCGTCCCGCAGGACGACCTCGCCGCCGCGGTGCAGCTGCTGACCGAGGCGGATGGGGTCGATGCCATTGCCGCGGTGTCGCAGGAGGCCGCGTCGGGCCAGGTCGGCGTGAACCTCACAGATGGCGAGGTGGTCTACACCGCCACCGGCGCACCCGGAGCGGCGACCCCTGAGCCGACCGTCGCCGACGGCGACCTGCTGCTGGTGGTGACCCTGAGCGCCGCAGCCGACTCGCTCGAGGCGGAGCAGACGGTCAGCGCGCTGCGCGCGAGCTTCGCCGACGAGCTCGGCGCGGGCACGGCGCTCGTCGGCGGATCCACGGCGATCGACCTCGACACGAACGCCACGTCGATCCGCGACCGCACCGTCATCGTCCCCGTGATCCTCGCCGTCATCCTCGTCATCCTCATGCTGCTGTTGCGCGCGGTCATCGCTCCGGTGCTGCTGATCGCGAGCGTCATCGTGTCGTTCGGCGCGGCGCTCGGGATCAGCGCGCTCGTCTTCGACCACCTCTTCGACTTCCCCGGGGCGGACCCCGCGGTGCCGCTGTACGGGTTCGTCTTCCTCGTCGCTCTCGGCGTCGACTACAACATCTTCCTGATGTCGCGCGTGCGCGAGGAGACGGTGAAGCACGACACGCGCCCCGGCATCCTGCGCGGACTCGTCGCCACCGGCGGGGTGATCACCTCGGCGGGGCTCGCGCTGGCGGCGACCTTCGCGGCTCTCGGGGTGATCCCGATCCTGTTCCTCGCGCAGCTCGCGTTCATCGTCGCCTTCGGGGTGCTGCTGGACGCCTTCGTCGTGCGCTCGCTGCTCGTGCCGGCGGCGGCATACGACCTCGGCCGGTGGATCTGGTGGCCGTCGAAGCTGACGCGCGGGCGCGAGACAGATAGCCTCGGATCATGACCAGAGCGCTGTTCATCGTCGACGTCCAGAACGATTTCACCGAGGGCGGAGCGCTCGGCGTCGCAGGCGGTGACGCGGTCGCCGAGGCCATCACGGCGCACCTCGCCGCGCACGCGGGGGAGTACGCCGTCATCGTGGCATCCCGCGACTGGCACGACCCCGACTCCGACAACGGCGGGCACATCGCCCTGAGCGGTGCGCCCGATTTCGTGGACACGTGGCCCGTGCACTGCATCGCCGGCACGTCCGGCGCCGACTACGACCCGGGTCTGGATACGACGAGTGTGACCGCCCACGTCAAGAAGGGCCAGGGAAAGCCCGCCTACTCCCTGTACGAGGGCACGACGGATGCCGGTGCGACCGCGGCTGCGATCCTCGCGGAGCATGGCGTCACCGACGTCGACGTCTCCGGCATCGCCACCGACTACTGCGTGCGGGCGTCGGCGCTGGATGCCATCGCGCACGGCCTGCGCGTGCGGATCCTCACCGATCTGATCGCCGGCGTCGCCGAGGAGTCGTCGCAGGCCGCGCTCGTCGAGCTCGCCCACGCCGGCGCCGAGCTCCGCCCTCGCCCCTGACTCCCCCCCCGCTGCGCGGGACGAGACACCCCGATCGGCACGAAACACCTCGCGCCGCCGGGGTGTCTCACGCGGATCGGGGTGTTTCGCGGGGGAGAGGCTGCGGGCTACTGGCCGGTGTAGGTGTCGACCTTGACGATCTCGACCGAGATCGTGCGGCCGTTCGGGGCGGTGTACGACGTGCTCTCGCCCTCGGCGAGACCGAGAATCGCCGCGCCCAGCGGTGATGCCTCGCTGTAGACGTCGAGCTCGGACCCCGCCGCGATCTCGCGGCTGCCGAGGAGGAACACCTCTTCGCCGCCGGCGATGATCGCCGTCACGACCGTTCCGCTCTTCACCGTGCCGTCGGACTCGGGGGCCTCGCCGACGACCGCGTCCTTCAGCAGCTGCTGCAGCGTGCGGATGCGTGCCTCGCGCTTGCCCTGCTCGTCCTTGGCCGCGTGGTATCCGCCGTTCTCCTTGAGATCGCCCTCCGAGCGTGCCGCCTCGATGCGCGCGGCGATCTCGGTGCGGCCCGTGGTGGACAGGTGCTCCAGCTCGGCGGCGAGCCGGTCATAGGCATCCTGGGTGAGGAAGGTCTCCGTGTTCTCGGCCACGTGTCTTCTCCTTGGCGTCGGGGGCAATCGTCGGGGGTGAATCACTGGGGTCAATCGCGAGGGGAGCCCTCGGGATAAACCGAACGCCCCGGCGTTCGGCCAGGGCGCTTCTCTTGGGAACAAGCCTAAGGGATCCAGCAGGACGTCGCCAAACCCGTGGTCGGCTCGGCGACCGTGGGAATCGTCTCGGTGAAGCTGCGAGTGACGGCATCGTCGGCCGGGTACGACACGATCCGCCAGCCGACGATCCCGTGTTCGGCGTCCTGCGCCTCGATCGCGCACGTCACGGCGGCGCCGGATCGCAGCGTCACCTGGAACTGCACCGTGATCGCGTGGGCGCTCACGTCGGAGTATGCCGTCGTGTCGACGTCGACGGCGTCGACGGCTTCCGTCACGACGCCCCACCCCCACCACCCTGCCGCAGCCGCTACGACGATGCCGATCGCGATCCACAGCCACGTTCGCCGCCCGCGGGTGCGGCCGTACCGGTCGTCGAGCTCCGCCTGCCACGCGGCGGCGGTGTCGGCGGTGTCGGTCATGGCGGTCTCGGGTGGTCGGGGAGTTCTAGGGTGGAATCTCAGGCTACGCGCTGCGCACGCGGCGGTGGAATCGAGAAACCGAGGAACGATGCAGACTCTCCCCGCCGCAGCGCTGTGGAGCGCCGGCCTTGCCACTCCGTCAGCGTCGGCGACGGTCGACGCCGATCTGGTCACGCCCGGTGTCTTCGGGTTCGTCGCGATCCTGGTTCTCGCGGTCGCCGTCGTCTTCCTCGTGATCGACATGCTGCGCCGCATCCGCCGCGCGGGCTACCGCGCCGACATCAACGAGCAGCTGGATGCCGAGCAGCGGGCCTCAGGAGGGGACGCCGAGCGAGGGTGAGAACGGCCGCAGGACGATCAGCAGGCACCCCGTCCAGTGGCACAGGAAGGCGAGCACCGTGCAGACGTGGAAGATCTCGTGGAAGCCGAAGTGCGCGGGCCACGGGTTGGGCTTCTTGAGGGCATAGACGATCGCGCCGCCGGTGTACAGCAGTCCGCCGACGATCACGAGGACCATCATCGCCACATCGACCCGGAGCAGATCGGGCAGGTACATGACGGCAGCCCACCCCAGCAGCAGGTACAGCGCGACGTACAGCCACCGCGGCGCGGAGATCCAGAACACGCGGAACAGGATGCCCAGCAGCGCTCCGGACCACACGAGGACCAGCAGCAGCAGCCCGCGCTGCGCCGGGAGCGCGAGCACCGCGATCGGCGTGTACGTCCCCGCGATGAGCAGCAGGATGTTGGCGTGATCGATGCGTTTGAGCACCGCTTTGGTCGTCGGCCCCCAGTCGAACCGGTGGTACAGCGCGGAGTTGCCGAACAGCAGCAGTGAGCTGATCATGAACACCGCGCACGCCCACTTCGCGGGCGTGCCGTGCGCGAGCGCGATCAGGACGATGCCCGCGGCGATCGCGACCGGGAAGGTCGCCGCGTGGATCCAGCCGCGCCAGGTCGGTTTGAGGTCGAGCGGAGCGACGCCCGCGGCCTCGATGAGCGGAAGCGGGGGCGTCTGTGCGCCCTCGTCCTCGGTCTCATCGGCCACGTGACGAGCCTACGCGGGGTCGCGTGCGTGTGCCCACATGCCGCCCTGCCGCCGGTGCGCACGGTGCGCGATACCGGTGCGCGATACCGTAGGGGGGTGACGACGAAGGCACCGGGCGAGGGGAAGGGCATCCTCTACCGGCTGTACAGTTCCCGCCTGAAGCGCAGCCTCACCCCCGAGACGGTCCCGCACCACGTGGCCATGATGATCGACGGCAACCGGCGCTGGGCGCGTCAGGCGGGCATGGCGACGGTCGCGGCCGGGCATCGTGCGGGCGCGGCCAAGATGCACGAGTTCCTACGCTGGTGCGACGACCTCGGCATCCGCGTCGTCTCTCTCTATCTGCTCTCCAACGACAATCTCAGCAAGCGCGACTCGAAAGAGCTGTCGGATCTCATCGAGATCATCGCCGACCTTGCCGCCGAGCTCGCCGAGGAGCCCGGGTGGCGCGTGCAGCACGTCGGGAGGGCCGAGGCGCTCCCGACGGGTCTCGCGGGGGTGCTGAAGTCGGCAGAGGAGGGCACGGCGAACAACGCCGGACTGCACGTGAACCTCGCGGTCGGCTACGGCGGCCGCGGCGAGATCGTCGACGCGGTGCGCAGCATCATCGGCAAGCACCAGGAGCAGGGCGGCTCGCTCGACGAGCTCGCGGCGAGCCTGACCCCCGAGCAGATCGGTGAGCACCTCTACACGGGGGGTCAGCCCGACCCGGACCTCGTCATTCGCACCTCGGGCGAGCAGCGGCTGAGCGACTTCCTGCTGTGGCAGTCGGCGCATTCCGAGTTCTACTTCGTCGAGGCGCTCGGACCCGACCTGCGCGAGGTCGACTTCCTTCGGGCGATCCGCGACTTCGCCACGCGCGACCGTAGATTCGGGGGCTGACCGGCGGCTGGCCCGGGGTTCACAGGTCGAGGATCGACAGCGAGGGTCCGGTTGGCGCCCCAAAAACGTGGCCATCAGGTGCCAATCGAGTCGTGCGCAATTCGAAGATCGTGACGAGGCAAATCATCTCCCTCATCACGCTCTTTGAAAAGCGAAGGAATCTGGGCTAGCTGCGGGCCTCGTCGTGCTCGACCTCAGTATCGGCCTCGGACATGGCCCAGGTCTCGCGAAGCTGCGCAGGGTGCAGTAGTGCGAGGAGCGCCAAGCGCCCCGCGGAGGGCCGGACCTCCGCGGGGAGTAGGGCACGCCACCGAGTCATTTCAAGAACGGTCGAGCCCAGAACGACCGTACACACGAGCACCAGACCCTCGATGAGTCCTGCGCTGTTGGACAGGACGAGCGCGACGGCTGCTGCGAGCGCGAGCGTGAGCGCAGCGATCGAAGGAATCAAGCGGACGCGTGGGACTCGAGCGTCCGCGAGTACGACTCCGAGGCATGTGCCGATGAGGGCCGTCGCAATCGTGAGCATTCTTCACACCTAACCAGTCGGGGCGCATCATCTGTTGTCAGCTACTTGCCAAGAACTACGGCGAGTTGACGTTGGGCGCTTCGTCATCGAATCTTTTGTGGAACGAGCGCGGAGGCGTCCCTCGAACGAGGGATGCCCCCCCGCTCGTGAACCCGCGCCACCACGAAGTGCTACGCGCCACCTGATCTCAGTGGGGTTGACGCCTCAACCGGAGGGAGTCGATGCCGACGCTCTGACGCCGCGGTGAAGGCTTTTCAGTTCACTGCACGTCTTTGGTCTCGTTGCGCCAGAAACCGATGATGCCCGGGACGATGACCCAGAGGAGTGTCGAGGTGATGACCATCCACCCGGTCGCGTCGCCTGCGAAGGCGTTCGGGATGGCACGGTACTGGAGGTAGCTTCCGATGCCGTTCGGCAAGAGGCTGAGCGCTGGGTCGACGCCAAGGTTCGCGAGGATCACGACAACGATGGCGACGGCGGGACGCAGTAAAGCCGATCCGATCGCGATGCCTGACAGCGTGCCGGCGAGGGCTCCGCTCACGATCAGGCCGAATCCCGTTCCGATTCCAGTCCCCCAGGCGAACTGCCTCCCGCTGAAAAGCGCGACGAGCACCGTGGTCACAAGGGCGACGATGAGGCTCGCCGCGAGCAAACCTACAACGAGCACGACGGTGGCGATGGCTTTCGACCAGAACACTCCTGCCCGCCGAGGCACGAGCGCGAACAGAGTCATCACGTCGCGGCTCTGCCAGTCACCGGAGACGACGAGGATGGCGACGATCGGCGAGAAAAGCAGCACAGACAGAGACAGCCCTACCGCAGCGATGGCGAACTCTGTCTTGGACGAACCGGTCACGGTGGAAAGGACAATCGCCCCGAGACCCATGAGCGCAGAGAGAAAGACGGTGACAATGAGTACCCATCTGGTCCCTCGCGTGGAAAGGATCTTCCGCAACTCCAACAACGTCAGGTCGGCGATACCTGCGGGGACGCTGATCATCGTGCTCATGCCCGCTGCCTCTGGATCTGGTAGGCGCCTTCGGTGGCGTCGAAGTAGACATCCTCGAGCGATTGCCGTTGTGTCTGGAGCTCATCGAGCAGAGCACCTGCCTGCAGGGCGACCTCGCTCAACAGGCGTGGTTCCGCTGACACGGTGAACACGAACTGGTCGCCCTCCCAGACCGACGTAAAAGGAATGCAGCGCTGTTCGAGCGCTGCGCCAAGCTGGTCGGGGTTGACGGCGATGACCCGGGAACCACGTTTGGCAGATATCTCGCCTATCGAGCCGACGCGGGCAACTCGTCCCTTGCTGATCACGATGACGCGGTCAGCGAACGCTTGGACGCACAACCGACCAGGGCAGTGCTTGCCCAACGCCGAACGAAAGGACGGCCTGGTCATCTGGCGCTGTCGCAGTTTTGCCGATGTTCATCATGTTCTTCATCCAGGGGAAACATCTGAGGGAGGAGCTGTGTGTTCAATCGCGGCCCCTCAGCCGCGGCTCTGATGTAGTCAGTGCGTAGCTTTCACCGAACGAACGGTCGTTTCCGGTGCTGCGGCGCGGCGCTCAGCTGGTTGTCTTCTTGTCTCGTGTCGAGACGATCAGCCCGGCCACGTAGCCGATCATGAGCGGGGCGACCGTCAGCACGGCGATCTGCAGCCAGGGCGACGGAAGCACCGCGTGTTCTGTGAGGATCAGAGTGAACGCGATAACGAGCACCGTCGTCCAGCCCAGCGGCTTCAACGACACCCACCGCGACGATTGGTCGGCGTCTCCTGCTCGTGCTCTTCCTCGGAGCCGAGCCGCCTGGAACCCGAGGGAGAGCGCTAGCAGGATCAGCATCGGAATGGCGATGATGTGTGTGAACGGCATTGCATGCTCCTGTTCTCAGCGTGGTGTATGAAAGATCTGGTGCGCTAGCCGTTTTTGTACCAGTTCCAGCATGCTTCAAGTCGGCAGAGCCCCCTCGGACGTGCAGACAAAGCCCTCCTGAGTGCCGGGCATCGACACCATCTCACGAATGAGGCCCCTTCGCTCCTGCCCTCGTGCCGCATGTCAGAATGGCAGGCGTGACTGACCTGGAGCCTCTGATCTCGTCCTTCGATGTCGAACCGGGCTATCTCGACTGGGCGCGATTCGGCCCGCTCTCCCCGTCGGTGCGTGCCGAGATGCACGCGGATGCCGAACTGCTCGGCAGCGGAAGGCCCTCCAGCCTCGGTCTCGTGAACGAGCGTGCGCGTGAGGCCCGCGCGCTCATCGGCACTGTGCTGGGCGCCCCGGAGGATCAGATCGTCCTCCAGCCGTCGACGACGCACGGCCTCGCACACGCGATGTTCGGGCTGGAGGGCACCGTCGCGGTGCCCGCGGAGGACTTCCCCTCGGTGCGGGTCATGGCCCACCGAGCCGCGGCCGCACGCGGTCGCCTCGCGGTACGAGAGTTCAGCCCGCCGGGCGGCGTCGTGACGGCGGACGCCGTGGCATCCGTCCTCACCGACGAGGTCACAGCGGTCGCCTTCAGCCTCGTCGACTTCCGTACCGGCGCGCTCGCCGACCTCACGGCGATCCGGGACGTGCTCGAGGGGCGGCTGCTGATCGTGGACGCGATGCAGGCGTTCGGCGTCGTCGAGGCCGACTGGAGCGCGGCGGACGTCGTCGCAGGCAACGGCTACAAATGGCTGCGTGCGGGTCGCGGCACGGGGTTCGCGCGCTTCTCCGCACACGCGCGCGAGCGCATCGCACCGGTGCTGTCCGGCATCTCGGGAATGGTCGGCGGCGCCACGACGCTCGGCGCTCCCGCAGCTCGCGAGGGGGCGGCGGCGTATTCGGTCTCCCCGTCCGATCCGCTCGCCGCGTCGCGCCTGGCCGCGGCTCTGCGCGAGATCACCGAGGCGGGTGTCGCACAGGTCGCCCGCCAGGTGCGCGAGCGTGCGCAGGAGGTCATGGAGATCGCCGACCGCCACGGTGTCCCGGTGCTCACGCCGCGCGACGCGCACGCGGGAATCGTGACCCTCGCGCCCGCCGCGCAGGAGACGCCCGCTCTCGCCGCGGCCCTGGCCAACCACGGCGTCACGGTGACGGCGCGCGGGGCGACGATCCGCGTCTCGACGCACATCGGCACGCACGCCGGCAGCCTGACCCTGCTCGACGATGCGCTCGCCGACGCCGCGTCGCTGCGCACCGTCGCGGTCGACTTCGCCGGTGACGACCTCGGTCTCGACACGGTCGCAGGCGAGCCCATCACAATCGAGCTCGGCGAACTGCCGGCCACAGAGAATTAACACTCCCGCAACCTGCCGGCGGCGTGTCGGAAGCGACGCCGAATCATGCGCCCCGTACGTTCGTCACACCGGGCAAGGCGCCTGGTCGAGTCGGCCATCCACGACTCGTGGCCCTCTGGCCGACTCGCAACTGCCGGGTGATGCACCCGGGGCGGGAGCGGGTTGTGACCACACGAGTTCCAGAGCAGCAGTTCATCGAGCGGGATGCCGAGACGGAGGAGGATCTCTGCACGTTCGTTCTCGACACCTCGGTTCTGCTGAGTGATCCGCGGGCGTTCTTCCGGTTCGCCGAACATTCGGTCGTCGTCCCGGTGGTGGTGATCACCGAGCTGGAGGCCAAGCGCAACGACCCGGAGCTCGGCTACTTCGCGCGCCAGGCGCTGCGTCATCTCGACGAACTGCGCGTGGAGCACGGTCGCCTCGACTTCCCCGTCCCCGTCGGCAGCGGCGGGACCCTGCGGGTGGAACTGGCCAACACGGATGCCTCGGTGCTCCCTGCGGGGCTGCGTCTGAGCGACAACGACAGCCGCATCCTCGCGGTCGCGATGAATCTCGCCCAGGACGGCCAGGAGGTCACGGTCATCTCGAAGGACCTGCCGATGCGGGTCAAGGCCGCCTCCCTCGGCATCAACGCCGAGGAGTACCTCGCCGAGCAGGCCATCGACAGCGGCTGGACCGGGATCGCCGATCTGAACGTCTCCGGCGACGACATCAGCGACCTCTACGAGACCGAGGTCGCCTCCAGCGACGCGGTGCGGGGGCTTCCGGTCAACACGGGCCTGGTCATCCACTCCGAGCGCGGGTCCGCGCTCGGGCGGGTCACCGGTGACGGGGGCTACCGCCTCGTGCGCGGCGACCGCGAGGTCTTCGGCCTGCACGGACGCTCGGCCGAGCAGCGCATCGCGATCGACCTGCTGCTGGACCCGGAGGTCGGCATCGTCTCACTAGGTGGGCGCGCCGGCACGGGCAAGTCGGCGCTCGCGCTGTGCGCGGGCCTGGAGGCGGTGCTGGAGCGCCAGCAGCAGAAGAAGATCATCGTCTTCCGTCCGCTTTTCGCCGTCGGCGGGCAGGACCTCGGCTATCTGCCGGGAGACCAGTCCGAGAAGATGAACCCGTGGGGCCAGGCGGTCTTCGACACGCTCGGCTCGGTCGTCTCCGGCAACGTGCTCGAAGAGGTCGTCGCCCGCGGCATCCTCGAGGTCATGCCGCTCACCCACATCCGCGGCCGCTCGCTGCACGACGCGTTCGTGATCGTCGACGAGGCGCAGTCCCTCGAGCGCAACGTGCTGCTGACGGTGCTCAGCCGGATGGGTCAGAACTCGCGCGTCGTGCTGACGCACGACGTCGGCCAGCGCGACAACCTGCGCGTCGGACGACACGACGGCGTCGCCTCGGTCATCGAGACGCTCAAGGGCCACCGACTGTTCGGCCACGTCACGCTGACGCGTTCGGAGCGCTCCGCGATCGCGGCCCTCGTGACCGACCTGCTCGAGGCCGGCGAACTGAGCTGACCGCTGCGCCGGGCTGCCGCCGGGGTCACTCCCAGCGGTAGCCCTCGCCGCGGACGGTCGCGATGTGGTTCGCCCCGAGCTTCGAGCGCAGGTAGCGCACGTATACGTCGACCACGTTCGAGCCGGGGTCGAAGTCCATGCCCCAGACGCGGCTCAGCAGGATCTCCCGGGTCAGCACCTCTCCAGGATGCCGGAGGAACTGCTCCGCGAGGGTGAACTCGCGCGCCGAGAGGTCGATCTCGCGTCCCGCGACCGTCGCGCGGCGCGAGAGCAGGTCGAGTGTGACGTCGCCGTCGGCGAGGACCATCGTGATCACACCGGTGTGCTCACGCAGCCGCGACCGCACGCGCGCCATCAGCTCGGCCACGGAGAAGGGCTTGGGCACGTAGTCGCTCGCCCCGGCATCCAATCCGTTGACGGCGTCGCTCGCGGCGCTGCGGGCGGTCAGCATGATCACGGGCATCTGCGCGCCCTGTGCGCGCAGCGCGCGCAGCACGTCGAAGCCGTCCATCGAGGGTAGGCCGACGTCGAGGACCACGAGGTCGATGTCGCCGTCGAGCGCGCGCTCGAGCGCCGCCTGGCCGTCGTCGACGGCGACCGTCTCGAACCCTTCGGCGGTCAGCGCGCGGGTGACGAGGGCGACGATGTGCGGTTCGTCGTCCACGACGAGGATGCGGGTCATCCGGAGGCCTCTCTTTGGAGCAAGACGTCACCTGCGCGCACGGGCGATGGGAGAGACGCGCGGGTGCCGATCGGTATCTCGAGGGTGAAGGTCGCGCCGCCTCCCGGCGTCTCGGTGATGCTGCAGTGGCCGCCGTGAGCGCGCACGATGGTATCGACGATCGCCAGCCCGAGCCCCGATCCGCCGACGGCGCGCTTGCCCGTTCCGCGGTTGAAGCGTCGGAAGACGTGGTGGCGCATCGCGGGCGGGATTCCGGAGCCGTGGTCGCGGACCCACAGCTGGGCACCCGAGGGGTGCGCGGCACTGCCGATCTCGATCGCGCTGCCCTCGGGCGTGTACTTCGCAGCGTTGTCGGCCAGCTGCAGCCACGCCTGCAGGAGACGGTCCCGGTCGCCGCGGATGACCGCCTCGGCTCTCTGCTCGACGCTCCACGTGTGCCCCGGAATCACCGCGACGAGCTCGGAGACGCGCCGGGTCAGGTCGTCGACGATCACCTCGCCCATCGAGAAGCTGTCGGCTTCCACGGATGCCAGCAGGTCGATGTCACCGATGAGCCTCGTCATCCGATCGAGTTCGGCGATGCCCAGCTGACGTGTCGCGGCGGCATCCTCGGGGTCGTGCGGGTCCATCAGCTCGAGGTGGCCGCGCACGATCGTGATCGGCGTCTTCAGCTCGTGGCGGATGTCGTCGAGCAGGCGGCGCTGCGTCTCGAAGGACGACTCCGCGCCGTCCGTCGTCGTGGGCGAATCCGTGCCCTCCAGCACCGTCCACCCGACCACCGCCATGATGACGAGTGTGACGACCGTGCCCACGGAGAAGGCGATGACGGCGGGCCACGACACCTCTCCGCCATCGACGACGAGCGTGGTGAGCGTGCCCAGCGCGGTCACCACGAAGCCCGCGCCGCCGATCGTCAGCAGCAGGCCGAGGCTGCGCCGACGGGCGTGTCGAGATGCCGAGCTCGTACGGTTCACTCTCCGATTATCAGCCCGGGTGGGTCATCGACAGCAGGTCGAGCTTTTCATCGAGTTGCTGCTCGGTGAGTGCGCCCTGCGCGAGGTAGCCGAGGTCGATGACCGCCTCGCGGACCGTGATGCCCTTCGCGACCGCGTGCTTGGCGATCTTCGCCGCCGCCTCGTAGCCGATGAGCTTGTTCAGCGGGGTGACGATCGACGGCGACATCCCGGCGAAGGCGGCAGCGCGCTCGAGGTTCGCCTCCAGTCCGTCGACTGTCTTGTCGGCGAGCACGCGCATCGCGTTCGACAGCAGGCGGATCGACTCCAGCAGCGCCGTCCCCATGACGGGGATCGCGACGTTGAGCTCGAACGCGCCGGAAGCCCCCGCCCACGCGACCGTCGCATCGTTGCCGATCACGCGGGCGCACACCATGAGCGTCGCCTCGGGAACGACGGGGTTGACCTTGCCCGGCATGATCGACGAGCCCGGCTGCAGATCGGGGATGTGCAGCTCGCCGAGCCCCGTGTTGGGTCCTGACCCCATCCAGCGCAGGTCGTTGTTGATCTTCGTGAGCGAGACCGCGATCGTGCGCAGGGCGCCGGATGCCTCGACGAGCCCGTCGCGGGCACCCTGGGCCTCGAAGTGGTCCTTCGCCTCCGTGATCGGCAGCTCCGTCTCGGCCGCCAGCAGGGCGATGACCTTCTGCGGGAACCCGAGCGGCGTGTTGATGCCGGTGCCGACCGCCGTGCCTCCCAGCGGCACCTCGCCGACGCGGGGGAGCACCGCCTGCACCCGCTCGACGCCCAGCCGCACCTGGCGGGCGTAGCCGCCGAACTCCTGCCCGAGGGTCACCGGCGTGGCGTCCATGAGGTGCGTGCGGCCCGACTTGACGGCGTCCTTCCACAGCTCGGCCTTCGCTTCGAGGGCGACGGCCAGGTGGTCGAGGGCGGGGATGAGGTCGTCGATGAGGGCCTGCGTGACCGCGATGTGCACGGAGGTGGGGAACACGTCGTTCGACGACTGCGACGCGTTGACGTGATCGTTCGGGTGCACGGGTGCGCCCAGGCGCGCGGTCGCGAGGGTTGCGAGCACCTCGTTCATGTTCATGTTGGAGGACGTGCCGCTGCCGGTCTGGTAGGTGTCGACCGGGAACTGGTCGTCGTACCTCCCCGTGATCACCTCGTCCGCCGCGCCCGCGATCGCGTCGGCGATGGCCCCGTCGAGCGTGCCGAGCTCCTTGTTGGCGAGGGCGGCGGCCTTCTTGATGCGCGCCAGGGCGGCGATCTGGGCCGATTCGAGGCCCGTCCCCGAGATCGGGAAGTTCTCCACGGCGCGCTGGGTCTGCGCGGCGTACAGCGCGTCCTTGGGGACGCGCACCTCACCCATCGTGTCGTGCTCGATGCGGTACTCGGTGCTCTCTGTCATGTCGGTCACGTCCTCGTTTCCCGGGTGTGTGGTGTGGTCGGTGGAGGTTGCCGAGTGCGGGTCACCCGGCGTCGATGCCCAGGACCACGCTGGGGATCGCGGTGCCCTCGGCGAGACGGTAGTTGGCCCCGACGATCGCGAGCCGGCCCTCGGCGACGGCCTGGTCGATCAGCTCGGAGGAGTGCAGCAGCTCGGCGACGGTGTCGCTCAGATGCTCGCGGCCGACCTCGTCGGCATCCACCGTCGCGGGGGAGATGCCGGCCTCGGCGCCGGCGCGCAGGACGCGGCGCACGGCGGGCACGATCGGCGCGATCTGGCGCCAGATGTGCGGGGGCAGGGCGGGAGCGTCCAGCGCCGTCGACGCGACGGCCGCCTGCACGGCGCCGCACGCGTCGTGGCCGAGAACGATGATGAGGGCCACGTCGAGCACGGCGACGGCATATTCGAGGCTGCCGACGACGGAGTCCGAGATGACCTGGCCCGCGTTGCGGACGACGAAAAGGTCGCCGAGGCCCTGGTCGAAGATGATCTCGGCGGCCAGGCGTGAGTCGGAGCAGCCGAACAGGGCCGCGCGCGGGGTCTGCGCGTGGGCGAGCTCGTGGCGATGCTCGACGTCCTGCCGCGGGTGGCGTGGCTCTCCGGCGACGAAGCGCGCGTTGCCGCGGCGCATCTCGTCCCACACCTCCGCGGGGGTGTGGCGTGCAGTGCTCGGGCTCACGAGGCCTCCTCGCGCAGCGCGCGGATCTGGTCGGCAACCCCGGTTGCGGCGATCGCGGCGGTGTCGGCGTCGGTCGCGCCGTAGATGAGGACGGTGTCCGCTCCGGCATCCGTCGCGATCGCGTACGAGATCGCGTCGGTGCTCGCGGATGTCGCGATCTCGTACTCGTCCCACTCGATGCCGTCGATCGTGACCGTATCGGTCGGCGCGGCGCCGCCGAGCTGCTGAGAGACCCAGGCGTCGTCTGCGTCGATGCCCTGTGCGACGCGCACGAAACCGGTCTCCGGCGCGTACACGACGCGCCACATGTCGCCCTCGATGCGGGCGGAGTTCGCGCGCCAGTCATCGGGGACCTCCGGCACGAGGAGCGTGTGGCCGAGGGATGCCTCGGCCGTGGCCGCCGCGGCGGCGACATCGGCGGGCTCGGGCTCCGCGAGCGTTCCACGCGGAACGCCCAGCGCGATCACGGCGACGACCCCCACCGTCACGAGCAATGCCGCGATGAGGTTTCGGAACGTCTGGCTGGAGCGATAGGCGGCCGAGGAAGCGGCTTTGCGGTCGGCGGTCTCCTGCGCCGTCTCGGGGCGGCCGAGCTCGGCGACGATGCGGGGGCCGGAGGCCATCAGGCGACCGCCACGATCAGGCGTCCCCGTCCGTGGGACGGGCCGTCTCGAGCAGGCGCTTCGCGCCGAGCAGCCACTGTTCGCACCGCGCCGCGAGCGCCTCGCCGCGGGTCCACAGCGTCAGCGATTCCTCGAGCGTCGGGGCGCCCTGCTCGAGCTCGGTCACCACGCGCACGAGCTCGTCGCGGGCCTGCTCGAACGACAGGCTCGCCACATCGGCGGCGTCGGCAGTCATGCCTCCATCCTAGGCGTCACGCCGACTCGGCGACCGGCCCCTCCGAGCGGGCCGCGAACGAGCCCTCCGCGACGGTCACGATCAGTGGCGTCCCCGCGGGGGCCTGTGCGGCATCCCGCACGATGACGCCGCCGTCGCGATGCGCGATCGCGTAGCCGCGCGCGAGCGTCGCGCCCGGCGAGAGCGCTCGCAGCGACGCCCGCAGCGCCGCGACCCTGCGCTCGCCGTCGTCGATGCGCCGGGTCACGAGGTCGCGGCCGCGCGAGGTGAGCATCCAGAGCTCCTGCGCGCGCGTGGTCAGCATCGACTCGGGCGAGCGCAGCACGGGGCGCGACCGCAGCTGCTCGAGCTGGGCGACGTCGTGGGCGATCCGCTGCGTGAGCCGTGAGCGCGCCCGCGAGCGCAGCTGCTCGACGAGCGCCCGCTGTTCGGCGACGTCCGGGACGATGCGCTTGGCGGCATCCGTCGGCGTCGACGCGCGAACGTCGGCGACGTCGTCGAGCAGCGGATGGTCGTTCTCGTGGCCGATCGCCGAGACGACGGGCGTGGATGCCGCGGCCACCGCGCGCAGCAGCCGCTCGTCGCTGAAGCCCAGGAGCGTCTGCGGGTCGCCGCCGCCGCGCGCGATGACGATGACGTCGACCTCGGGATCGGCGTCGAGGACGCCGACCGCGGCGATCGTCTCGGGTGCGCAGCGCTCGCCCTGCGCGGCGACGTGGATCGTGCGGAAGCGCACCTGCGGCCAGCGCAGCTCGGCGTTGCGCAGCACGTCCTTCTCGGCATCGCTGCGCTCGCCGGTGACGAGGCCGATCATGCGCGGGAGGAAGGGCGGTCGCCTCTTTCGGGCGGCGTCGAACAGGCCCTCGGCGCGCAGCTTCGCGCGCAGGCGTTCGAGGCGTTCGAGCTGGTCGCCGAGCCCGGTGTGACGCATCGACGAGACGGTGAAGCTGAAGTCGCCGTTCTTGACGAAGTAGTCGGCCTTGACGCAGGCGACCACGCGGTCGCCGATCTTCAGGTCGTCGGTCAGGCGCTGCACTGTCGACGACCACAGCCGGAAGGAGATCATCGCATCGCCCGAGGCATCCTTGAGCCGGCCGAACACGTGCCCGCCGCGCAGGTTCCACGCGGTGATCTCGCCCTCCACCCACACCGAGCCCCAGTTCGAGACGAAGCCGCGGATCGTCTCGTTCAACCGTGAGACCGATGTCGGCGACGAGGCAGTGGACTCGCGCGGGTGCACGGAGTCGGGGAGCGGAGCTTGACCGGGCGCCGGTTCGAACGAGGTCATCGCTGCCTTTCCTGTGACGTCGACCTGTGACGCCGACCTGTGAGCTCGACCGGGCCGTCCGCGTGGCCCGCGTGGCTCGCGTGGCCCGCGTGGCCCTCGGGCAGCGCGCGCTCTCTAGAATCGAAGGCGTGAGCAGCACAGCCGTCCGTCTTCCTTCGCCCCGCGTGCCGAGTGCGCCCGGCGCGCAGGGGCGGCTTCAGGATAACCCGGTCGCCGGACACAAGAAGGTGCTGCTGGCCGCGCCGCGTGGCTACTGCGCGGGCGTGGACAGGGCCGTCATCGCCGTCGAGAAGGCGCTCGAGCGCTACGGAACGCCCGTCTACGTGCGCAAGCAGATCGTGCACAACATCCACGTCGTCACCGAGCTCGAGGCGCAGGGAGCGATCTTCGTCGACGAGGTCGACGAGGTCCCCGCCGGTGCCCACGTCGTCTTCAGCGCGCACGGGGTCTCGCCCGCCGTCGTGAGCGCGGCTGCAGATCGCGGGCTGCGCGCGATCGACGCCACCTGCCCGCTTGTGACGAAGGTGCACCGCGAGGCGGTGCGCTTCGCGCGGGACGACTTCGAGATCCTCCTGATCGGCCACACCGGCCACGAGGAGGTCGAGGGCACGGCGGGCGAGGCTCCCGAGCACGTCACGATCGTGAACTCGCCCGAAGACGCCGACACGGTCGAGGTGAAGGATCCGTCGAAGGTCGTCTGGCTCTCGCAGACGACGCTCTCGGTCGACGAGACGATGGAGACCGTGCGGCGTCTGCGCGAGCGCTTCCCCGAGCTGCACGATCCGCCCTCGGACGACATCTGCTACGCGACGCAGAACCGGCAGGTCGCGATCAAGAAGGTCGCAAGGGATGCCGACCTCGTCATCGTCGTCGGCTCCGCCAACTCGTCGAACTCGGTGCGGCTCGTCGAGGTCGCCCTCGAGCATGGCGCGAAGGCCGCCCACCGCGTCGACTACGCGCACGAGATCGAGCAGTCCTGGCTCGATGGCGTCACCACGATCGGCGTCACCAGTGGTGCCTCGGTGCCGGAGGTGCTCGTCGAGGAGGTGCTCGCGGAGCTGTCCGGCGCGGGTTACCGTGACGTGGAGCAGGTGCGCACGGCGGAGGAGGACCTCATGTTCTCGCTGCCGAAGGAACTGCGGCAGGATGCCGCGGGCCGGCGCGACGGGCGTGCGCTGGGAGGACGGAGCCGGTCATGACCGGCTCCGAGCCGGCATCGCGTGCCGGCGGCGCCCCGCGGCCGCAGTACGGCGAGTACGCGACGCCCGAGCAGCAGCGCGCCGCGATTGGTCAGCCGCAGGCATCCACTCCCGCTCCGGCACAGCGGCGGCCGCCCGCGACCGGTGCGCCGCAGCCGCGCGCGACGGCGAGATCGGCGCGTCCGGCGCGCACGGCTGACCGCATCATCACCTTCGCGCTCCTCGCGTACGGCCTCGTCACCGTCCTGAGCGCGATCCCGCAGCTGTGGCACTTCACGCAGTTCGCGCAGACCTGGATGACGTACGCGGGCATCGACGCAGAGTTCACGAACACGGCCCAGGGCGAGCTGTGGGGGCGGATCGGCGCCGGGGTCTTCGCGGTCGGCTGGCTGATCACCGTCGTCTTGTCGATGCGCTCGCTGGCGCGTGGTCGCCTCTCCTGGTGGATCCCGGTCGTCGGAGCGGTCGTGACCTTCGTCGTCGTGAGCGGATGCGCGGTCGTGCCGCTGTTCGGCGACCCCGCGGTCGCCTCTTCCCTCGGCGGCTGACGGCCGCAGCGACAGCGAAAAACCGCATCCGTCACGAGAAACCATCGGAGCCGTCGGAGAGGCTGGTTTCTCGCGAGGAATGCGGTCTCTCGCGGAAGCGGAGGATCAGGCGCTGATCGAGTGCCCCGCGGAGCCGAGCTGCTGCGTCGCCTCGACGACGCGTGCGGCCATCGCGGTCTCGGCGACCTTGCCCCAGGCGCGCGGGTCGTAGGCCTTCTTGTTGCCGACCTCGCCGTCGACCTTGAGGACGCCGTCGTAGTTGCTGAACATGAAGCCGGCGACCGAGCGGGTGAACGCGTACTGCGTGTCGGTGTCGATGTTCATCTTCACGACGCCGTTGGCGACGGCGAGTGCGATCTCCTCGGGGGTCGATCCGCTGCCGCCGTGGAAGACGAGGTCGAGCGGCTTGTCGGCGGCGCCGAACTTCGCGGCGATGCCGGCCTGGATCTCGCCGAGCAGTTCGGGCTTGAGCTTCACGTTGCCGGGCTTGTACACGCCGTGGACGTTCCCGAACGTGAGGGCGGCGATGTAGCGGCCGTTCTCCCCGAGCCCCAGGGCGTCGACGAACTTCGCGACGTCGCCGGTGGTCGTGTAGAGAGCATCGTTGGTGCCTTCGTGCTTGACGCCGTCCTCTTCGCCGCCGACGACGCCGATCTCGACCTCGAGGATCGCGTTGATGGCCTTGATGCGGGGGAGCAGCTCCTTGGCGATCTCGATGTTCTCGTCCAGCGGCACCGCCGAGCCGTCCCACATGTGCGACTGGAAGATCGGGTTGCGCCCGGCCTTGACCTCTTCCTCGCTGGCGGCGATCAGCGGCAGCACGAAGTCCTCGAGGGCGGGCTTGGGGCAGTGGTCGGTGTGCAGGGCGACCGTGATGGGGTAGTTCTTGGCGACCTCGGTCGCGAACTTCGCGAAGGCGATCGCGCCGGTCGCGCGGCCCTTGACGGTGTGGCCGGCGAAGTAGTCCGCGCCGCCGGTGGTGACCTGGATGATGCCGTCGGAGCCGGCTTCGGTCAGCCCCTGGAGGACGGCGTTGATCGACTGCGAGCTGGCGGCGTTGATCGCGGGGAACGCGTATCCGCCCGCCTTTGCCTTGTCCAGCATCTCGGCGTACTGCTCGGGGGTTGCGACGGGCATTTCCACTCCTTGGATCCGTGGGCGACGTTCGGTTGCCTCTCCACTGGTCACTCTAGCGAAGCGCGCCGTGGCGCGGCGGGGCGCGGCGGGGACGCGGCGGGGACGCGGCCTTGCGAAACTCGATGACCGAGGCCTTGCCGCACGCGCAAGAATCGCGTTTCCTTCGGGCTGCCGGCGCGAAAAGGTCCTGCGCAGCCGGCCACGGTGGTCGTAGGCTCGGAGCATGGTGAGCCTTACTGCCGGGATGAGCCCCCTGCACCCCGATCGAAACCTCGCACTCGAGCTCGTCCGCGCGACGGAGGCGGCGGCCATCCGGTCGGTTCCCTTCATCGGGCGAGGGCAGAAGGAACTCGCCGACGGGGCGGCTGTGGATGCCATGCGCGCGTTCCTCACGACCGTCGACTTCGACGGCGTCATCGTGATCGGCGAAGGCGAGAAGGACAACGCGCCGATGCTCTTCAACGGTGAGCACGTGGGCACCGGCCGCGGTCCGCAGTGTGACATCGCCGTCGACCCGATCGACGGCACCTCGCTGACCGCCGAGGGGCGCAACAACGCGCTGTCGGTGCTGGCCGTCTCCGATCGCGGCGCGATGCTGGACGCCTCGAGCGTCTTCTACATGGACAAGATCGTGACCGGGCCCGCCGGGGTCGGGGTCGTGGACATCCGCTTGCCTGTCGCCGAGAACATCCGCCTCCTCGCGAAGGCCCTCGGAAAGCCGGTGGACGAGATCGTCGTCTCGGTGCTGAACCGTCCCCGCCACGCGCGCCTGATCGAACAGATCCGCGAGTCGGGTGCCGGCACGCGCCTGATGAGCGACGGCGACGTCGCCGGTGGCATCAACGCCGCGCGCCACAATGCGCGCACCGACATGTGCATCGGCATCGGCGGCAGCCCGGAGGGGATCGTCACGGCGTGTGCGATCAAAGCGCTCGGCGGCCACATCCAGGGGCGGCTCTGGCCGCAGGGCGATGACGAGAAGCAGCGCGGCATCGACGCGGGCCTGAAACTCGACGGCCATGTGTACGAGGCCGAGGAGATGGTGACGGGCAGGAACACGATCTTCGTCGCGACCGGCGTCACCAACGGTGAACTGGTCGCGGGCGTGCGCCGGGCCGGCGACTTCGTCTACACCGAGTCGGTCGTGCTCCGCGGCAACTCCGGCACCCTCCGTCGCATCAGTTCGGAGCACCTCGCCTCGAAGTGGCTGTGACCGTCCGGCACGGGACGTCACGATTCCGGCACACAAGCGGGACAGGTGCGCTGTCCTCTGGCAGAATGGCACGTGGTCAACGGCGACGTCACGTCGTTCACACCACGTCTCCGGGGGTTCATATGACCACAGCAGCCAGCGGTCCTCGCACGGGCCAGATCCCCGTTCCCGTCGACACGGCCCGGCGACCCGATGTCCTCCTGCGGCGCCGCACACCCGAGGGGCACCAGATCAGCGCGTGGTGGATGATCGGTGCGTTCGTGGGTGTCTCGCTCGCTGTCGTCGGCCTCATGAACTTCTTCCCGGGCGGATGATCCGCGCCTGAACGGTCCCGATCGGTCGCTGGCCGGAGTTACAGCCGCTCGCGCAGGTCGCCCACGTCGGCCGCGAGCTGCGCGGTCAATTCCGGGGCGGTGAGCCTGCGCGGCGACTTCTCGATCGTGGCGGGAGCGGCGACGGCGTCGAGCTTCGTGTCGTCGATGCCGGGAAAGCGCCGTGCGCTGACGAGCACACGCGACTCGAGCGAGCCCGCGAACCGGTTGTAGCTGTCGACCGTGCGCTCGATCGCGCGTCGCAGATCGTCGGTGTGCGTCGCCAGGGCGCCCAGACGCCGGTACAGCTCGCCTCCGAGGTCGAACAGCCGGCGGGCCTCGGTCGACACATCCTGCTGAGTCCAGATGTAGGCGACGGTCTTCAGCACCGCCCAGAGGTTGACGGGGGATGCCAGGGCGACGCGCCGCGAGAACGCATAGTCGAGCAGGCTCGGGTCCTCGTCGAGTGCTGCGGCCAGCAGCGACTCGCTCGGGATGAAGCAGACGACGAACTCGGGGCTCGCCGCCAGGCCTGTCCAATAGCGCCGCGCGGCGAGAGCGTCGATGTGGGCGCGGACGGCCTTGACGTGCTTGTGCAGCAGGCGGGCGCGCTGCGCGGCCTGTTCGCCCTGCGCGGTCGCGGGGATCGCGGAGGCCTCGAGATAGGCATCCAGCGGAACCTTCGCGTCGATCGCGAGCGCCTTGTCTCCGGGCAGCCGCACGACCATGTCGGGCCTGCCATCGCCGGCATCGGAGACGACGGATGCCTGCGTGTCGAAGTCGACGTGCCGGGTCAGCCCCGCCGACTCGACGACACGACGCAGCTGCGTCTCCCCCCACACCCCGCGGGTCGGTCCCGAGCGCAACGCGCCCGCGAGAGACTCCGTCGTCGCGCGGAGCACCTCGTCGGCCTCGTGCGCGCGGCGCAGCTGCTCCGCGAGGGAGCCGTACTGGGTCTGACGCTCGCGTTCGAGCTCATCGACCCGGTGCTGCATCGCCTGCAGGGTCTCCTGCACGGGCGCGAGGGCGCGCAGCACGACCTGCTCGCGCCGCTCGCGTTCCTGCTGGGCGGCTTGATCGGCCCGCGCCTGGGCGCCGAGTTCACGGGTCAGGGCGCGCTGTTGCTCGAGCTGGTCGCTGAGAGAGCGCTGCGCGGCCTCGGCGGCGGCGGCGCGCGCGCCCAGGGCGGCACGGTCGGCGGCCGCGCGCCCCGAGGCGCGGGCGGCGCCGCCGAACCAGCCGGCGAGGAGGCCTGCGAACAGGCAGGCGAGGGTGAGGGTCGTGACGGTCAAGGCATCCATGGATTCAGCATCCTCCGACCCTCCGACAGTGAAGTGAAGTGACAGTGAAGTGAAGTGACGTTGATGACCAGATCGACAGCGACGCTGGCAATGGGCGCGGGCGCGGGCGCACCGAGCCGATCAGAGCGCGTGCGCGGACGCCACCGGCGCCACCGGCGCCGTGATCTGCGGGATGCGCAGGCCCAGCAGCGTCGCGAGCTCGACGATGTCGGCCGCCCCCGCGCGCCGTGCGGCATCGATCACGATGTGCGCGCACGCGAGCGCATCGGCGGTCGCGTCGTGGTGCGCGAAGTCGTGGAACCCGGCCGCGGCGGCGACCAGCGGCAGCCGGTGGGACGGGAGCGCGTACGTCTTGCGAGAGGCCTGCAGGCTGCACACGTAGCGATATTGCGGACAGGCGGCATCCGTCACCTCGCACGCCCGGCGCAGCACCGTCATGTCGAACCCCGCGTTGTGGGCCGCGAGCACGTCGTCGCCGATGAACTCCGTGAGCGCCGGGAGCTGTTCGGTCCAGGTCGGCGCACTGCGCACATCCTCGGCGCGGATGCCGTGGATGCCGGTGTTCAGCTCGAAGAAGCGGTCGTGCCCGGGCGGGGGCTGGATGAGCCAGCCGGCCGTCGTGACAACGCGGCCGTCGCGGACGCGGGCGAGCCCCACGGCGCACGCCGAAGCGCTGGAGGAGTTCGCCGTCTCGAAGTCGATCGCGGTGAAGTCCAGGGGCACGCCCTCACTCTCGCCCGCGCGCGGCGTTCGGGGGCGCAGGCGCGCCGGGGGCGTTCCCGTAGGCTGTTGCGGTGGCTTTGACTATCGGAATCGTCGGACTCCCCAACGTCGGCAAGTCGACGCTGTTCAATGCGCTGACGCGCAATCAGGTGCTGGCGGCGAACTACCCGTTCGCGACGATCGAGCCGAACGTGGGCGTCGTGAACCTGCCCGATGCGCGACTGGCGAAGCTCGCCGAGGTGTTCGGCTCCGAGCGGATCCTCCCCGCTGCGGTCTCGTTCGTCGACATTGCCGGCATCGTCCGCGGGGCGAGCGAAGGGGAGGGGCTCGGCAACAAGTTCCTCGCGAACATCCGCGAGGCGGACGCCATCGCGCAGGTCGTCCGCGGCTTCGCCGATGGAGACGTCGTGCACGTCGACGGCAAGGTCGACCCGGCATCCGACCTCGAGACCATAGGCGTCGAGTTGCAGCTCGCCGACCTCGAGACGATCGAGAAGGCCATCGCGCGCTATGAGAAGGAGGTGCGCGGGCGCAAGCTCGACCCGTCGGTGCTTGAGACGGCGATCGCCGCCCGCGACGTGCTGCAGACAGGCACGCTGCTGTCGGCATCCGGGCTCGACCTCGCGCCGATTCGCGAACTGGGCCTGCTCACGGCAAAGCCGTTCATCTACGTCTTCAACGTCGACGAGGCGGTGCTGACGGATGCCGCGCGCACGGCCGAACTCGCCGCGCTCGTCGCCCCCGCGAAGGCCGTCTTCCTCGACGCGAAGCTCGAGTCGGAGCTCATCGACCTCGACCCCGACGACGCCGCGGAGCTGCTGGCATCCACCGGTCAGGACGAGTCGGGGCTGGACCAGCTCGCCCGCATCGGCTTCGACACGCTGGGCCTGCAGACCTACCTGACGGCGGGGCCGAAGGAGGCGCGCGCCTGGACGATCGGTAAGGGCTGGAAGGCGCCGCAGGCGGCCGGGGTCATCCACACCGACTTCGAGAAGGGCTTCATCAAGGCCGAGGTCATCTCCTTCGACGACCTCGTCGAGTTGGGCTCGGTGGCCGCCGCGCGCGCCGCCGGGAAGGCGCGTCTGGAGGGCAAGGACTACGTCATGCAGGACGGGGACGTGGTGGAGTTCCGATTTAACGTCTAGCGTTATTGACGTATCGCGTTATATGGTGGTCATGTGATCAGATCGTTCGGTAGCAAGGACACCGAGCGCATCTGGCAGGAGCAGTACGTCAAGCACGTTGACCGAGTGGTGCAGCGGGCGACCCTGCGGAAGCTGGAACTGATCCATGCGGCGAAGGATGTCGAAGACCTCCGGGTTCCGCCCGGCAACCGCTTGGAGCAGCTCGTCGGCAATCGTCGTGGGCAGCACAGCATTCGAGTGAACGCGCAGTGGCGGATCTGCTTCGACTGGAGAGATGGAGGTGCGGAGAATGTCGAACTTGTCGATTACCACTGAGGCCGACCGGATCGAGCCGATCCACCCCGGGGAGATCTTGCTGCTGGACTTCATCGAGGGCTTCGGCATCACACAGCACAAGCTGGCCGTGTCGATCGGGGTGCCGCCGCGGCGGATCAATGAGATCGTGCACGGCAAGCGGGGCATCACCGCTGATACGTCGATCCGTCTGGCGCGCTACTTCGGAACCTCGGATGAGTTCTGGATGAACCTCCAGTCGAACTACGAACTAAGGGTGGAGCGCCGGGCGTTGCGTGACAAGCTCGCCAAGATCACGCCCCTGAAGGTCGCCTAGCGGTACCGATCGAGTTCAAGGTCTCTGCGGCGGCGGTCGACGACCAGGAGTTGTCGAATCTGCACCATCCTGCGTTCGGCTCCGGATCCGAGAAGGTTGTTCCGTGAAGCCAGCGGCTGAACCGACACAGCATTCTCTGGGTGACCGCGGAAGACGATGCGGGTCTCGTCGGATTCGTGAACGTCGTCGGGGGTCGTGGAGCATATGCGTTCATTCTCGCCACACTCGTCTCCCCGGAGAGACAAGGTGAAGGGGACGGTGGGGTTCTGATCCAGACAGCTGCTTCCGAAGCTCGCGGTCGTGGCTGTGCGTGGTTACACGTCGACTTCGAACCGAAACTCGAGGGGTTCTCCTTCGAGCGCTGTGGATCCCGCTCCACCCAGGCCGGATTGCTCCGGCTCTCCTAACGCCTATCTCCGCCTCGATGTTCTCGTCCCTCTGCCAGGTGCTCGTCGCCGTCGATGCGCGCGTACGCCGACTGCATCTCAGCGGTGACATCGGCACCCAGCGTGCGTACCTGTGTCAGGCTCGGCTGGCGTCCGGCTACGTGCGGCACGAAGCGCACGTGTTCCTCGATCTGGTCAGCCTCGACCTCGAAGGCTTCCACGATGTCGAACGCGGAGTCGAACACCAGGAACACCGCCGTGTGGTAACTCGCGCTCCGGAACGAGCTGAACTTCGCCCCGGCTCCAGCCGCGCGGTTGGCCATCGCCTTGACTTGGATGCGGTGCCCGGATGCCGTCGTGATGTCGTGCGACTTCGTCGAGTTGGGTTCGAGCACTCCACCGCGTGCCAGCCACACGATGTACTCGGCTATGTCCCCGAGCGGCTTGTTGTTGGTGCGCACCAGGTCGCGACGTCGAAGCTCCTTGACGACGCCGGCCTCCAGTCGCAACAGGTGCTTCACCGACAGGCGGGTGACGTCCGGAAGGGTGTCCACCGCCCCGGCACTGTGGTCACTGACGGTGCTCATGGGAACAGTGTGCCTGAAAGGGTCAGACAGTGGCGGCGGTCGTCGCGGACGCATAGGTGCGTCACGCCGTGCACCGTGGACTCATGCCAGGTCGGCAGGCCCGTGGGCGACGGCACTCCGTCAGCCGCGACGTCGGAATCGCTCATGCGGAGCAGCCGTGATGCTGGTGGACTGTCACACTCCAGACCACGACCCGCGCTGGTCGGCCAAGTTCGAGGAATGCCGCGCCGGATGGGGCGATCGTCAACCAGCGACTCTTCCGTGACGGGTTGCTTCAGCATCCCGTCGGGCGGAAGCGTTATGCGCTGGTCACGACGCCGCGCATCGCCTCCTCCCCAACCCGCGGTTTCCGCGGATTGTCCACAATCGGGTACATCGGAGCCCCATGAGGCCGTCCGGGTGGCCATGCTCGCGGCATGGGAATCCGCTATTACGCATACGCCTTCGACGCCGATCAGACCCAGCGCGCGATCGACGACCCGCACAGCATCCTCTCCGATGATCCGCTCGCGGATGCCTGGGGGCTGATCCCGCACGCGGCGGTCAGCCCGGTGATGGGCGAGCAGACGGTCCCGCGCCGCGACATGCTGTATCTCGACAAGGCCTGGGGATTTCTCCAGGCGCTCACCGAGCCGACGGGGGGCGAGAGCCCTCGCCCCGCATATCGGATGTTCGCGGGTCGGGTGAGCTTCCACGGCCTCGGCTGGGATCCGTTCGTGCGCACGATCCTCCCCGCCGAGATCCCCGGCATCCGTGACGACCTCGACACCCTCACCTCGGCGCGGGTGCAGGACAGGCTCCGCGAGTGGAACCGGCCCGGCGACGTCGACGCGGACATCCAGTACACGCTGCACTACCTCGACGCCGCGCGCCGGTTCGTCACTGCGCTGGCCGCCGACGGACGCGGAATGGTCTACCTCATCGGCTGATCACACCCGGAAGCCGGTGTCCGAGCCCCTGGAAGCCTGCGCTGATGACCGCAGCGATCGTTCACGAAGCAGAAGAGTTCATCCGGCGCCTCGCGGGGGAGCTGACCGCGCCGCAACCGGGAGAGCGCCTGCCGTGCTCTCTCGACCGCACTCGAGGCGCGGCTGGGACGGAGCGGCGGCTCCTGCGACGCCGAAGTGCTCCCCAATGTCTTCGAACCCATCTCTCGGATGACGTCGGTGCCTGCCATGGCGTCGTAGCGGCTGTCGTGACCCCATCCGGTGAGAGACGAGACCCGGCGGGCCCTTCACCGTCACCCCCGCACGGGCCAGCTGTCAGGGGCAGCCCCACGGGAACACGTCCGCCGTCGACCGTGTGGCAGGCTCGGGTGCGTCGAACAGCACGAGCCCGAGGGGAGGAGAGCGATTCGCATGTCCACTGCACGTCGCGTGGCTGCCGCGCCGATCACCGACGACCGGCCGCCGCCGCCGCGGGTCGAGACGCAGGCGCTCCGGGCTCTTCGCGAGGGTGGACCGGTGCCGCCCGTCGCCCCCGTCATCGGCGCGGTGCCGATCGTCCATGACGGGCTGCCGCACCGCGAGGTCACGTTCGTGTGGACACCGCGTGCGCAAAGTCCCGGTACGGTCGAGGTGATGGTGCACATCACCTCCGTCACCGATGCGCACCGCCGGGACATCACGCCGGCGCTGATGGAGTGGATGCCGGAGGCGGGCTGCGCGGCGCTCGGATGCCTGCTGCCCGAGGGCCTCGTCGCGAGCTACCGCCTCGTCGTCGATCGGCACATCCCGCGCGACGCGGGCCGCGACCGGGCCGGCTGGAAGCGGATCCATGAGCTCGGTGCGATCGACCCGCGAAACCTCGAGCAGTTGCCGAACCCCCTTGGTGAGCGGTCGTCGGTGCTGCGGATGCCGGGGAGCCGGCGCCACCCCGCCGAGCTGCACGACTCAGGTCCGGTGCGGGATGCCGGCGTGCGTCCGCTGCCGATCGACACGCCCTGGGTCCCTCAGATGTCGGCGGTCGTCCCGGCCGGTCGCGCGCGCGGCATCCTGGTCCTGTTCGACGCCGAGCACTGGGAGAAGCTCGCGATCGCCGACCTGCTCGCGCGGCATCCGCGCGGTGATCTGGTCACGCTGCTCGTGCCCTCCGGCTCGACGCAGAACCGTGCCGAGTTCCTCCCGCATCCCGAGCGTGCGATACAGGTCGCCACTGCCGCGCTCGATGCGGCGCACGCGGCGCGTATCGTGCCGGACGAGCTCGACGCGGGCGATGTCGTCGTCGCGGGGCAGAGCTTCGGCGGACTTGCGGCTGCGGCGATCGTGGTGCGGGCACCGCATCTGGCTCGCACCGCCATCGTGCAGTCGGGATCGTTCTGGTACGGCGCAGACTCCGCGGCGGGCGACGATAGGGGGGAGCTCCTGCGCAGCCTGTCCGGTGCACACCTGTCCGGCCGCCGCTTCGTCGTGCAGTACGGCACGCAGGAGCGACTCCTCGGCTCCGTCGGCCGCGCCTTCGCGGCGGCCGCTGCCGCCGGTGGCGCCGACGTCACCTCACAGCAGTACGGCGGAGGACACGACTACGCCTGGTGGAGGACCGGCCTGCTCGACGCCCTAGACTGACGGCATGGCCACCGCGAACCTCCCCGCCCCGACGTCGCTGCCCGCTTCTGACGACAAGGTCCTGCTTCCCGTCGTCGAAGACGGCGCCTCGTGCTGCGGCGGCAGCTGCTGCGGAACCGTCTGACCGCACGCTCCCTGCTGCGTCGCCGTCCGCGGCTGGCTCGCGCTCGCCGGCCGGAGTGCCAACGTGTGGTTGCGTGTTTCCCGCGCCGTGATCGCCGTCGTGTCCGACGTGATCGTGATGGCGCTGAAGGCTCTCATCCCTCACTGATCGTGCGGATGGATGCCTGCCGATCGCAGGAGATCTGCCGGGCGCAGGACGATTCTCCCCGAATCGTCCTCTGCCGGGCAGATGTCCTGTTTTGGGCAGGAGCAACGGGCGGATGCCGGTGATTGCGACGGCAGGGTTCATTCAGAGGTCAGTGCGCGTGGGCCACGGCGCCGGGCGAGCCGTCGGCGGGTTTGCGGATGAGGAAAGCGCTGACGAGCAGGGGGAGCGAGGCGGTCGCCGCGAGCAGGAACGCCGCTCTGGCGCCGGCGGCTGCGGCTGCGATCTCGGTGACGCCGGTCGCGGATGCCGACACCGACGACATCACGGAGATCAGCATCGCGACCCCGGCCGCGCCCGCGACCTGCTGCACGGTGGACACGGCGGCGCTGCCGTACGAGTAGTAATGCGGCTCGAGGGAGCCGAGCGACGCGGTGAACAGCGGGGTGAACGACATCGCGAGGCCCACCGAGAAGGCGGTCTGCGCGACGATCAGCAGCCACACCGGCGTCGACTCGGTGAGCGTCGAGAACCACCACAGCACCGCGATCACCACGAGCGTTCCGGGCACGAGCAGCACGCGCGTGCCCCAGTGATCGTAGATGCGGCCGATGGCAGGCCCCAGCAGAGCCATCGCGACGGCGCCGGGCAGCACGACCAGTCCAGACTCGGTCGTCGACAGGCCGAGGGGGCCCTGCAGGAACAACGGCAGCACGGTGAGGCTGCCGAAGAACGCCAGCGACATCAAGGTGAAGTGACCGACTGACAGCGAGAAGTTCGCCGAGCGGAAGATGCGCAGATCCAGCAGCGCGTCGTCACGGCGCTGCAGGACGACCTGGCGCCACAGGAAAAACAGCAGCGCGACGCCGCCGCCGACGAGAGCACCGACGAGGATCGACATCGCGGCAGTGACATCGCCCTGCCCGCCAGCGCCGATCTGGCTCAGCCCGAAAACGAGCCCGCCGAAGCCGAAGGCCGACAGTACGACCGAGAGTATGTCGATCGGAGCATGTGACCTCTCGCCGAGGTTGTGGATCCACCGCGCGCCGACGACGAGCGCGACCACAGCGATCGGCAGCACGATGCCGAAGATCCAGCGCCAGCTGAGGTTGTCGAGCACGATCCCCGCCATCGTCGGCCCGATCGCGGGCGCGAGCGACATCACGATGCTGACTCGCCCCATCATGCGTCCGCGAGCATGAACCGGCACGACGGTCATGAGCGTGGTCATGAGCAGCGGCATCATGATCGCGGTGCCGGAGGCCTGCACGATGCGACCGAGCAGAAGGGTCGCGAACCCCGGCGCCGCGAGGGCGATCAGAGTGCCGAAGGAGAACAGTGCCATCGCGGTGGTGAACATCGCGCGCGTCGAGAATCTCTGCAGCAGGAACCCGGTCGTCGGAATCACCACCGCCATCGTCAGCATGAATGCCGTCGTGAGCCACTGCGCGGCCAGCGCCGTGATCTGGAGATCTTCGATCAGATGAGGGATGGCGACGCCCATCGTCGTCTCATTGAGGATCGCCACGAATGCGGCGGCCAGCAGCAGCCAGATGACGCGATTCTCTTTGGCGCCGATGGCGAGGCCGTCAGCGGCGTCGCCTGACGGAAGGGCGGTGTCTGCCGATGCCATGCGGGCTCCAGGGTCGTTGGGGAACCTCAAGGCTAACGGCGAGAACGGGGCAGCATATTCCGCCTCTGCGTGCGCCGTGGGGCTGGTTAGAGTGACGTGATGAGTGTCGGCGGGATGGGCGGGTTCGGCGGGCCGGGTTCCGGTCCCGGCCCCCGCGGCGGATTCCACGGCGTCGACGAGGCGGCCCAGCGCAGACGCAACGCCGAGGCCCCGCAGATCGCCGAGCTGGGCGTGCGCGTCGTCGGGCTGTTCCGTCCCTACGCCGGCCGCATCGCCCTCACCGCCTGCCTGGTCGTCGCGGGGGCCGCGATCGGGGTCGTCCCACCGCTGATCGTCCAGCGGATCTTCGACGACGCGCTGTTCCCGCTCGCAGGCACCGGCCCGGACCTGGGCCTGCTGTGGCGGCTCGTCGCCGCGATGGTGGGTCTGTTCCTGGTCGCGGCATCCCTCGGGGTCGCCCAGACATGGCTCACCGCGACCGTGGGCAATGAGGTGACCGGTGACCTCCGGGTGCGTCTTTTCGATCATCTCCAGGCGATGGAGCTGGGCTTTTTCACCCGCACCAAGACCGGCGTCATCCAGTCGCGCCTGCAGAACGACGTCGGCGGTGTCTCGAGCGTGCTGACGAACACGGTCACGAGCATCCTCGGCAACGCCGTGACGGTGATCTCGGCGCTCGTGGCGATGATCATCATCGACGCGCGGCTGACGCTGATCGCCGTCGTCCTGATGCCCCTGCTGATCTTCGTGCAGCGGCGGGTCGGTCAGGTGCGTGCGCGCATCGCGAGCCAGACGCAGGAGTCACTGTCGGAGCTGACGAGCATCACGCAGGAGACGCTGTCGGTCTCCGGCATCCTGCTCTCCAAGTCGATGGGCCGAGGGCGCACCGAGTCGGCCCGCTATCGTGACGAGAACGCGAACCAGGTGCGTCTGCAGGTGCAGCGCGCGATGAGCGGCCAGGGCTTCTTCGCGGTGGTGCAGGTGCTCATGGCATCCGTCCCGGCCGTCATCTACCTCGTCGCGGGGTATTTCATCGCCGGCTCGTCCGCTGCGATCACCGCGGGCACGATCGTCGCGTTCACGACGGTGCAGGCGCGGCTGCTGCAGCCGCTCATGGGCCTGATGCGGGTCGCGCTCGACGTGCAGACGTCGCGGGCGCTGTTCGCGCGCATCTTCGAGTACCTCGACCTCGTCCCCGCGATCACGGACGCGCCCGACGCGATCACCGTCGCCGAGGCGCCGGGGCCGGTCGGGCGCATCGAGTTCCAGGACGTCGTCTTCCGCTATCCGGATGCCGCCGTCGATGCGCGTCCGACCCTTGGCGGGGTCTCGTTCGTCGCCGAGCCGGGTCAGCACATCGCGTTCGTCGGGCCGTCGGGAGCCGGAAAGACGACGATCCTCTCCCTCGCGCCGCGCCTGTACGAGGCGTCGGGAGGACGGGTGCTGTTCGCGGGAGCCGACGTGACGACGCTGAGCCAGGAGTCGATCGTCGCGCACGTGGGCATCGTGTCTCAGGAGACCTATCTGTTCCACGCGACGATCCGCGAGAACCTGCGCTACGCTAAGCCGGACGCGACGGATGCCGAGATCGAGGCTGCCTGCGCTGCCGCGAACATCCATCACGTCATCGCCGGGTTCGAGCGCGGCTACGACACGGTCGTCGGCGAGCGAGGCTATCGCCTGTCCGGCGGCGAGAAGCAGCGCATCGCGATCGCGCGCGTCTTGCTGAAGGATCCGCCCGTTCTCCTGCTGGACGAAGCGACCTCGGCGCTCGACACCGTCTCGGAGCGGGTCGTGCAATCCGCTCTCGAGGCAGCATCGTCGGGGCGCACGACCCTGTCGATCGCGCACCGGCTCTCGACCGTCGTCGGCGCCGATCTGATCCACGTCATCGACGCCGGCCGGATCGTCGAGTCGGGCACGCACGCCGAACTGCTCGGGCGCGGCGGGCTCTACGCACAGCTCGCCGCCGAGCAGCTCACCGCCGTCGTGACCGAGGGCGTCGTGGGCGAGATCCCGCCGAGAGAAGAATCCCCTCGGCCAGCCGCCGGCTGAGAGGTCGCCCCGAAGCGTCGGCTGTGGCGCGTAACTCAGGCTGTTTGGCATCCTCGGGCGGTTCTTGGCGCTCGGAGGCGGCAGTCTGCCTGAGTTATGCGCCTCTCGCGTGAGATCTCCGCGAGGCTCGCTACCAAAGAATCGCGGCGCTCACGAGTGCGGCGCTCGTCTCGTCGAGCGCGGCAGGCGCACTCTGCGTGTCGCGGGTCGCGCGGTGGCTCAGGGCGCGGACGAAAGCGCCCAGGGTCCTCCGATACTCGGGTTCCGCATGATCACGGGCGATGCGCACGAGCGGCGGCAGGTCCATCGTCAAGATGAGGTTCACGCGCTCCCGCGCGGCGGCGCGGTGCCCCGTCGACTCCAACTCGGCGAGGCCGGCGCTCATCGCTTCCAGATAGTCGTGGAGCACGGCGACGGCGTCCGTGCGCTGAGTGATCGAGGAGCCGTCGGCGCGCTCGCGCCACTGTACGACGACGTCGGGGATGACGTCGAAAGCCCGCGCGTGGGCGTACATGCGTTGCGCGACGACCTGATCCTCGTACAGCCTTCCCTCGGGGAAGCGCAGACCGAGCCGACGCCAGAACTCGATGCGGCTGACCTTCGACCACGCGACGACGTTGCCGGATGCCGCGGGATGCTCGTCGATCGTCGTGCCCCGCCGCTCGGGCGAGGTGGACGCCGTCACCCAGGGTTGTATGCCGCCCGGCGTATACCCGTTCGCCTCGTCTGGTCGCAGCCGCACGTACGCCCCGACGGCGAAGTCGCTCCCGGTCGCCGCGAGGGTCCCGGTGAGTCGCTCGAGCGCCGTCGGCGCGAGCACGTCGTCGGCGTCGAGGAACCCGACGAACGGCGTCTGGACAAGAGCCAGACCCGCGTTGCGTGCCGCTCCGAGGCCCTGCGGCCGGTCGTGCCGGATGAGCGCGATCCGTGCGTCTGATGCCGCCGCTCGCGCGAAGATCTCGCCCGTCGCATCGAGTGAGCCGTCGTCGACGAGGACCGCCCGCCACCGCGGCATCGTCTGCGCCTGCAAAGAGGTGAGCGCTTCGTCGGCGAACGCAGCGACGTCGCGGCCGGGGACGATCACGGTGACCACCGCTTCGCCGGACGTGTCGACAGGCTCGGCCGGGATGATCACGCGCCCGATCGTATCGCGGCGGTCGCGGGGGCAACTCCTTCCGCCTGGCTCTTCACCGGCCTGCCCGGCGGATTCTGAGGCCGAAGCAGAGCGAATGGGAGGGGTTCGCCGTGGTCGAGTTCAGCCGACCCGTAGAAACCGCCCGTAGCGTGTCGGGCGGAAGGGGCCGCCATGCTGATCGTCGACGCCATCGCCGTGCTCGCGCTGCTGGTCGCGTTCGTCTCGGGCGTCGCGCGCGGCTTCTTCGCGAGTCTCGGCACGATCGCAGGCCTGGTCACGGGAGCCCTTGCCGCCGTATGGCTTGTGCCGCTGGCCGTTCCGTTGATCGCCGAGGTCGTCCCGGAGGGCTTCTGGCGCACCGCCGTGCTGGCGATTCTGGCGATCGTCGTCGTCGCGGCCGCCGCAACGCTCGGCACGGCGCTGGGCTCCGCGCTCCGACGACGCGTCGACCGGACACGACTGCGCGGCATCGATCGCCTCTTCGGCGGGGTCACGACCACCGCGGCGATGGGGATCGTGCTGCTGACCCTCGCGAGCGGCCTCACCTCAGCCGGCATCCCGGTGCTCTCGTCGGCCGTCGCCTCGTCCACCGTCATCCGCGCGCTCGATGCGCTGACGCCCGCAACGCTCGATGAGGCGGTCGCCGCCGTCCGCGGCGTCGTGTTCACCGACGCGCTGCCGCGCCTGGAGGAGGCGGTCGACGCAGTCGTCGCGTCGACCGACACGCCGATCTCGCTCGACGATCCCGACCTCGAGGAGGCGGCCGCGTCGGTCGTGCGCATCAGCGGGACGGCGTATGCGTGCGGTGTGACGATGACCGGGTCGGGGTTCGTCGCCGCCGACGATCTCGTCGTCACCAACGCGCACGTGGTCGCGGGCGTCGACACGCCGATCGTGGAGCTGCCCGGTGTGGACGGCGGCGAGGTCGTGGAAGGCCGGCTCGTGTACATCGATACGGTCAACGACCTCGCCATCATCGCGATCGAGGGCTCGGATGCCACGCCGCTCGAGATCGCCGAACCCGCCGACATCGGCGACCAGACCGCCGTTCAGGGGTACCCCCTGGGCGGGCCGTTCGCGAGCTCGACCGCGGCGGTGCTGTGGGTGGGAACGGTGCCGGTCGCCGACATCTACGAGACGTCGGTCTCGCCGCGCGAGATCTACGCGCTCGAGGCAGACGTCCAGCCCGGCAACTCCGGCGGGCCGCTGCTGGACGACGATGGCCGCGTCGTCGGCGTCATCTTCGCCCGTGGCGCGGACGGTGAAGACCGGGGTTACGCGATGACCACCGACGAGTTGACGCCCGTGCTCGCGGAGGTCTCGTCCGACGACCCGACGGTGTCGGCGGGCAGCTGCATTTCGTAGCCCGCGCTATGCTGAGCGTGCAAGTGAAGACAGGCCGCACGACGTGTGCGGGAGAGCTCCGGGCCACGGCTTCGGAGCACCGAAGGAGCAAGCCTCCCCGCCAATCTCTCAGGTCCGCGTACCGCCCGCGTCCGGCCGCTCTGGAAAGCGATGCTCGACATCCGCCGAAGGTGAAAGCCGGGACGCCCCGGCGAAGCTCTCAGGCCCATGACAGAGGGGGAGTTCGCGGATGCCGATTCCGGCATACGCCCGCCCGCGCTCCGGGAGAACTCATGCCAGAGAACCGCATCACCCCGCTCCACGACCGTCACGTCGCGCTCGGCGCGTCGTTCACCGACTTCGGCGGGTGGTCGATGCCGGTCCGTTACACCTCCGACCTCGCCGAGCACCATGCCGTGCGCCAGGCTGCGGGCCTGTTCGACATCTCGCACATGGCGGAGTTCCTCGTCAGCGGCCGCGATGCGGGCGCGTACCTCGACGTCGCGCTCGCCGGCCGCATCTCGACGATGAAGGTCGGCAAGGCGAAGTATTCGCTGCTGCTGTCGGATGCCGGGGGCGTCGTCGACGACGTCATCGTCTATCGGATCGCCGGCGACCGCTTCCTCGTGATCTCCAACGCCGGCAACCGCGACGCCGTCGCGGAAGCGTTCGCCGAGCGTGTGGCGCGCGCTCTCGTCGCCGATGTGACGATCGAGGACGTCAGTGACGCGTACGCCCTGATCGCCGTGCAGGGGCCGCGCGCGCGAGAGATCGTGGAGGCCACAGCGGCGATCGGAGCGGTCGACCCGGCGCTGGCCGACCTCGGCTCCTACGCGTGGTCGGGGGGAACCTTCGACGGCGCGCCGCTGCTTCTGGCCCGCACGGGTTACACGGGCGAGGACGGCTTCGAGCTGCTCATCCCGAACGCGCAGGCACCCGCGTTGTGGGACGCGCTCCTTCTCGCCGGCACCCCCCTCGGGCTCGTCCCCGCCGGCCTCGCGGCGCGCGACACGCTGCGCCTGGAGGCGGGCATGCCGCTGCACGGCCACGAGCTGTCGGCCGAGATCCTGCCCGCTCAGGCCGGCCTCGGGCGCGCCGTCGCGGCGGACAAAGCCGACTTCGTCGGCAAGGCGGCGCTCGCCGTGGCATCCGCGGACCTGCCCGTTCTCGTCGGGCTCGTCGCGGAAGGGCGCCGAGCCGGCCGCGCGGGCTACGCCGTGCTGGATGCCACAGGCGATGCCGCCGGTGACCCCATCGGCGAGATCACCTCGGGCGCCCTGAGCCCGACCCTCGGCCATCCGATCGCGATGGCGTTCGTCCCGCCCGCGCACGCTGCGCCCGGCACGCCCGTGCTCGTCGACGTGCGCGGCACCCGCATCCCCGCCACCGTGACCGCTCTGCCTTTCTACCGGAGGACCGCATGACCGACCTGACCGCCCTCACCTACACCGCCGAGCACGAGTGGGTCGCCCTCGACGGCGACATCGCCACCGTCGGAGTCACCGACTACGCGGCCGAAAAGCTCGGCGACGTCGTCTTCGTCGAGCTGCCCGCCGTGGGGCAGACCGTCACCGCAGGAGAGGTCTGCGGCGAGATCGAGTCGACCAAGTCGGTCGGCGAGCTCTACGCGCCCCTGACCGGTGAGATCGTGGAGGTCAACGATCAGGTCGTGGACGACCCGGCATCCGTCAACGCCGCCGCGTTCGACGCGTGGCTCGTGAGGATTCGCGTCGACCCCGCCGACGTCGTGGGCCTGCTCGACCGCGACGCCTACGTCGCCCTCACGGGCGGCGAGGCGTGAGCTCGTTCGTACAGCGCCACATCGGGACGGATGCCGACGCGCAGGCGATCATGCTGAACGCGCTCGGCCACGAGAGTGTCGCGGGCCTCGTCGCGCACGCCGTCCCGGCATCCATTCACTCCCGGATCCCCTCCGGGGTCCTGGGTGACGGTGTCCTCCCGCCGGCCGCGACGGAGTCGGAGGCGCTCGCCGAGTTGCGCGCGCTCGCGTCGCGCAATCGCTCCGTGCGCGCGATGATCGGGCTCGGCTACTACGACACGATCACCCCGGAGGTGATCGCGCGGAACGTCTTCGAGAACCCCTCCTGGTACACCGCGTACACCCCGTATCAGCCGGAGATCTCGCAGGGGCGCCTCGAGGCCCTCATCAACTTCCAGACGATGGTCACCGACCTCACCGGGCTCCAGACGGCGAACGCGTCGATGCTCGACGAGTCCACGGCCGTCGTCGAGGGGATGCTCGTCGCCCGGCGCGCGTCGAAGGCGCGGTCGAACGCGTTCCTCGTCGACGCCGACGCGCTGCCGCAGACCAAGGCGCTGCTGGCGCACCGCGCCGAGGCGCTGGGGATCGAGCTCGTGGAGGTCGACTTCGCCGCCGCCGCACTCCCGGTGGTCGAGTGCGCCGGCGAAGCCGGCGCGTATCGAGACCACTTCGGCGCCTTCATCCAGTACCCCGGCGCGACCGGGCGCGTGTGGGATCCGTCGGCGGTCATCGAGGCCGTCCACGCGCAGGGCGCACTGGTCGTCGTCGCGGCGGATCTGCTCGCTCTCACCCTGCTGCGCTCGCCGGGGTCTTTGGGTGCCGACATCGCGGCCGGAACGACGCAGCGCTTCGGCGTGCCGCTGGGCTTCGGCGGACCGCACGCCGGCTACCTGGCCGTGCGCGCGGGGCTCGAACGGCAGCTGCCGGGGCGGCTGGTCGGCGTCTCGGTGGATGCGGCGGGATCTCCCGCCTACCGGCTGTCGCTCCAGACCCGCGAGCAGCACATCCGCCGCGAGAAGGCGACATCGAACATCTGCACGGCCCAGGTGCTGCTGGCGGTCATGGCATCCATGTATGCCGTCTATCACGGACCCGACGGGCTGCGCGCGATCGCCGACGAGGTGACGGCCAAGGCGCACGTGCTGCGCGACTGGATCAAGGATGCCGGTGGCGCGGTGCTCCACGACGACTTCTTCGACACGATCGTCGTGTCGGTGCCCGGCCGCGCTGCCGACGTCGTCGACGCGGCGCGCGAGCGCGGGTTCCAGCTGTGGCTGCGCGACGGCGACTCGGTCGGCATCTCGGTCGACGAGACGACTTCCCGTTCTGAGCTGCACGCGCTCGCACAGGTGTTCGGCGGGCCGGAGGAGCGGGTCTTCGGGTGGCCGACGGGCGTCGGGATCGCGCAGTTGCCCGAGGCCCTGCGCCGCACCGACGCGTTCCTGGCGCATCCGGTGTTCCACAGCCACCGTTCCGAGACGGCGATGATGCGCTACCTCAAGCAGCTCGCCGACCGTGACTACGCGCTCGATCGCGGCATGATCCCGCTCGGGTCGTGCACGATGAAGCTCAACGCGGCCACCGAGATGGCGGCCGTGTCGTGGCCCGAGCTCTCGCGCGTGCACCCGTTCGCCCCCGCCGAGGACGTCGCGGGATACCTCACGCTCATCGAGCAGCTGGAGTCGTGGCTGGCGGAGATCACGGGCTATGACGCCGTCTCGCTCCAGCCGAATGCGGGCTCGCAGGGGGAGCTGGCGGGTCTGCTCGCGATCCGCGGATACCACCGCTCGCGGGGTGATGGGCAGCGCGACGTGTGTCTCATCCCGTCGTCGGCGCACGGGACGAATGCGGCCTCGGCGGTGCTCGCGGGCATGCGGGTCGTCGTCGTCGCGTGCGACGAGGCGGGCAACGTCGATCTCGGCGATCTGCGCGCGAAGACCGCCGCGCACGCCGACCGGCTGGCGGCGCTGATGATCACCTACCCGTCGACGCATGGCGTCTACGAGCAGGACGTCGTGGAGCTGTGCGCGGCGGTGCATGACGCCGGCGGGCAGGTGTACGTCGACGGCGCGAACATGAACGCGCTCGTCGGCTTCGCGCGGTTCGGAGACTTCGGCGGCGACGTGTCGCACCTGAACCTGCACAAGACGTTCGCCATTCCGCACGGCGGCGGCGGCCCGGGCGTCGGCCCCGTCGCGGCGAAGGCGCACCTCGCGCCGTTCCTGCCGTCGCATCCGATGGCCCAGCGCGCCGAGCACGCCGGGGGCTTCGTGTTCGAGGGCGGACCGATCTCGGCGGCTCCCCACGGGTCGGCATCCATCCTGCCGATCTCGTGGGCGTACGTGCGGATGATGGGGGCCTCCGGTTTGCGGGAGGCGACGGGTGCTGCGGTGCTGGCGGCGAACTACATCGCGGCGCGGCTGCGTGAGCACTACCCCGTGCTGTACGCGGGGGAGGGAGGGCTCGTCGCGCACGAGTGCATCCTCGACCTGCGGCCCCTGAAGGAGCAGACCGGGATCACGGTCGACGACGTCGCCAAGCGACTGATCGACTACGGATTCCACGCCCCGACGATGTCGTTCCCCGTCGCGGGGACGCTCATGGTCGAGCCGACCGAGTCGGAGGACCTCGGCGAGATCGAGCGGTTCATCGAGGCGATGATCGCGATCCGCGCCGAGGCGGCACGGGTGGCCGCGGGGGAGTGGCCGGCATCCGACAACCCGCTCGTGAACGCCCCGCACACCGCCGAGGCCGTCGTCGCCGGTGAGTGGTCGCACCCGTATTCGCGGGAGGTGGCGGTGTATCCCGTGCGCACGCTGGTCCGCACGAAGTACTGGCCGCCCGTTCGCCGCATCGACAACGCCTACGGCGACCGCAACCTCGTCTGCGCCTGCCCCCCCGTGGAGGCTTTCGCCTAACCCCCGTCGCCCGCCGCGCTCTCCCCGCCCGCGAAACCGCATCCGTGCACCGAGACCGCATCGGGCGCGTGCGGTTTCGGTGCACTACTGCTGTCTCGGCGCGTCGTTGCGGGTGGATGCCGGGACGGCACCCCGTCCGGGGGTGGGAGTGAAGGCGCGCCGCATCGAACGCAGCTGCATGTCGTCAGCGGGCCGGACGATCGGAAGCCCTGCGGCGAGCAGCGTTGCGCGAAGCGGGTCGACTGCGACGACTTCGTCCCAGCCCCAGTGCGCCGTGGCGCGCACGCCCCGGGCAAGCAGACGTGCATCGCGGACACCACGGCGTCGCAGAGCATCGGCGATTGCGCGGGCGTTGTCGCCGAGTTTGCCGAAGCCATCGGCTTCACCGCCGGCGTGCCACGGCTCCCACCAGAAGTCGAGCCGATCGTCGTCATGGCCGTCGGGGCCGAGGATCCACTTCTGAAGCTCGGGACGCGGAAACCCGAGCCATTCGATGGCGGCGATACTGACGTGCTCGAGCGGCGATTCGGGCACTGCGCTGGCCCGCTCGAGAGCCCATGTCGCGTGCCGTCGACCGCGCGAGGAGGCCCGGCGCGCATTCAGGTCGATCAGAGTGTCGGTGGTGAGTTGCCGGTCGACGCGCAGCGCCGATCCCGCAACGGTCAGCCCGATCGCGTGGTGACGGCTACGCGCGATGTCCACGGCGATCTCGGCTGCCGCCGCCACGAGAACGCCGCCGATCTCATCGAATGCCGGCATGCCTGTCGCCGTGTGCACCCTGACGCCGCCGATGGTGCGGGACGATCCGGGTCGTGGCAGCACGACGTGGACATCGCGAGGCTCGCCGAAGACGGGAAGCCCGCGCAGCGCGGCACCGGACTCGCCGACGAAGACGGCATCCGGGTACTTCATCGCTGCGGCATGAACACGTGCCAAGTATCGATCCCACGGCGCAAGAGCGCGCCACGCGGTGGAGTTCGCATAGACGCCGCGCATCACGGGGACCATTTCCCCGCGGCGGACGGCTCGATCGGCATGCGCATCGCCGCCGCGCGTCACGAGTTCGACCGGTGCGGCGGCAAGTGTGGCATGAGCTGTGGGGGAGAGCGCAATGGTCGACATGGCACCGATCATGCACGATGCGCACCCGGCGGAGACGGCGAATGCGCCGATCCGTGGACAACTTCCGAAACCCGTGCCCTGTGGACAACTCCCGACACCGCGCTCTCACTCCCCGCGAATCCGCATTCGTGCACCGAAAACGCAACGGGAGACCGCGGTTTCGGTGCACCGATGCAGTCTCGCGGG
>JASGGN010000003.1:0-134909 GCA_047605005.1 Microbacterium sp.
AAGGACAAGGGCACCGGCAAGGAGCAGTCGATGACGATCACCGGCGGCTCGTCGCTGCCGAAGGACGACATCGAGCGCATGGTGCGCGAGGCCGAGGAGCACGCCGCCGAGGACAAGAAGCGCCGCGAGGCCGCCGAGGTGCGCAACCAGGCCGAGACGCTCTCGTACTCGATCGAGAAGCTCATCAAAGAGAACGACGACAAGCTCCCGGCCGACGTCAAGGACTCGGTGCAGGCGGACGTCGACGCGCTCAAGACGGCGCTCGCCGGTGATAACGACGACGCCGTCAAGGATGCCTTCGACAAGCTGAACCAGTCGCAGGGCAAGCTCGGCGAGGCGATCTACGCGGCGAGCCAGGCGGCCGATGCCGCGGCATCCGCCTCCGAGCAGCCCGCGGAGTCGGCATCCGACACGGCCTCTGACGAGGACGTCGTCGACGCCGAGGTCGTGGACGACGAGGACGAGAAGAAGTAACCATGGCCGACAAGGACTTCGAGCAGCCGGCTGGCGAGAACGAGGTCCCCGGTGAGGACGGGTCGGAGGCGTCCGCCGATGAGGCGGCTCGCCCCGACCCAGACTCGCAGGAGGACACGTCCCCCGACGACACGTTGACGGTCGAGGACATCCTCGATGCGCCGCAGACCGACGAGGCTGCCGTCGCGGAAGCGCCTGCGGAGGAGCATGATCTGCTCCTCGACCTCAAGCGCCTGCAGGCGGAGTACGCCAATTACCGTCGGCGCACCGAGGAGCAGCGCGAGGTCGAGATCGCGCGCGCGAAGGGCTCGGTCGCCAAGGGGCTGCTGCCGGTGCTCGACGACCTCGATCGCGCCGAGAAGCACGGCGACCTGACCGAGGGCTCCGTTCTCGCCGCGATCGCCGAGAAGCTGCGCGGCGTCGTCGCGCGGCTGGGGGTCGCGACCTACGGCGCCCCGGGGGAGAAGTTCGACCCGCAGCAGCACGAGGCGATCTTCCACGCGCCCAACCCCGGCGGAGTGGAGGACGGCACGATCCTCGACGTGGTCGAAATGGGCTACCGTCTCGGCGACATCGAGCTGCGGCCCGCGAAGGTCGTCGTCGCCGGTTCGGCCGAGTAAGGATACCTATGGCCAGTCAGGACTGGTTCGACAAGGACTTCTACAAGGTCCTGGGCGTCTCCAAGGACGTCTCCGACGCCGACCTGAAGAAGACGTACCGAAAGCTCGCGCGCCAGTACCACCCGGATTCCACCCAGGGGGATGCCGCGAAAGAGGCGAAGTTCAAGGAGATCAGCGAGGCGTACTCCGTGCTCTCCGACAAGGACCAGCGCGAGGAGTACGACCAGATCCGGGCGATGGGGGCGGGCGGAGCCCGCTTCCAGGCCCCGGGGGCCGGGGCTACGGGCGGCTTCGAGGACGTCTTCAGCCGGTTCGGCGGGGCGCGCGGCGGCGCGCAGGCGGCCGACTTCGACGACCTGTTCGCGATGTTCGGCGAGCAGACCGGGGGCCGGTTCGGCTCCGGGCGCTTCGGGCAGTCGAGCGGCGGGTTCCGCGGGTTCGGCGGTCCGCAGCGCGGCGCGGACGTCACGGCGCGCACGACGCTCGACTTCCAGACCGCGGTGCGCGGCGAGACGATCACGCTCGCGGGCGAGGACGGCAAGCCGTTCAAGGTGAAGATCCCCGCCGGCGTCGCCGACGGTCAGAAGATCCGCCTGCGCGGCAGGGGCCGGCCGTCGCCCGACGGCGGTGAGGCGGGCGACATCGTCGTCTCCGTGACGGTGCGCCCGCATCCTGTGTTCACCCGCGACGGGCTCAACCTGCGCCTCACGGTGCCGGTGACCTTCAGCGAGGCCGCGCTCGGCGCGACGATCGAGGTGCCCACGCTCGGCGGCGATCCCGTCAAGCTGCGGGTCGCGCCCGGAACCCCCTCGGGGCGCGTGCTTCGGGTCAAGGGGCGGGGAGTGGCGACCGCGAAGGGCACGGGCGACCTGCTCGCCGAGGTGCAGGTCGCGGTGCCGTCGCACCTCGACGAGCGTGCGCGCGAGGCGCTCGAGCGGTTCCACGATCTCGAGCCGAAGGACAACCCCCGCGTCGAGCTGATGAACAAGGCCCGCGAGTGAGCCTACGCGTGCCCCCGGCATCCGCTGCGCTGCGGTTTTCTGCACGCGCTGTGCAGTTTTCGGGCGCGCGCGCAGAAAACCGCAGCGTGAAGCGGGTCGCACCTGCGGCGCCGGCCACGTGCGGCGGCGGAGCGGAGTGACGCCGATGGCTGACGAGATCGACGAGGAGGCCCCGATCTTCGCGATCGCGGTCGCCGCGGAGCTCGCGGGGATGCACCCGCAGACGCTCCGCCAGTACGACCGCCTGGGCCTGGTCGTCCCCGCCCGCACGCAGGGCGGGTCTCGGCGCTACGCGCTGCGTCACGTCCGGCAGCTGCGCGAGGTCGCCGCGCTGTCGGCCGAGGGTATGAGCCTGCCCGCGATCGCGCGCATCATCGAGCTGGAGAATCAGGTGCGCGCGCTGCGCTCGCGCGTCGGGGAGCTCGAGCAGCAGCTGCGCGAGGAGATCGACCAGCGCCGCGTCGCCCGCGTCTTCGCCGCGGGTCCGTCGGGGGCTGTCGTCACGTTGCGCCAGGGCATGCGCGTGCGCCGGGCCACCGAGGTCGTGCTGTGGCGCCCACAGACCGGCACGGGCGATCGGGACTGAGGGACTGCACAGATCGCGCCGCCCGGCTGGTGCGCACAATTCAGGCAGATCGCCCGGGGGAGCGGTCGCAAACGTCTCCCCGGCGCAGTTCTGCCTGAGTTATGCGCCGCGTCCCGGCTCCCAGCGCTGGCCCGGCGGCTCTTCGAGGGCAGCGGCATGCGCGCCGGCACCGATCTCGTATACTCATCTCGTCCGGCGGTCCTCATCGGCCGCCGGTGCTCGAAAAATGGGCACGCAGCCGCCTCGGCGCCGCACGTACGCGGAGCGGGGCTCAGGGCGCGCGAGACACATACGGCATCCCGTCATCCTGTCTCGAAAGGCTCCGCCATGCCCACCGTCTCTGCGCACGTCGCCGTCACCCTCGCCCGCCACGTCGATCACGTCTTCGGCGTCATGGGCAACGGCAACGCCTACTTCCTCGATGCCCTCGAACGGGCGACGGCCGCGCGATTCACGGCGGTCCGCCACGAGGCCGGCGGCGTCGTCGCTGCCGATGCGTACCACCGGGCCTCCGGACGTCTTGCCGCCGCGACGGCGACCTACGGCGCAGGATTCACCAATACGCTCACCGCGCTCGCCGAGGCCGTGCAGGCGCACGTGCCGCTCGTGCTCGTCGTCGGCGACGAGCCCACCTCGGGGCCGCGTCCGTGGGACGTCGACCAGATCGCGATGGCCGCCGCGGTCGGCGCGCGCACCTACACCGTGGGCCGGACGGATGCCGCAGCCACCACAGCCATCGCCATCGAGCACGCCCTCGCGTACCGCATGCCCGCGGTGCTGGCGATCCCGTACGACATCGCGCACCGCGAGGCGGGGCCGGTTCCCGACGCCCCGCTGCCGGCGCTGCCGGCACCGATCGCCCCCTCGCCGTTCGGCGAGGCGGCCATCGCCGAGCTCGCGCGCACCCTCGCGGCGGCGCAGCGGCCGTTCCTGCTCGCGGGGCGCGGGGCCTGGATCTCTGGCGCGGGGGAGGCGCTCGGCCGTCTCGCCGATGTGACCGGCGCGATCACGGCGAGTACCGCCCTCGGCCGCGGCATCTTTCCTCGCGCCGAGCACGACCTGGGGGTGACGGGCGGCTTCGGCGCCGAGGCCGCGATGGAGCTGATCCGCGAGGCGGATGTCGCCGTCGTCTTCGGTGCGTCGCTGAACCAGTTCACGATGCGCTTCGGCGACCTCTTCGCCCCGGCGACGCGCGTCGTCCAGGTCGACATCGCCCCGGCGGCGACCCACCCGCACGTCGGAGGGTACATCCGCGGCGACGCCGCCGTCGTGGCGGACGCGCTCGTCGACGAGCTGCAGGCGCGGGATGCCGTGTCCTCCGGCTGGCGGGAGCGTGTCGACGTCGCTGCGCTCGGTGCCCGCGAGCAGGGCGAGCCGGTCTGGAGCGACGGCCGGCTCGACCCGCGCGCCGTCGCCATCCGCATCGGCGAGCTGCTGCCCGAGGATCGCGTCGTCGTCTCCGACGGGGGGCATTTCATCGGCTGGGCGAACATGTACTGGCCTGTCGCATCCCCCGACCGCATGATCATGGTCGGTACCGCGTTCCAGTCGATCGGCCTCGGGTTCCCCTCCGTGCCGGGTGCGGCGCTCGCGAAGCCCGAGTCGACGGTCGTGCTCACGACAGGCGACGGCGGCGGGCTGATGGCGATCGCCGACCTGGAGTCGGCGGTGCGCGTCGCCGGTGGCCGCGGCCTGGCGGTGGTCTGGAACGACGGAGCCTACGGCGCCGAGGTCAACCTGTACGGGCTGAAGGGGCTCGCGACGGGCCCCATGCTCATCCCCGAGGTCGATTTCGCGGGGCTCGCCCGCTCGGTCGGGGCAGAGGGCGTCGTCGTGCGCGCGCTCGAGGATCTCGACGCTCTGGCATCCTGGACCGCTCGTCCGGCCGCCGAGCGACCCTTCCTGCTGCTGGACTGCCGCATCTCGACGTCGGTGATCGCGCCGTACCAGCAGGAGATCATCCGCGTGAACTCATGACCGATGGGAGTGCGTCGAGGCGAGCGGCCGGGTGGAACAGCGGGCGTTCGTGAACTGGACAGATTCACGCTCTATGGTCGGAAATGTACATTCTGCGTAGAATGTCAGCATGAACAAGGTCGCCATCACGGATGCTCGCAGCCGCCTCGCCACGATCATCGACGAGGCCCGACGAGAGCCCGTCTATCTGACGCGCCGCGACCGCCCTGTCGCGGCCGTCATCGACAGCGGGCAGCTCGACGGGTTGATTGCCGACGCCGAAGAGCTCGCCGACATCCGAGCTGTCGATGCCGCATGGGACGAGACTGAGAGGCTCGGTGAGACTCCCATCCCGTGGGACGACGTCAAGCGTGATCTCGGTCTTGTCCCGTGACCTACAGCATCCAGGTGCTGCCCGCGGCGGTTCGCGCGATCCGAAAGCTGCCGCCTGAGGCGAAGCGCCGCGTCCAGGCGGCCATCTCCTTGCTCGCTGACGATCCCCGTCCGCCCGCTGCCACCAAACTCACGGCCCGCCCCGAGTGGCGCGTGCGCACCGGTGACTACCGCGTGCTCTACCGCATCGAAGACTCCGTGCTTACCGTTGTAGTCGTCCACGCTGGTCATCGCCGCGACGTCTATAACCGACAAGTTTGATCCGTGGCCGCTTACCGCGCGGGCGGCAGGACCCCTGCGAAGAACGCCGCGAGCTTGTCTGTCGCCGTCAGGGGCAGCACGGCGGCGACGTACTGGTCGGGGCGCACGACCACGACCGCGCCCTCGCGGCAGATGCCGCGCTCGGCGAAGATGTCGGTCGCACACCAGGCACTCGGGCCTGAGGCGAACACCTTCTCCCAGTCGGTCAGGGCGAACGGGCCCGTCTGCGGGCGGAAGACGGCCGGCACGCTCATGAGGTCGACCTCTTCGAAGCCCTGTTGGTAGATCGCCTTGACGTCGAAGACGGCGTCGGTCTCGGCATCCGAGGGCGTGTAGCGCCGTAGCGGCGAGTCTTCCGCGGTCTCGAGCCACGCCGCCCAGGCGTCCAGTCGCGTGCGCTCGCGGTCGGCGAAGGCGTACAGCCGCCAGCGTCCGTCGGCCTTCGCGTGGTGCCCGAGGTGCACGACGTTGCCGTCGGCGGCCAGCACCACCTCCGAGGATGTGAATCGCTTGCCGAGAGGGAAGCCGGATGCCAGCTCATGATTCCCGGCATCCGCCACGATCATCGAGGGCCCGTACTGCGTCATGAACCCGGAGGGGAACTCGGCGGTGCCGAGGTAGTAGCGGGCCAGCTCGTCGGGGTCGGAGATCTCCTCGGGCTTGCGGGCCATGAGGCTCGACCACTCGCGGTCGAAGTCGATGAACTGCTGCGCGACCGGCTGCCGCTCGGCGGAGGCCGAAAAATGGCCGCGCCGGACAATCCTGAACGCGATCTTCTACTTCGCCCGCGGCGGGATCGCCTGGGCGAGCCTGCCCGCCGGGTTCCCGCCGGCGGGAACCGTCTACTGGTGGTTCGCGAACTGGGCTCGTCAAGGCGTATGGCAGCGCGTCCATGACGCCCTTCGCGACCAGCTCCCTCTCCGCCTCGACCGTCATCCGGAACCTTCGGCGGCGATCATCGACGCGCAGACCATCCGCGCCTCCGGACAGGTCCACGAGACCGTCAGCGGATACAACGCGGGCAAGAAGGTCAAGGGCCGCAAAGGCCACATCGCCGTGGACACGAACGGACTGCTCCTCGCGCTCGTGATCACGGCCGCGTCGACCCGGGACCGCGACGGCGCGATCAGAGTCATGCCCGTGCTCGGGGGCAACGATTCTCCTCGGCGAACGGTATCGTGGGGTGCGGCACTCGGAGATGCGGCACATGGCGAACAGAATCGAGGGTGCTGTGCCAGCCTGCGGCGCAACGGAGCCCGCGGGGCTGCGTTCCGAGGAACATGCGTGCTGAGATTTCCGGTGAGATCTAGGCTGGAGTCGGTCGGCTGTTCTCGGTCGGGATGGCGATGGCTTCGCTCTGAGACGGTGAAGCGGGGGAGCCCCGGCGCGTTGGGACTCCCCGCTTCGAGTGTCACGTGATCAGGGGTTCAGGCGAACGCCGGCCCCGTAGGTGCTGGAGGTGCCGCTGTCGGCGTAGGCGTTGGTGTAGCTCGTGGAGTAGCCGGTGGAGACGTAGAGGCTGCCGTGGCGTGCCCATGACGAACCCGACGAGCCGTTGGTCGACCAGGTGCGCGCCTGCGAGTAGTCGGTTCCGGCGTGGATGGCGAAGGTGACGGCGGCGGAGGCCGGAGCGGCGGCTCCCAAGAGGAGGCCAACGGCGGATACTGTGGCGGCGAGGGCGAGACGGCGCTTGGGCTTGAGGACTGCGATCTTGGTCATGAGAGATTCCTTTGCACTGGTGCACCCGGCGACGGGGGCGATTGGGCGGAGCATTGACTGATGCGCCAGTCAATGAATCTGACAGTAGCGTGATCTGTCCGAGTGCAACAGGGGCAATCTGAGTGTCCGCAATGCCCCGTCATGTGGGGCCCGCGTTCAGGACGCGATGAGTGTGAGGGCGTAGTCCCAGAAGCGGTCGACCCGTTGGCGGAGCGTCTTGCGGCTAGCGGGGCTTGCGGAGGTCACGATCCCGGTGAACGCGGCCAGTAGTACGGGGGCGTCGACGTCGAGGCGGATATCGCTCTTCGCCTCGCCAGCTTGCTGGCTATCCGCGAGTCGCTCGGTCAGGAACGCCGTCCACTGCGCGACGAGCTCCGAGGCGGTGACACCGAGGGTGCCGTCTTCCCGGACGATCCGAATTGCGGCACGGTCTCGGGGGTCGGTCGCATAGGCGTCGGCGACCTCGTGGCTGAGCCAGATGAGCGAGCGGAGAACACCACCTGCTCGCTCCCTGCTCTCGGCCTGGAGGCTCGCCCAGCGGGTGGTGGCATGGTCGATGATCGCGGCAGCGAGGGCTTGCTTCGTTGCGAAGTGGAAGTGCACGGTGCCGCGCACAAGTCCCAGCTTCTCAGCAACATGTGAGAGAGACGTGGCGGCATACCCCCGCGACTCGAACTCTTCGGCTGCCGCGATCAGGAGGGCGCTTCTCGTGCGCTCGCGCTGCTCGGTTCGCTTCACGTTTCTCCGTTCCACGTGGATGTCGCTGATCCAGGAGTCAGCAAAAGTTTACTGACCGGTGGACTCTGATGCGCTATCGTGCACCGTGATCGGACGTGGGAGCCTCAGCGTGATGCTCAGACCGCCTTCGGTGCGGCGTTGGACGTCGATGGTGCCACGGTGGGCGTGTGCGATGGCCCGGACGAGTGCAAGACCGAGTCCGTGGCCGCTGGTGTCGGTGCGGGGCTGGTGCCCGCGATGGAAGGGCTCAAGCAGCTCGGCCGCTTCCTGTTCGTTGTAGTGGTCGCCGTCGTTAACAACCGTGAGTACGGCATACTCGGCATCGAGCGCTGCGGCAGAGATACGGATGGTGCCCTGCTCGGGCGTGTAGCGGGTCGCGTTATCGAGAAGGTTGTCGACCGCCTGGATGAGCAGCGTCTGACTGGCGTGCACGGTAAGGGCGTGGAGGTCGGTGGTCACGGCCAGGTGTCGCTTGTCGATGCGGTCGAGGTAGCCGTCGAGGGCGGCTTCGAGGGTCTCGGCCAGATCGAGAGGCTCCGTTTGCGTAGGGTTGACCTCGGCGCGAGCGAGCTGAAGAAGCGCAGAGATCAGCGTGGCGCTGTGCGCGTTGGCGGCAAGGGCTCGTTCGACATCTGGAACCACGTCGTCTGGGAAACGCCCCTGTGCGAGCGGGGCCTCGAGCGCGGCACGGTTGGCAGCGATCGGCGTGCGTAACTCGTGGGAGGCGTTGGCGAGGAAGCGTTCCCGCTCGGTGAAAGCGTGGTCGAGCCGGGCGAGCATCTCGTCGAGCGTGTCGCCGAGCTCTTTGACTTCGTCGCGGGGGCCGGGAAGGTTGAGCCTGCCGTGCAGGTCGCGCTCCGACGTCGCGCGAGCTAGGCGAGTGACCTCCGCGATGCGCGAGAGGGAGCGCCCCGATAGCCACCAGGCAAGAAGTGCGGACAGCACGGCGAAGACGGCAATGATGACGACTGTCCACATAGCGGTGCGCCCGAGGACGGTGTCGCGGATGCCGGTGACCGCACCGCTGTAATCCGCGCCCTGCGTCCCAGCGGGAGTCGCAGGGACGGTAGCGGACGTGACAGAGGCGTCGGTGCATTCGCTGGTCTGAGAGATCTCGCCTTCCCCACCAGTAGCCTGCACGCACTGAGGATCGGAGTCGACGGTACCGGTGCCGGATTCGATGGTGACAGTGCCATCGCTGGTCCCCGTATTGCCGACAGAGACCTCCTGCACCTCCTGGTCGAGGAGGCCTGCGACGACCGCGTACTGGGTGACGAGCACGAGTGTGCCGGCAGCGATGAAGAGCGCGGCGATCAGCGCGGCAAGGCGGGCGCGGAACCCCCACTTGATGCGTCCTGTCCGTCCGGTCATGTGCGCACGTCGATCCGATACCCATGGCCAGGCTCGTGACCCACGATGCCGGGGAAGCCGAGCTTCTTCCGAAGCGAGTAGACGAGCACCTTGACCACGCCGCGCGTACGGTCGTGGGGATCCTCCCAGACGGCATCGAGGAGCTGGTCGACGGTGAGGAATCCGCCATCGGCGCGTATCAGCAGCTCGAGCACATCTAGTTCTTTCGGCGTGAGGCGTAGCGGTCTACCAGCGCGCTCTGCGGTGCGGCGGGTGGTGTCGAGGATCAGGTCTCCGGCCGTGAGCAACGGGTCGTGATCTTGGTCTCGATCGCGGCGAGTCAGCGCTCGCAGTCTCGCGGAAAGTTCGACGTAGGCGAAGGGCTTTGACAGGTAGTCGTCGGCACCAAGGTCGAGACCGCGTACTCGGTCAGAGAGGGTGCCTGCGGCGGTGAGCATAAGTATCCGCGCTGGGTATTTCGCGGCGACAAGCGCCTTGCAGACGGCGTCTCCAGAGAACAATGGCAGGTCGCGATCGAGGAGGATCACGTCGATGTCGTTCTGCGCGGTGAGGGTGAGCGCCTGGGCGCCGTCGGGCACCGCGTCGACCCGATAGCCCTCCCGAGCAAGTGCGTCACTCAGCGTCGTGCGCAGGTTCGGGTCGTCTTCCACGATCAGGACTCGCACCATCCGGCCTCCTTCGCTCGGCCTCCTGACATGAGTGCTCCCAGTCTCGTGGAAGTGCGGTGAGGCAGGAGTGAGGCGAAACCTCACCGGGCGCTCACCTACGGCTGGATAGTCCTTGATCTGTGACGATCTTCTCCTACCCGACCCGTAACCGGCCAACGACCCGGCGCTTTCACCCGGGAGTCTCGCTGGTACCAGGGGCCGTGCTCCTGCTGACCCTGCTGGCCGGTTGCGCTCAGACCGCGAGCCCCCGATCCTCCGGCGCCGCCATACCTGCGACGCCGAGTGCGGTGAGTGACCCGGATACGGCGGCACAGGCGTACGCGGACTGTCTTACCCGTCTCGGGCACGACGCCGTGGTGCAGGACGGAGAGGTCGCCTACCAGCTCGACACCGGCGGCCCTGTCGAGATCGACGCGAACAGCTTGGCCGCCGACGAAGCGACCTGCCAAGCCGAGGTACCCGACTACGTAGCTCCCGACAACAACCAGCGCTGATCCGAGAGAGAAACGAATCACCATGACCTTCCATACACGACTCACCGCCGCATCCCTCGCGCTCCTGGTCGGCGGGATGCTGCTGACGGGCTGCACCACGACCGACTCCGAGACCGCCCCCTCTGCGCCTGCTGAGGGCGAGAAGATCGCGACGAGTCTCACCGCGCTGATCGAGCAGGAGCTCGCCAGCGAGGATCTGTCCGGCTTCGAGCGAGAGGTCTACGAACGCGCAGCCGATACCGGCGAGATCGCGTCCGCTGACTACGAGGAGGCGTTCTCTCGGTACACGCAGTGTGTGCAAGAGGGCGGTTACGACGAAACCGCCACGAAGCTCGCCAACGGCCTGTACCAGGTCAGTCTCGAGCTGCCCGACGGCGGCGATGCGCAGGAGTACTACGACGCCTACAACGCCGTCGCTGAGGACTGCGCGAAGGGCACGATCGCTTCGATTGAAGCCCTGTATCGGCTGCAGCAGGGCAATGACGAGCTGCTGTCCAACCCCTATGAGGTAGCGGTGCTGTGCTTGCAGGAGGCTGGGCTTGCCCCGGGCGACTACACCGCATCCGATCTGGAGGTGGAGTTCAGCGATGGGTTCGAAGGCGTGCCGTTCGACGTCAACGATTCCCAGGCCCAGCTCTGCTTCTCCAACGCTGGCCTCGCCGTCGCGGTCGCAGGCTGAGCTATGAACGCCAGACGACTGATCGGCATCACCTCCCTGGTTGCAGCGGTGTTCGCTGCGGCGGGGGCAACGGCGGCGATCGTCCTGCGCCCGGTCGCGGTGCCCGATGACCTCCAGGCTGCCCCCGCGGTCACCAGCGCTGCAGTCACCGAGCAGGCCTTCACCGACGAGCGCACTGTGCAGGTGCGTCTGACGGTTGGCAAGGCACAATCGATCACCAGTACCGCGACCGGAACGATCACCCAGACCTTCTGCCAGGCCGGGACCACGATTACCTCGGGGACCTCGCTCCTGTACGTCGATGATGCCCCGGTCATCGCCCTGTACACATCGACGCCGCTCTACCGCGACCTCGCCGCAGGCGACACCGGCAGCGACGTGAGGGCACTCCAGGAAGAGCTGGCGCGTCTCGGCTACGACGTCACGTCGGACGGTTACTACGGGTGGGGCACCCGCGAGGCTGTTCGGGCATTAGAAGAGGCCGCGGGTCAGACCAAGCCGGACGGGCTTCTCACGCTGGCCGAAGCTGCCTGGCTGCCGCAGACCGATATCGTCCCCGACAGCTGTGAAGCCGCAGTCGGGCAAGCGTTCTCGGGAGGATCGCCGCTGGCGACCATATCGGGCGTCCTGTGCGCCGTCACGATCCCTTCTCTGCCCACGAGTCTCGTCGCCGGAGAGCGCACGATCACCCTCTACGGAGCGACGATCGCCATGCCCGCAGACACCACGACGATCACGGATGCTGAATTCCTGGCGCAAGTCGCCTCGAGCCAGGACTACGCCGCGTGGCTGTTATCCGCAGACCAGCAGAATCCGAACGCGAAAATCGCGCTCGTCCAACCGATCCAGGTCGTCAAGGTGCCTCCGGCGGCGGTGTTCGCGCTCGACGGCACGACCGGGTGCGTGCAGGCCGGAGATCAAGCGTTGCCGATCACTGTCGTCGGCTCCGGTCTCGGCGCCTCGCTGATCACGCTCGACAGCGACCAGGAGACCCCGGCGAGCGTGAACATCGGCACCGCGATCACCGAGACGAGCTGTACGACAGAGGAAGGTGAATAGTGAGCGCGACCCTGCATCTAGAGGATGTGACGCACCGTTTCCCCGGGACTGCTCGCTTGTTCGAGCCGGTCACGCTCGACGTACAGCCGGGTGAAGTCCTTGGACTGTGTGGACCGTCCGGCTGCGGCAAATCCACACTGCTGTCGATCATCGCCGGCTGGGTAACTCCGGGCGAGGGCACAGTGCAACGGCATGCGGTGGAGCGCGTGAGCTGGGTATTCCAGAACCCGCACGGTGTTCCCGGGCGCACTGCCATCGACCACGTCGCTCTGCCCTATCTCGCCCGCGGCTTCGCGCGTGCCGAAGCCGAAGATCGGGCACTGGCCGTGATGTCGTTGTTCGGCCTTACTCGTCTCTGGGCCAGACCCTTCCAGGCGCTGTCTGGTGGAGAGGCACAACGACTCATGCTTGCTCGTGCCGTCGCTACCGAGCCAGATCTGCTGCTCGTAGATGAACCCACTGCGCAGCTCGACACGGCAACTGCGCATTCGGTCAATGAGACCCTCACCGCTCTGGCCGGGGGCGGAAGCATCGTCGTCATCGCTACCCACGACCCTGACACCCGAGCCGCGTGCACCACCGTCCTCGACCTCGCCGCGCACGTCGCGCTTGTCGAGTTTGAGGAATGGGAGGCGGCGTGAGGCTCGCAAGCATCTTCTCCGAAGCGATCCGCAACCTGCTGACTGGTACCTCGAAGGCCGGACTCTTTGCGCTTGTGCTCGCCATCATCGGAGTCGCCCTCGCAGCAATTGACCTGACTGCGATCACCGGACAACAGGCTCGTGCCCGCGTCTTCGACGGTGCTGGCGCCTCGATCCGTGTGCTCGCCGTCGAACAGGGCGTCGACCCTGTCGCGTGTGATGCGCTCACGCTGAACCCCGCGATCACCGCCTCCGGCGCGCTTGCTTCGGCCACGGCGATCACACTCAGTGCGGCACCTCGGAATCCGATCACGGCCTATACCGCTACGACCGGCCTGGCAGCCGTACTTGGCGTCACCAGCCAAGCGGACGGCGTGTGGATCTCTGAGGACCTCGCCACAACCCTCGGTGTCCGAACGGGCAGCGTCCTGCCGACCACAACCGGCCTCCTGACCATTGCGGGCACGTACGCCTGGCCGGACGACGGGCGCGACGCCCGCCTCGCCTACGCGATCATCAGCCCCACACCGACGAACGGAGACTTCTCCGAGTGCTGGGCGCGCACCTGGCCACTGACCACAGCAGCCGACGACCTCATTCGCGCCGCCGCCGTCTCCACGGCAGGCAGCGGCGAGGCACTCAACATCGCGCAGCTGAACAACAGCTACGGTGCGGTTTACGACGCCTACGCCGACTATCAGAACCGCGCCACACGTTACGCCTGGGTCGGAACTGCAGTCGCAGCCTTCGTGCTCGGCTTCACTGCCGCGCGCCGACGTCGCCTCGAATACGCCAGCGCCCTCCACGCCGGGCAGAGCAGGACTGCGCAGATCGCCGGCGTGGCAATCGAGACGCTCACCTGGGCGGGAGTCGCTGCGATCCTCAGCATTGGCGCAACGCACGCACTCGCAGCCTGGTTCGCAACCGACGACGCGATCTTGTTGGCCGAGATCCAACTCACGGGCCCACTCACAGCCATCGTGACGGCCACCGTAGGCGCCGTCATTGGTGCGGCTCTCACGAGAGAGACTCATCTGTTCCGGTACTTCAAAGAACGCAACTAGCAGCAAGGCATTCGGATCGGAGCCATTCAGCAAGAAACCCTCCCTGCTGTGCGGGGCATTGATGCCGGATGAGTCCGTCGGTCATGACCTCGATGGTGCTTCACTTTGCGGATTCGCCAGGTGCTCGTCGCGGATTCGCCGGTGCGGTGAGCTTACCGCGCGGGCAGCAGGACCCCCGCGAAGAACGCCGCGAGCTTGTCTGTCGCCGTAAGTGGCAGCACCGCGGCGACGTACTGGTCGGGGCGCACGACGACGACCGCGCCGTCGCGGGAGATGCCGCGCTCGGCGAAGATGTCGGTCGGGCACCAGGCGCTCGGCCCTGAGGCGAACACCTTTTCCCAGTCGGTCAGGCCGAACGGGCCGGTCTGCGGGCGGAAGACGGCAGGGACGGCCGTGACGTCGATCTCTTCGAAGCCCTGTTGGTAGATCGCCTTGACGTCGAAGACGGCGTCGGTCTCGGCATCCGAGGGCGTGTAGCGCCGTAGCGGCGAGTCTTCCGCGGTCTCGAGCCACGCCGCCCAGGCGTCCAGTCGCGTGCGCTCGCGGTCGGCGAAGGCGTACAGCCGCCAGCGTCCGTCGGCCTTCGCGTGGTGCCCGAGGTGCACGACGTTGCCGTCGGCGGCCAGCACCACCTCCGAGGATGTGAATCGCTTGCCGAGAGGGAAGCCGGATGCCAGCTCATGATTCCCGGCATCCGCCACGATCATCGAGGGCCCGTACTGCGTCATGAACCCGGAGGGGAACTCGGCGGTGCCGAGGTAGTAGCGGGCCAGCTCGTCGGGGTCGGAGATCTCCTCGGGCTTGCGGGCCATGAGGCTCGACCACTCGCGGTCGAAGTCGATGAGCTGCTGCGCGACCGGCTGCCGCTCGGCCGAGTAGGTCGACAGCAGGGAGGCGGGGCTGCGCCCCGTCAGCACCGAGCCGAGCTTCCAGCCGAGGTTGAAGCCGTCCTGCATCGAGACGTTCATCCCCTGGCCGGCCTTCGCGCTGTGCGTGTGACAGGCGTCGCCCATGAGGAAGACGCGCGGGTCGTGGTCCTGGTCGACATCGACGTCGTCGAACTTGTCGGTCACGCGGTGCCCGACCTCGTAGACGCTGCTCCAGGCGACGTGCTTCACGTCGAGCGTGTACGGATGCAGGATCTCGTTCGCGCGGCGGATGACCTCCTCGATCGGCGTCTGGCGCACGCGGTGGTGGTCGTCCTCGGGCACCTCGCCGAGGTCGACGTAGACCCGGCAGAGGTAGCCGCCCTCGCGCGGGATGTGCAGGATGTTGCCGGCCTCGGCGTTGATGGCGCACTTGATCCGCCAGTCGGGGAAGTCGGTGTTCACGAGCACGTCCATGACGCCCCACGCGTGCGCCGAGATGCCCCCGACGTGCTTGCGGCCGATGGCATCCCGCACCCCCGACCGAGCGCCGTCGCCGCCGGCGACGTACTTGGCGCGCACGATGCGCTCCCGGCCCGCGTGCTCGCCCGCGACCTCGCGCACCCGCACCTCGACGGGGTGGTCGCCGTCGCCGTGCACCGTCAGCCCGAGGAACTCGACGCCGTAGTCGGGGCTGATGCGGGCCGGGCCGTTCGCCGCCGCCTCCGCGAAGTAGTCCAGCACGCGCGCCTGGTTGACGATGAGGTGCGGGAACTCGCTGATCTTGAAGGCATAGTCCTCGGTGCGTGCGGTGCGGACGATGTTCTGGGGGTTGTCGGGATCGGGGCTCCAGAAGTTCATCCAGCCGATGTTGTAGGCCTCGGCGACGATGCGCTCGGCGAAGCCGAACGCCTGGAACGTCTCGACGCTGCGCGGCTGGATGCCGTCGGCCTGGCCGCGCACGAGACGGCCCTCGCGGCGCTCGATGATGCGCGTCGTCACCTCGGGGTACTGCGACAGCTGCGCGGCCAGGAGCATGCCGGCCGGCCCCGAGCCCACGATCAGGACGTCGACCTCGTCGGGGAGATCGGCGGGGCGGCCGATCCCGGTGCCCGCCGCGGCGAGGATGTGCGGGTCGCCGGAGACATAGCCGCGGTGGTGGAACTGCATCGTCATCGATCCTTTCCTTCAGAGCGGCGAGTCCGAGGCGACACCGAAGCGCCACGCGTTCTATAATCGAACACACCGTTCTACTATTGAACAGATCGTATACGATCGCGCGCCGGGTCGGCAAGACCCCGGAGGGAGGTTCGTGAGGATGGGCGACCCCTCCGCGCGCACGAGCGCGCCGGCATCCCAGACGCTCAGCCGTGGGATCCGGATGCTGGAGATCCTCGCCGAGGCCCGTGCGCCCCTGGCGATCGACGAGGTCGCGGGGCGGCTGGGCGTGCACCGCTCGATCGCCTACCGGCTGCTGCGCACCCTCGAGGACCACCGGCTGGTGACACGAGATCGCGCGGGGTACGTCGCCCTCGGCCCCGGCATGGCGGCGCTCGCCTCGGGAGTCGACCACGACCTGCAGGCCGAGGCCCTTCCTGAGCTCACGGCGGTGGCGAACGAGCTCGGGATGACGTGCTTTCTCGCCGTGCGCGACGCGGACGAGTGCATCACGCTCGTCAGCGCCCTGCCCCGCCACGTCGTCGCCCCCGTCGCCCAGCGCCCGGGCGCGCGCCACTCCATCCTCGTGGGGGCGCCCGGCAAGGCCATCCTCTCCGCGCTCCCGCCGGAGCAGTGGCCGCAGGATGCCGGTCCGGCGCTGCGCGAAGAGATCTCCCGGGCCGCCGAGCAGGGCTACGCGACCAGCCGCGACGAGGTGATCCCGACCGTCCGAGCCGTTGCCGTGCCCCTTCGCCTCCGGGTCGGAGAGCGCCCCGCCGCCATCGCCGTCGTCCACGTCGCCGATGCCGTCGAGCCCGAGGCCGTCGCGCAGCGGCTGGAGCGCTCGGCCGCGAGCATCCGAGATGCCCTCGGCGGCTGAGGTCGCGCGGGGCTCGTGCGCACCGCAGCGGATCGGATACGGTTCATTCAGTGCCAACGAAGGGGAGGGTCTCGACGATGAGCCTCATGACCCGCGACGACGCCGGGACTTTCGCCCTCGACCACTCGGCAGCCTCGCTCCCGCCGAAGGCCCTGAGCCGCTGAGCCCCTGAGTCCCTGAGCCGCTGAGCCGACAATCGTCCACCTCGTCAACGCTGACAACAGGAGAACCCCATGAACACCTACGAAAGCCTGCTCGCCGCGATCACCACGGGCTCCTCGGGCGCGGGTGCTGTCCGCGAGGTGCGCGACCCGGCGACCGGTGAGGTCATCGCGGCGCTGCCGGCACCCGAGGACGGACAGCTCGAACGGGCGATCGAGCGCGCCCGGCGCGCCCAGCCGGCGTGGGCAGCGCTCGGCGACGAGGAGCGATGCCGAGTGCTGACCCGCGTCGCGGATGCCGTCGAGGCTTCGGCCGAGGCACTCGCGACGCTGCTCTCGCGTGAGCAGGGGAAGCCGCTGAACGGCCCGAACGCGCGCTTCGAGGTGGGTGCGTGCGCCGCCTGGCTGCGGGCGACGGCAGCGACCTCGCTTCCCGTCGAGGTCGTCGTCGACGACGGGGAGACCTACGCGGAGCTGCACCGCCGGCCCATCGGGCTGGTCGCGGCGATCACGCCGTGGAACTGGCCCATGATGATCGCGATCTGGCAGATCGCCCCGGCGCTGCGCATGGGCAACGCCGTCGTCGCGAAGCCGTCGGAGTACACCACCCTCAGCGGACTCGCCCTCATCGCCGTGATGAACCAGGTGCTTCCGGAAGGCATCCTCGACGTCGTCACCGGAGACGGCGCGGTCGGCGCCGAGATGGTCGCGAACCCGGCGTTCGGCAAGATCATGTTCACGGGATCAACGAAGACCGGCACGAGGATCATCGAGAGCTCTGCGGGCAACGTCACGCGCCTGACCCTGGAACTCGGCGGCAACGACGCGGGGATCGTGCTGCCCGACGTCGACCCCGCGGCCATCGCCGAGGGTCTGTTCTGGGGCGCCTTCATCAACACCGGTCAGACGTGCGCCGCGCTCAAGCGGCTCTACGTCCACGACGACGTCTATGACGAGGTCGTCGAGGCGCTCGCCGGCTTCGCCGCCGCAGTCCCCATGGGGGTCGGCCTCGATGAGGACAACGTGCTCGGGCCGCTGCAGAACCGCATGCAGTTCGACGTGGTGGACCGGCTCGTGGAGGCGGCGAAGGCATCCGGCGCGCGCATCGTCCTCGGCGGTGACCCCGACCGCGACGCGCCCGGGTTCTTCTACCCGACGACGCTCGTCGCCGACATCGACCCCGCCCATCCGCTCGTCGTGGAGGAGCAGTTCGGGCCGGCGCTGCCGATCGTCCGCTACCACGATGTCGACGAGGTCATCGAGTGGGCGAACGCGCTCGACGTCGGCCTCGGCGGTTCGGTGTGGTCGGCCGACCGCGACCGGGCCCGCGAGATCGCGGCGCGGCTGCAGACCGGGACGGTGTGGATCAACTCGCACGGCGGTGTCCACCCCTTCGTCCCCTTCGGCGGGGTGAAGCGCTCCGGCTACGGGCTCGAGTTCGGCGTCGAGGGGCTCAAGGCGGTCTCGGTGCCGCAGGTCATCAACGGCTGACCGCCGGATGCCTCGGACGGCGAGACCCGCTCTGGCCGTCGAGACCGCGTCCCGGACGCAGGGTTTCGACGCCGGGCCTCACGGCACCGTCGGGGGCGGCCTCCCGTCATCGGTGGTTGAGTAGCCGCGCACAGCGCGGCGTGTCGAAACCACGGTGAGCTGACGCGCGGGGTGATCCCGATATCCCCACGGATACCCCCACCCAGCGCTGACGCGCTGCGCGGACGTAGCCGATGAGTGATCGAGGCGTTCGTACGTATTGTCCGCGTGAGTAGTGCGTCCACATCCGTTCAGGGCTGGGAGAGGTGCAGTAGATTCTTGACGATCGAGGTCAATCGGGAGGGTGTTTCGCCCCATGCGTTGCGGAAGGCGACCAGGTCTTTGGTCCCCAAGCTCGCGGAAACGAGGAGCCAGGTGAGTGCGTCGATGTCGACGTCGGCTCGGTTCATTGTGACAGGTTTACGAATCGTGTGTGCAAGGGGTGATCTCGATACGCCCGCGGCGACGCCGCGGGCACTCGATCACCGGTGGGAGGGTGACTTCGCAGACGTGATCTCGACCCTCCACGGCGACCCCATGTTGCGCTGACGCGCTGCGCGGGGTGAGACCCGCGGCACACGCCGAGACCTGTGTCCCGGACGCCGGGTTTTGGCGTGCGGAGCGGGTCTCGGCGGCGCTCCCGCGCGGGGCGACCGGGGGGGGACCCCAGGACGACCAGGCTTACGCCTGGGCGAGGCCGTGGATGGGGCTCTGGGCCTGCTCGGCCTCGTGATCGGGCCCGAGCGGGATGCCGCTGCGGTCACGCAGCAGCAGCGTCGCGATCAGGCCGAGGGCGGTCATGCCGGCGAGATACCACGTGACGCCCGCGGTCGACCCGGTGCTCTGCACGATGGCCTGCGCGATCGTCGGCGCGAACGCGCCGCCCAGGATCGCGCCGATCGCGTAGGAGATGGAGACGCCCGAGAAGCGGATGGATGCCGGGAACAGCTCCGCGTACAGCGCTGCCTGCGGGCCGTAGGTGAAGCCCAGGCCGACGGTGAGGATCACCAGGCCCAGGGTCAGCAGCGCGATGCTCGCGGTGTTCACGAGCGGGAAGAGCAGGAGGGCGCCCACGAGCTGGAAGACCCAGCCGAGGATGTACGTCGTGCGGCGTCCGATCCTGTCGGAGACCCAGCCCGCGATCCAGGTGAAGACGAACCACGACACAGCCGACAGGGTGACCGCGCCCAGGACGTCGGCCGTCGCAAGCCCCACCGGGCCTGCGGCGTCGGTGGCGTAGCGCTGCACGTAGCCGCCGGTGGTCATGTATCCCACGGCGTTGTTGCCGGCGAAGACGAACGCGGCGATGACGACCAGCAGGGCGTGCTTGCGGAACAGCTGCACGATCGGCATCCGCGTCTGCTCTTTGCGCTCGGCGAGCTCGGTGAACACGGGGCTCTCCTCGACGCGGCGGCGGATGTAGTAGCCGACGATGATGAGCACGACCGACAGCAGGAACGGGATGCGCCACCCCCACGCGAGGAACCACTCCTGTCCGGGCAGGGCGACGAGCGCCATGACCGCCGAAGCGAGCAGCAGGCCGAGGGGCACGCCGAGCTGCGGTGACGCGCCGAAGAGGCCGCGCTTGTTGGCGGGGGCGTGCTCGACGGCCATGAGCACCGCGCCGCCCCACTCTCCGCCCGCCGAGATCCCCTGCAGCACCCGCAGGAGGATCAGCAGGGCGGGAGCGCCCATGCCGATCGCGGCATATGTCGGCAGCAGTCCTACGAGGGTCGTGGATGCCCCCATCAGGATGAGCGTCAGCATGAGCACGAGACGGCGGCCGTACTTGTCGCCGAGGTGCCCGGCGAGGAAGGCGCCGAGGGGCCGGAAGAGGAAGCTGATGCCGACCGTGAAGAACGAGAGGATCTGCGCGAAGCCCTCGCCCGCCGGGGCGAAGAACAGCGTCGCGAACACGAGGCCCGCCGCTTGCGCGTAGATGAAGAAGTCGTACCATTCGACGGTGGTGCCGACGATGGTCGCGAACACGACGCGACGGCGGTCGGCGAGGGAGGCTATCGTGCCGGTGGGGGTGAAACCCTCGGGCGGGGGAACGGTGTTCATCGTCATTGACTCCCGGATGCTAGACGTCTCTGTCAGTGCTCGGCGAGAGCCCTTGCCTCGCCGAGCATGATCATATACGATTTCGGATACGACGCAAGAGCGAGGGGGCTCATGACACAGCAGACGGACCGCATCGATCCTCGATTCGCCGCGCTCCCGTGCCGGCCCGGGAAGATCATCGCCGTGCACATCAGCTACGCCTCGCGCGCCGATCAGCGTGGCCGCCGCCCCGCCACCCCGTCGTACTTCTTCAAGGCATCCAGCTCCGTCGCCGCCACCGGTGAGGCGATCGAGCGCCCCGCGGGCACCGAGCTGCTCGCCTTCGAGGGTGAGATCGCGCTGATCATCGGCGCGCCCGCCCGCCGGGTGCCGGTCGAGAGCGCGTGGGATCACGTGGGCTGGGTCACGGCATCCAACGACCTCGGCCTCTACGACCTGCGCGCGAACGACAAGGGGTCGAACGTACGCTCCAAGGGCGGTGACGGCTTCACACCGATCGGCCCGGCGCTCATCGACGCGCGCGAGGTCGACCCTGCCGCGCTCCGCGTGCGCACGTGGGTCAACGGCGACCCCGTGCAGGACGACACGACCGCCGGGCTCATCTTCCCGCTCGCGCAGTTCGTCGCCGACCTCTCCCAGCACTTCACCCTCGAGCGTGGCGACGTCATCCTCACCGGAACCCCCGCCGGGTCGTCGGTGATCGTGCCCGGCGACGTCGTCGAGGTGGAAGTGGACGCCCCCGCGACCGGTGCGACCAGCGGCCGCCTCGTCACGCGCGTCGTGCAGGGCGACGGCCCCGGCTACGACGCCGCCCTCGGCTCACTGCCGGCCGTCGACGACACCCAGCGCGCCGAGGCCTGGGGCTCGCGCGAGGCCGCCGGGCTGCCGCCGGATGAGCCGGTCACGGCGCCCGAGAAGACCCCGGCGCTCTCGCCCGAACTGCGCGCGAAGCTCGAGCGCACGCCCGTCGCCGGGCTGTCGCAGCAGTTGCGCAAGCGCGGGCTGAACAACGTCACGATCGACGGCGTCCGGCCGCTGCATCCCTCCGCCAAGCTCGTCGGCACCGCGAAGACGCTGCGCTTCGTGCCGAACCGCGAGGACCTGTTCGACAGCCACGGCGGCGGATACAACGCGCAGAAGCGTGCCTTCGATGCGGTCGGGGCGGGCGAGGTCATCGTCATCGAGGCGCGCGGCGAGACCGGATCCGGCACCCTCGGCGACGTGCTCGCCATTCGTGCGCACTCCCGGGGTGCGGCGGGCATCGTCACCGACGGCGGTGTGCGTGACGCGGATGCCGTCACCGCCGTCGGCATCCCCGTCTACACCGCGGGCGCGCACCCCGCCGTCCTCGGCCGCAAACACGTGCCGTGGGACCTCGACGTCACCATCGCCTGCGGCGGCACGACGGTGCAGCCCGGTGACATCATCGTCGGCGACGCCGACGGGGTCATCGTCATCCCCCCCGCGCTGGCCGAAGAGGTCGCCGACGCCGCCCTGGCGCAGGAGGACGAGGATGCCTGGATCGCCGATCGCGTCGCGGAGGGCAACCCCGTCGACGGCCTGTTCCCCCTGAACGCACAGTGGCGCGCCCGCTTCGAGGAGTGGAAAGCGTCGCGATGAGCGGCACGAAGACCTCGAGCAAGTCCCAGCAGGCGTACCGCTGGGTCAAGGAGCGCATCGCGGCGGGAGACTTCACGCCGGGCTACCGGCTCGTGCTCAGCACGATCGCCGACGAGCTCGGCATGAGCGTCGTCCCCGTGCGCGAGGCGATCCGCCAGCTCGAGGCCGAGGGTCTCGTGACCTTCGAGAGGCACGTCGGCGCGCACGTCTCGATGGTCGACGACTCGCAGTACCGGCACAGCATGCAGGCGCTGTCGATCCTCGAGGGCACCGCCACCGCCCTCGCCGCGCGGCGGCTGACGACCGATGACCTCCGTCGCGCGCGCGACGTCAACGCGCTCATGGTCGAGGTGCTCGACCACTTCGATCCGCGCGCTTTCACCCGCCTGAACCAGGAGTTCCACGCGATCCTGTTCGCCAAGTGCGCGAACCCCCGCCTCCTCGAGCTCGTCGACGCGGAGTGGGGCCGCCTCGGCCACCTGCGTGAGTCCACCTTCAGCTTCGTCCCCGGCCGTGCGCAGGAGTCGGTGCGCGAACACGACACCATCGTCAGGCTCATCGAGAACGGCGCACCGCTCGGCGAGATCGAGAAGGTCGCGCGCCGGCACCGCGCGGCGACCCTCGACGCCTACCTGATCCACGAGCACCCCGACGAGGTGCTCGGCCTGCCCGCCTACTGACCCACAGCTGCCCCCCTGCCTTCTGGCCCATCTCGAAGGAGTCCTGATGACCGACACCGCCCCCGCGCTCGAGCGTCGCCACGTCCCGGCCGACCTGCCCGACCGCATCCGCCACTACATCGACGGCGCATTCGTCGACTCCGCCGACGGCGACACGTTCGACGTTCTCGAGCCGGTCAGCAACGAGGTCTACGTGCAGGCCGCGGCCGGGAAGAAGGCCGACATCGAGCGTGCCGTCGCCGCGGCGAAGCGTGCTTTCGACGAGGGCCCGTGGCCGAAGATGCTGCCCCGCGAGCGCTCCCGCGTGCTGCACCGCATCGCCGACATCGTCGAGTCGCGCGACGCGCGCCTGGCCGAGCTCGAATCGTTCGACTCGGGCCTGCCGATCACGCAGGCCCTCGGGCAGGCCCGCCGTGCGGCGGAGAACTTCCGCTTCTTCGCCGATCTCATCGTCGCGCAGGCCGACGACACCTTCAAGGTGCCGGGCCGGCAGATCAACTACGTCAACCGCAAGCCGATCGGCGTCGCGGGCCTCATCACGCCGTGGAACACGCCCTTCATGCTGGAGTCGTGGAAGCTCGGGCCGGCGCTGGCGACCGGCAACACCGTGGTCCTCAAGCCCGCCGAGTTCACGCCGCTGTCGGCATCCCTCTGGGCCGGCATCTTCGAAGAGGCGGGGCTGCCCCGCGGCGTCTTCAACCTCGTCAACGGCCTCGGCGAAGACGCCGGCGACGCGCTCGTGAAGCACCCCGATGTGCCGCTGATCTCCTTCACCGGCGAGAGCCGCACGGGTCAGATCATCTTCGGCAACGCGGCACCGTTCCTCAAGGGCCTGTCGATGGAGCTGGGCGGCAAGAGCCCCGCGATCGTCTTCGCCGACGCCGACCTCGACGCGGCGGTGGATGCCACGATCTTCGGCGTCTTCTCGCTCAACGGTGAGCGCTGCACCGCCGGCAGCCGCATTCTCGTCCAGCGCGGCATCTACGACGAGTTCGTCGAGCGGTATGCCGCCCAGGCACAGCGCGTCAAGGTCGGCTACCCGCACGACCCGGCCACCGAGGTCGGGGCGCTCGTGCACCCCGAGCACTTCGCGAAGGTCATGAGCTACGTCGAGATCGGCAAGGGCGAGGGGCGGCTGGTCGCCGGCGGAGGTCAGCCGGAGGGCTTCGCGTTCGGCAACTTCGTCGCCCCGACGGTTTTCGCCGACGTCTCGCCGGATGCCCGCATCTTCCAGGAGGAGATCTTCGGCCCGGTCGTGGCGATCACGCCGTTCGACACCGACGAAGAGGCGCTCGCCCTCGCGAACAACACCAAGTACGGGCTCGCCGCCTACATCTGGACCAACGACCTCAAGCGCGCGCACAACTTCGCGCAGAACGTCGAGGCCGGCATGGTGTGGCTGAACTCGAACAACGTGCGGGACCTGCGCACCCCGTTCGGCGGGGTCAAGGCATCCGGTCTCGGTCATGAGGGTGGCTATCGCTCGATCGACTTCTACACCGACCAGCAGGCCGTGCACATCACGCTCGGCAAGGTGCACAACCCCACCTTCGGCAAGAACTGACAACCCGGAAAGCAAGGACGCTGACATGACCCATCGTGAAGAGATGACTCTGACGTCATCGGGCTACTACGTCTCCCAGGAGGCGCCGATCCGCAGCGACAACCCGATCCCGACACCGAGCTCGCCCCCGCCGGACGTGCTGCGCTGCGCGTACATGGAACTCGTCGTGACCGACCTCGCCGCTTCGCGCGTGTTCTACGTCGACGTTCTTGGCCTGCACGTCACCGAGGAGGATGACGAGGCGATCTATCTGCGCTCGACGGAGGAGTTCATCCACCACAACCTCGTGCTGCGCAAGGGTCCGGTCGCCGCGGTGGCGGCGTTCTCGTTCCGGGTGCGCTCCGCGGAAGACCTCGACCGGGCGGTCGCCTTCTACACCGAGCTCGGCTGTGACGTGCGCCGCAACCCGGAGGGCTTCACGAAGGGCATCGGCGACTCGGTGCGCGTCGTCGACCCGCTCGGCTTCCCCTACGAGTTCTTCTTCGCCACCCAGCACGTCGAGCGGCTGTCGTGGCGCTACGACCTGTACAGCCCCGGCGAACTGGTGCGCCTGGACCACTTCAACCAGGTGACGCCCGACGTCCCCCGCGCGGTCGGCTACATGCAGAGCCTCGGGTTCCGCGTCACCGAGGACATCCAGGACGAAGAGGGAACCGTGTACGCGGCGTGGATGCGGCGCAAGCCCACCGTGCACGACACCGCGATGACCGGCGGCGACGGCCCCCGCATGCACCACGTGTGCTTCGCGACGCACGAGAAGCACAACATCCTCGCGATCTGCGACAAGCTGGGCTCTCTCCGCCGCTCCGACGCGATCGAGCGCGGGCCCGGGCGCCACGGTGTCTCCAACGCGTTCTACCTGTATCTGCGCGACCCCGACGGGCACCGCGTCGAGGTCTACACGCAGGACTACTACACCGGCGACCCCGACAACCCCGTCGTCACGTGGGACGTGCACGACAACCAGCGCCGCGACTGGTGGGGAAACCCCGTCGTCCCGTCGTGGTACACGGATGCTTCGCTCGTGCTCGACCTCGACGGCAACCCGCAGCCGGTGCTCGCCCGCACCGATGCGTCGGAGATGGCCGTGACGATCGGGGCCGACGGCTTCAGCTACACGCGCGCCGGCGAGGAGGCGCTGCCGGAGTGGAAGCAGGGCGAGTACAAGCTCGGCCACCAGCTCTAACCCCCCCGTCCCCCCGTCCCCCCCACCCCACCCCGTCCCGCGAGACTGCATCTGCGCGCCGAGACTGCGGATGCCACACGCAGTCTCGGTGCCAAAGCGCAGTCTCGCGGCGAAGAAGGTGCCCACCCCCAGAGGAGACCACATGCTGCCCCCCGAGACGATCACGCAGATCGCCGACGAGCTGGCCGCGGCCGAGCGCACGCACAGCGTCATCCCGCGGATCACGGCGCGCTACCCCGACGCCACCGTCGAGGACTCGTACGCCATCCAGGGCGTGTGGCGCGACGCGCAGGTGAAGGCCGGGAGACGGCTCGTCGGCCGGAAGATCGGCCTCACCTCGAAGGCGATGCAGCAGGCGACCGGCATCACCGAGCCCGACTACGGCGTGATGTTCGACGACACCGTGTGGGACAACGGTGCCGTGATCCCCTTCGATGCGTACTCGAACGTGCGCATCGAGGTCGAGCTGGCCTTCGTGCTGAGCCGCCCGCTCCAGGGCCCGAACTGCACGCTGTTCGACGTCCTGCGCGCGACGGAGTACGCGACGCCGGCGCTGGAGATCCTCAACTCGCACATCGAGCTGGACGGCCGCACGATCGTCGACACCATCAGCGACAACGCGGCGTACGGCGGCATGGTGCTCGGAGGCATCCCCCTGCGGCCCGATCAGATCGACCTGCGCTGGGTCTCGGCCCTGCTCTACCGCAACGAGACGATCGAGGAGACCGGTGTGGCCGCCGGCGTCCTCAACCACCCCGCGACCGGCGTCGCGTGGCTCGCGAACAAGATGCACCAGCACGGCGACCGCCTCGAGGCCGGCGAGATCATCCTCGCCGGCTCCTTCACCCGCCCGATGTGGGTCAGCCGGGGCGACAGCGTGCTGTGCGACTACGGACCGATGGGAACCATCACATGTCGATTCGTCTAGCCCCCACCTTCACCGAGGTGCTGGCCGGCTTCGACCGGCCGCTCTACGGCGGGTGGGCCTGTTCGGGCTCGGCCGTCATGGCCGAGATCATGGCCGGCTCCGGTCTCGACTGGGTGATGATCGACATGGAGCACGCGCCGAACGGTCTCGAGTCGGTGCTCGCGCAGCTCCACGCCGTGTCGGGATACCCCGTGACGCCCGTCGTGCGCGTGCCGTGGGGCGACACCGTCACGATCAAGCGCGTGCTCGATCTGGGGGCGCAGAACATCCTCGTGCCGATGGTCTCCACCCCGGAAGAGGCTCGAGCGGTCGCCGAGGCGGCGCAATACCCGCCCGCGGGCCGCCGCGGCGTCGGCAGTGCGCTCGCCCGCTCTGCCCGCTGGAACCGCGTCGAGGGCTACCTGAACAACGCCGCCGGGCACGTCAACGTCATCGTGCAGATCGAGACCGCCGAAGCCGTCGGCAACGCCCGGGCGATTGCCGAGACCCCCGGCATCGACGCCGTCTTCGTCGGCCCCAGCGACCTCGCCGCGTCGATGGGGCTGCTCGGCCAGCAGACCCATCCCGAGGTCGTCGCGGCGGTCGACCGCGCCTTCGCCGGTGTCGCGGCGGCGGGAAAGCCCGTCGGCGTCAACGCCTTCGACCCCGATGCGGCGCGCGGCTATGTCCGCCGCGGCGCCCGGTTCGTGCTCGTCGGCGCCGATGTCGCCCTCGTCGCCCGGGCATCGGAACGCCTCGCGGCGGAGTTCATCGGCGACGCGGGCGACGGCCCGCAGACCTCCTACTGACCCCGTGCCCGCGTCGGACAGGCGGATGCCGGAACGTACCGTTGAGCCATGACCCCGTCCGTCGTCGTCCTCGGCAGCGCCAACCTGGACCTCGTCGTCCGTCAGCCCCGCCGCGCCGTGCCGGGCGAGACGATCTTCGGCTCCGGGTTCACGACCGGGCCGGGAGGAAAGGGCCTCAACCAGGCGGTCGCGTGCGCGCGGGCGGGCGCTGCGGTGTCGTTCGTCGGGGCGGTCGGCCGCGACGACTTCGGGGTGCGGCTGCGTGCGACGATGGCCGACGAAGGTATCGACGCGTCGCTCGTCGTGACCGCTGACGAGCCGACCGGCGTGGCCGCGATCACGGTGACCGACGACGCCGAGAACTCGATCGTCGTCGTGCCGGGCGCCAACAGCCATGCCACGCTGTCGGCCGCCGAGCGCGCGCGGATCGCGGAGGCATCCTTCCTCGTCGTCCAGCTCGAGAGGCCCGTGGCTCTCGTCGCCGAGGCGATGACCTGCGCGCGCGCCGCCGGTGCGACGACGGTGCTGACCCCTGCCCCGATCACCGAGGGAGTCGACGACCTGCTTCCGCTCGCCGACATCCTCATCCCCAACGAGGGTGAGGCGCTCGCCCTCACCGGCGCGGACGATGCCGAGACCGCGGCGTGCCTGCTCAGCAGGCCTGCCGGAACCGTCATCGTCACACGCGGCGAACGCGGATGCCTCGTCGCCCGTGGCGGCCACGTGATCCGCCGCGTCGCTGCGATCCCGGCTGCCGCAGCGGACACGACGGCCGCGGGCGACACCTTCGCCGGCGTCGTCGTGGCCTTCCTCGCGGAGGGCGCCGATCTCGATCTCGCCCTCGACGCGGCGACCGCCGCTGCGGCGATCGCCGTGACCCGGCCCGGCGCGGTGGCATCCATGCCCGCGCGCCACGAGATCGCTGCGGCGGTCGCCGCGCGGCGGCCGGCCGGCACACGAACCTCTTAACCTCCGTCGGCGGATCCGTCAGGCCGCGCCGAGGTTCCGCACCGGAGCGTCGCGCACGATGGCTGCTTCGGAGGTGGAGAACATGAACGAGATCAGACGCGAGTGGATTCGGATCCGCGTGACGAGCGCGGCCGGCGGCGTGCTGGGCCTTGTCGCGGGCCTCGGCATCGTCGCGGTCGTCGGCTACGGGCTCAGCGAGAGCGCGGTGACCGCCGAGGCTGCGGCGACCGCCACGGCCTCGGAGACGTCGTCCGACACGGCGACAGACGGCTCGACCGCCGATGACTCCGCGGCCGTCGCCGAATCGTTGTCGACAGAGACGTTCGTTCCCGTTCCGCTGAGCGAGTGACAGCGAACCAACACGGCAGCGGCCACGAGCCGTTTCGGCTCGCTTCGCTCGCGGGGCGACCTGCGAACGCCTCTCGACGTGGACTCCTCATCGGCCGCGCTCGCTCGGCGCCACCCCCGCTGCGTCAGGCCGGGTCGAGCCTCAGCACGGCCGGCGACTGGCCCGTCGTCAGGTCGGCGGCCACGCGCACGGAGCGCGCGAGGTCGTCGACGGCGCCGATGACGGTGCCGAAGCGCTCGCGGTCGGAGCACACGGCCGTCACCGTGATCAGGTGCGTCCCGGTGTCCCAGGTATAGGTCACCGACGGCGGTGCGGTGGAGGATGCCGGCAGGGGAACCTCGAGCTTCTCGCCCATCCCCAGATACGTGCCCCGGAAGGGCTCGGTGTCGTCGAACTCGATCGGCATCATCGCGCGCGCCGTGCGCAGCTGCGGCGTGAGCTCTTGCGCCTGGGCCATCACGACGAGCAGGTCGGGGTCGGTCTTCCACACCCAGACGAGCACGCGCCCCGCGGCCTTGCGCATGAGCCACGGCGTGGCCTGGCTGACCGCCCACGCCACGACGGCTCCGCCGCTGCGCCCGGGGGCTCCCAGTGCCGCGTTCGCCTGCCCGAGGAGCATGCGGATCGCCCGCCGGCGCGCGCGCCGACCGCGGAACCCGAAGGACTCGGTCACCGCGACCCACCGCGCCGCGTCGGCATCCGCTTGCAGTCTCACCATTTCTCCAGGCTACGGCGGGTGAGCCGTTCCGGGGCCTCGAAGGGGCGTCCGGGTAGACTCGACCCGGCGCGCGCCCCGCCCGCGCATCGCCGCCGCACAGATTGCCCCCGTACCACCGTGACCGCATCCGCCACGCCCGACTCTTCCCGAGAGCCGCTGACGATCGTCATCGCCGCCGACACCTTCGCCCCCGACGTCAACGGTGCGGCACGCTTCGCCGAGCGTCTCGCGGCGGGCCTCGCCGGCCGCGGCCACACCGTGCACATCGTGACCCCGAGCGTGCGCCACCGCGACCACGGCGTGTTCACCGAGACGATCGAGGGCCACCGGCTCACCGTGCACCGCCTTCCCGCCTGGCGCTGGTACCCGCACGACTGGGTGCGCTTCGTCCTGCCCTGGATGACCAAACGCTATGCCCGCAGGGTGCTGGATGCCGTGCAGCCGGACGTCGTGCACAGCCAGTCGCACATCCTCATCGGCCGCGGGATGACGCGCATCGCGTATCAGCGCGGCATCCCCGTGATCGCCACGAACCACGTCATGGCCGAGAACCTCATCGACTTCACGACCCTCCCGCCGGGGCTCTCCGAGTATGCGATCAAGCTCGCGTGGGATGACGCGAAGCGCACGTTCGGCATGTCGCGCGCGGTCACGACCCCGACGCGCCGTGCCGCGGAGTTCCTCGAGCGCACGATCGACATCCGCGACGTCATCGCGATCAGCTGCGGAATCGACAAGCGCAACTACACCCCCGATCTCGCCCCGCGCGTCCACCGCCGGGTGCTGTTCGTCGGGCGCCTCACGACCGAGAAGCACATCGAGGTGACCCTCGCCGCCGTCGCGCGCCTCGTTCCGGAGCTGCCGGAGATCACGTTCGACGTCGTCGGCGGGGGCGATCAGCGCCGCAATCTCGAGCAGACGGCGCAGCGCCTCGGCATCGACGACCGGGTGACCTTCCACGGCCGGCTCTCGGAAGAGGATCTGCGCTCGTCCTACGGCAAGGCGGACGTCTTCGCGATCGCCTCGATCGCCGAGCTGCAGTCCATCGCGACGATGGAGGCCATGGCATCCGGTCTGCCGATCGTCGCCGCCGACGCCGTCGCCCTGCCGCATCTCGTGCAGGACGGCGTCAACGGATACCTGTTCGAGCCCGGCAACGTCGAGGAGCTCGCGGACAAGCTGCGGCGTGTGCTCACGGCCCCGCCCGAGGAGTATCTGCGGATGCAGCAGGCGTCGCTGAAGGGCGTCGAGATCCACGACATCGAGCACACGCTCGACACCTTCGAGAAGCTCTACCGCGGCGAACCGCTCGAGGGCTGAGCCGTGCGGCTGATCTTCGACGCGCGCTACCTCCGCACCGACTTCCACGACGGGATCAGCCGATACACGGCCGAGCTCGCGGCGGAGGTTCTCGCGGCGGCGCCGGCGCGCGGCGTGCAGGTCGTGTTCCTCCTTCACGACGAAGCGCAGCGGGCACTGTTGCCGACGGGGGCGCGGTGCCTGCTCGTGCACAGCCCGACGGCGCTGCGCGAGCCGCTGACGGCGCTGCTGCTGAACCGGTACCGGCCCGATGTCGTCTTCTCGCCGATGCAGACGATCGGCTCGCTCGGGCGCCGGTTCGGCCTGATCCTCACCCTGCACGACACGATCTACTACCGGCATCGCACACCGCCGCGTGATCTGCCGTGGTACGTGCGCATCGGGTGGCGGCTGTTCCACCTCTCGTATGTGCCGCAGCGGCTGACGCTGAACGCGGCGGATGCCGTGGCCACCGTGAGCTCGACGTCGGCGGCCGAGTTCGCCCGCGTGCGGCTGACCCGGCGGCCCGTCGTCGTCGTGCCCAATGCGCCGCAGCGGCTGGCCGCGTTGCTTCCGCCCGGGGTCTCGGTGCGGCCGGGCGCGCGGAACCTCGTCTACATGGGCTCCTTCATGCCCTACAAGAACGTCGAGACGCTCGTGCGAGCGGCGGCATCCCTGCCCGGGCGCACGCTGCACCTGCTCTCGCGCATCTCGCCGGAGCGGCGCGCGGAGGTGGAGGCGCTCGTGGATCCGGCCGGTGCGGAGGTCGTGTTCCACGACGGCGTGACCGATGCCGAGTATGCGGAGCTGCTGGCCGATCGGGCCGTGCTCGTGACGGCATCCCTTGACGAAGGCTACGGGCTGCCGGTCGCCGAAGCGCTCGCGCTCGGGGTCCCCGCCGTGGTCAGCGACCTGGAGATCTTCCGCGAGGTCGCTGGCCGCGGCGCGCTGTACGCCCCGGCGACGGATGCCGCCGCCTTCGCCGCCGCCGTGCGCACCCTCGACGACGCCACGCTGCGGGCGGGGGTCATCGCGGCGGGGACCGCGCACATCGCGCGCTTCTCGTGGGAGCGCTCGGCTGATGCTCTGCTGGACACGGCGGCGGCGGTCGTCCCGCGGCCCTGACCGGGCCGCCGCGCCGAGAGACCCCTTTCCTGCCGAGTGCGCTCCTTGTGGCGCGTTCGCCGGGGGCGTTCTCGGCATCAACCGGCGCACTCGGTGCCGCGCGGCGCGTCACGGCAGGCGCGACCAGTCGGTCGGCACCCCGTGGTAGCCGTCGGTGCGCAGGGCGTGGATGGTCGCGGCGATGCCGACCGTGGAGACGACTGCGGCGACGATGATGACGATGACCATGGCGGAAATGCTACGAGCAGAGCAAGACAGCCAAAAGTGGCAGAAGAGAACAATGCAGTAGGATTTCTGCCATGAAGACGGTCGCGTGCGTCGTGATGCCCGGGTTCGCCCCGTTCGAGTTCGGCGTGGCCTGCGAGGCGTTCGGCCTGGACCGCAGCGACGACGGCATCCCCACCTTCGACTTCCGCGTCGTCACGCCCGACCCGGGCGCCGTGCCGAGCAGCATCGACTTCTCGATCAATGTCGAAGCCGACCTCTCGTTCGCAGGTGACGCCGATCTCGTCGTCATCGCACCGATCCCGCGCGACGCGTGGGATCGCGTCGATGAGCGCGTGTGCGACGTCGTGCGCCGCGCCGTCGCCCGCGGCGCCTGGGTGCTGACGGTGTGCAGCGGTGCGTTCGTCGTCGCGGCATCCGGAGTCCTCGCGGGAAAGCGTGCCACGACCCACTGGCGCTACGCCGAGACGATGGCGCGGATGTACCCCGAGATCGAGGTCGACCCGAACGTGCTCTACGTGCAGGACGGGCGGATCATCACGAGCGCCGGCACCGCGGCGGGGCTGGATGCCTGCCTGCACCTGCTGCGCATCGAGCTCGGCGCCGAGGCGGCGAACACGATCGCGCGGCGCATGGTCGTCCCGCCGCAGCGCGACGGCGGGCAGGCGCAGTTCATCGCGGCGCCGCTGCCCGCGACGACCTCGCTGTCGCTGTCGCCGGTGACCGACTGGGCGCTTGAGAACCTGAAGCGCGAGCTGTCGGTCGAGCAGCTCGCGGCCCGCGCCCACATGTCGCCGCGGACCTTCGCGCGCCGGTTCAAGGCCGACTACGGCACGACGCCCGCCGCGTGGCTGGCGCGCCAGCGCATCCTGCACGCGCAGCGCCTGCTGGAGCAGACCGATCTCGGCCTCGACGCGATCGCCTACGAGTGCGGGTTCGGCTCGGCGGCGGTGCTGCGGCAGAACTTCTCCCGCGCCCTCGGCACGACCCCGACCGCTTACCGCGCGCGCTTCACGTGCGCCACCCCCGCGGCATCCTGACCCCCGCGCCGCGCCGCGCCGCGATGCGATGCGCTCCCCGCCCCGCCGCGCCGCCGAGATACCCCTTTTGCGCCGAGTGAGTCCCTTCCGGCGCGCTTGCAGGGGGCGCGCTCGGCATCAACCGGCGCGCTCGGCATCGGGTGGGGCTTCTCACCCCAGCGCGCCCGCACCGTGATAAACTTGAGTCACCAAGGCTCAAGTTTGAGTCTGCGCCGCATTGAAGAGCGTGTCAAGGAGAAGGAATGAACGCGCAACCGGCTCCCGGTCAGGGGGAGCAGCAGAGCCCTCTCGAGCAGTTCGGCATCAATCTCACCGAGCGCGCGCGGCAGGGAAAGCTCGACCCCGTCATCGGGCGCGACAGCGAGATCCGCCGCGTCAGCCAGGTGCTCACTCGCCGCACGAAGAACAACCCCGTGCTCATCGGCGAGCCCGGGGTCGGCAAGACCGCCGTGGTCGAGGGGCTCGCGCAGCGCATCGTCGCCGGCGACGTCGCCGAGAGCCTCAAGGACAAGGACCTGGTCACTCTCGACATCTCCGCCCTCGTCGCGGGCGCCATGTACCGCGGGCAGTTCGAGGAGCGCCTCAAGAGCGTCCTCAAGGAGATCACCGAGTCCGAGGGCCGCATCATCACCTTCATCGACGAGCTGCACGTGCTCATGGGTGCGGGCGGCGGCGAGGGGTCGGTCGCAGCCTCCAACATGCTCAAGCCCATGCTCGCGCGCGGCGAGCTGCGCCTGATCGGGGCGACGACGCTCGACGAGTACCGCGAGTTCATCGAGAAGGATGCCGCGCTGGAGCGCCGTTTCCAGCAGGTCTACGTCGGCGAGCCGAGCGTCGAGGACACCGTCGCGATCCTGCGCGGGCTGAAGGGCCGCTACGAGGCGCACCACGGCGTGACGATCACCGACGGCGCGCTCGTGGCCGCGGCATCCCTCTCCCACCGCTACATCCCCAGCCGCCAGCTGCCCGACAAGGCGATCGACCTGATCGACGAGGCGATGAGCCGCCTGAAGATGGAGATCGACTCGAGCCCCGTCGAGATCGATCAGCTGCGCCGTCGTATCGACCGCATGCGCCTGGAGGAGCTCGCGCTGAAGAAGGAGAAGGATGCCGCCTCCAAGGAGCGCCTCGGTGCGCTGCGTGACCAGATGGCCGCAGCTCACGCAGAGCTCGACGCGCTCGACGCCCGCTGGGCACGCGAGCGCGCGGGCCTGAACCGCGTCGGCGACCTCAAGAAGCGCCTCGACGCCGCCATCACCGAACGAGACCTCGCCTTGCGCGAGGCGAACTACGCGAAGGCGTCGAAGCTCGAGTACGAGACGATCAAGCACCTGCAGGAGCAGCTCATCGAGGCCGAGCGCGCCGAGTCGGATCCCGACGAAGACCGCATGGTGAACGAGCAGGTGACCGACGAGGACATCGCCGCCGTCATCGCGGCGTGGACCGGCATCCCGGTCGGAAAGCTCCTGCAGGGCGAGAGCGAGAAGCTCGTGCACCTCGAGGCGGAGCTCGGAAAGCGCCTGATCGGGCAGAAGGACGCCGTGAAGGCCGTGTCGGATGCCGTCCGCCGCAGCCGCGCCGGCATCAGCGACCCCGGCCGCCCGACCGGCTCCTTCCTGTTCCTCGGCCCGACCGGTGTCGGCAAGACCGAGCTGGCGAAGGCGCTCGCGGAGTTCCTCTTCGACGACGAGCGCGCGATGGTGCGCATCGACATGAGCGAGTACGGCGAGAAGCACTCCGTCGCCCGGCTCGTCGGTGCCCCTCCCGGCTACATCGGCTTCGAGCAGGGCGGGCAGCTCACCGAGGCCGTCAGGCGCCGGCCGTACTCGGTCGTGCTGCTCGACGAGGTCGAGAAGGCGCACCCCGAGGTGTTCGACGTCCTGCTGCAGGTGCTCGACGACGGCCGCCTCACCGACGGGCAGGGCCGCACGGTCGATTTCACGAACACGATCCTGATCCTGACCTCGAACCTCGGATCGCCGATCCTCATCGACCCGACGCTGTCGGCCGAGGTCAAGCGCGAGCAGGTCATGGCGCTCGTGCGCCAGGCGTTCCGCCCCGAGTTCCTGAACCGGCTCGACGACGTCGTGATGTTCTCCGCGCTCAGCGAGGACGACCTCGCCCAGATCGTCGAGCTGTCGGTGGATGCCTTGCAGCGTCGCCTGCACGAGCGGCGTCTGACGCTCGCCGTGACCCCCGATGCCCGCGCCTGGCTCGCCGAGCGCGGCTACGATCCGCTGTTCGGCGCGCGGCCGCTGCGCCGGCTGATCCAGCAGGAGATCCAGGACCGCCTCGCGATGGCGCTGCTGTCGGGTGGTGTGCACGACGGCGACCTCGTCAAGGTCGACGTCGACGCGTCCGGCTCGGGCCTCGTGCTGACGGCGACACCGGCGCCGGTCCCGGATGCCTCGGCATCCGACGACGACGTGATCGAGGCCGAGCTCATCGAGTGACACCGGCACGCGGTCGGGGCTCTCGGCGAGAAACCCGAATCCGCATGAGACCCCGTGGTCTTGCGCGGCGTCTCGTGCGGAAAGGGGTGTCTCACGGTGCGCGCGGAGCGTCAGGCCAGCCGCCGGCCGAGGACGGCCGTCTCGCCGGCGGCATCCGGTTCGACGCGCGCGATGTTCCAGCGCTTGGCGGCGATGTCCTGCCCCGCCGCGGTGCGGTGGGCGGGCATCGCGAGAACCAGGGCGCCGTCGCGCTCGCCCGGCAGCAACTCGGCGTCGATCTCGGCGCCGTCGCGGAAGACGATACGCACGGGGCCGGGATCGGCAGGGAAGACGCCCGTCGCGCTCACGCGCGCACCGCGATACAGGTGGGTGTTCGTCGCGAGCAGCAGAACCATGCCTTCGATTCTGCGGAGCCGGATGCCGGTCGGCAACGACGTCGCCGGCCGGTGAGCAGCTCGCGCGCGGTCAGGCGTCGAGCAGCACCGACTCCGCCACGGGGCGACGGGTGCGCGGGGCGAGCTCGCGCTCGCGCAGCGAGTCGGATGCCTCCGCGATGTCGCCGAGCGCGCCGACGGCCATCACGGTGGCGGCGACGAGCGTGTCGCCGAAACCGAACGCCGCAGCGATCGCGTCACGGTCGAACCCGCCCATCTGGTGCGTGTGCAGGCCCGCGGCGTGAGCCTGCACCGTGAAGAACGCGGCGGCCTGTCCGGTGTCGTGCGCGGCCCAGGTCAGGGGCTTGCCGTCGACCGCCGTCGTGGTTGCGAAGACGACGAGGGCGGCGGCATCCGCTGCCCACGACTGGTTGAAGCCGACCAGCGTGCCGACGATCGTCGCGTGCGCGTCGCTGCCGCGCCGGGCCACGACGAACCGCCACGGCTGGGTGTTGTTGGCCGACGGCGCCCAGCGCGCTGCTTCGAGCGCGCTGGCGAGGGCGGCCTCGTCGATGGGCGTGGCCGGGTCGAAGATGCGGGTGCTCCAGCGCTCGGCGAGGACGTCGAGAATCGGTGCGTCGGTGTCGGCGGGCTGCACGGTGAGGGTGCTCATGGCGTCTCCTGAGGGGGCGGGAACGGATGCCGGGACGCCCTCGTCCCACATCCTGCAACTCTACGTGCCCCGGTTCTGTTCCCGCCCGCGCCCGCCCAGCCAACTGATAGCCGATCAACACACTTCGTCCGTTTGTGCATCACCTGGGAGACGTACAGTCGGGCACGTGACGAGCGCTCCACAGGCCCGCCGCGCCCCGAGCGCCGGCTCATTCCGAATCGACTGGCTGCCCGCGCCGTTGCGGGAGCGAGCGCAGCGCCTCGCCGAGCAGCGGCCCCGGATCGCGCGCTTCGCTCTGACGCCTCGCGGACTGCTCGCGGGCTTCGGGCTCGTGCACGGCGTGTATCTGCTGGCCCTGTTCCCGACGATCCTCGCGGGGCAGACGCAGGGAGACCTGCCGCTGTACCGGCTGTGGGCCGAGCAGGCGCTCGAGGGCCAGTGGCCGGTCATCGACATGTCGTGGGTGTACCCGGCGGGTGCCCTCGCCCCGATCATGGCGGCGATCTCGGCCGGCGCCTACAACTACCAGCTGTGCTGGTTCGCGCTGATGGCCTGCGCCAACCTCCTCGCCGTCCTCGCCCTGACCGGGGGGTTCCGTCGGCGCTCCGGCTATCCCGCCGCCTGGTACTGGCTCGCCGTGCAGGTCCTGCTCGCCCCCGTCTCGATGCTCCGGCTCGAAGGGTTCGCCGCGCCCCTCGCGATCGCCGGCCTCGCGGTGCTGCTGCGCCGGCCCGCGGTGGCGGGCGCCCTGGTCGCCGCGGCGACCTGGATCAAGGTCTGGCCCGCCGCGATCGCCGCCGCTGCCGTCGCCGTCTCGTCGGCGCGCTGGCGCATCGTCACCGGCGGGCTCGTCGTCAGCGCTCTGGTCGCCGCGACGGTGGTGGTCTACGGCGGGGGGGAGAACCTGTTCAGCTTCGCGACGATCCAGGGCGACCGGGCGCTGCAGCTCGAGGCGCCCGTCGCGACCCTGTGGGTGTGGGCGACGGTGCTCGGGCTCCCGGGCGCGGAGATCCGTCAGAACTATGTCCTCGCGACGCGCGAGGTCGCCGGCCCCGGCGCGCACCTCGCCGGCGAGGTCGTCGGCTGGCTCATGCCGATCGCTTTCGCCGTGATCGTCGTGCTGCTGTGGCGGGCGCGCCGTGCGGCATCCCGCCGGAACCGGCTCACGCCGCGCACGGAGCAACGGCTGATCCTGAACGGCAGCTTCGCGCTCACGGCGGCCCTGATCGTGTTCAACAAGGTCGGGTCGCCGCAGTACATGCTGTGGCTGGCCCCGATCGTCGCGGTCGGGCTCGCGGTCGATCGCCGGGCCTGGAGCCGCGTCGCGGGCTGGATGGCGGCGGTGTGCATCACGACGACCCTGGTCTTCCCGATTCTGTACCTGCCGCTCATCGACGCGGAGCCGTTCGCCGCGTCCGTCCTGCTCGCGCGCAACCTCATGGTCGGCGGGCTGTTCGTGTGGAGCGTCGTCGTGCTGTGGCGGGCGGGTGCCGAGGTCGTGCACGAACGGGATGCCGCGCCGCTCGGCATCCCCGTCGCGGCGGTCGCCGGGGGCTGACGCCTCGGCATCCCGCCTGCTTCGCGCCGGTTGCGGCGGTGGCCCCGATCGGGCCGCTCAGAAGATCATCGGGCGATCGTCCGCGTCCGGCGCTTCGAGGTCGAGGTCGACGACGACCGGCACGTGGTCGCTCGGGGCCTCGCCCTTGCGCTCGTCGCGGTGGATGGATGCCGCGACCACGGCATCCGCGAAGGCCTGCGAGCCGAGGATGAAGTCGATGCGCATGCCCTCGTCGCGCGGGAAGCGCAGCTGCTTGTAGTCCCAGTAGGTGTAGCCGGTCGGGACGAGCGGGCGGACGGTGTCGGCCAGGCCCGCGCCCAGCAGCGCCTGGAACGCCGCGCGCTCGGGCGGAGACACGTGGGTCGAGACTCCCTCGACGATCGTCGGGTCGCCGCTGTCGGCGGCGGTGGGCGCGATGTTGAAGTCACCGGTCAGGGCGAGCGCGAGATCGGGGTTCGCACGCAGGGTTCCGGCGGTGTATTCGCGCAGCGCCTCCAGCCAGTCGAGCTTGTAGGCGTAGTGCGGGTCGTCGAGGGCCCGCCCGTTCGGGACGTACAGGCTCCATAGCAGGGCGCCGCCGATCGTCGCCCCCAGAGCGCGGGCCTCCTGCGGGGCATCCGGGCCCTCGTGCCCCTTCGCGAACCCGGGCATGCCGGGAAACCCCACCCGCACGTCCTCGATCGGCTCGCGGCTGGCGATCGCGACGCCGTTCCACTGGTTGAGCCCGTGCGCTTCGACCGTGTAGCCGGCGTCTTCGAACGGTGCGTAGGGGAACTGGTCGGGGCGGCACTTGATCTCCTGCATGAGCAGGACGTCGACGCTCTCGCGCACCGCGAAATCGACCGTGCGGACGACCCGGGCGCGGATCGAGTTGACGTTCCAGGTGGCGATGCGCATGGCATCCAGCCTATTTCGCGCGCCGCGTATGCCGCGGCGCCGGGTGCCGGCGTCGGGCTGCGCGCCGGATGCCATCGCTGCGGCGGTCGGCGCCGACGCCGCGCTCCTGCTGTCGCGCTGCGGAAGTCTGCTTGCGCTGCGGAAGTCTGCTTGCGCTACGGAAGGTTTCGCAGCGCGAGCAGACAACGACCGCGCGAGCGCCGCACCGCGGGCCCGGGCGAGAGGATGGGACGAGGGGATGCCGGGGGAGAACCGCCAGGCATCCGTCCGTAGACTGCTGGACATGACCGCAGCCTCCACTCCCGCGCTCGAAGCCGACCGCCAGGCGCTCGTCGCGTTGATCGGCGCCGAGGCCGTCTTCCACGGCGACTTCACGCTGTCGAGTGGCAAGAAGGCGACCTATTACGTCGACATGCGCAAGCTCACTCTTGACCACCGCGCCGCGCCCGCGATCGGGCGCCTTGTGCTCGACGCGGTGCGCGACCTCGACGTCGACGCGGTGGGCGGGCTGACCCTCGGGGCCGACCCGATCGCGAATGCCGTGCTGCACGCGTCGGTGGCGGCGGGAACGCCGGTGGATGCCTTCGTCGTGCGCAAGGAGCCCAAGGACCACGGCCGGGGCCGCCAGATCGAGGGTGCCGAGGTCGCGGGCACGCGCGTCGTGATCGTGGAGGACACCTCCACGACAGGCGGCTCGCCGCTCAAGGCCGCCGAAGTCGTCCGCGCCGCGGGCGCCGAGGTGGTCGCGGTCGTCACCGTCGTCGACCGGAAGACCGGGGCCCAGGCGGCGGTGGAGGCGGCCGGGTTCACCTGGCGGTCGATCATCGACCTCGACGACCTCGGCCTTGCGCCTCAGTAGCCTGCGTGTCCGCAGCGGGCCTGGAGTTTGGCGATGAACGGATCGGTGACGTCGTGAAAGAACTCGTCCTCGCGGTCGACCTAGGCGGAACGAAGGTCGAGGTCGCCCTCGTCGACGAGGTGGGGCACGTCGTGCCCGGCTCGCGCTTCCGGCGGCCCACGGGCGCGCGGCTGACCAGTGAGATGCTGCACGGCGCACTCGTGCAGCTCGTGCGCAGCGCGACGTTGAATGCCCCGGCCCCCGTCGTCGGCGTCGGCATCGGCAGCGCCGGCCCCATCGACTTCCGCGCCGGCGCGATCGTCCCCGTCAACCTTCCCGGTGTGCACGGCATGCCGTTGCGGGATGCCGTCGCCTCCGCGGCGCAGGAAGCGGGGCTGGGGGATCTTCCCGTGCTTCTGGGGCACGACGGCGGATGCCTCGCGCTCGCGGAGTCATGGCTCGGCGCGACGGCGGGCGCCCGCGCCTCGTTCTCGATGGTCGTCTCGACGGGGATCGGCGGCGGCTACGTCATCGACGGACGTCTCGTCTCCGGAGCCTCGGGCAACGCGGGGCACCTCGGACAGATGCGCCTCGGCGGGTTCGCCGCCGTCGATGCCGCTGATGCCGGCATCCCGCCGACCGTCGAGGAGATCGCCGCCGGCCCCGGCAGCGTCGCGTGGGCGCGTGCGCAGGGCTGGACGGGCGAGACGGGCGTCGAGCTGGGCGCCGCGGCGGGGGCAGGGGATGCCGTCGCCCGCGCCACCGTCGAGCGCTCCGCTCGTGCGGTGGGGGCGGTTCTGGCATCCGCTGTCGCCGTGCTCGACGTCGAGGTCGTCGCGATCGGGGGCGGGTTCTCGCGCGTGAGCGCCGACTACGTCGGACTCGTCGGTGCGGCGCTGCGTGCCCACGCCGCGCTCGACTTCGTGCGCGACGTGCGTGTCGTGCCCGCCGCCCTTGGCGACGACGGCCCGCTGGTCGGTGCCGCCGCGCTCGTCTGGCGCCGCTGAGCCGCGCCCCTGCGCACCCCGCGCGCCCCTGTGCACCCCTGCGGGGCGCAGATGTGTCACCCTTCGCCGTTCCGCGCGGTGCTGCGGGCGGATCCTGACACAGCTGTGGCGGGTTCTCGCCCGGCGGCCGGAGCCACGCCGAGCTTCACAGACAACGCATAGACCTTGCAGAGAGGTCGGACGGGTCGACGGGTGAACATCTATCTAGCACCTGCACACCCCACCCGCGAGGAGAGAGATCATGGCCCGCATCCCCGAACCCGACATCACCCCCGAAGGCCCCGCCTACGAAGGCCGACTGCTTGACCGCCCCGACGAGGAGCTCGTCGACCAGGGCGCCAGCTTCGACATGCGCACGCTCATGACCCGCCGCGGCATCCTGAGCCTTGTCGGGCTCGGAGCCGGCTCGGTCGCCCTCGCGGCGTGCAGTGCGGCGAGCACGACCGCTGCCACGTCGGCTGCGGCGACGGCGACGGCGACGCCCACCGCGACGGCGACGGCCACGGCGACGCCCACCCCGACGGCGACCGTCACGGTCGACCTCGCGGACACCGAGATCCCCGACGAGACGAACGGCCCCTACCCGGCCGACGGGACCGACGCGAGCCTGAACATCCTCACCCAGTCCGGCATCGTCCGCAGCGACATCACCACGAGCCTCGACGGCGGCTCGACCGCCGAGGGCGTCCCGCTGACGTTCACGTTCACGCTCTCCGACCTCGCGAACGACAACGTGCCGTTCGAGGGCGTCGCCGTCTACATCTGGCACTGCAACGCGGGTGGCCTCTACTCGATGTACTCCGAGGGCGTCGAGGACGAGACGTATCTCCGCGGCATCCAGGTGGCGGACTCCAACGGCCAGGTGACCTTCCAGACGATCGTCCCGGCCTGCTACTCCGGCCGCTGGCCGCACATCCACTTCGAGGTCTACCCCGACGCCGCATCGGCGACGGAGGTCGCCAACGCGATCGCGATCTCGCAGGTCGCCATCCCCCAGGAGGTCACCGACGTGGTCTTCGCGCTCGACACCTACGCGGGCTCGACGAGCAACCTGGAGCAGCTGGGTGGCATCGACAACGACAACGTCTTCGGCGACGGCTACGACCTCGAGATGGGCACCTTCACCGGCGACGCGAACGGCTACGTCGGTTCGCTCTCGGTCGCGATCGACACCACGACCTCCATCAGCATGTCCGAGGCGCCGTCCAGCGGCGGCCGCCCCTGATCGCCCCGTCGAAAGGAACCACATCATGCTCCAGAATCTGACCGGATGGCATGCCCTGCTCATCCTCGCGGTCATCGTGCTGATCTTCGGTGCCGCCAAGCTCCCCGGCCTCGCCCGCAGCGTCGGGCAGTCGATGCGCATCCTGAAGGACGAAGTGCGAACGGATGCCGCGCAGTCGGCCGCCGCGGCGTCTGCCCCGACGGCTGCCTCTGAGCAGACCACGGTGGCCGAGGCATCCGCCCCCGTGACCGCGTTGGTCCCGCCCGCACCGCCCACGACCGCCGTGCCGCTGGTCGCGCGAGAGCGCGTCTCGTCATGACGACGGCCGCCGCGCGGGGGACGATGCCCCTCGCCGATCACCTCCGCGAGGCGCGCACGCGCTCCTTCCGCGCGGCGGCCGCGCTCGTGATCGGGATCGTGATCGGATACGTCGTATCGGATCAGATCCTCGAGATCCTGCGAGCCCCGATCGAGCAGCTCGCCGCGTCGCGTGACGCGAGCCTGAACTACGACAGCATCACGGGAGCCTTCGACCTCAAGCTGCGCATCGCCCTGCTGACCGGCATCGTGCTGTCGAGCCCCGTGTGGGTGTTCGAGATCCTGCGCTACCTCTCGCCCGGTCTCACTCGGCGAGAGCGCCGGCTGACGGTGGGCTACACGCTCGCGGCGTGCGCGTCGTTCCTCGTGGGGGCGATGTTCGGCATCCTGCTGTTCCCGCACATGGTGGAACTGCTGGCGGGCTTCGCCTCCGAAGAGGACAGCACGATCCTCACGGCATCCACCTACGTCGACTTCGTGCTCAAGACGATCGTCGCGACCGGGATCGCGTTCGTGCTGCCGGTGCTGGTCGTGCTGCTGAACGCGCTCGGGATCGTCTCAGCGGCGACGCTGCGCCGATCGTGGCGCGTCATCGCGGTCGCGATCGTGCTGTTCTCGGCCATGGTGACCCCCGCCGCCGATGTGCTGTCGATGTTCCTCGTCGCGCTGCCGATGGCCGGGTTGTTCGCGGCAGCGCTGCTGATCACCCACGTGCACGACCGGCGCGCGGCGCGGCGGGATGCCGAGGCATCCGTGCCCGCGCCGGTGTTGACCCCCTGAATCGCTGGAGACGGGAGAGGAGCCCCGCCATGTTCGGACTCACGCTCGAAAAGCTCGTGCTCGTGGCGATCTTCGCTGGCATCGTGCTCGGGCCACAGCGACTCGCGTCGTACACGCGGCGACTGTCGGACACCGTCCGGTCGCTGCGCGCCTTCGTCGAGGCGACCCGGCGCCGCGCCGAGCAGGACCTCGGCGTGCCGCTCACGCGCGCCGAGTGGGAGGAGCTCGACCTGCGCCAGTACGACCCGCGTCGCGTCGTGCGCGAGGCGCTCGCCGACGGGGTGATTGCCCCGTCTCCCGCCGCCGCGACGACGCCGAGCGCCGGCGCGGGAGGTGTCGCCGTGCCCGATCGGGGCGAAACGGCAGTGGCGGATGGTGCGTCCGCCGCGCTCGAGACGGATGCAGCGGTCGCTGTCGCGCCTGCGGCGTCGGCCGAGCCGGCCGCCCTGGAACGCGTGGCCGCCCTGGCCGGGAATGCCGCGGACGCTCCGGCATCCCCCCTCTCAGCGGACGCCGCGTCGGGGGAGAGCCCCTCGTCGTCGGCCGAGCCCGCCGTGCGCCGCAGCTACGAGGGTCTCGATCGCGTGCGGCCGGGGCAGAAGTACCTCGTGCTGGGGGATTCTGCGCACCCCCGCAGGATCCTGCTTGCGTCGCTGCCCGCCGACGACCCGCGTCGCCTCGTCGCAGAGTATGACCCGACCGCACACGCTGCCGCCCGCGTCGAACACGAGGCTGTCGTCGCGACGGGCGCCTGACCCGAGCTCCGGGGTACGCGCTGCCGAATGCTGCGCGCGCGGCGCTTCTTTGCGCAGCGCATCCAGCTTTCGATAGCGCGAGAGCCATGAGCGCCGAGGGCGGCGGGCGCGGCGGGGCGTGCCGCCCGCGCCCCGCGCTCAGGCTTTCGCGATCGCGTCTTCGAGGGCGACCCAGGCGAGCATCGCGCACTTCACGCGCGCCGAGAACTTCGAGACGCCGGAGAGCGCGGCGGCGTCGCCGTAGACGTCCTCGTCGAGCTCGAGCCGGCCGCGCGAGCGCAGTGCCTCGCGGAAGCCCTCGATGAGCTTCACCGCCTCGGCGCGCGTGAGGCCCTCCTCCGCGACGAGATCGGCCAGCATCGAGGCGGATGCCTGCGAGATCGAGCATCCGCGCCCCTCCCACACGATGTCGCCGATCGTCTCGCCGTCGACCCGCGCGCGCAGGGTGATCTCGTCGCCGCAGACCGGGTTCTTCTGGTGAGACTCGCCCACCGTGCCGGCGCCGGTCGTCAGGTCGGTGAGCCCGAAGTGCTGCGGGTGCTTGGAATGATCGAGGATCAGTTCGCGATAGAGGGTGTCGAGGTCGCTCATGAGACTCCGAAGTAGGGACGGATGCCGTTGACGGCATCGAGGAACACGTCGACGTCTTCGACCGTGTTGTAGAGCGCTGTGCTCGCGCGCACGCTCGCGGTCACGCCGAATCTGCTGTGCAGCGGTGCGGCGCAGTGGTGGCCGACGCGCACCGCGACGCCGCGCGCATCGAGGAACTGCCCCGCGTCGTGCGCGTGCACGCCGGCGACGTCGAACGACCACAGCCCGACGCGCTCGACTGACGCGTCAGCGTCGGCGGCGCTGGCGGCGTCGCCGACGGCATCGCCGAGCAGTCGGATGCCGGGGATCTCGATGAGCCCCTCGCGCATGCGCCGCGCCAGCATGCTCTCATGGGCATGTATTCGGTCGAGACCGACGCCGTCGAGGTAGCGGACCGCGGCGGCGAGCCCGATCGCCGGCCCGATCGGCTGCGTCCCCGCTTCGAACCGCTGCGGCGGCGGCAGGTAGTCGGCGCCGTCGAGGGTCACGGAGGTGATCATCGACCCGCCGGTGAGGAAGGGAGGCATCGCCTCCAGCACCTCGGAACGGCCGTAGAGCCCGCCGACGCCGTAGGGGCCGAGCATCTTGTGCCCGCTGAAGACGGCGAGATCGACACCGAGGGCCGGCAGGTCGAGCGGCAGGTGCGGTGCCGACTGGCAGGCATCCATCACCGTCAACGCCCCGACCGACCGTGCGAGGGCGATGAGCTCGGCGACGGGGTTGACGATGCCGAGGACGTTCGAGACGTGGGTGAAGGCGACGATGCGGGTGCGCTCGCCGACGAGCGCGGCTGCGGCATCGAGGTCGAGGGTGCCGTCGTCTCGCGCGGGAATGTGCCGCAGCACGGCGCCGGTGCGGGCGGCGAGCTCCTGCCACGGCAGGAGGTTCGCGTGGTGCTCGATCTCCGTCGTGACGATCTCGTCACCGGGGCGCAGAGCGAGTGCTGCCGACGCCGCCGCGCCACGCCCCGCCGATGCGTTCCCGATCGAGTATGCGACGAGGTTGAGCCCCATCGTGGCGCCGCTCGTCCAGACCAGCTGCTCCGGGGGAGCCCCGACGAACCCGGCGACGGTGGCGCGGGCGTCCTCGAAGAGCTCCGTCGCCTCGGCGGCGAGGGTGTGCGCGCCTCGGTGCACGGCGGCGTTCGCGTGCGTGAGGAAGTCGCGCTCGGCATCCAGCACCGCGCGCGGACGCTGGCTGGTCGCACCCGAGTCGAGGTACACCAGGCGGTGCTCGTTGACGCTCTCGGCGAGGATCGGGAAGTCGCCGCGCAGAGCCTCCGCGTCGAGCGGCGCCGCGTCGGCCGCGTCGAGAGAGGCCATCGGCACGGCGGGCGTCTCGGTCGTCGCGGTGGTCATCCCTCTAGGCTACGCCTCACCCGCGGGCAGCGGCTCGGCGTCGGAACCCATCGTTTTGCGGGGAGTCCCGGGGGAGTCCCGGGGAGTCCGCGGGGAGTCCGTGGGGAGTCCGTGGGGAGTGCAGGGGGAATGGGCGCAGGGGCGGAAACCTCGCCGAAACGAATGCCCGTCACAGTGGGGCTATGCGCCTGACCGCCCGTGAATACACCCTCACTCTGCCCGCATGGGTCGACGAAGAACTGTCCGACGTGCCGGATGCCATCATCGACCGCGACGACCGGATGCGTCTCGTGCATCGCCTCGCCGACCGCAACTGGCGCGAGGGCAACGGCGGCCCCTTCGCGGCTCTGGTCGCCGAGTCGGACACGGGGCGCATCGTGTCGGTCGGCGTCAATGTCGTCCTGGCCTCGCAGGTCTCGTCGGGGCACGCCGAGGTGATGGCGCTCGGGACGGCCCAGCGCGCGATCGGCGGGTGGGACCTGGGGGCTGCGGGCGCACCCGTCCACGAGCTCGTCGTCAACTGGAGACCGTGCGTGCAGTGCTACGGTGCGACGCTGTGGTCGGGCGTGCGCACCCTCGTCGTCGCCGGTTCCGGCCCCGAGCTCGAGGAGATCACCACCTTCGACGAGGGACCGATGCGCGAGGACTGGGCGGAGCAGTTCGCCCAGCGCGGCATCCGTGTCGTCGACGGGGTGCTGCGCGAAGAGGCGCTCGCGGTGTTCCGCGCCTACCGTCAGGCGGTCGACGCCGGCGGCGTGGACGTCTACAACGCGCGGCAGGGCTGACGCCCCGCGGCGCGCAGCGGCCGCAGGCTTCGCTGAAACCCGCGCATAACTCAGGCAGAACGCCGACGCTGTCGGTCGAGAACCGCCGCATTCCGTGGCTGGGCCGGGAACACCGAGGTGAACAGCCTGAGTTATGCGCCGCGTCGTCGCAGGTCCAGGCTCACCGGCCTCAGTCCGGCTCCTCGTCGGTGTGGGCGACGAGGCCGTACGTCGCCAGGGCGCCGGCGCGGTCGTCGCCGATCATGGGGCGCGAGCGGCGGCCGTAGATGAGCTCCGACGAGTCGAGCAGCCACGGCACGAGCGTGATCTGCACGCCGTGCACGAGCATGAGCTGCTGTGCGATGCGCTGGGCGCGCCGGTTGTGCAGGAGGTTCTCCCACCAGTGCCCGACGATGTACTGCGGCAGGTAGACGTCGACGACGGATGCCCCGTGCTCTTCGCGGTACTCCGTGATGAAGCGCGCGAGCGGCGCCGCGTATTGCCGGTAAGGCGACTGGATGACCAACAGCGGGAGAGGCATGCCGTGGAACTCCCACTCCTCCTGCACGTCGCGCGCCTGTTCCGCGGTGACCGCGACGTGGATTGCGAGGGTCTTGTCGTGCCGCGCGGCCAGGGCGTAGTCGATCGCCTTCGCGACGGGCTTCTGCACCCGGCTGACCAGGACGATCGCGAGATCACCGGTCGAGCCGTAGCGCACGTCGTCGTCCATCGCGATCTCGTGCTCGACGTCGCGGTAGTAGCGGTGCACGCCGATCATCAGCACCGACAGCACGGGGATCGCGAGGAAGACGAGCCACGCACCGTGGGTGAACTTCGTGATCGTCACGATGACGAGCACGACCGCCGTGAAGGCCGCTCCGAGCGCGTTGACGAACAGCCCCGAGCTCGCCTCTCGGCGCGGGGCTGCGGCCTTGCGCGCAAGCAGTCGCAGCTCGCGGCGCCAGTGCCGGACCATCCCGATCTGACCGAGGGAGAACGAGACGAACACGCCGATGATGTACAGCTGGATGAGCGTCGTCAGGCGCGCCTGGAAGACGATCAGCACCGCGACGGCCGCAAGGCCCAGGATGATCATGCCGTTGGAGTAGACGAGGCGGTCGCCGCGGTTGTTCAGGGCCTTCGGCGCGTAGCCGTCGCGCGCGAGCACCGATCCCAGCAGCGGGAACCCGTTGAAGGCCGTGTTCGCGGCGAGCAGCAGAACGGCGGCCGTCGCCGCCTGGATGACGAAGAACAGGATGCTGCCGCCGCCGAAGGTGGCCGCGGCGACCTGGGCGACGAGGCTCGGCTGCACGGCGGCGGTGCAGTCGAAGCCGACCAGGCGACAGGGGTTCTCGGCGTAGTGGACCCCCGCGATCAGCGCGAGAACCGTGAGCCCGGCGAACATCACGATCGCGGTCGTGGCCATGAGCACGAGCGTCATCTGGGCGTTTCGGATCTTCGGGCGGCGGAAGGCGGGCACGCCGTTGGAGACCGCCTCGACCCCGGTCAGCGCCGAGCAGCCGCTCGAGAACGCCCGCAGCAGCAGGAGCACGATCGCGGCCTGGCTGAGATCTTCGGCATCCACGGCGAACTCAGCGCTCGAGGCGACGGGCGCATCTCCCAGCGCCCAGCGCACGAGCCCCGTGGCGATCATGATCAGTACCGACCCGATGAACAGGTACGTGGGGACGGCGAAGGCGGTGGATGCCTCGCGCACGCCGCGCAGGTTCACGATGATGATGACGATCACGAACCCGACCGCGAGCTCGACCCGCCACGCGTCGAGCGCCGGCAGCGCCGAGATGATGTTGTCGACGCCGGATGCCACCGAGACCGCGACCGTCAGGACGTAGTCGACCAGCAGGGCGGCCGCGACGACGACGCCCGCCTTCTCGCCGAGATTGGTGCGGGCCACCTCGTAGTCGCCGCCCCCGGAGGGGTACGCCTTGATCAGCTGCCGATAGCTGAGCGCGACGACGATCAGCAGCACGACGACGGCCGCCGCCACCCAGGGTGCCAGCGCGAGGAACGCGGTGCCGCCCACCAGCAGGATCATCAGCAGCTCCTGCGGCGCGTAGGCGACGGACGACAGCGCGTCGGAGGCGAAGATCGGCAGCGCCATCCGCTTGGGCAGCAGCTGACCGTCGAGCTCTTCGCTCGTGAGCGGCTCGCCGATCAGGATGCGTTTGACGAGCGGAGCTTCGTCGGTGCCGGTGGGCACATCGTCGGTCACGGCGGGCGACATTACGCCGCACGCGCTCGGCGCGCAATCCCCCCCGGGAAACGCGGCAGGCCGAAGCCTGCTCAGTCGAAGCCTGCTCAGCCGAAATAGGGGTAGTACAGGATCGCGGTCACGATGCTCCCGTCGGTGTCGACGATCATGCTGTACTGCGGTGCCGTGCCCCCGCTCGTGCGGGCCTGGTCGAACACGAACCGGATCGCCCCGACGTTGCCGCGCGGGATCTCCACGTCGGGGCTCTGCGCGCGGAGGGCATCCACCGTCACACCCATCGCGATCTCGTGCTCGGCGACCAGCTCGATCCCGCCGACCTCGTTGCTGGAGAACAGCACGTAGGTCGGCTGGGTGTAGTCGGTGCGCGAGGCGCCGCCGGTCCCGTCGACCATGTCGTACAGCGCGAAGCCGTCCCACTGGTACACCGTGTAGTCGGGGTAGCTGGAACCGTCGCCGGCCTCCACGCGCTGCGTGGGCTCGGCGCCGAAGGCCGCCGAGAGAGCGGTCACCGCCTCCGCGACGTCGTCGCGCCAGGCGAAGGCGAGCACTTCCCGCCCCGCGGCGTCTTCGAGGGTGAACCCTGTGCCGGAGAAGGCGAGGGTCACCGGCTCGCCGATCGTGTCGGAGGGCGTGGGGGTGGGCGAGGGAGCGGCGCTCGTCGCCGCGCTCGCCGTGGGCGTGCTCGTCTCGGCGGACGTGGCGGTGTCATCGCTTTCGCGGGTGAGGGCGACCGCGAGCGTCGCGGCGACCGCGACGATCAGCACCGCGACGATCGCGAGGAGCAGGATCGGGGGGCGTGATCCCGGCTCACGCGGGGGCTTCGGCGGCTTGGGGGCCTTCGGTGGTTTGGGGGGTTTCGGCTCGCGGGGCGGCTTGGCGGGCTTCGGCTCGCGCGGCGGTGTGGCGGGCTTGGGCTCGCGGGCCGGCTTCGGAGCCGCGGCGGGTTTCGGCTCGTGCGGCGCCTTCGCCGGTTCCGGCTCCGGCTCCGGCTCCTCGTCGAGGGGATCCGGCTCGTCCGGGTCGAGGTCGTCGAACCCGAGATCGGACCAGCTCACGCGAGGAACTCCCGCGCCGCGACGACGAGAGCGTCGACGCCCCGCTCGATCGTGGGGTGGATGACGGGTGCGAAGAACGGCGAGTGATTGGTGGGGATGTCCTCGTTCACGGTGCCGCGGGCGACGGCATCCGAGTATCGCTGCGGGTCGAGCCCGCCCCAGAACCAGTACACGAGCGGCACGCCCGCCTCGCGGGAGAACCACGAGACGTCCTCGCTGCCGGTGAACATCCCGGGGTCGACGACGGTGCCCTCGCCGAAGGCGCGGGTCCACGCGGCCACGAGGCGCGCGGTGGCCGCGGCGTCGTTGATCGTCGGCGGCAGGGAGTGATCGGTCACGATGATCGGCTCCTGTTCGGCGCCGGATGCCTGGGCCTCGGCCCGGACGATGCGCTCGACGCGCGCCAGCACGTCGGCGCGGGCCTGGTCGTCGGGGTAGCGCAGGCTGAGCTCCAGCTTCGCCTCGGCGGGGATGATGTTGTTCTTCAGCCCGGCGTGGATCGACCCCACCGTGACGACCGCCACCTCGCGCGGGTCGACCTCGCGCGAGACGATCGTCTGCAGCCGCATCACCGTCGCCGCCGCCATGACGACGGGGTCGATCGTCGCGTGCGGGCGCGAGCCGTGGCCACCACGGCCCCGGAGCGTCACGGTGAGCCCGTCGCTCGCCGCCATCTGGGTGCCCGGACGCACCGCGACGATGCCTGCGGGCAGGGGCGTCAGGTGCTGACCCAGGACGATGTCGGGGCGGGGGAAGGCATCCAGCACGCCATCGGCGATCATCGCCTGCGCGCCCGCGCCGTACTCTTCGGCGGGCTGGAAGACCGCGACGACGGTGCCGGCCCACTCGTCGCGGGTGGCGACGAGCTTCTCGAGCGCGCCGAGCATCGCGGTGACGTGCATGTCGTGCCCGCACGCGTGCATGACCGGCACGTCGGTGCCTGCGGGGTCGGTGCCGCGGGCCGTGCTCGCGTAGGGAAGCCCCGTCTGCTCGGGCACGGGAAGGGCGTCCATGTCGGCGCGCAGCCACACGACTGGGCCGTCGCCTGCGGCCGTGCCCGTGATGCTCGTCGCGATGCCGGTGCGGCCGACTCCCTCGACGTAGTCGAGCCCGAGCGCGCGGAGCTCTCTCGTGATGACGCCGGCGGTGCGCGTCTCCTGGAACGAGAGCTCGGGATGCCGGTGCAGGTCGATGTACAGGGCGTCGAGGTCGATGGCCATGGCATCGAGCCTAAGCCGTGTTGCTCAGGACACGGTGCGAAGCGCCCGAGGCCGGTCATGGCGGCCGGGCGGGCGTCAGCGCGCGGGACCGGTGCTCCCCCGTACGACGAGCTCGAACGTGAGCGCCGGGTCGGGCGCGGTGTCGTCGGGGATGCCCAGCCGCGCGAGGATCGCCTCGGCGACGCTCTCGCCCTGCGCGTGCGGGAACTGGTCGATCGTCGTCAGGTCGAACAGCGCGGCGAGGTCGTGTCCGTCGACGCCCATGACCGACAGGTCGTGCGGCACCGACAGCCCGAGCCCGCGCGCCGCGGCCAGGGCGCCGTAGGCCATTTCGTCGGATGCCGCGAAGATCGCCGTCGGCGGGTTCGGCTGACCCAGCAGCTCGAGGGCCGCACGGCGGCCCCCCTCGATGGTGAAATCGCCCTCGGCGAAGCGGACCGGCGCGATCCCGGCATCCTGCGCGGCCTGCTCGAAACCCAGGCGGCGGCGCGTGGGGATCTCGTATTCCGGATCGGAGGATGAGCCGCCTGCGACGCTGTGACCGATGTGCGCGAGGGCGCGGTGGCCGAGCCCGAGGAGATGCTCTGCCGCGACGCGGCCGACGGCGGTGTCGTCGACGCGGAGCGTGGGGAACTCGTCGCGCCACACACCCAGGCCGACCACCGGCAGCCCGAGCCCCCGCAGGTCGGTGACCTCCGTGTCGGTGAGCTGTCCCGACAGCACGATCACCGCGTCGACGCGGCCGCGCCGCAGGGATGTCTCGAACACCCCGCGACGCTGCACGGGGTCGTCCGTCAGCGCGTACAGCGTGATGTCGTAGCCGTGCGGCGCGAGCCGCCGGGCGATGCCGTCGAGCACCGTCGCGAAGAACCAGCGGTCGAGGAGGGGCACGACGACGCCGATGTTCTGCGCGCGCCCCGAGGCGAGGGTGGCGGCGGCGGCCGACACGACGTAGCCGAGCCGGTCCGCCACCGCGCACACGTGCTCGCGGGTCGCGACCGAGACGCGCCCACGCCCGCTGAGGGCCCGCGAGACCGTCGTCGTCGAGACGCCCGCGGCGCGGGCGACCTCTTCGATGCCGGTCACGGGGTCACGGGGTCACGGGGTCCGTCAGTCCGTGACCATCCACACCGCGGTGTCGGCGGGCAGCTGGCCACCATCGACCGGTCCCGTCGCGATGAGCACCGTCCCCTGCGGGAGCGGGGCGGGAGCGTCGCCGGTGTTGGCGATCACGCTGACATTCCCGTTGCGGAATGCGACGATCTCGTCGCCGTGGCCGTCCAGCCACTCCAGCGTGCCCTTTCCGAGTCCTTCGGCACGGCGCGTCGCCAGCAGCGTGCGGTACAGCCACAGCGTCGAGTCGGGGTCGTCCTCCTGCACGTCGCGGGCGAGCGTCGCCCACTCCGCAGGTTGCGGCAGCCAGGTCGCCTCGGTCGGCCCGAACCCGTAGGAGGGCGCGTCGGCGAGCCACGGCACCGGCACGCGGCATCCGTCGCGCCCATACCGCTCGCCGTTCGTGCGGAACCAGTTGGGGTCCTGCCGTACCTCGTCGGGGAGCTCTGCGACCTCCGGCAACCCGAGCTCTTCGCCCTGGTAGAGGTATGCCGACCCGGGGAGCGCGAGCATGATCGCGGTCGCGGCGCGGGCGCGGCGCAGGCCCACGACGGCGTCGGGCTTGACGGGCGAGGCCGGGCCGAGCCCCTGGTCGTGGCGGTCCAGGTGCGACAGGGCCAGGCGCGACGCGTGCCGGATGACGTCGTGGTTGCTCAGCACCCACGTCGCCGGGGCTCCGACGGCCGGGTACGCGCGCAGCGACTCCGAGATCACCTCGCGCAGCTGCTCGGCATCCCACTCGGTGAGCAGATACGGGAAGTTGAAGGTCTGCTGCATCTCGTCAGGACGCACGAATCGCGCCGTCGCATCGACCGTCGGCGCCCAGGCCTCACCGCACAGCGCGCGGTCGCCGTCGTACTCCGCGAGCACCGCATGCCAATCGCGGTACACGTCGTGCACGCCTTCCTGACCCCAGTAGGGAGCCTCGTGCAGGCTGGCCTGCCCGTCTGCGTCGACCGGCGGCAGGTGGTCGGGCAGGCCGTCGGTCTTGATGAGGCCGTGGGCGACATCGACGCGGAAGCCGTCGACGCCCCGGTCGAGCCAGAAGCGCAGGATGCTGCGGAACTCCGCCTGCACCTCACGGTTCGCCCAGTCGAGGTCGGGCTGGGTCACATCGAACAGGTGCAGGTACCACTGCCCAGGTGTGCCGTCCGCCTCTGTGACGCGCGTCCAGCCGGGGCCGCCGAAGACCGACTCCCAGTTGTTCGGCGGCAGCTCGCCGTGTTCGCCCTTGCCGTCGCGGAAGAGGTAGCGGGCGCGTTCCGGGCTGCCGGGAGCTGCGGCCAGCGCCGACTCGAACCAGGGGTGCTCGCTCGAGGTGTGGTTGGGGACGAGGTCGATGACGACGCGGATGCCGCGCGCGTGGGCCTGTGCGAGCAGCTCGTCGAAGTCGGCGAGCGTCCCGAACAGGGGGTCGACGTCGCGGTAGTCGGCGACGTCGTAGCCGTGGTCGTTCTGCGGCGAGCGGTAGAAGGGGCTGAGCCAGACGGCATCCACCCCCAACGACACCAGGTCGTCGAGGTGCGACGTGATGCCGGGCAGGTCGCCCACGCCATCGCCGGAGGAGTCGGCGAACGAGCGGGGGTAGATCTGGTAGATCACGGCGCTGCGCCACCACTCGGCGCCCGGGCGGTTCTCGCCGATGGCGGGAAGGGAAGAGGTCAGGGGGGAAGTCACGGGATCGATCGTAGCGCAAGCGCTTGCGCATCGCCGCGGCGGCGGGTCGGCCCGGGCGAGGCGCGGCGAACTCCTCCGACCCGTGCCGCGGGAGCACGGAATCGGCCGAGCCCGGGTTCCGGCACGCCGGATCGGAGGAGCCGGCGACGCCCGCACCGCCGGACCGCCGCGCAGATAGGCTGGGCGCGTGACCTCAGCGGCCCTCGCCCATGCCGAATCGCTCATCGCGACGATCGCCGACTTCCCCGAACCAGGGGTCCAGTTCCGCGACTTCTCACCGCTGCTGGCCGACGCCGCGGCACTGCGCACCGTCGTGGATGCCGTCGCCGCGCCGTTCGCCGGCCGCTTCGACGTCGTCGCGGGGATCGAGGCGCGCGGCTTCCTGCTCGCCGGCGCCGTCGCGGTCGCCGCCGGCGTGGGGATGGTGCCGATCCGCAAGGCGGGCAAGCTGCCGCGTCCGGCGGCCTCGGTGTCCTACGCGCTCGAATACGGCACCGCGACCGTCGAGATGTCCGATGACCTCGCCCCGGGCAGCAGAGTGCTGCTGGTCGACGACGTCCTGGCGACGGGGGGAACCCTGCGCGCAGGCCAGCACCTGCTGGAACGGCTCGGCCTGACGCTCGCCGGCACCGCCGTGCTCATGGAGCTGGTCGACCTCGGCGGACAGGACGTCTGCGGGCCCGTCCACGCCGTGTTCCGCGTCTGAGCTCTGATCCGCCTGCATCGGGTCGGTTCGACTTCGGGCGCCGGGGTGCCCCGGACGAGCCGTCGCGCGCCTGTTCCCGGGCGTCGTTTTTCGGGCAGATGACGGCGACGTAACGCCTTCGAGAAAGTCCTGCTCAGGGTGCCGATGACCGTTGCCGAGGCCTCTAGGCTCGGCCGGAGCAGCAATGACGCGGTGCCCGATCGCGTGCGCGCAATCCAGTGGCGCCGCTTGAACCAAGCCCCTGGCTACCGAAAGTGAAGGACGGCGATGGCCGAGACAATAGAGGACCCGAAGACCGAACAACGCGACAGGACGGGGAACAGCGTCGACTCGATCCCGCCGCTCGCACGCCTGTTCCCCCTGGGCCTGCAGCATGTGCTGGCCCTGTATGCCGGCGCCGTGGCCGTCCCGCTGATCGTCGGTGGAGCGCTCGGCTACGACGCGGAGGACCTGGCGTTCCTGATCAGCGCCGACCTGTTCGTCGCGGGCCTGGCGACCATCGTGCAGTCGGTCGGCTTCTGGCGCTTCGGGGTGCGGCTCCCGCTCATGCAGGGCGTCACCTTCGCGGCCGTCGGCCCGATGATCGCGATCGGCACCCAGCACGGCATCACGACGGTCTTCGGCTCGGTGATCGCGGTCGGTCTGTTCATGATCCTGGTCGCCCCGTTCTTCGCGAGGCTGCTGCGCTTCTTCCCCCCGATCGTCACCGGCACCGTGATCCTCATCATCGGGCTTTCGCTCATGGATGTCGCAGCGGGGTGGATCACCTCCGGTGCGACCGATGAGGTGCCTGGCGCACTGCCCGTCGATGTCGCGTTCGCGTTCGGCACCGTGGTGTTCATCGTGCTGATCGAGCGCTTCGCGCCCGCCCCGCTGGCGCGCGTCTCGGTGCTGCTGGGTCTGGTCGTCGGAACGATCGTGGGTCTGCTGGTGCCGGGCATGGTCGACTGGTCCGACGTCGGCGACGCCGCCTGGTTCGCCATCGTGACGCCCTTCCACTTCGGGTTCCCGAACTTCGAGATCGTCTCGATCCTGTCGATGCTCATCGTCGGCGTCGTCATCATGACGGAGACGACCGGCGACATGGTCGCGATCGGTGAGATCGTCGAGAAGCCGCTCACGCGCAAGACCCTTGCCGACGGCCTGCGCGCGGACGGTCTGGGAACGGTCCTCGGCGGTCTGTTCAACACCTTCCCCTACACCGCCTTCGCCCAGAACGTCGGGCTCGTCTCGCTCACCGGCGTGCGCTCGCGGTTCGTCGCGACGATGGCCGGTGTCATCCTCATCGTCCTCGGCTTCATCCCGAAGATCGCCGCGATCGTCGAGGGCGTGCCGCGTGCCGTGCTCGGCGGTGCGGGCATCGCGCTGTTCGGGATGGTCGCGGCCAGCGGCATCCGCACCCTGACCAAGGTGAAGTTCAACGACAAGAACGTGCTCGTCGTGGCGCTCTCGGTCGGCATCGCGCTGCTGCCGACCGTCGCCCCGGAGATCTACGAGCAGTTCCCGGACTGGTTCCAGCTGATCTTCGACTCGGGCATCTCGACGGGTGCGATCGTGGCGATCATCCTCAACCTGTTGCTCAACTCCGAGCAGATGAAGGCGACGGCGGCGGGCGAACCGCAGATCGGCGCCCACGACGCGGTGCGCGGCCCTGCCGCCGCAGCCCTCACCCACCCGGAGGCGGAGGGCACCGGGCTCATCCCGACCCAGGTGTTCGACGAGCCCGAGGAGGGCTCCAAGAAGAGCTGACCTCGGTACCGCCGAGTGCGCCCGTTCCGCGAGCTGCGGGGCGGGCGCACTCGGCGTTTCGCCGCGCCTTGGTCCGGCGGTCTCCCGCGCGCGCCGTCTCGTGCCCAGTGCGCTGGCTCGTGCCCAGTGCGCCGGTTCTGCACGTCGCGGGGCGGGCGCACTCGGCAACAAGGGGCGCGCTCGGCGCGCCACCCCGGTCAGCGGGTGAGATCGCGGCGGATGCCGGCAGCCACTTTCCGGGCGGCGGCGGGGTCCACCTGGGCGAGCGCGGCGAGGCTCTGCGTCGGATATCCGTCGGCGAGCCACGCGGCAGCGGTCGCCGGCACGTCGAACGCGACGGGCGTCGTGACCGTCCCCTCCTCATCGAGCTCCGCCAGCGCCGCCTCGGCGCGGCGGGCGCGAATCGGGTCGCGGGCTCCCGCGGCGCGCAGCGCGGCGACGGCCAGCTCGGCGGCGCGCTGGGGCATCCCCTGCCGTATCGCGGTGTCTGCCAGCGTCGTCAGCGACCCGGCGTGCTCGCCGCGGCGCAGGGCCAGAACGCACTGCGCCAACACGTCGGCCACGGCTTCCGAATGCTCGGTGGCGCGGGCGAGGACGCGCAGGGCTGCATCGGCGATGCGCGCGGGCGCGGTGGCATCCCACCGGCCCTCTGTGCCCGTCCGTTCCGCGCCGGCCGCGGCGAGGGCGACGTCGATGACCGCAGCACTGCGGGCATCAAGGAGTGTCGCGGCGACCTCCCCGAGAGGCCGGGCGCGTGCGGCCGGCGCAACGCGCCCCGTCGCCACCAGCGCGGCGTCGGCTGCGGCCTTCGCCTCGGCGTCTTCGCCCGCGGCATCCAGCACCGCGGCGGCCTCGGCGAGCACGACCGCTTCCAGACGTGCCCGCGTGCGCTGTTGCAGCACGCTGCCGTACCGGGCGCCGGTGGCTTGCTGCACGGCGCGGCGCGCCGCGAGAAGCGCCAGCTCGGTGTCGTCGGTGTCGTCGGCGAACAACGCCTCGGCGGCGGAGGTGAGAGCACCCCGCGGGGGCAGCGCCTCGGCGGTCGCGATCAGGCCCAGCGCGCGTCGTGCGGCGTCGGCCGCTCGCTCACGATCGGCGAGCGCCGGTGCCTCGGGGCTGTCGCCGTCGCGGTGCGCGCCTCCGGACAGCAGCCGCGCGACCTGCGCGAGCGCGTCGACGTCTGAGGCCGGCGCGGCGGCGAGCGCGTTCGTCGCCGCGGTCGCCGCGGCATCGGCCAGAAGCGCCGGCGCGACGGGCGAGGTGCATACCGCGAGGCGCACGGCGACATCGGCCCAGGCGACGGCGCGTCGGCTGTCGTCGGCGATCAGCTCGACGTGCGCCGCGGCGGATCGGATGCCCAGTCGTGCCCCATCCTCGTCCCCGGCCTGCGCGAACGCGACGGCGCTCGTCGCAAGGGTCGTCGCGGCCAGTGCCCGTTCCTGGTCGCGGGAGGCGCGGAACTGCCGCGATCGGAGTCCTTCCACCGTCTCCGGCTGCGGCGGCCCGTCGAAGGCGCGCTCGACGAGAGCGTGCGCGTCGCCCGCCCGCCGGCACGCGGCGCCGGGCGGCAGGTACAGCGCGACTCCCGCGACCGCGCGCGCGGTGCGCAGCAGAGCCACCGCGGGCGCATCGTCGCCCTCGCCCAGACCCGCGATCGCCTCGACGGCCAGCTCGTCGGCCGCCGACGCCTCCCCGCCGGACCCGGTGGCCTGGGCGATGGCACGCGCGACGTAGGCGAGCTCGATCGTGACATCCGTGCGGACGTGGCGGGCGAGCTCCACGGAGCGCTCGACGTCGCCGAGCAGCGCGTACACAGGGGGCAGGCGTCGCGGCACGGCGCCCCCGGTCTCGTCGAGCGAGGCCTCGCTCAGCAGCACGGCCGCAAGATCGACGAGGTCGGCCGTCGAGGCCGCCGCCTGGGCCAGCGTCCGCGCGACCAGCTGCAGTTGCTCGCGCGGTGCATCGAACTGGCGCCCGGAGAGCACCCGGATCCGTGCCGGGTCGGTGACCGTGCGCACGAGCGCGGTGCGCTCCTCGGGGTGGCTCAGGCGCGCGGCCATCGATCTCACGAACGGCGTTCCGAGCGCGAAAGCGGGCGCGCTCTCCCACCCCCACTCCTCGCGGGCGGAGGCGAGCACCGCGAGAAGCGAGCCCCGGAACGGCGCCAGCGCCCGCTCGCGGACGGCGGGTTTCGCCTCCGCGCCGTCCGGCAGCGTGCCGGTGTAAAGGCCGCGCACGACGTGGCCGACGGCATCCGCGCCGGTGAGGGTCCAGCCCTGCGGGGTGAGCTCGATCCCGCCGATCGACGAGGTCGCATCGCTCGATTCGGTGGGCAGGAGTGCGGCGATGCTCGCGCGGGAGCGTCCGGTGAGGCGGCGAAGGTCGTCGAGCTCGAGGGGACCGCCCGCCGCGGCGAGCAGGCCCGCGACGTGCGCGCCCAGCCGCGTGCGCATCAGCCGGTCGACCGCATTCAGCCGACCGGTTGCCTCACCTGCGTTCGCTTTTACCACTCCACCCGCAGTCCACCGCCGAGGTTGACGGGGCTCCCATCGATGTTGCCGCGGATGATGCCCGTCCCGTCGGCGGCGCGCAGGTCCCGGTGCCCGGCATCCGCTCGCCCGCTGGGCTCGTCGACCGGCTCGTTCACGCGCATCCGGCCGGAGATGACGGCTTTGTTCCCGAGGCGCTGCGGTGCGATCACGGCCCTCGTGCTGCCGACGCCGGCCTCCACGGTGATGACCTTCATCCGGATGGTTCTCCTCCTGCGTCGCCCTGTGTCGGCATGCGTCGGCGCCTGTGTCGCCCTGTGTCGGCATGCGTCGGCGCCTGTGTCGCCCTGTGTCGGCATGCGTCGGCGCCTGTGTCGCCCTGTGTCGGCATGCGTCGGCGCCTGTGTCGCCCTGTGTCGGCATGCGTCGGCGCCTGTGTCGCCCTGTGTCGGCATGCGTCGGCGCCTGTGTCGCCCTGTGTCGGCATGCGTCGGCGCCTGTGTCGCCCTGTGTCGGCATGCGTCGGCGCCTGTGTCGCCCTGTGTCGGCATGCGTCGGCGCCTGTGTCGCCCTGTGTCGGCATGCGTCGGCGCCTGTGTCGCCCTGTGTCGGCATGCGTCGGCGCCTGTGTCGCCCTGTGTCGGCATGCGTCGGCGCCTGTGTCGCCCTGTGTCGGCATGCGTCGGCGCCTGTGTCGCCCTGTGTCGGCATGCGTCGGCGCCTGTGTCGCCCTGTGTCGGCATGCGTCGGCGCCTGTGTCGCCCTGTGTCGGCATGCGTCGGCGCCTGTGTCGCCCTGTGTCGGCATGCGTCGGCGCCTGTGTCGCCCTGTGTCGGCATGCGTCGGCGCCTGTGTCGCCCTGTGTCGGCATGCGTCGGCGCCTGTGTCGCCCTGTGTCGGCATGCGTCGGCGCCTGTGTCGCCCTGTGTCGGCATGCGTCGGCGCCTGTGTCGCCCTGTGTCGGCATGCGTCGGCGCCTGTGTCGCCCTGTGTCGGCATGCGTCGGCGCCTGTGTCGCCCTGTGTCGGCATGCGTCGGCGCCTGTGTCGCCCTGTGTCGGCATGCGTCGGCGCCTGTGTCGCCCTGTGTCGGCATGCGTCGGCGCCTGTGTCGCCGCGACAATTTTACGTCCCCGCCCGCACCGGCACGGCCCCGTTCGCAGTGAGCAGAGACTCAGCCGATGCCGAGGTCTGCGAAACGGCCGAACCGTGCGCTGGAGATCGGATTCGCCTCCGCGACGAGCTGCTCGTAGCGACGGTTGACGATCTTCGCGACCTCGATGAGCGCCGTCTGGCGCTCGGTCGTCGTGGAGTTGTCCATGCGGGTCCACCCGGTGCGCAGCACCTGGTCGTACCGCTCATACTCGTGGGCGGCGAGGATCAGCGGGAAGCCGAACCGCTCGCGGTAGGCGATGGCGAGCTCGGCGATCTCGGTCTGCTCGTCGTCGCCGATGCCGTCGAGGGCGCCCTGACCGTGATCGCGCGCGACCGGGGTGCCCTCGTCGTCGAGCTCGGCGAGGTCGGGGAAGGATTTCAGGAGGTCCGCCTGCTCTTCCGGCGTCGCCAGCAGCAGGGCGTCCTGGAACGCCTCGCCGAGAGCGGCGGCCGTGGGATACGGACGCTGGGCGTAAGCCCCGTCGACCGCCCACGTGGCGCCCTGGACGACCCGGGAGAAGGTGCCGGAGAATGTCGCGGCATCCATCTGGTTGATCTCGGCCAGATGGATGCGGTCGCCCGCGGCGTCCTTCGCGATCGCCGGTCCGTGGTCGGGGCCGATGTGGAAGAAGACGACGTTCAGGATCAGCGCCGTGAACGCCCCTGCGGCGATGCCGCCGGAGAAGTACCACTGCAGCCACCCCGGAACCGCCTGCTGCACGGCAGGGAACGCCATGACGAAGACGCCGACGGCGATCGAGGTGCCCGCGACGGCGAGGTTGCGGTGATCGTTGAAGTTCACCGTCGAGAGGGTCTGGATGCCGACGACCGCGACCGCCGCGAAGAGCACGAGGGCGGCGCCGCCGAGCACGGGGGAGGGGATCATGCCGACGATCGCCGCGACCTTCGGGAACAGGCCGAGGACGATCATGAAGCCGCCGGCGACCGCGACGATCCAGCGGCTCTTGACGCCGGTCACCCGCACGAGCCCGATGTTCTCGGCGAAGCACGTGTAGGGGAACGACCCCATAGAGCCGCCCAGCGCGGTCGAGATCCCGTCGGCGCGCAGGGCCGAGGCGATGTCCTCCGGACGGATGCGCTTGCCCACGATCTCGCCGGTCGCGTAGAGACTGCCGACGGTCTCGACCGCCGTGATCATCATCACGAGCAGGATCATGATGATCGGCACGATCTCGAAGCGTGGCATGCCGAAGTGCAGGGGGCTCGCGATCCAGAACCAGCCGGCGTCGGTCACGCTCGACCAGTCGGCGGCGGGGTGGGCGAGGTACCAGACCACCGACCCGACGATCAGCCCGATCAGCACCGAGATGGTCGACATGAACCCCTTGAAGAAGCGCTGCAGCAGCAGGATCAGCACGAGGGTGCCGATCGCGAAGCCGAAGTTGACGGCGCTCGTCGGGTCGCCCTCGCCGCCCTCGGAGGCCCCCATGACCGTGTACGACCAGTCGAAGCCGGGAAGGCCCAGCTGCCCGCCGATCGCGTCGTTCGCGGCGACCGGGAGGAGCGTCACGCCGATGATCGTCAGCACCGACCCCGTCACGACGGGCGGGAAGAAGCGCACCAGCTTCGCGATGAACGGCGCGACGAAGAAGAACACGATGCCGCCGACGATCACCGACCCGAAGACGAGCGGCAGCGAGTCGGATCCGCCCCCGGCCATGAAGCCGATCGTGATGATCGGCGCGACACCCGCGAAGGCGACCCCCTGCAGGAGGGGCAGCCGCACGCCGACGCGCAGCCTTCCGATGCGGAAGCCGACCGACTGGATGATCGAGGCGATCCCGCAGGTGAGCAGGTCGGCCTGGATCAGCTTGATCATGTCGTCGGCGTCGATGCCGAGCGCGCCGCCGATGATCAGCGGCACGACGACGGCCCCCGCATAGAACGCGGCCACATGCTGGAACCCGTAGGTCAGCAGCTTCGGAGCCTTCGGCACCTGGTCGACCGGATGGACGCGCGCGGGGCGCGCGGTGGCGGTGCTGGTCATGTCGGGCTCCTCTTGTCGCGTGCGTGCGGGGGCCGTCGAGCGCTCGTTACACGAACGTGGGCACGTCGACCCACGCGTTCGGGGCCGGCGCGACGCCGTCGCGCACGATCGTGCCCTCGATGAGGCCGTAGGGGCGGTCGGCGGCCCAGAAGACCTCCCCCGGGTTCTCCAGCCCGAACGGCGCGAGGTCGTAGACGAAGTGGTGCTTGTTCGGCATCGCGAACTTCACCTCGGCGATCTCCGGGCGCGCCTCGATGACGGCCTTGCCCATCGCGAACTGCGTCTGCTGCAGAGCGAGCGAGTGCACCGACGCGAACTGCTCCAGCAGGATCTGGCTCACCTCGGCATACAGCCCGTTGTAGTCGATGCCGGCCTCGACGGCCTCGGGCAGGAAGCGCCAGCGGCCGGTGACCGAGGTCGCCATGATGCGGTCGTTCGTCTCGACCAGGGTCGTGTACTTGTCACGGGGGAAGCCGGCGAACTCGCTGCCGGTCGATTTGAGCACGACGAGGTCCTTGACGCCGCCGGTGACGTGCGTCTCGCCGTCGATGATCTGCACCGTGGCCAGGCGGGTGCCCTGCCCCTTGCGCACGAAGGAATGGTCGTGCTCGGCGCCGTCGACGGTGATGCGCGCCCACTCGTACTGCTCGGCCTGCCAGAGGCCCCCCTCGATCCACTCGAAGTCGTCCACGAAGTGCTTGCCGAGAGCGAGCAGGTATTCCTCGACAGAAGGGATGCCGACCTCTTTCGCGTACGCGAACGCCGTGTTCTTCTGCGTGTCGGTCGCAACGACCAGGGCGTTGTCGCCCGTCAGGTACGAGTCGACCAGGGCGGCCCCGCGCAGCTGCGAGGTGACGTTGAGGTCGATGATCTCGTGGCGAGGGGTGTCGCGAACGATCCGCACGACGCGGTTCTCTGCCTTGCCGTACTTGTTGGCTCCGAGGCTGACGGTGACTTCAGTCATGGCGATTCCGTAGATCCTGTCCGTAGTTCCACTCCGCGCGAACGGAGCGCGGCGCTGTTGCCGCTCTCGCGAAACTACCGGTTCCCGCCCCGTCGGGAGTTGCGGGCGCGTAAACTCCCTGTTTCTGTGTCCGCCGCGTTCCATATGACCCGGCGCGACAACGTCGACCGTCTGACCGGCGGCAGCTCACCTCTGCCGTATCGCCTCTTGGCGGTGGCGGTGGCGGTGGCGGTGGCGGTGGCGGTGGCGATCGGTCGTGGCGGGGCAGAGGTCAGATCGAGGGCGCGGCTTCTGTCCGGGCCAGGGGCGATCGAGCCGTTCACACCCCTGAAATCCATGGGGTCTATGGTTCGGATCGTTCGCGTCACATCGATGTGCGCGTGCCCCACTCGACCCGACGCCGTGCCCACCGTGATGGAGTTCCCATGCCTGAAACAGAACAATCCCACCTCCGCCGATCGCTGGGGCTGGGTCCCCTCGTCGTCTTCGGGCTGTCGTACATGGCGGTGGCGACGGTGTTCACCACGTACGGCATCGTCAACCAGCTCACCGACGGCCACCTCGTGCTGTCGTACGTCGTCGCCCTGATCGTGATGCTGTTCACCGCCAGCAGCTACGGTGCGATGGTGCGGAAGTTCCCGGTCGCCGGCTCCGCCTACACGTACACGCAGCAGTCCTTCGGCGGGGTCGCAGGATTCCTCACCGGCTGGGTCCTGATGCTCGACTACCTGTTCATCCCGATGATCAACTTCATGATCCTCGGCTTGTACATGGGCACGCAGTTCCCGTCGGTGCCGACGTGGATCTTCATGCTCACCTGCCTGCTGGCCGTGCTGCTGTTCAACGTGCTCGGGATCAAGCTCGTCAACACGGTCAACATCACCATCATCGCGGTGACCGTGGGCGTGATCGCGGTCTTCGCCTTCCTCGCGGTCAAGACCGCGATCGCCGACCCGAACGCGCCGGGGCTGCTGGAGCCGTTCGTCCCCGGTGCGACGGGCTTCAGCCCGGTGCTCACCGGCGCGGCCGTCCTCGCCCTCTCCTTCCTCGGCTTCGACGCGGTCTCGACCCTCTCGGAAGAGGCCAAGAATCCGCGCAAGAACATCCCGCTGGCGATCACGCTCACGACCCTCATCGGCGGTGGCGTCTTCATCGTGATCTCCTGGCTCGGCGCCCGCGCCTTCTTTCTCGATGACTGGAGCACGGCCTCGGAAGACCTGCTCAACGCTCCCGGCGTCGTGCTCGCGGAGCATGTCGGAGGGCAGGTGCTGGTGACCGCATTCCTCGTCATGGTCGTCATCGGCTGCTTCGGCTCGGGGCTGGCCGGCCAGGTCGCCGTCTCGCGGATCATCTACGCGATGGGCCGCGACGGCATCCTCCCGAAGCCCTTCGCCTACATCTGGGCGAAATACGGCACGCCGGTCGTGGCGGCGGTGACGGTGTCGATCTTCGCCCTCTCCAGCATGTTCCTCTCCCTCGATCAGGCCGCTTTCATGATCAGCTTCGGCGCGCTCGGCGCGTTCTCGATGGTCAACCTGGCCGTGATCAAGGTGTACCTCTTCCCGAAGGGCGAGTCGCGTCCTGCCGGTGCCTGGCCGATCATCCGCTACGGGCTCATCCCCCTGGTCGGCCTGGTGCTGACGATCTGGCTGTGGACCTCGCTCGAGCCTCTCACGTGGGCCGTCGGCGGCATCTGGCTTCTGCTCGGGGTCGTGATCCTCGTCGCGAAGACGCACTTCTTCCGCCGCCCGGTGCCGGTCCTCGATTTCAGCGAGGGCTCGGACACGGCGGCGATCGACGCGATCGCGGACGACGTCCCCTTCGACGGCCGCGCCGCGAGCCGGACCCCACCTCGTGGCTGAGGAGGAGCGAACGTGGCCACACAGTTGTTCACCGGCGCCACCGTGTTCACCGCGGATCGCGACCGCCTCGTCGCGAGCGCCTTCGCGGTGGACGATGGCCGGTTCATCGCGGTGGGGACGGATGCCGAGGTGCACGCGGAACTCGACCGCATCGGCATCCGCGAGCCGGACCAGACCCACCTCGACGGCGCATTCGTGCTTCCGGGCATCGTCGATTCGCACGCGCATCTGACGATGTTCGGCGAGGCGCTCGGCAAGGTGCAGCTGCGCGACTGCGCGTCGCTGGCGGAGATCCAGGGCCGGCTGCGCGACGCCCGCGACGCTGACCCGGAGGCGAAGCGGCTGCTCGGGGTGGGGTGGCTGTTCGACGCGATCGGCGAGGCGCACCCGACCGCGGAGATGATCGACGCCGTCGCCTCAGACGTGCCCGTCTACCTCGACGCCAACGACCTGCACTCCTGCTGGCTGAACTCGGCTGCCCTCGCCGAGCTGGGGATCGACGCCGACACGCCCGATCCGATCGGCGGGGAGATCGCCCGCGATGCGGCCGGCAGGGCGACCGGCATGCTCTACGAGACCGCGTGCACGCAGTACGTGTGGGGGTTCCTCAGCGAGAACACGACCCCCGACGAGCTCGTCGCGCGCCTGGACAGGGCGTTCGCCGCGTACCTGGCGGACGGGGTGACGACCGTCACCGACATGGCCCTCACCGCGGCGGAGGCGGCGGGCATGCGGAGGATCATCGCCCGCGACGGACGCCTCCCCTTCCCCGTCACCGGGCACATGCTCGTCGAGCCGAGCGGTGACGCCGAGACCGACCTCGCGGCGGTGGCGGCCGTCATCCGCCTGCGCGACGAGCTCGCCGGCACCGGCGAGGACGAGTGGCTGCGCGTCGTCGGGCTGAAGTTCATCATGGACGGAGTGATCGACGCGTGCACCGCGGCGATGCGCGCGCCCTACGCGAACGGCAGCAACTGCGACCCGATCTGGAGCTACGAGGCCGCATGCCCGGTCGCGGCTGCCGCCGATGCGGCGGGCTTGCAGCTGGCGATGCACGCGATCGGCGACCGCACCAGCGAGATCGCCCTGGACGTGCTGGAGCACTGCATCCGCAGCAACGGCGAGCGCCCTCGCCGCCACCGCGTGGAGCACCTGGAGTCCGTGACCGAGGAGACCATCGCGCGCATGGCCCGCCTCGGTGTGGTGGCGTCGATGCAGCCGGTGCACTGCGACCCCGCTGTGCTGTCGAACTGGAAGGCCGTGCTCGCCGACGAGCGCCAGGAGCTCGGCTTCCCGTGGCAGTGGCTGCGCGCGCACGGCGTGGCGTACGCGCTCAGCACCGACGCGCCCACCGCGCCGCACCGGCCGCTGCCCAATCTGTACATCGCGCTCACCGGCAAGTCCGTGCTGAACCCGAGCCTGGACGCTTACCACCCGGAGCGCGCCTTCACCCCCGAGGACGCGCTCGTCGCGTTCACCCACGGCGGCGCGTACGCCGGCGGGTTCGAGGCGCTACGGGGACGCATCGCGCCGGGGCTGGAGGCGAACTTCGCCGTGCTCGACACCGATCCGTTGACCGCCGAGCCGGAGGCGCTGCTGACGGCATCCGTCCGCGCGACCTACGTGCGCGGTCAGCTGCCGCGGTAGGTCGAGTAGGCGAAGGGGCTCAGCAGCAACGGCACGTGGTAGTGCGGCGCGTCCGCGACCTCGAAGGCGATCTCCACGCGCGGGTAGAACGTCTCCGTCCCGGATGCCGCGAAGTAGGCCCCCGTCGCGAAGCGCAGGGCGTACGAGCCGGCCGGCAGCCGATCGGGACCGAGCCCCAGGCGTCCGTCGAGGTCGGTCTCGCCGCTGTCGACGATCGTGCCGTCGGCATCCACGAGGGTGACGGCGACACCGGATGCCGGGGTGCCGGCCGTCGCGTCGAGGATGTGGGTCGTCAGGTGCGGCATGTCAGTCCTCCAGGCTCGTGCGCAGGCGCAGCCGCGCGATCTCACGCAGCTGCGCCAGCGCTTCGGCGGCCTCTGCGTCGACGTCGTTCTCCAGGCGTCGGCGGGCTTCGGCGAGCATCTCCTCGGGGGAGCGGCCCGCGGCGCGGATGAGGAAGACGCGTCCGAAGCGCTCCTCGTATGCCGCGTTGGCCTCGGCGATCGCGCGGGTGACGTCGCCGGAGGCATCCTGCATCGCGGACTGCTCGCTGCGCGAGGCGGCGGCCTCGGCCCCGCCGCCGGCGGGCTTCTGGCCGATGCGCGGGTGGTGGGCGAGCGCGGCGTCGAGATCGGCCGGGCTCCACGACTGCGCGAGGGCATCCGCCCGGGCGGCGAGCTCGGGCACGGAGGGGTAGGGGCGCTCGGCGACGACGGCGTCGACCCACGCGGGGATGTCCGCCCAGACGCGCACCACGGCGGCGGCTTCGGGCGGCGAAGCGGTGTTGAAAGCGGCAAGGTCCATGCCCGAGACAGTACCGGACCGGCGTTTCGGGAGGGCGGACAGGCCGTAACCAGCACGAAACCGGCGCGCGATAGCGTGGGAGCCCCGGCGATCGAGGAGCGGTGCGTGGCGGCAGGAGAAAAGACGATTCGTGCCGCGAGCGCATGGATCGACGGCGGCTTCCGGCCCGCCGACATCCGCATCGCAAACGGCGTGATCAGCGCGATCGACACTCCGCGCGGGGCTCCGCGGAAAGCGGTTCAGGTTCCCGACGACGCGGTGCTGCTGCCGGGCCTGGTCGATGCGCACGTCCACGTCAACGACCCGGGGCGCACCGAGTGGGAGGGCTTCCCGTCGGCGACCCTCGCCGCCGCGGCCGGCGGTGTCACGACGATCGTCGACATGCCGCTGAACTCCCTGCCCCCGACCACGACGGCGGAGGCGCTCGAGATCAAACGCGAGGCGGCTGCCGCGGCGGTGTACGTCGACGTGGGCTTCTGGGGCGGCGCCGTCCCCGAGAATCTCGGCGCCCTGGCTCCGCTTCATCGCGCGGGGGTGTTCGGGTTCAAGAGCTTCCTCTCGCCGAGCGGGGTCGACGAGTTCGGGCACCTCGATCGCGCGCAGCTGGATGCTGCGCTGGCGGAGACCACCGCACTGGGCTCGGTGTTGATCGTCCACGCGGAAGACCCCGCGCTGCTGCACGATCACGGCGCACTCGGCCGCGAGTACAGCGACTTCCTCGCCACCAGGCCGCCGGAGAGCGAGGAGTCCGCGATCGACGCGGTCATCGCTGCAGCTTCGCGCACCGGCGGTCGTGCGCACATCCTGCACCTCGCCGACGGCCACGCGCTGACCGCGATCCGGGCCGCGAAGGCGCAGGGCGTGCGGCTCACGGTCGAGACCTGCCCGCACTACCTCACGATCACGGCCGACCAGATCCCCGACGGCGCGAGCGAGTTCAAGTGCTGCCCCCCGATCCGCGGCATCGAGCATCAGGACCTGCTGTGGGAGGGGGTTCTCGACGGCACGATCGACGCGATCGTGAGCGACCACTCACCGTCCACCGTCGAGCTCAAGCGATCGGGCGACGGTGACTTCGGGCTCGCCTGGGGAGGAATCGCGGGGCTTCAGCTCGGGCTGTCGGCGGTGTGGACCGAGGCGCAGCGCCGCGGCATCCCGCTGGAAAAGCTCATCCCGCTGTTCACGACGGGCCCGGCGCGGGTCGCGGGCCTTCAGACGGTCGGGCGCATCGAGGTCGGCGCGCCGGCGCATCTCGTGGCGTTCGGCCCCGCCGACCCGCTGCGTGTCGACGCGCGCACCCTGCGCCACCGCAACCCCATCACGGCCTATGACGGGCGCGAGCTCCGGGGCGCCGTGCGCCGCACGTGGCTGCGCGGCCGGAGCGTCTTCGACGTGAGCGAGGGCGGCGCGGGAGACGCGCCGTCACGTCGCCGCCCGCCCGAGGGACGGCTGCTCACGCGCGGTCACGCCTGATCCGAGGACCGCGCTGCACCTTTCGCCGAGGTCATCTCCCCGCCGAGGTCATTGCGGCGTGTGGACGATGACCCACTGAGCGACGGCGTCGACCTCGCCGGTGTTGTGGATGTGATGGGGGCGGGAGCACGGGTAGCTGATGGCATCGCCCGGGTGCAGCACGACGCGCTCGTCGTCGAAGTCGATCGTGAGCTCTCCCGCGAGCATGCGGCCGACCTCGTACCCTTCGTGGCGGAAGAGCGAGCCCTCCGTCGTCGCGCTCGCGCCGGGCGGGTAGACCGACTCGAAGTAGTCGACACCCGGCATCCGCCCGGGGGAGAGCCGCCGGAAGACGACACCCGTCTCGAGCGGGATCGACTGCGACTCGTGGGCGCGCTGCAGAGCGAACACGCCGCCGGAGGCCGGGGCGATGCGCTCGGTGCGTTCCTCGAAGACCTCCGCCAGCGGCACGCCGAGGGCATCCGTGATGGCGATCAGCCGGGCGATGCTCGGCTGCAGGACGCCCCGCTCGATCTGCGACACGGCGCTGGGTGAGATCCCGACGGCGGCGGCGACCGCTCGCGCGGACAGACCCTGCTGGCGACGCAGCTCGCGCAGCCGCACCCCCACCTCCGTCGGAGCTTCTGTCGTCGACTGCGGTGTGCCCATGCCGAGCATCCTAAGTCGCGCGAGCGCTCCCGACGCCGGCGCTCGGAGGATGTCGGAAGCGGGGTGAAGCCGCAACTTCACAGACGTGTTACATGAGCGAAACCCCGCGCGCCGAGTGAAGAAATAGCTTCACAGACGTACCACCGGACAGCGGACTCCATGTCGTCGTCATCCTTTCCCCACTTCCCGGGCACATCCGCCCCCCTCTCCGGAAGGTCCCTTTCCATGTCGAACCCAGATCTCTCACCCGCGACGGCGCCCCGCGACATCGTGGAAGCTGCCGGCCACCCTGTCGGCAGCGGCAACATGAAACCCGAATACGACCCCCGCCTCGCCAACGAGGACCTCGCCCCGCTGCGTAAGCAGACCTGGAGCTGGTACAACATCTTCGCGTTCTGGATGTCGGACGTGCACTCCGTCGGCGGCTATGTCACCGCGGGGTCGCTGTTCGCCCTCGGCATCGCCGCGTGGCAGGTGCTCGTCGCCCTCGTCGTCGGCATCGTCATCGTGCAGATCTTCGCGAACCTCGTCGCCAAGCCCAGCCAGCAGACGGGCGTCCCCTACCCCGTCATCAACCGGGCGATCTTCGGCATCAAGGGCGCGAACGTCCCGGCGATCATCCGCGGACTCATCGCGATCGCCTGGTACGGCGTGCAGACCTTCCTTGCGGCCGAGAGCCTCAACATCATCTTCCTGAAGTTCATCCCGGGCTCGGCGGACCTCCTCAACTACAGCTTCCTCGGCCTTTCGGCGCTCGGCTGGATCTCCTACGCGATCCTGTGGGTCGCGCAGGTGGCGCTGTTCTGGAACGGCATGGAGGTCATCCGCCGCTTCATCGACTGGGCCGGCCCCGCGGTGTACGTCGTGATGGTCGTCCTCGCGATCTACCTCGTCTCGCAGGCAGGATGGGAGAACATCGACCTCAATCTGTCCGATCCGGACACCGCGCCGACCAGCGTGTGGGGCACGATCGGGCTCATGGTGACCGCCATCAGCATCGTGGTCTCGTACTTCTCCGGCCCGATGCTCAACTTCGGCGACTTCGCCCGTTACGGCAAGTCGTTCCCGCAGGTCAAGCGGGGTAACTTCTGGGGCCTGCCGGTCAACTTCCTGTTCTTCTCGCTGCTGACCGTCATCACCGCCTCGGCCACCGTGCCGGTGTTCGGCGAGCTCATCACCGACCCGATCCACACCGTGGAGAAGATCGACTCGTGGTTCGCGATCCTCCTGGGCGGCTTGACGTTCGTCACGGCGACGGTCGGCATCAACATCGTCGCGAACTTCATCTCCCCGGCGTTCGACTTCTCCAACGTCGCCCCGCACCGCATCTCGTGGCGGACGGGCGGAATGATCGCCGCCGTCGGCTCGGTGTTCCTCACCCCGTGGAACTGGTACTCCAACGATGACGCGATCCACTACACGCTGGGCTTCCTGGGCGCGCTCATCGGTCCGCTGTTCGGCACGCTGATCGCCGGCTACTACATCGCGGCGAAGCAGCGCATCAAGACCGATGCGATGTTCACCTTCGACGAGAAGGGCCCCTACTGGTACGTCAAGGGGTACAACCCGAACGCCGTGAAGACGATGCTCTGGGCTGGCATCCCCACCGTCATCATCGCGATCTTCCCGAAGATGTTCGCCGATCTCGGGATCTTCGACGTGGCCTGGATCAGCAATTACACCTGGTTCATCGGCTGCGGCCTCGCCTACGCGGTGTTCGTCGCCCTCGAGCGGTCGAACCCGCTGATCCCGACCTTCGACGGCGAGACGGAGGGCATCTCGGACGGCACGCAGAGCGGGGCGCAGGCTTCGTGAGGATCCTCCTCATCAACCCCAACACCTCCCGGGCGATGACCGACAAGATCGCGGTCGCCGCCCGGGAGGCGGCGGGGCCCGGCGTCGAGATCGCCGCGGTGTGCCCCGAGCGGGGCGCGGCCGCGATCGAGAGCCACCGCGACGAGGTGTACGCGGCGCTCGCCGTCGTCGAGCTGATCGAGCAGGACCTCGCCGCCGGCGGCAGCGACGGCTATGTCATCGCCTGCTTCGGCGACCCCGGCCTCGATGCCGCGCGCGAGCTGACCACGGCACCCGTCGTCGGCATCGCCGAGGCCGCGATGCACGTCGCGAGCCTCACGGGGCGCTCTTTCGGCGTCGTGACGACCCTGTCGCGCACCCTGGGCCGGGCGCAGGACCTCGTCGCGCGCTACGGCATGGGCGAGGCGTGCGTGTCGATGACGGCCGCGGCGATCCCGGTGCTGGACCTCGAGGACACCACCCCCGAGTCGGTGCGCCTCATCGAGAGCCATTGCGCGAGCGCCATCGGCGACCACGGCGCCGACGCCATCGTGCTCGGGTGCGCGGGCATGGCCGACCTGTGCGACGAGCTCGCGACGCGCCTGGGCGTGCCGGTCGTCGACGGCGTCGCGGCGGCCGTCGGACTCGTCTCCGCCATGGTGCGGATGGGCGTGGGCACGAGCAAGCGCGACGAGTATGCCTCGCCGCCGCAGCGATCCCTGCCGGCGGAGATCAGCGCGCCGGCGTGACCGGAGCGCTGTCGCGGTTTCTCGCGTGGAGTCCCGCACGGGCTCTCGCGGTTCGTCGTGCGGCGCTCGCGCACCGAGATGCGGTCGAAACACGGATGGGATTGGATGGAGCCATGCCGTTCGACATTCTGCAGACGGGCGTCGGCCCGATCCCGGGCGACCACTACCTGCCGGCGGGCGCGCAGACCGTGCTGTGGGGGCGCCTGCCCTGCGCCGACGACGCGCCCGTGCTCACGGTCGCTCCCGGCGAGACGGTCACCTTCGACACCGTCAGCCACGAGGGGATCCTGCCCGATCAGGGCCAGGACCCGCTCGGCTACTTCACCGGTCACGGCGTCCCGGCGGAGCAGGTGCTGACCGACGCGATCGAGATCGCGGCATCCGTCCCGCGGGATGCCGCGGCCGACGGCCCGCACGTCGTCACCGGCCCCGTCTTCGTCGAAGGCGCCGAGGTCGGCGATCTGCTCAAGATCACGGTCGTCTCCCTCGCCCCGCGCGTGCCGTACGGCGTCATCTCGAACCGGCACGGCAAGGGGGCGCTGGTCGGGGTGCTGCCCCGCGGGCCGGAGAACGTCAGCGTCTTCACCCCCGTGGAAGCGCGCGGCGGGAGCCTCGTCGGCACTCTGCCCCTGACCGAGGACGCCGAGGCCGGCGATCGAGTCGTCGCGTTCCCGCTCGCGCCGTTCCTCGGCACGATGGGGGTCGCCGTCGCGGGCTCCGACCGGCCGCACTCCGTGCCGCCGGGGGCACACGGCGGCAACATCGACATCAACCTGCTGGTCGAAGGCACCGCGCTGTACCTGCCGGTGCAGGTCCCCGGGGCGCTCGCGTACGTCGGCGACCCGCACTTCGCCCAGGGCGACGGCGAGGTCGCCCTGACGGCGCTGGAGGCATCCCTGCGCGCGACGCTGCGGTTCGACGTCGTGCCGCGGGAAGAGGCGCTCGCCGCGTTCGGCGAGGTCGCAGGTCCCCTCGTGCGCACCGACGAGTACCTCGTGCCGACGGGGCTCGACCCCGACCTGAACGAGGCGATGCGCAAGGCCGTGCGCGCGGGGCTCGACCTGCTGCAGGCCCGGTACGGCATGGCCGAGCACCTTGCCTACGCCTACCTTTCGGCGGCGACCGACTTCGACATCTCTCAGGTCGTCGACATCGTCTGCGGGGTGCACGCCCGGATCCGAGAAGCGGATTTCGCCGCGGTGAGGAGGGCCGGGTCCCGTGGGAGCGCCGGAGCCAACTCCTCCCATCCGGGCGGTGCGAGCCTGGATGCGGGGGATCCGGGGGATTTCCGCAGCGGACTGGAGGAGTTATCTTCGCCGGAGGACCGGGAGGCCCGATCATGACGGACCCGGATGTGACCATCCCGGACGACCTGCGGCTCGCGTTCGAGGCCTACGAACGGGCGATTCTCGCCAACGACCTCGAGGCGCTGGATGCCGCTTTCGCGCCCGGCGACAAGACCATGCGCGGCGACGCGGCGGGGCTTCTCGTCGGTCACGATGCGATCAGCGCGTTCCGGGGTGTGCGCGGCGGCGTCGCGCCCCGCACCATCGAGCGGATCGAGTATCGGCCGCTCGCCGACGGCATCGCCCTGCTCGTGTCGATCTCGCGCTACGCGGGCGGCGGAACCGGGCTTCAGACCCAGGTGTGGCAGTTCATCGGCGGGCGCTGGCTCATCACGGCGGCCCATGTGAACGGCCGGGCGCAGGCCCTCGACCGGTCGGTGTGGCGCACCGTCGGCGATCCGCTGTGGCAGGGCGCCTGGGAGGGGCCGCTGCGCGGGCTCACCGTCGCCGTCAAGGACCTGTTCGCGATCAAGGGGTACCGCATCGGCGCGGGCAACCCGACCTTCCTCGACTCCGCGCGGGCCGAGACGACGAGTGCGCCCGCCGTCACCGACCTGCTGCGCGGCGGCGCGTCGCTGCGTGGCATCGCGCGCACCGACGAGTTCGCCTACTCGATCGCCGGCGACAACGTGCACTATGGCACGCCCCCCAACGGCGCGCTCGCCGGTGCCTTGCCGGGCGGCTCGTCGAGCGGCCCGGCGACCGCCGTCGCGACCGGGCAGGCCGAAGTGGGCCTGGCGACGGACACGGCCGGCTCCGTCCGTGTGCCCGCGTCGTACCAGGGGCTGTGGGGGCTGCGCACGACGCACGGGCTCGTGCCCCGGCAGGGCATGCTGCCGCTCGCGCAGAGCTTCGACACGGTGGGCTGGCTCACCCGCGACGGTGAGACACTGCAGCGGGTCGCCGACTGGTGTCTCAGCTACGACGGCTCGGAGTCGACCGAGAGCGTCTACGGCGAGTCGGGCTCAGACCTGCCGTGGCGGTTCCTGATCCCCGCCGAGATCGTGGATGCCGCCGAGCCCGCGACCCGCGAGTCGTTCGAGGCGCTCGTCGTCCGCCTCGCCGCGACGGCCGACCCGCCGCAGCTGCGACGGGTCTCGATCGGCTCATTGGACGACTATTACGAGCCGTTCCGCACCGTGCAGGCCGCCGAGGCCTGGCGCAACAACGGCGACTGGCTGCGGGCGCACCCCGGCGCCGTGGGGCCCGCGGTCGCCGAGCGGTTCCGCGCGGCGTCGCAGATCACGGCTGCCGCCGAGGCATCCGCCCGCGCGGCCCTCGCGCCACTGCGGGAGACGCTCACGCAGCTCGTCTTCGGCGACGTGCTGCTGCTGCCGACCGTGCCCGGCCCCGCGCCGCTGCGCACCGCGAAGGGCGAGAGAGTGGATGCCGTGCGCCAGGCGACCCTGCGCATGACGACCCCCGCCGCGGTGGCGGGCCTGCCCGCCGTCTCGGTGCCGCTTCTGACCGTGCCGTCCTCGCTGGGCCCGGCACCGGTCGGGGTGTGCCTCATCTCGCGCGCCGGCACCGACATCGCCCTCGTGCGCCTGGCGCGCGCTCTGCACGAGATCCTCGACGAAAGGACGTCATGACGATCCCCGGCCCCATCGACCCGCCCGCCCGGCTCCTCATGGGCCCCGGGCCGATCTCCGCGTACCCGAGCGTCCTGCGCGCGATGTCGGCACCCCTGGTCGGCCAGTACGACCCCTTCATGACGGCGGCGATGACCGAGACGCAGGAGCTGTACCGCGGGGTGTGGAACACCGCCAACGAGGCGACGCTGCTGATCGACGGCACGAGCCGCGCCGGCATCGAGGCGGCGATCGTCTCGCTCGTGCGCCCCGGCGACCGCGTGCTCGTGCCCGTCTTCGGCCGCTTCGGGCACCTGCTCGCCGAGATCGCCGAGCGCGCGATGGCCGAGGTGCACACGATCGAGACCGAGTGGGGGCAGGTGTTCCCGGCATCCGTCATCGAAGAGGCGATCGTGCGCGTGAAGCCGACCCTGCTCGCCCTCGTTCAGGGCGACACGTCGACGACGATGAACCAGCCGCTGGAGGACATCGGCGCGATCTGCGCGCGCCACGGCGTGCTGTTCTACTCCGACGCGACGGCCTCCCTCGGCGGCAACGCGTTCGACGCGGACGCGTGGGGGCTGGATGCCGCCACGGCGGGTCTGCAGAAGTGTCTCGGCGGACCGAGCGGATCCTCCCCGATCACCCTGTCGCCCAAGGCCGTCGAGGTCGTGACCTCGCGCAAGAAGGTCGAGGCCGGCATCCGCGAGCCCGGCGACCCGAGCGCGCCGGACTTCGTGCGGTCGAACTACTTCGACCTCGGCATGATCCTCGACTACTGGGGGCCGCGGCGCCTGAACCACCACACCGAGGCGACCTCGATGCTCTACGCCGCGCGCGAGTGCGCCCGCGTGATCCTCGGAGAGGGGCGGGATGCCGTCATCGAGCGCCACAGGCTCGCCGGCGACGCCATGCTCGCCGGCGTCCAGGGTCTCGGGCTCGCCGTCTTCGGCGACGTCGCGCACAAGATGAACAATGTCGTGGCCGTCGAGATCCCGGACGGTGTCCCGGGCGATGCCGCCCGGGCGGCCCTGCTGGAGGACTTCGGCATCGAGATCGGCACCTCGTTCGGCCCGCTGCACGGCCGGGTGTGGCGCATCGGCACGATGGGCTACAACGCCCGCAAGGACGCCGTGCTCACGACGCTCGCCGCTCTCGAAGCGGTGCTGCGCCGGTTCGGGGCGGCGGTGCCCACCGGCGGCGGCGTCGAGGCGGCCGCCGACGTCTACACGGGGCAGGTGCAGGGGCAGGTGCAGTGACGGCATCCCGCCTGCTCCAGACCCCGCCCGACGCGATCGCCGCCGCGGCGCGCCGCGTGATGGCGCGCTGCGACGAGCTCGCGCGCGTGACCGCCACCCCCGGGACGATCGAGCGCGTCTACCTCTCGCCCGAGCACGCGCGTGTGAACCGGCTCGCCGCGGAGTGGATGCGCGAGCTCGGCATGCGCACGTGGCAGGATGCCGCCGGCAACCAGGTCGGGCGGCTGGGGCCCGCGGGGACCCCCGCCCTCATGCTCGGCTCCCATCTCGACACGGTGCTCGACGCCGGTCGCTACGACGGGATCGCGGGCGTGCTCATCGCGCTCGAGGTCGTGCGCCTGCTGCGCGTGCCGACCGAGACCGGCTGGACGACGTCGCTGCCGTTCGCGCTGGAGGTCATCGCGTTCTCAGATGAAGAAGGCACCCGGTTCGGAAAGGCGCTCCTGGGGTCTTCCGCCGTCGCGGGCTCCTGGAACGACGGGTGGTGGACCCTGAAGGATGCCAACGGCGTGACGCTGCGGCAGGCCTTCCTGGAGTTCGGCCTCGACCCGGCGCGCGTGGGCGAGGCGGCCCGGCGGCCCGAGGAGCTCGTCGGCTACCTCGAGGCCCACATCGAGCAGGGGCCCGAGCTCGACCGGTCGGGCGAGCCGCTCGCGGTGGTCTCCTCGATCGCTTCGGCGCGACGGTTCCAGCTCTCGGTGCAGGGGGAGGCGCGGCACGCCGGCGGCACGCCCTATGACATGCGGCGCGACGCGCTGCTGGGCGCGAGCGAGGCGGCGCTCGCCGTCGAGCGGGTGTGCGCAGCGGAACACCACATCATCGGCACCGTCGGCCAGTTCGACGCGCTCCCGGGAGCGGTCAACGTCATCCCCGGAGAGGTGCAGTTCTCCCTCGACCTGCGCGGTGAGTTCGACGGCGAGCGTGACCGCATCTGGGATGCCCTGGCCCGCGACTTCGACGAGATCATGGGCCGCCGGGGCCTGCGCTGGACCTCCCGCGAGGTGCACTCGGCGCCGGCCGTGTTCTGCGCGCCGCTGCTGCAGGACGTCGTGGCCGCTGGCATCCGCTCGACCCTGCCGCAGCGCTCCGACGCACCGCCGGTCATCTTCAGCCGCGCCGGCCATGACGGCATGGCGCTGGGAGCGATCGCCGACGTCGGCATGCTGTTCCTGCGCAATCCCGACGGCATCAGCCACCACCCCGACGAGGCCGTCTCGGCGGGGGACGTCGCCCACGGCATCCGCGCCCTGGCGGAGTCGGTGCTGCGCCTCGCGCACGAGCCCACCCTCGGTCGTTGAGCGAGCGCAGCGAGTCGAAACGCCCGAGGGCGGGCGCGGTTGGCCTGCGCCGCTGAGATGTTCGCGACGTTTCGACTCGCGCCTCTGGCGCTCGCTCAACGACCTGGGCGAGTCGAAACGTCGTGCGTCAGGGGCGGACGGGGATGCCGATCGCGCCGGTCATCTCGGCGCCGGGCGAGGCGTCGCTGCGCGCCGGCGGCACGTACTCGCGCAGGCGCGCGAGGGCTTCGCCCGGCTCGGTCGCGACGACGAGCATCTCGGTGTAGCGCGGGTGCGTGAAACCGCGGTTGCGCATGTTGGCGACGAACGCGAGCAGCGGGTCGAAGTAGCCGTCGACGTTCAGCAGCCCCACCGGCTTGGTGTGGATGCCCAGCTGCGCCCACGTCCACTGCTCGGTGAGCTCCTCGAGCGTGCCCGGGCCGCCCGGCAGCGCCAGGAAGGCATCCGCGCGCTCGGCCATGATCATCTTCCGCTCGTGCATCGTGTCGACGAGGATCAGCTCGGCGATGTCGTGGTTCACGTCCTCGCGGGCCTGCAAAGCGCGCGGGATCACCCCCGTCACCTGCGCGCCCGCGTGTACGGCGGCGTCCGCCACGGCGCCCATGAGGCCCACGTGACCACCGCCGTACACGAGGCTCATTCCCGCCCCGCCGATCGCCGTCCCCACAGCACGCGCGGCGTCCACGTACAGAGGATCGAAACCGGGCGAGGACCCGCAGAAGACCGTGATCGTGAACCGTGACATGACCTGACGCTAGGGTGCTCGTGTTTCCGCTCCGTGACAGGGCGGAAACATCGAATGACTAGCGTGGCGTCATGTCGCTCCTGGTCGTCCATGCCCGCCTCATCACGGTGCCCGCAGGCACCCCCGACCCCGGGTACATCGAGGACGGATGGATGCTCGTGGGCGACGACGGCCGCATCGCAGCCCTGGGCGAAGGCACCCCGCCCACGGGCACGACAGCCGACGAGACCCTCGACGTCGCCGGATCCTTCGTCGCACCGGGGTTCGTGTCGAGCCACTCGCACCTGTTCACCTCGGGCCTGCGCGGCCTCGGCGTCGAGGGCACGCTCTACGGCTGGTGCGACTCGATGCTCGGCACGACCGCCCACATGACCCCCGACCAGCTCTACTGGTCGACGCTGCACGGGTCGCTCGACTTCCTCTCCCACGGCGTGACGACCGCCTACAACTTCACCGACCCGCTGCAGGCGTGGGAGTCGATGGTCGACGGCAAGCGCACCGGCACGGCGGGCATCCGCCCCCTCGAATACCACTACCGGCAGGCGGAGGGCACGCGCGACTCCGGCATCCGCTTCGTGGACGCGGCGGGCATGGACGTCACCGTCGGCACCGACGACGAGATCTTCGACCGCTTCGCCGCCGAGGTCGCCCACACCCGCAGCTTTGACCCCGACTACGCCCTGGGCGCCTCGATCATGGGCCAGGTGCAGTGGTCGCCGCGTCCCGAGGCGGCCGAGCTCGAGGTCGAGGCGATGCGCCGCTACGGCGTGACGAACCAGGCGCACTTCCTCGAGTCGCCCGAGGCGATCCCCGTGCAGCAGGCGAAGTTCGCGCTGTACCGGGATGCCGGGGCGCTCGGCCTCGGGCTCATGTTCGGCCACTTCATCCAGACGACGCCCGAGATCATCGAGCAGGCCGTCGCCGGAGGCGCGTCGATGTCGTGGCAGCCGGCATCCAACGGCCGCCTCGCCTCGGGCGTCGCGCTCGTGCCCGAGATGCTGGAGATGGGCATGAGAGTCGGCGTCGGGCTCGACGACCAGGCGTGCACCGATGTCTCCGACCCGTGGCAGAACATGCGCATGGGCATCTACATGCAGCGGGCGCGCACGAAGGATCCGCTGTCGATGATGCCGGAGCTCATGCTGCGCCTGCACACTCTCGGCGGCGCGGAGATCATGGGCGTCGACGATCGGGTCGGGTCGCTCGAGGTCGGCAAGTTCGCCGACTTCGTCGTCGTCGACCCGCGCTCGCCGGACGTCGGGCCGCTGTGGCACCCCGTGCGCACGTACGTGCTGTCGATGAGCCCGCGCAACCTCAAGGGCGTCTACGTGGGCGGCGTCCTGGTGAACCACGGGGGGATCTCGACGAACCCGCTCGCGGACGAGGCCTCGGCGAAGGTGCACGAACTGCCGGCGGCCGTCGTGCCGCTGCGGGGTCACCCGCACTGAGGCCGCCGTCGCGCGCGCGGGCAGGGAGGGCAGATCAGCCCGCCGGCCGGATGCCGCGCGCGAGCCGCCACACCCGGTCGCGGCTGAACGGCTGCTCGAACGGGCGGGCGCCCAGGGCGCGCGCGATGGCGTTGCCGATCGCGGGGGCGACGGGGTTGTACGGCGACTCGCTCATCGACTTCGCGCCGAAGGGGCCCAGGTCGTCGCTCGTTTCGGCGAAGAACACCTCGGTGACCGGAACGTCGGCGAACTGCGGCACGCGATAGGTGCGGAAGACGGGGCTCGCGAGGCTGCCGTCCGGGGCGACCATGACCTCTTCGTAGAGCGCGCTGCCGATGCCCTGCGCCACGCCGCCCTCCACCTGGCCGCGGCACTGCGCCGGGTTCATGACGAACCCGGCATCCGCCGCGTGCACCGACTGCAGGATGCGGACCGCGCCCGTCTGCGGATCGACCGCGACGCGCACCGCGTGCACGTTGAACGCGAGCGAGCGCTGCTCGCCGAGCTCGCTGCCGTCGGCGGTCAGCTCGCCGTCCTCGGTGGTCTCCGTGAGCTCGGCGAAGGAGACCGTCCGCGCAGGGGTCGTCACGCCGTCGGGGGAAAGGACGGCGTCGGCGGCATCCGTGCCGGTCAGCTCTGCCGCCCGCTCGCACATGCGGCGCGCGAGGGTCAGGCAGGCCGCGTGCAGGGCCTTGCCGGCGACGGTGATGCCCGCCGACGCGAACGCCCCGGTGTCGTGCTCGACGGCGTCGGTGTCGGCGTTCCACAGCACGAGCCGGTCGGCGGATGCCTTCAGGTCGGTCGCCGCGATCTGGCGCAGGACCGTCGTCGTGCCGTTGCCGAACTCTGCCGTCCCCGCCCGCAGCAGATACGTGCCGTCGGCGCGGAGGGTCGCGCTCGTGCGCGCGATGTGCCCGAAGGGAGCCATCGTGGCGATCATGGCGGCTGCGATGCCCTCGCCGACGAGCCAGCCCTCGGGAGCTGCGACGCCGCCTCCGCGCTCCAGGGCACTCTGCGCGAGGTCGAGGCACTGGTCGAAGCCGTAGCTGCCCCACACGAGGTCGTCGTGGCCGGGGTCGTCGCCAGCGCGGATCGCGTTGATGCGGCGCAGCTGGAACGGGTCGATGCCGAGTCGCTCGGAGAGCATGTCCATCGCCGACTCGACCGCGAGGATCACCTGCCCGAGGCCGTACCCGCGGAACGCCCCGGAGGGGACGTTGTTGGTGTAGACGACCTCGGCATCCACCCGCTTGATCGGGATGCGGTAGATCGTCGTCGACTCGGAGAGCGCATGGAACAGGACGCCGCGGGAGTGGTTGCCGTACGCCCCGGTGTCGCTGAGCAGGTCGAGCTTCATCGCGGTGAGGCGCCCTTCGGCATCCGCGCCGAGAGAGACGGAGACGCGCATCGGATGCCGCAGCGCCGCCCGGGCGAACTCGTCGGAGCGGGTGAACTCGTACGCGACGGGGCGCCCCGTGCGCAGCACCGCGAGGGCGACGAGGTCTTCTGTGAAGATCTCCTGCTTGCCGCCGAAGCCGCCGCCCACGCGCGCGGCGTGCACCCGCACGCGGCCTGGGTCGAGGTCGAACAGGCGCGCGAGCTCGTCGCGGGTGAGGAACGGCACCTGCGTCGACGAGCGGATCACGAGACGGCCGTCGTCGTCGATCCAGCCGATCGCGCCGTGGGTCTCCAGCTGCGCGTGGGTCACCCGCTGGGTCTGCCACGTGCCGCTGACGACGACGGCGCTGTTCTCCAGCGCGTCGGCGACGTCGGGTCCGTCGTGCACGCTCGCGATGACGTTGCGGGATGCCTCGTCCACCCGGTCTTCCGGCGTGCGCTCGGGGTGCAGCAGCGGGGCACCGGGCCGGCGTGCCTCGTCGGGGTCGAACACCGCCGGCAGCACCTCGTAGGTCACCTCGACGAGCGCGCACGCCGCGTCGGCGGCCTCGGCCGTCTCCGCGACGATCGCGACGACGCGCTGCCCGACGTGGCGGACGACGGTATCCAGCATGAGCGTGTCGTCGGGATCGTCGGCGCGGTGCTCGTGCCGCGCGGTGGAGTACCGCACGGGTGGGACGTCCGCGTGCGTGAACACCGCGACGACGCCGGGCCAGGCGCGGGCGGCGGTCGTGTCGATCGCGGTGATGCGCGCGTGCGCGTGCGGGCTCGTGACGACCCGCAGTACGAGGGCGCCGGTGGCGGAGGGGCCGGCGGGGTGGTCGGGTGGCAGGTCGAACGTGTACGGCTCGCGCCCCTGGACGATCCGCCGTGCCGCCTCCGGGACGACCGAGTGCCCGACACCGGCCGCCGCCGGTGGCTCGGCGCCGGCGCCCGCCTCCGCAACCGGTGGTCGATCCGCCGCCGCTCCCTCAACCGGTGGTCGAGGAGCCCGCGCAGCCGGCACTCGATCACCGACGGGAGTGGCGGTCTCGTCCTCCGGCGGCCTCGTAGTCGCGGCAGTCTCTCTTTCCGGTGGCCTCGTCGCCTGCGCAGCGGGCGTATCGAGACCACCGCCACCGGTCTCCCGCACGGCACCGAGCACAGCCCCGAGCACAGCCCCGCGTACAGCCTCGCGGATGGGGCGATAGCCCGTGCACCGGCAGATGTTGCCCCGCATCCGCCGGTCGAGGTCGTCGAGGTCGGACGCGCAGAGCGTGGATGCCGTCACGCTCATCCCCGGCGTGCAGAACCCGCATTGGAACCCGAAGCCCTCCGCGAGGGCCTCCTGGACGGGGTGCAGCTCGTCGCCCGGCGCGAGCCCTCCCGCGGTGGTCACCTCGCGGCCCTCGACGCGCATCGCGGGGATGAGGCAGGAGTGCACCGGCGTGCCGTCGAGCAGCACCGAGCACGCGCCGCAGTCGCCCGCGTCGCAGCCTTTCTTGACTTCGGGATGGCCGGTCTCGCGCAGGAGCGTGCGCAGGCACTGCCCGGCTCGGGGCTCGGCCTCGACCGGCTCGCCGTCGACGGAGAACCTCATGCCAGCTCCGCCCGGATGCGCTCGGCCAGCACGACACTGACGCCGCGACGCCAGTCGGCCGAGCCGAGCGGGTCGGTGTAGTAGCCGTCGGCTGAGCCCACGGCATCCGCCAGCTCTGCGGCCGCGGGCAGAGCGGGAAAGCGCAGCACGGTGGGGCGGGCGGTCGCGGCGGTCACGGTGAACACGCTCGCACCGCCGGCGTCTGCCGGATCGACGCGGCCGGTGACCACGGCGCCGGAACGCCCGTACTCGGCCAGGGCGATCTTGCGCAGCAGCGCCCGCGAGCGCAGCGCGTGAGCGGGAAGTTCAATGGCGCGCAGGATGTCGCCGCGCGCGAGGACGGTCGTGCCGTTGCCCGTGACGAGGTCCGCCACCGGCATCCGCACCTCGGCGTCGCCGCGCCAGATCTCGGCGACGCCGTCGAGCGCGACGCACAGCGACACCATCGCCCCCGCCGCGAACGCGCGGCACACGTTGCCGCCGACGGTCGCGGTGTTCCAGATCTTGAACGACGCGAGCAGGGCGTTGGCCGCGTCGGGGATGATGGATGCCGCGGGCCACTGTGGCGGGGCATCCGCGGCCGGCGCATCTGTCGCCGGCGCATCTGCCGCCCAGGCGACGAGGGTTGCGATGGGGCAGGTCGCGCCGATGCGCAGCCCCCGCTCGGTGACCTCGAGGTCGGGCCACCCCATGCCGGTGAGGTCGACGAAACCGGATGTCTCGGGCTGGGGCTCGCTCATCAGCCACGTGCCGCCGGCCATCACCGCCTCGCCCGGGGCGAGGGCGAGCTCGGCGCGCGTCGTCGCCCGGCGGAACGAGCGGACCGCGGTGATGTCCATGTCGCTCCCTCCCGCGCGGGGTGCCGTGCGCGTTGATCGAGTGAAACAGATACCCGTTTCACTCGTGTTTCGCCGCGCCGGGGCTTTCGGCATGCCCTCTGCGCCGCGCCGGCGGGCTCACCTCCAGGTCTGGGCCGGCGCGCGCAACACCCCGGCAACCTCGCCCGGCTAGCGTGGCGTCATGGACGAGATCCTCCCGATGGCCGCGCGCTGGGTTCGCACCGGGCGGCCGTTCGCGATCGCGACGGTCGTCGGCGTCGCCGGCAGCGCGCCGCGCCCGGTGGGGTCGAGCATGATCGTCGATCGTGACGGCGCCGTGTTCGGCAATGTCTCGGGAGGGTGCGTCGAGGCCGCGGTGCACGCGAGCTGCCTCGACGCGATCGCGTCGGGCGCAGCGTCCGTGGAGCGGTTCGGCTATGCGGATGCCGAGGGCATCGCGGTCGGGCTCACCTGCGGCGGCAGCGTCGAGGTTCTCGTGCGTCCGGTGCTTCCCGGGTCTTCCGCCGCGGCCGATCTCGTGGCTCTCGCCGAACGCGACGCTCAGGCGGTGCCGACCGCGTACACGTTGACGGTTGCCGGGCCTTCGCTGGGCGCCGGCCGGATCGGGGATGCCACGAGTGCGGACGCCGGTGCGGCGGGCGCCGTCGGCATCGCTGAGACGGCGGGCGAGGCCGCTGCCGCTGAAGCGGACGGTGGACGCCGCGCGGCGGCAGGTCGCGACACCGTGACCATCTGGGTCGGCGCGCCCGCGCGGCTCGTCATCGTCGGCGCGGTCGAGTTCGCGGTCGCGCTCAGCCGGCTGGGTCTGGCGATGGGCATGCGGGTCGAGGTCGTCGACCCGCGCGAGGTGTTCGCGAGCGCCGAGCGATTCCCCGGCGCACGCGTGATCGTGGACTGGCCCGACCGGTACCTCCAGCGCGAGCCGGCCGATACGCGCACCGCGGTGTGCGTCCTGAGTCATGACCCGAAGCTCGATGTTCCGGCGCTGCGGGTCGCCCTGGCATCCGCCGCCGGATACGTCGGCGCGATGGGCAGCCGACGCACGCACGACGAGCGGCGCGCGCGGCTGGTCGCGGCAGGGGTCGCCGAGGCGTCGCTCGCGCGGCTGCGCTCGCCGATCGGTCTCGATCTCGGGGGCCGCGGCGCCGCGGAGACGGCCCTGTCGATCCTCGCCGAGATCGTCGCCGACCGACATTCCGGTTCGGGCATACGTCTCTCGGAGCGGGCCGGGGCGATCCACGCAGAGGCGACGGAGGCCTCGGGGGCGCCCCGCCCGCGCACCCCCGGATCCCTCGAGTGCACGTGGCCGCCCGATCCGGGGGCGCAGCCCGGGGACGAGCTGTGGCCTGACGCGGGCGTCTCCCTTCGAGAGGGCGGCCGAGAGGGCGGCTTTCCCCGCCCACCGTCGCGACGGCGCCCCCGGAACGCTGAGCCGGGGGCGCGGTCTGCGGCCGGATTTCAGCCCGTGGCGGGGGGATCGGAAGCGCCGTCCGCGGCCGAGCCCGCCGCGCCGGCCGAGCCGGCCGCGCTGCGCGGGCCGGGCGCCGTGACGTGAGCGTCTGCGGAATCGTCCTGGCGGCGGGGGCAGGTGTGCGCTTCGGCGGGCCGAAGGCGCTCGCGCGCGATGAGAACGGCATCCCCTGGACAGAGCGGGCGGTCGCGACGCTGCGCGAAGCGGGATGCGCCCCGGTGCTCGTATGCCTGGGTGCCGAGCGGGCGGCGGCTTCGCCGCTCGTGCCGCAGGTGGCGACGATCGTCGAGGTGCCGGACTGGCACCTTGGGCTGTCGGCATCGGTGAAGGCGGGGCTGCGCGTGGCGGCGCAGACGGATGCCTCGGCCGCGCTCATCGTCCCTGTCGACGTGCCCGAGCTGCCGGCATCCGTCTGCCGCCGGGTGCTCGACGCGGCGACGCCGGATAGCGAGGCGGCGCTGTGCCGCGCCGTCTATTCCGGAAGGCCGGGCCACCCCGCGCTGATCGGGCGGGTGCACTGGGTTCCGGTCGCCGCGGAGCTGGTCGGCGACCGCGGGGCCGGGGCATATCTGACGTCGCACGGGGCGACGGCGATCGAGTGCGGCGACCTGTGGCATGGCCGCGACGTGGATGTCCGTGTCGCGCTGACCGAGGGCTCCTCTCCCCTCGGTGGTTGAGTCGCCGGGTTGGGTTTCCCCCGGTGGTTGAGTCGCCGGGTTGGGTTTCCCCCGGTGGTTGAGTAGCCGCGCGCAGCGCGGCGTATCGAAACCACAGCGGTCTCCCGAGCCTGATCTCGATACACCCGCCGCTGCGCGGCGGGCACTCGATCACCGAGGGGAGGGGCGACCTCGCGAGGTGAAGACCGCCACCTGATCAGGTGCGGATGACGACGTTCTCGGGCTCCTCGCCGGCGAGCAGGTGCCCGATCTGCCGGCGCACCAGCGCGGCGACCCGCGGATGCATCGCGTTCGACGCGCCACCGACGTGCGGCGAGATGAGCACGCCCGGGAGCCGCCACAGCGGGTGATCCGCAGGCAGCGGCTCGGGGTCGGTCACATCGAGGGCGGCTCGGATCCGCCCCGCGCTCACATGCTGAACGAGCGCGTCGGTGTCGATGAGTGGTCCCCGGCCCACGTTGACGACGAGGGCGCCGTCGGGCAGGGCCGAAAGCTCGGGGTCGCCGATGATGTGCCGGGTCGCATCTCCGCCGGGGAGGGTGAGGATGACGATCTCGGCGGACGGCAGCAGCTGCGCCAGCTCATCGATGCCGTGCACATGCACCCCGCCTTCGTCGCGGGCGCGCGAGGCGACCGGAACGACCTCGACCTCGAACGGCGCGAGCCGCGCCGCGACGGCCTTGCCGACGCCGCCGTAGCCGAGCAGCAGCACGCGCCGATCGGCGAGGCTCTGCGTGAAGACGGGATGCCAACGCCCGTCCTGCGTGTCGGCGGCGAAGCCGTCGAGGCGGCGCTGCACCGCGAGCGTCAGCGCGACGGCGAGCTCGGCGGTCGAGGTCTCGTGCACGGTCGCCGCGTTCGCGAACACCGTGCCCGCCGGCAGCCGCTCCGCGATCCCCTCGTAGCCGATCGACTGCCCCTGCACGAGCCGGGTCTCGACGCTCGCGAGCAACGGCAGCGCCCGATGCATCGACAGATACGGCGGCACGACGAGATCGATCCGCGGCCGGGGCGCTGCGGCATCCATCGGCCACACGATGACCTCGACGTCGCCTGGCGCTCCCGGCAGCGGCTCGAGATCACGGGCGAGTTCGGGGCGCGGCACGGAGACGACGAGAGGCATCCTCCGACGCTACCGGGTTCCTGCGAGCTCACGCCGACGGGCGTTGTCTCGCTGCGCTCCATGGCGTACGCAGTCGGGGCCGACGCGCCACCACGCGGCAGGGACCCGGCGCATAACTCAGGCTGTTTGCGTTGGCGGCGTGGTCTCCGCCGCGCAATCTCGCGGTCCGCAGCCCGCGGCATCGGCGTTCTGCCTGAGTTGTGCGCACCGCTCGGCAGCAACCCCGATGCGACAAGCGCGAAACTCAGGCCGCCGCAGCCGCCAGTGACGCGATCGCCGACGTGAAGAACGCGAGCCCGTCGACGCCCGAGCGCATCGCGGCGCGCGTGTCGGGGCCGAAACCCGGCTCGACGGCGTGCTCGGGGTGCGGCATGAGGCCCACGACGTTGCCCGCGGGGTTCGTGAGGCCCGCGATGTCGGCGAGCGACCCGTTGGGGTTCACCCCCGCGTAGCGGAAGGCGACGAGCCCCTCGCCTTCGATGCGCTCGAGGTCGGATGCCGAGCAGATGTACCCGCCGTCGGCGTTCTTCAGGGGGATCGTGATCTCCTGACCGACCTCGAACTGCGAGGTCCAGGCCGTCGACGCGTTCTCGACGATGAGGCGCTGGTCGCGGCGGATGAACTGCTGGTGCGCGTTGCGGATGAGCCCGCCGGGCAGCAGATGAGCCTCGACGAGCATCTGGAAGCCGTTGCAGATGCCGAGGACGGGCATGCCCCGGCCCGCGGCATCCTTCACCTCGGCCATGATCGGGGCCAGGGCCGCGATCGCGCCCGCGCGCAGGTAGTCGCCGTAGCTGAACCCCCCCGGCAGCACGAGCGCGTCGACACCGTCGAGGTCGTGGGCGCCGTGCCACAGGGCGACCGGCTCGGCGCCGGCGATGCGGATCGCGCGGCGCGCGTCGCCGTCGTCGAGAGAGCCCGGAAAGGTGATGACCCCGATGCGGGTGGTCACGGGGCGACCTCGATGCCGACGACGTCCTCGATGACGGCGTTCGAGAGGATCTCGTCGGCGATCGTCTTGACGGCCGCGAGGGTCGCCTCCGAGGCATCCGCGACGGTCAGCTCGAACCGCTTGCCGATGCGCACGCCCTCGAACCCCTCGTGTCCGAGGCGGGCGAGCGCGCCCGCGACGGCCTTGCCCTGCGGGTCCAGCAGCTCGGCCTTGGGCATGACGTCGACGACGATCGTGGGCATGGGAGATCCTCCGGAGTCGGGAATGGACGCCGCCCCAGTCTAGGCGGCGGGCGCGGCGCGGCCCGCGTTCGGTGCCCTCGTGAGACACCCGATTCTGCGCGAAACACCCTCGGCGGAGGTGGTGTCTGGTGCCAAACGGGGTGTTTCGTGGGTGCCGTCAGGAGGCCAGGCGCTCGAGCAGTTCGCGGTATTTCGCGGCGGTGCGGTCCACGATCTCGGCGGGCAGCTCCGGGGGTGCCCCCTCGCCGTCCCACATCGACGACAGCCAGTCGCGGACGATCTGCTTGTCGAAGCTCGCCATCCGCTCGGCGGGGGTGGTGCCGGTGCGCCAGGCGGGGGCATCCCAGTACCGCGACGAGTCGCTCGTGAGCACCTCGTCGGCGAGCGTGAGCGTGCCGCCCGGATCCACGCCGAACTCGAACTTCGTGTCGGCGAGGATGAGCCCTTTGCCCTCGGCGAGCGCGGCGGCGCGGCGGTAGATCTCCAGCGAGGCCTCCCGTAGCTGCGCCGCGCGCTCGGCACCGACGAGCTGCTCGGTCTGCGCGAAGGAGATGTTCTCGTCGTGCTCGCCCATCGGCGCCTTGTACGCGGGCGTGAAGATCGGCTCGGGCAGCCGGTCACCGTCCTCAAGGCCCGCCGGCAGCGGGATGCCGCACACCGTCTGCGCGACGCGGTACTCCTTCCACCCCGAGCCGGTGAGGTAGCCGCGCACGACACATTCCACCGGCAGCATGTCGAGGCTGCGCACGATCATTGCGCGCCCCGCGACCGCGGTGGGGGGTGCCTGGCCGGTCAGGTGGTTCGGGATGCTCCGCCCGCCGTCGCCGCCCGCGAGCTGCTCAAACCACCACAGGCTCAGCGCCGTGAGCAGTTCGCCCTTGCCCGGGATGCCGGGGCTCAGCACGTGGTCGAACGCGCTCACCCGGTCGCTCGCGACGACGAGCATGCGCCCCGACGTGCCGTCGCCGTCACCGTCGGGCGCATAGAGGTCGCGGACCTTGCCGGAGTAGACGTGTTTCCAGCCGGGCAGGTCGGGAGCGTCGGTCACCGGTCCATTATCGCGGCTCGTTCGTGCGCGGCTGGGCGCGTCCCGCAGGCAGGCGGGATCGCGCTCTCGCGGGCACTCCTCCTCCTCCTGACGTGTCGATCGAGCCTGCGTACGGCACGCTCGGCGACGTCATCCGGTAGAGTCCGGCAGTCCCCCCGATGTCCGAAAGAGCGCCGATGACCCCCACCTCCGAATCGACTCAGGCCCCCCGCAGCCCGTGGCCCGCCCTGTGGGCGCTCGTCATCGGGTTCTTCATGATCCTCGTCGACACGACGATCGTGTCGGTCGCGAACCCCGCCGTCAAGGCGGCGCTCGACCCCGAGACGAGCAACCTCGACAACGTCGTGTGGGTGACGTCGGCGTACCTGCTCGCCTACGCCGTGCCGCTGCTGATCACCGGACGCCTGGGCGACCGGTTCGGGCCCAAGCGCATCTACCTGATGGGACTCACGCTGTTCACCCTCGCGTCCCTCGGCTGCGGACTTTCCGGAACCCTCGCGATGCTCATCGTCTTCCGCGCCGTGCAGGGGCTCGGCGCGGCTCTCATGGCGCCGCAGACGATGGCCGTCATCGCCCGCACCTTCCCGGCTGCGCACCGCGGCGCCGCGATGAGCCTGTGGGGTGCGACCGCGGGGGTTGCCATGCTCGTCGGCCCGCTCGCCGGAGGCGTCCTGGTCGACGGCCTCGGCTGGGAGTGGATCTTCTTCATCAACCTGCCCGTCGGCGTCATCGGCTTCGTGCTCGCGTGGATCCTCGTGCCGCACCTGGAGACCCACGAGCACCGGTTCGATCTGTTCGGGGTGTTCCTGAGCGCGATCGCGCTGTTTCTCATCGTGTTCGGCCTGCAGGAAGGCGAGCGATACGACTGGGCCGGCTGGGTGTGGGTCATGATCGCCGCCGGTGTCGTCGTGCTCGCGCTGTTCCTGTGGCAGCAGGCGGTCACCAAGAGCGAGCCGCTCGTGCCGCTGGAGCTGTTCCGCGACCGCAATTTCTCGGTGTCCAACATCGGCATCGCGACGGTCGGGTTCACCGTGACGGCGATGTCGCTGCCGATGATGTTCTTCTACCAGCTCGCCCTCGGGCTGACCCCGACCGAGTCCGCGCTGCTGCTGATCCCGATGGCGGTGCTCTCGGGCGTGCTCGCGCCGGTCGCAGGCGGTCTGCTCGACCGCGTCGACCCGCGCGTGCTGCTCGTGCCCGGGCTGCTGCTGACCTCGATCTCGCTGTTCTGGTACGCCGCGATCATGAGCCCCGACACGCAGACGTGGGTGTTCCTGCTGCCCTCGGCGGTCATGGGCATCGGCCAGGCGGGCATGTGGGGGCCGCTTGCGACGACCGCGACCCGCAGCCTCGCGCCGCGCCAGGCGGGCGCCGGGTCGGGGATCTACAACACGACCCGCACCGTCGGCTCGGTGCTCGGCTCCGCCGCGATCGCGGCGTTCATGCAGGGCCGCCTCGAGGCGAACCTGCCGGGAGCCGCGGATGCCGCCGGCGACTTCAGTGTGGGACAGCTGCCGGATGCCGTGGTCGGCGGCTTCTCGGATGCCATGGCGCAGGCGACGCTGCTGCCGGCATCCGTTCTGCTCCTCGGCGTCGTCGCGGTGCTGTTCCTGCAGCGGCCCGCGCACCTCGCTCCGCGCTGAGGTGCCGAGAACGCGCGAACGGTCGAGTTTTCACGCGGAACGCAGCAGATCGCGCGTTCTCGGAGCTCAGGACGCGCGGGCGGCGATGTCCCGGCGGTAGTGCGAACCTTCCAGCGAGATCGAACCCAGCGCGGCATACGCGCGCTCGCGCGCGGCGGCGAACGAGTCGCCGACGGCGACGACGTTGAGCACGCGGCCGCCGGTCGCGACGAGCCCGCCGTCGCGCACGGCGGTCGCGGCGTGCGCGAGATGCACGCCCGGGACGGATGCCGCGGCATCCAGCCCTTCGATCACACGCCCGGTCACGGGGCTTTCGGGGTAGCCCTCGCTCGCGAGCACGACCGTGACGGCGACGTCGTCGCCGAAGGTCGGCGCGGGCTCGTCCTCGAGGTGGCCGCCCGCCGCGGCGAGCAGCAGCCGCGACAGCGGCGAGGTGAGCCGGGGCAGCACGACCTGGGTCTCGGGGTCGCCGAAGCGCGCGTTGAACTCGATGACCTTGATGCCGTCGTCGGTGAGGATGAGGCCGGCGTAGAGCAGTCCGATGAAGGGGGAGCCCTCGGCATCCAGTTGCCGGATGACGGGAGCGGCGACCTGTTCTGTGACGAGCTCGACGAAGGCCTGCTCGCTGCCGAAGCGCTCCGCGAGCCACGGCAGCGGCGAGTAGGCGCCCATGCCGCCGGTGTTCGGGCCGGTGTCGCCATCGAAGGCGCGCTTGAAGTCTTGCGCGGGGCTGAGGGCGCGCACGGTGTCGCCGTCGCTCACGAAGAACAGCGACACCTCGGGGCCGGAGAGGAACTCCTCGACGAGCACGGCGCCCGTCGGCAGGTAGGCGTCGGCATGCGCGAGCGCTGCGCCCCGGTCGTCGGTGACGACGACGCCCTTGCCGGCGGCGAGGCCGTCCGCCTTGACGACGTGGGTCGGGCCGTAGGCGTCGAGCGCGGCTTCGACCTCGGCGCGCGTCGTCGCGCGCACCGCGCGGCCGGTCGGGACGCCCGCGGCATCCATGATGCGCTTCGCGAACGCCTTCGACCCCTCGAGCTGCGCCGCCGCCTTGCCGGGGCCGAACACGGGGATGCCGCGAGCCCGCAGCGCGTCGGCGACGCCCGCGACCAGCGGCGCCTCGGGGCCGATGATGACGAGGTCGATCGACTCGGCGTTCGCGTGCGCGGTGACGGCGGCCGGGTCGTTCGGGTCGAGATCGGGGACGATCGTGGCATCCGCGGCGATCCCGGCGTTGCCGGGCGCGGCGAACAGCTCATGGCCGCCCTCGCCCTTCAGCGCGAGGAGGATGGCGTGCTCGCGGGCACCGGAACCGAGGACGAGGATGCGCACCGGGCCAGCCTACCGAGCGGGGCGGCCCCGCCGGGGGGCGACCATAACTCAGGCAGATTCCGGGTCAGGGTGTCCGGAGGCGCGTCTTCCGTGGCGTTCTGCCTGAATTGTGCGCCCCGTCGCGGGCTAGCGTGGAGCCATGCCCCGCAGAATCAGCACGGATGACGGCCGCGCGGCGCTCGCCGCCGTCGCGGCGGCTGCGGACGCCGACGCGAACCCCGCCCGCGCCGACGAGGCCACCGCTGTGAGGTACCTGCTGCAGCTGCTCGTGGAGAAGGCGCCGGGCAACACGGTCGAGGTGCGGGTTCCGCCGTTCGGGGCCGTGCAGGTGATCGAGGGCCCCCGCCACACCCGCGGCACGCCCCCGAACGTCGTCGAGACGGATGCCGCGACCTGGATCGCCCTCGCCACCGGAGCGCGATCATGGCCGGATGCCACGGCCTCCGGCCGTATCGCCGCCTCCGGAACGCGCGCCGACCTCTCGCCGCTGCTGCCGCTGCGGCCCTGACCTCGCGCGGGGCACGCGTACGCGGTGCTCGCACGGCGCCAACGCAGGAGAACCGCGGCTCCCGGGGCGACGACGGGGACCTATGGGCTCGTGTGGTGGGAATTGTCGCGGTGTGGGATTGCGGTGGGGGTTGCGGCGCGGCCGCGGCTCCTCCGCGCCAGGCGAGCGGGGAGGATCCTGCCGGTGCGGCGCAGTGGGAGAATGGAACGATGACTGAGCCCGCTGAGCACCGCGTCGAGACGGCGCGCGTGCGGCGCGTCCCGCGGTACACGACCTTCTTCCTGCTGGGGACGGCTCTCGGCATCCTGGCCGCGCTTATCCTGTCCGTGGTCTTCGACGGGACCGCCGAAGAGAGCCCGAACACGCAGGTGCTGTACTCGACGTCGCAGGTGTTCGGGTTCCTCCTGCTGGTGTGCATCCCGGTCGGGCTCGCGCTCGGCGGCGGTGTCGCCCTGCTCTTCGATCGGAGCCTCGCGCGGCGTGCGCGCGACGTGCGCATCGAGCGCGCGCGCATCGAGCTCCCGGATCCCGACGGCCCGGCGGATCTCGACGACCCGGCGGACCCCGCCTCCTGACGAGCCGCGCAGGGTTCAGGCGAGGTCCGCGATCACCGGCGCGATCGCGGTGTCGAACGCGACGACGTCGCTGCGCAGGCTGTCGGTCACCGCGACCGTGAGCGCCCCGATCCACCACACGCCGCGCTGCGTCAGCGGCAGCACCTGCACGTTGAGCTCGAACGGCTGCGCGGGCCGCCCCGACGTGCGCTCGTACTGTGCGATCGCGCCGGCGTATGCGCGATAGGACGAGCCACTCGCGACGACCGCGCGGTAGCGCTCGTTCGTCTCGCGCGCGTAAGCGACGGCGGCGGAGCCGTAGGGGGCGATGGCGGATGCCAGTTCGTCGAAGTCCTGCTCCGGCAGCGCGACGAGGGTGTCGAACCCGGGGGCGATCTCCAGCGGCACCGGCGACGGATACGCCTGCGGCTCGACCGTCATGTTCCAGTACGCGCGCCACTGCCGCGCGAGCTTCGTGCGCTCGACCTCGCCGCCGCGTGCGGTCGCCGGCACACCGCGCAGATGGGGCAGCTCGGCCGGATGCTCGATGCCGAGCACCTGTCGCAGGTAGAGCGCCACGAGCACGGGACGGCTCGCGTCCTCACGCACGACCCACTCGGGTCCAGCCGCTGCCATGCCGCCATCCTAGAAGGCCAGCCTCTCCGCGACTCACCAGGTTCCTCGCGACTCACCACGCCGCTCGCGCGCATGCGCTGGTGACTCGCGGCTCGAGTGGTGATTCGCGGGGTGGGGGCGGGCGCCGGGGGGCGAGGGAGCCGAGTGCTCGGGGCCGGTAGGCTGGTCGGGTGGCTCAGACCCCACGCAATCCCTACACCGAAGCCGGCGTCGACACCGCGGCGGGAGACCTCGCCGTCGAACTGATGAAGTCGGCCGTGCGGCGCACCCACGGCCCCGAGGTCTTCGGCGGCGTCGGCGGCTTCGCCGGCCTGTTCGACGCCTCCGCGCTCCGCGCCTACGCGAAGCCGCTGCTCGCGACGAGCACCGACGGCGTCGGCACGAAGGTCGCGATCGCACAGGCCGTCGACAAGCACGACACGATCGGTCAGGACCTCGTCGGCATGGTCGTCGATGACATCGTCGTCGTCGGCGCGAAGCCCTTGTTCATGACCGACTACATCGCGTGCGGCAAGATCTTCCCCGAGCGCATCGCCGACATCGTCACGGGCATCGCGGTCGGCTGCGAGAAGACCGGCACAGCCCTCGTCGGCGGCGAGACCGCCGAGCACCCGGGTCTGCTGGGCCCCGACGACTACGACGTCGCGGGGGCGGCGACCGGCGTCGTCGAAACAGACCACGTGCTGGGAGCCGCGCGGGTGCGTGCCGGAGACGTCGTGCTCGCACTGGCATCCAGCGGGCCCCACTCCAACGGCTACTCGCTGATCCGGCACATCCTCGATCGCAGCGGCATCTCCTACGGCGCGGATGCCGCAGACTTCGGCCGTACCTGGGGCGAGGAGCTCCTCGAGCCCACGCGGCTGTACACCCGCCCGCTGCTGCGCGTGCTCGCGCAGGCGCCCGGTGCCGTGCACGCGCTCAGCCACGTGACCGGCGGCGGCATCGCCGCGAACCTCGCGCGCGTGCTTCCGCGGGGCTCGTGGGTCGACCTCGACCGCTCGACCTGGTCGCCGCCGCCCGTCTTCCGGGTGCTCGCAGATCTCGGCCGGCTCACGCTGGAGCAGACCGAGAGCACGTGGAACCTCGGCATCGGGTTTCTTGCGGTGGTCGCGGCAGACCACGCGGATGCCGTGGCATCCGCGCTCGCCGCCTGCGGCATCGCCACCTGGCAGGTCGGCGTCGTGCGAGAGGGCGCGCCGCCGGAGGACGGGCACGGGCGCTTCGAGTCCGGCGCGAAGGGCGTCGACGGCGGCGCTGCGCGCCTGGTTGGCGCCTACGCGGAAACGAAATGAGCGACACGGAAATGGCGAGATAGCGGAATGTGCGGCATCGTCGGCATCGTCGGCCAGTCACCCGTCAACCAGGAGATCTACGACTCGCTGCTGCTCCTGCAGCACCGGGGCCAGGACTCCACCGGCATCGCGACCGCCGAGGCGAACGGCGTTTTCCACCTGACCAAGAAGAGCGGCCAGGTGCGCGAGGCCTTCCGCACGCGCGACATGCGGGCCCTGCTCGGCAACGTCGGTCTCGGGCACGTGCGCTATGCGACGAAGGGCAGCGCGTCGAGCGAGGAGGAGGCGCAGCCGTTCTACGTCAACGCCCCCTACGGCATCGTCCTCGTGCACAACGGCAACCTCACCAACACGCGCGAGCTGACCGATGAGCTCTTCCGCAAGGATCGCCGGCACCTGAACACGAGCTCCGACACCGAGTTGCTGGTCAACGTGCTCGGCAGCGAGCTGCAGGAGTGCATCTCGGGCCCCGAGCTCGACCCCGCGCAGATCTTCCAGGCCGTCACCCGGGTGCACGAGCGGGTCGAGGGCTCATATGCCGCGATCGCGCTCATCGCGGGGTACGGGCTGCTCGCGTTCCGTGACCCGTTCGGCATCCGCCCTCTCATCGTCGGCACGCGTCGCCGTGACGACGGTCACTACGAGTGGATCGTCACCTCGGAGTCGCTCGTGCTCGAGAACGGCGGCTTCGAGGTCGTGCGCGACGTCGAGCCCGGTGAGGCGGTGTTCGTCGACCTCGACGGAAAGCTGCACACGCACCAGTGCGCGGCGAATCCGCAGCTCGTGCCGTGCTCGTTCGAGTACGTCTATCTCGCACGTCCCGACAGCGAGATGAACGGCATCTCGGTGTACGAGGCGCGCCTGCGCATGGGCGAACGCCTCGCCGACACGATCGCCAAATACACGCCGAAGGGCGCGATCGACGTCGTCATGCCGATCCCCGACTCGTCGCGGCCCGCGGCGATGCAGGTCGCCCGCAAGCTCGGCCTGGAATACCGCGAGGGCTTCTACAAGAACCGCTACGTCGGCCGCACCTTCATCATGCCGGGCCAGGCGGTGCGCAAGAAGAGCGTCAGGCAGAAGCTCAACGCGATGTCGAGCGAGTTCAAGGGCAAGAACGTGCTGCTCATCGACGACTCGATCGTGCGCGGGACGACCTCCAAGGAGATCATCCAGATGGCGCGGGATGCCGGGGCGAACACCGTCACGTTCGCATCCGCGGCGCCCCCCGTGCGCTACCCGCACGTGTACGGCATCAATATGCCCTCGCGGCACGAGCTGGTCGCGCACGGGCGCACGATCCCCGAGATCGCCGTCGAGCTCGGCGCGGACTACCTGGTCTACCAGGAGATCGACGACCTCAAGGCGGCGATCCTCGAGGGTGCCCCCGATGTCGAGGACCTCGACATGAGCTGCTTCGACGGCCGGTACATCACGGGGACGGTCTCGGAGGAGTATCTGGCCTGGGTCGAGGGCAGCCAGGTTTCCTGAGCCTGAGCCGCAGCGGTGTGCCGCCGGGCGGCGGGCGGTCGGGGCAGGCGGTCGGAGGGCGGTGGACGGGCGCAATAGGGTGGGGCGAGTGACCGACGTGCGCGACCGGCCCCTGTGGCGAGGGCGTGCTCTCGCGTTCGCGGGCATCGTGCTGGTCGCCTTCTCGCTGCGGTCGGCGGTCGCGGCGCTGTCGCCGGTCCTCGCCGAGATCCGGGCCGACTTCGACGTGTCGGCGGGCGTCGTCGGGCTGATCGGCGCGGCGCCGCCCGTGTGCTTCGCCGTCTTCGGCATCGTGACCCCGGCACTGGAGCGCCGGTTCGGGCTCGAGCGGCTGACCGTGGCATCCATGGCCGTCGCAACTGTCGCGATGCTCGCGCGCGCCCTCGTGGGCGACGCGCTTGTGCTGCTGCTTTCGACAGCCGTGCTGTTCGCGGCGGTCGGGGTCGGCAACGTCGTGCTGCCGCCGCTGATCAAGGTGTACTTCCCCGACCGCATCGGGACGATGACCGGTCTGTACTCCGCGCTGCTGGCGTTCGCGGCGTTCGTGCCGCCGCTGGTGGCGGTGCCGGTCGCGGATGCCGTGGGCTGGCGCTTCTCTCTCGGGATGTGGGCGGTCTTCGCACTCGCCGCGATCGTGCCGTGGGCAGGGCTGCGCGCGCGTGCCTCGCCGGCGTCTGCGCGGGAGGTCGCCGAGCCCGCGCCGCGCGTGCTCGGACGCCTGCTGCGGCTGCCGCTCGCGTGGGCGCTCGCCGTCACCTTCGCCGCCACGGCGACGAGCGTCTACGTGTGCTTTGCCTGGCTTCCGGTCATCCTCGTCGACCTCGCGGGGGTCTCGCACGGGACGGCGGGAGCGCTTCTGGCGCTGTTCGGTGCGCTGGGGATGCCGTGGTCGGTCATCGTTCCGGTCGTGATCACGCGCTGGCGTCGCGTCGGTGCGATCTACGCGATCGCGCTCGTCGCGGGGGTGCTCGGGGCTCTCGGGATGGCGCTGGCGCCGATGTCGGCCACGGTGCTGTGGGTCGCGCTGCTCGGGGTTCCGCAGAGCCTGTTCCCCACGGTTCTCCTGCTCGTGCAGCAGCGCGCCCGGACGCGCGAGGGCGCGGTCGCCCTCTCCGGATTCAGCCAGAGCCTGGGATATGCCGTCGCGGGCATCTTCCCGCTCGCGTTCGCGGTGATGCACGAGGCGACGGGCGGCTGGGAAGCGGCGCTCGTCTCGCTGGGCATCCTGCTCCTGCTGACGATTCCCGCGGGGATCGTCGTGACGCGCACCCGGACGATCGAGGAGGAGTGGGAGCGCCGACACGGCGCGTGGTGAGTCGGCGAGCCAACGGCCTTCGCCGGGAGGAGCGCGCTCAGGCCGTCTCGAGCTTGTCCTCGTCCTCGTCGTCGTACAGGTCGGCCCACTTGTCGATGTACGGGTCGTCCTCGTGGTGACCCAGCTCCTTCTCGAGCGCGCCGAAGTTCACGTTGTACGTGTCGTACTTGAGTTCGCGGGCGATCTTGGTGTGCTTCGCCTTCTGACGGCCACGCCCCATGCGAGACCCCCTCATTTCTGAAGTCACGGGGAGTGCGGCTGCGGCACGCCCTCACCGGGTGCATTCACGATGCATTCACGATCCGGCCAGAAGCCGGGAAGAGTAGCATTCAGGATAACACGGTGCCCCCGGCCGCTCGCGGACACGGCACGGTTGCCGGGTGAGTGGAGGGTGTCATGGCAGACGCAGCGAACGGCGCGGTCGCCGGCGGCGCCGTGATCGTCGGAGTGATCCCCGATCAGCCCGCGCGGGTGGTGAGAGAGGCTGCGCGGTACGCGAAGCTCTTCGACGCGCCGCTGATCGTGGCGCACGTCGACGTGACCCGCTTCCTCACCTACGAGGACCCCGACGGATACGTCCACTCGGCGCCGATCGATCTCGACCTCGCCATCGGCGAGGTGCACCTGGCGCAGGTGAAGGCCGCTGTGGCCTCCGCCCTCGGCGACCTGGGCGTCGACTGGACGGTGCGACAGCTCGTGGGTGACCCGGCGCTCGCGCTCAAGCACCTCGCGGAGCAGGAGCAGGCCCGCCTCATCGTCGTGGGAACACGCCGCCGCGGGCTCGGCGAGTCGATCCGCGAGTTCTTCACGGGGTCGGTCGCAGTCCGCCTCGCCCACCGGCAGACGCGGCCGATCCTCGTCGTCCCGCTCGAAGCCCCCGTCGCCGACGAGGACCTCTGGCCCGAGGGCTGAGCCGGCCGCCGCCTGCCTCGGCTCGGCAGACCTCGCCGTAATTTCTCAGGAGATTCGTGCGCTTCGGTATCGCGCGCGTCGTCGTGGTCAGCCGCGCAGCGCGCGCGTGAGCGCACCCCGCGCGTCGTCGAGCGCCCGCCCGAGGTCGTCGACGACGTCGGCGGCCAGCGCGCCGCCGCGGGCGACGTGGGTGCGCAGGTCCGCCCGTACGCTCGCGCGGAACTCCGACACCAGCGCGTCAGCTCGGTGCAGCTGCGCGCGCGCCAGCACGCGCGGGTCATCGTCCCCCGATCCGCCTGCCGGCGCGGAATCGGAGGCCCGCTGGTGCGCCGCCTCACGGTCGGCGCGGGCTGCCGTGGCGAGGTCGGCGCGCAGGCTCTTCATCGCCGCGCGGACGCTCCCGCGCACCTCGTCGGCGATGAGGCGCACAGTGTCGGCCAGGCCCGCCTCGATGCCCTCGAGGTCGCCCGCGCGGGCGCGGACCTCGGCGCGCCCCGCGTCCGTGATCTCGTAGACGGTCTTGCGTCCGTCGACGGTCTTGGTGACCAGTCCCTCGTCCTCGAGCTTGGCCAGGCGCGGGTAGATGGTGCCGGCGCTGGGGGTGTACGTGCCGCCCGTGCGGTCGGCGAGCGCCTGGATGAGGTCGTAGCCGTGCCGGGGGGACTCGTCGATGAGGCTCAAAAGGTACAGCCGCAGGTCGCCGTGCGAGAAGACGGGGGGCATGCTCACGCCTCCCCGTCGACGGCGTCTCCGGCGGGCGGCGTCGCGCTGCGTCGCAGCACCGTGATCGCGCCCGAGACGGAGTTCGCCCGCACGTCGGCGAAGCTGCCGCTGAGCTCGCCGATCGAGCCCGTCCAGGTGGTCGGTCCCGAGCCCGAGCGCGTGACACCGTCGACGAGCACGCGCCCGCTGACGCTGCGCAGCAGATAGTTGGCGGCGAGGCGCGCGTCGAGGCGCACGGTGCTCTCGCCCGACACGGTGTTGAGGCTGACGGCATCCACCCGCCCGGTGGCGTCGACCGTGAGCGCGCCCGAGACGGTGTCGACGGATGCCTTCCGGATGCTGCCGGTCGCCGCGACCTCGCCGGAGACCGAGTTCGCGCTGAGCGTGCCGTCGAGGCCGCGGATCTGCACGTCACCCGAGACGGCGTTGACCGACAGGTCGCCGGTGAGGCCGTCGACGATGAGGTCGCCCGAGACGGTGTTCAGGCGCGCCCCGGAGGCGAGGCCCGAAACGAGCGCGCTCGCGCTGACGACGCCGAGGGTCAGGGAGACGCCGCGGGGGACGGCCACCGAGATCTCGGCCTTCGGCCCGCCGCTGCCGAAGTTGCGGAACACCTCGAGGAAGTTGTCCCAGCGCAGCTGCGGGTGGTCGATCTCGACCGCATCTCCGGATGCCTCGATGCGCAGATCCTTGGTCGTGACGGTGTGCACTTCTATGCGCACGCCGGGTTCGTCGTGCGCGATCACGTCGATCTGCCCGCCGACGAGGCCGACCTTGAGCGTGCGGATGTCGTCGAGGTCGATCACCCGCGTCTCACCCGGGTGGATGAGCCACTTCTCGAGGGTCATGGGGTTCTCCTGTCATGGCCGGATGTCGAGGCATCCGCCCGGCGTTTGTCTTGCCTTGCGCTTGTCTTGCACGTTCTTCGCCGCCGCGCTCTTTGCGCGATTCAAGATATATCGCGTTTCTCCACTGTAACACGATATATCTTGACTTTCCTCGTGACTGGCGCTCGCCGCTCTCGATCGGCGGGCTCTCGCGGCGTTCCGTGACCGGCCCGCGATCCGTGCCGCGGTGTTCGGCCGATGTGGCTCTAGCGTGAAGGCATGGCTCGCACGCGGTGGTTCTCGCCCGTCGCCCTGCTGCTCGTCGTCGTGGGTGGCGCGACCGGCGTCGCAGCGCGCGCGGTGCTGGTCGTGCCGCTGGGCGACGCGACGCATCCGCTCGTCGTCCCCGCCGTGACGCTGGGCATCAACCTGCTCGGGTCGTTCCTGCTCGGGGTGCTCGTGGGGCGGCTCGACGGGAGGCATCCGCTCGCCCGCGCCTTCCTCGGCACGGGTGTCCTGGGCGGGTTCACGACCTACAGCGCCTTCGCCGTGCAGGCGGTGACGACCTCGAGCGCGTCGCCGCTGGTCGGGCTGGCGCTGATCGCGGTGTCGCTGTTCGGCGGCGCGATCGCCGCCGCCGTCGGGCTCGGTCGTCGCCGCAGCGCTCGGCCCGGTGAGATCGACTCGCCGGAGGGTGGCGCATGACCCCCGTCGAGTGGGCACTGCTGGTCGGGGCGGGCGGCCTCGGCGCCGGTGCTCGCTACCTGCTCGACGGCGCCGTGATGCGCGGGCGGACGGATGCCTTCCCCCTCGGCATCCTCCTCGTCAACCTCGCCGGGTCGTTCCTGCTGGGTGTGATCACGGGGCTCGACGCGCTCGTCGCGCCCGCGTGGCTCGCCATCGCGGGCATAGGAGCGCTCGGTGGGTTCACGACCTTCAGCGCCGTCTCGGTCGAGACCGTCCAGCTCGCCCGCCGCGGACGTCGCGACTGGGCCTGGCTGAACCTGCTCGGCACGTTCGTGCTGTGCCTCGCGGTCGCGGCGCTCGGGCTGTTCATCGGAGGGCTCTTCCCGCGGTAGGGCGCCGGAGCGGGACGCGGCGTTCTCAGGCCGCGCCCGGCCGGGCGTGGCCGTGCCCCGTGCGAGAATGAAGCCGATACGCCCCGATACACCTCTGTATCGAAGCCCCGCACCGCCGACCACAGCAAAGGTCTCTCGTGTCGCACCTCGCCGTCCTGAGCCTGAAAAACCGCGCGCTCATCGCCCTCGTCACGATCGTGGCCGCGATCTTCGGCGGCATCGCCCTGACGAGCCTGAAGCAGGAGCTCATCCCCTCGATCGAGTTCCCGCAGCTGTCGATCCTCACGACGTACCCCGGCGCCTCGCCCGAGGTCGTCGAGAACGACGTGTCGACGCCGATCGAGACGGCCATCCAGGGCATCGCGGGGCTGGAGTCGACGACGGCGACGAGCACGACGAACGCGTCGATCGTCCAGGCATCCTTCACCTATGGCACCGACCTCGCGACCGCCGAGCAGAAGATCCTGCAGGCGATAGGCCGCATCTCCTCGACCCTGCCCGACAGCATCGAGCCGAACGTGCTGTCCTTCTCGATCGACGACCTGCCGGTCATCTCGCTCGCCGTCACCGGCTACGACGACGCCGCGACGATCCAGGCGCAGCTCGAGGCCAGCGTCGTCCCCGACCTCGAAGACGTCGACGGCGTCGCCGCCGCGGCGATCGTCGGCGGCCAGGGGCAGCGTGTGACGATCGTGCCGGATCAGGCGAAGCTCGCCGCCGCGGGCTTCGCGCAGACCGCGATCACCGACGCGCTCGATCAGAACGGCGTGCTCTTCCCCGGCGGATCGGTCACCGAGGGCGACCAGACCCTCACCGTCCAGACCGGCACGAAGCTCACCTCCGCCGACGACGTCGCCGCCCTCCCGCTCGTGCCGACCGACGAGGCGCAGTTCGCCGCGGGCGCCCTCACGATCGGCGACGTCGCGACCGTCACCCTCGGGCAAGACCCGGTGACCTCGATCTCCCGTGTCGACGGCGAGCCGGCGCTGACGATCTCGATCACGAAGCTCCCCGCCGCGAACACGGTCGACGTCTCACGCGCCGTGACTGCGCTCCTGCCGCAGCTGCAGGACGAGATCGGCGCGGATGCCGAGTTCACGGTCGTCTTCGACCAGGCGCCGTTCATCGAGCAGTCGATCGAGTCGCTCGCTCAGGAGGGTCTGCTCGGCCTCGTCTTCGCGGTGCTCGTGATCTTCGTCTTCCTGCTGTCGGTGCGCTCGACCCTGGTCGCGGCGATCTCGATCCCGACGAGCGTGCTGATCACCTTCATCGGCGTCCAGGCGTTCGGCTACTCGCTGAACATCCTGACCCTCGGCGCGCTGACGATCGCGATCGGGCGTGTCGTCGACGACTCGATCGTCGTCATCGAGAACATCAAGCGGCACTATGTCTCCGGCGCCGACAAGCGGCAGGCGATCCTGCTCGCGGTGCGTGAGGTCGCCGCCGCCGTCACGGCATCCACCATCACGACCGTCGCGGTGTTCCTGCCGATCGCGTTCGTCGGCGACGTCACGGGGGAGCTGTTCCGGCCGTTCGCGCTCACCGTGACGATCGCGATGACGGCGTCGCTGTTCGTGGCGCTGACGATCGTGCCGGTGCTCGCGTACTGGTTCCTGAAGCTCGGCAAGCCCGTGCGGGGCGCCGACGGCGAGCCGATCGACCCGGAAGACCCCGCCGCGCCGCCGTCACGGCTGCAGCGGGCGTACCTGCCGGTCCTGACCTGGACGCTGAAGCACTCGTGGGTGACGCTGCTGCTCGCCGTGCTCGTGCTCGGCGGCACGATCGCCGCAGCCCCCCTCATGAAGACGAACTTCATCGGCGACAGCGGCCAGAACACCTTCACCGTGACGCAGGAGCTCGGCGCCGCGGCGTCGCTGGACGCAGAGGATGCCGCGGCGCAGCGGGTCGAAGAGGCGATCCTCGGCATCGACGGCATTACGACCGTGCAGACCTCGATCGGGTCCAGCGGTTCGGCGCTGCGCGACGCGTTCGCGGGCGGCTCGTCGGGCATCACCTACTCGATCACGACCGACACCTCGGCCGATCAAGATCAGGTGCGGCAGGACGTGCAGGATGCCGTGGACGGCCTCGACGACGTCGGCACCGTCACGGTCTCGGCGGGGGAGTCGGGCTTCGGCTCGAGCGATGTCGAGATCGAGGTCACCGCGCCCGACGGCGAAACGCTGCAGAGCGCCAGCGACGCCGTCGTCGCCGCTCTCGACGGGCAGGACGGCATCGGCCAGGTGGCCAGCGATCTCGCGGCATCCCTGCCGTTCGTCTCGGTGACGGTCGACCGCGCCGCGGCCTCGGCGCTCGGGCTTTCGGAGGTCACGGTCGGCGCGCTCGTGGCGAGCACGATGCAGCCACAGGAGATCGGCACGGTGGAGATCGACGGCTCCGGCGTCACGGTGTATCTGCAGGCCGCGTCGGTGCCCGCGACGATCGACGAGCTGAAGGCGATGGAGATCTCCGGTGCGACCGGCACCGTCACCCTCGACCAGCTCGCGACGATCGAGGAGAGCCAGGGCCCCACCTCGATCACGACGCAGCGCGGCCAGCGCACCGCGACCGTCACGGTGACGCCGACGAGCGACGACCTCACGACGGCATCTGCGACAGTGACGACAGCGCTGGCCGACGTCGAGCTGCCCACCGGAGCCGATGCCGAGATCGGCGGCGTGCTGACACAGCAGCAGGATGCCTTCGGCCAGCTCGGCCTCGCGCTGCTGGCGGCGATCCTGATCGTCTATATCGTGATGGTCGCGACCTTCCGCTCGCTGCGTCAGCCTCTGCTGCTGCTCGTGTCGGTGCCGTTCGCGGCGACCGGGGCGATCCTGCTGCAGATCGCGACCGGGGTGCCGCTGGGCGTGGCGTCGCTGATCGGCGTGCTGATGCTCATCGGCATCGTCGTGACGAACGCGATCGTGCTCGTCGACCTCGTCAACCAGTACCGGGCGAAGGGGCTGACGGCGCACGACGCGACGCTCGCCGGCGGCGCGCGGCGCCTGCGGCCGATCCTCATGACAGCGCTCGCGACGATCTTCGCGCTGACTCCGATGGCGCTGGGCATCACGGGCCACGGGGGGTTCATCTCGCAGCCGCTCGCGATCGTCGTGATCGGCGGCCTCGTCTCGTCGACCGTGCTGACCCTGCTCGTGCTGCCGACGCTGTACAACCTCGTCGAGGGCGCGCGCGAGCGGCGCGCGGCCCGGCGGGGTGAGGGTGGGGCTGCGGTGGGCGACGCGGCTTCGGGCTCCGGGCCGGGTGGGTCGGCGGCCCCGGGCCTCGGGGCGGGTGGGGCTGAGGGGGCTGGCGGGCCCGCTGAGGCCCCGATCTCGCGGCGCGCGCTACGCGGGCGCTGACCCGCCGGGGGCCGTCAAGGTGATGCCCCAGCGGAGCGTCCAGGTCTCGCCGGGGGCGAGCCAGCGCAGGCTCGTGCCGGAGTTGAACGCGTCGGCGGGGGCGGTCATCGGCTCGATCGCGACCGCGAGCTCCTGCCCGGGGTACCGGTCGGTCGTGAACACCTGGACGTAGTCGAAGCCCTCGCCCTGCCAGAGCGTCACGACGTGGCCGTCCGGGGCGGTCAGCGTCGTGCGCACCCGCCCGTCGTCGTCCCGGCGGAGCGAGCCGAACGCCGTGTCGAGGTCGAGGTCACCGACCCGGCGCCCGGAGCGCAGATCGGTCGCGGCATCCACCGGTTCTTCGGCGACGGGGAGTTTGCGCTCGTCCACGACGAACTGGGTCGCCCCGGATGCCGTGAGAGTGAGGTCCGCCGTCGGGACGCCCCCGATGAACAGGTACGGGTGCGTTCCGACGGCGACCGGAGCCTCGTCGGTGCCGAGGTTCGTGATCTCGTGCGTCACGGTCAGCCCGTCATCCGCGAGGGCATAGGTCACGCTCGTGTCGAGGAGGAAGGGGTACCCGGTCTGCGGGTAGATGCGGGCGGCCAGGGTGACGGCATCCGTCGCCGGGGGCTGCATGGCGTCGACCGCGTACGCCGTGAACCGCAGCAGGCCGTGCGACGCGTTGCCGAGCGCCGGCTCGGACACCACGAGCTGGCGGGTCACGCCGCGCTGCGTCCAGCGTCCATCGCGGACGCGATTGGGCCAGGGCGCGAGCACGATCCCCGACGCGCCGGGAGCGGGGGTGCCGACGGGATACGGCGGGATGAGCTCCACTCCGTCGATCGTCAGGGCGCGCAGCGCGGCGCCGACCTGCGTGATGGTCGCGCTCGCGCGCCCGCCGGCGGAGTGGATGACGCTCTGGTGGCCCGTGGGGTCGACGGCTTCGCTGCTCATGCGTCCATTCTGGCCTGCCGCGAGATCGTGCGCGGGTGCTGCCGGACTTCGTCGTGTCTTCGTGGTTACCTCGATGAAGACACCACGAAGGAGCATCCGGATGCCAACCCCCCACATCTCCGCGGACAACGGCCAGATCGCCCCGCGCGTCATCATGCCGGGCGACCCCAAGCGCGCTGAGCGCATCGCGCGGGCGGTGCTCGACGCGCCCGAACTCGTGACCGACGTCCGTGGCATCCTCGGGTTCACCGGCAGCTACCGGGGCGAGCCGCTCACCGTCATGGCCTCGGGGATGGGCGGCCCGTCGATCACCATCTACGCCACCGAGCTCGCGCGCTTCTACGGGGTGCGCGCGATCGTGCGCGTCGGAACGACGGGAGCCCTTGACACGGATGTCTCGGTCGGCGACGTCGTCGTCGCGACTGCCGCGCACACCGACTCCGGCATGAGCGCGTCGCGGATCCCCGGCATCGCGTTCAGCCACGCTCCCGATTTCGGCCTCGCGGCGGCGGCCGTCGCCGCGGCATCCGACGCCACCGTGCACACGGGTGCCGTGTTCTCCAGCGACCACTTCTATCTCGAACGTCCCGAGACGACGGCGGCGCTCGCCGCGCACGGGACCCTCGCCGTGGAGATGGAGGCCGCTGCGCTGTACGCCGTGGGGGCCGCCGAGCACGTGAGAACCCTCGCGATCCTCACCGTCACCGATCACCTGATCACCGATGAACACCTGAGCTCCCTGGAGCGGGAGACGGCGTTCCAGGGAGCGCTGGGTCTTGCCCTCGCGGCCCTGGGGTCAGCGGGCTGAGGGGTCGGCCGGGGGCCGGGGCCGGGTGCTCTCCCAGGTGCGGCCGGTAGACTCGGCCCGTCGGCTCTGGACACCCGCTCGTGCGGTTGCATTGTGAGTTCTGTTCGTGAGTCCCGTTTGTGGTTCTTCTTGTGAGTCCTTTTCGTATGTCACCGGGCCGATGGTGGGGGCGAATCCGCCCCGACGACCATCACTGTTGAACGGCCCCCGGAGACGACCTGCCGGGGCCTGTCCGCGCCGCCCGCGCGGCGCTGTTCTCGTGCGAGACCGGAAGGACACGTCCATGCCCAAGAACAAGAAACCCGCCGGCGGCCGCGCCGCCAAGAACTTCGAGCCCCGCTACGGCCAGAAGACCTCCTCCCCAGACGCGAGGCGGCGCCCCGGACAGTCGTCCGCGGGCAAGCCGGGCAGCAAGAGCCCCGGCCACCGCGGCTACCGCCCGGAAGCGGAGGAGGCTCCCGCCAAGAAGCAGCGTTGGAGCGCGCAGGAGCGCGCGGGTCGCGACGAGGCCCGCGGCATCCGCTCGCACTCTCGCGACGCTGTGGCGAACTCCTCCCGTCCGCGCGCGGAGCGCCCGAATCGGCGCGATGTCGACGCGAACGGCTCGGATCGGAGGAGTTACGCACGCTCCGACGCCCGCCCGCGGCGCGAGGACCGCGACCGGCGTCCCGCGCGGGCTGCCGGCGCCGCGTACGGCGCGGGCCGGTCGAACGGGCGCGGCACGGATGCCGGCCGCGCGACGCGCGCTTTCGAAGACCACGCCGATGTCGTGCACGAGAAGCTGCAGGCCCAGGCCGTGCAGGCTGACGAGGTCTCGGGCGTGAGCTTCGCCGAGCTGGGGCTGGGTGAGAACATCGTCCGCACACTCGGCGAGCTGGGTGCGGCATCCCCTTTCCCGATCCAGGCCGCGACGATCCGCCCCATTCTCGACGGCAAGGACGTGCTCGCCCGCGGCCGCACCGGCTCGGGCAAGACGATCGCCTTCGGCGCGCCGCTGGTGGAGAAGGTGCTGCGCGGCCAGGCCGGCAAGCGCCGCGCGTTCGGTCGCGCGCCGCGCGCGCTGATCCTCGCGCCGACGCGCGAGCTCGCGCTGCAGATCGACGGCACGGTCCAGCCGATCGCGCGCAGCGTCGGCCTGTTCACGACCCAGATCTACGGCGGCGTGCCGCAGGGCCGCCAGGTCGGGGCGCTCAAGAAGGGCGTCGACATCATCATCGGCACCCCCGGTCGCATCGAGGACCTGCAGGAGCAGGGCAAGCTCGACCTTTCCGAGATCGCGATCGTCGTGCTCGACGAGGCCGACCACATGAGCGAGCTCGGCTTCCTCGAGCCGATGCAGCGGATCCTGCGCCTGGTGCGGCCGGATGCCCAGAAGCTGCTGTTCTCCGCGACACTCGACCGCGAGGTCGTGGCTCTCGTCGACGAGTTCCTCGTCGAGCCGGCCGTCTACGAAGTCGCCGGTGAGGACCAGGACTCCGGCACGATCGACCACCGCGTGCTCGTCATCGACCACCGCGACAAGGCCGAGATCTTGACGGGCCTGGTCGGCAGAGAGGGCAAGACCCTCGTGTTCACCCGCACCCGCGCGTACGCCGAGATGCTCGCCGAGCAGTTCGAGGATGCCGGGATCAAGGCGGTCGCCCTGCACGGCGACCTCAACCAGGCCAAGCGCACGCGCAATCTCGAGCGGCTGACCTCGGGCCGGGTGAACGTGCTCGTCGCGACGGATGTCGCGGCGCGCGGCATCCACGTCGACGACATCGACCTGGTCGTCCAGGCGGATGCGCCCGACGAGTACAAGACCTATCTGCACCGTTCCGGCCGCACCGGTCGCGCCGGTCGCGCCGGCACTGTCGTGACGCTCATCGCGCGCCAGCGGCGCCGCCGGATGGCCGAGATGCTCGACCGCGCCGAGATCGACGCGCCGTTCGAGGAGGTGCGGCCCGGCGACGAGCTGCTCGCAGAGCTCAGCGGACGCCAGGTCGCCCCCGTCTGAGCCCTGCTGGTTCGCCGAGCACAGGAGATCTGCCGGAGCGAGGAGGATCCCGCGGGGAAAGTCCTTTCCTCGGCAGGTCTCCTTTCCTCGGGTGGCTCCTCGGTCTCCCCGGGCGGCGTGAGCCATGAAACGCAGTACCATCGACGGTGAGATGGGATGCCACGGCATCCGGCGCGACGACACGTGATCACGCTCGATGAAGAGAGAGGCAGGCGCACGATGGAGCGCGAGATCTACGACGAGGACCACGAGGCGTTCCGCGACGTCGTCAAGGAGTTTCTCAAGCGCTACGCGTCCGAGGACAAGCGCAAGCAGTGGGAAGCCGACGGCCAGATCGACCGCGCCACGATGCTCGCCGCCGGCGACGCGGGCATCATCGGGCTTTCCGTCCCCGAGGAGTTCGGCGGCGCCGGGATGCTGCAGGACTACCGCTTCCGCGCCGTCGTGCTCGAAGAGACGATCCGGGCCGGGTACGGCTCGCTCGCCGGTGCCCTCGGCATCCAGGACGACCTCGCCGTGCCCTACATCGTGCACATGGGCACGCAGGCGCAGAAGGAGAAATGGCTGCCCGGGATGGCGACCGGCGAGATTCTGGGTGCGCTCGCGATGACCGAGCCCGGCGCCGGCTCCGACCTGCGCGGCATCAAGACGACCGCGAAGAAGGTCGACGGCGGCTACCTCGTCAACGGCGCCAAGACCTTCATCTCGTCGGGCAAGACGGCGGACATCGTGGTGACGTTCGTCAAGACCGGAGAGGGTAACCGGCCGGATGCCTTCAGCCTGCTGATCCTCGAGGACGGCATGGAGGGCTTCGATCACAGCCGGACGCTGGAGAAGATGGGCTTCCACGGCTGGGACACCGCCGAGCTGAGCTTCACCGACGTGTTCGTACCGGAGGAGAACCTCATCGGCGGCAAGGAGGGGCTCGGGTTCGTCCAGCTCATGATGAACCTGCCGCTGGAGCGCCTGTCGATCGGTGTGTCCGCGGCGGCCGCCGGCGAGGCCGCGTTTGTCTGGACGCGCGACTACACCCTCAGCCGCGAGGCGTTCGGCCAGCCGATCGCCGACTTCCAGAACACCCGGTTCCGCTTGGCCGACATGGCCACGACCGTCGACGCGATGTGGGCGTATGTCGACCGCGCGATGCTGCTCTACAAGGACGAGAAGCTCACGGCCGAAGAGGCCGCGAAGGTCAAGTTCTGGGCGACCGACCGCGAGTGGGAGCTGCTCGATACCGGCGTGCAACTGCACGGCGGCTACGGCTACATCACCGAGTATCCGATCGCGCGGGCGTTCCTCGACGCCCGGGTGCACCGCATCTACGGCGGCACCAACGAGATCATGCGCGACATCGTGTCGCGCCAGATCGTCGGCAAGCGCTGACGGGACAGAGCCCGCGAGGTCGCCGCATCGTTCGCCCGGGCCTATTGCGCGGTCTCGGTGCCGTCTGGAACGGATGACGTCGCGTCCGGGCGCCTCCGCGCGAGGCGCGCGACGCCAGCTGCGCGCAGCCGATCCGCGATCACGATGCCGAGCCACACCGAGGCGAGCACCGAGACGACCGCTGCCGCATAGAAGGCGGCGATGGCCCAGGGTGCCAGCGCCGCCAGGTTCTGCCCGAGCGACCGCCACACCGTGTACAGCAGCACGGTCGCGCCCGCGCCGGCGAAATAGAGCCAGGTCGGCCAGCGCCGGTACCGGGTCACGAGGAAGGGCAACTCAACCAGGAACGCGAACAGCACGTTCGTGATCACGATCGCTGCCCCCGTCGTCGAGAACGGGGCCGCGACGAGTCCTGAGATGAGACCCGTGAGCACGCCCGCACCGGGGCGCTCGATCAGCCGCAGCGCGACCACGAATCCGACGACCCAGGCGCCGTAGGTGAGTGCGGCCAACGGCGGCGCGGACGGAGAGAGGGCACTGGCCGCAGCCGTCGCGGGGATCGTGAGCAGGCCCGTCGCGACACCGATCGCCGCGCAGGTGAGCAGATATGCCGTCGAGACCCGGCTCATCGGACGGGCCCGCCGGCCTGGGCCTGCTCCGGCTTCGGCGCGGGCGAGGCCGCCCCGACCCGCCAGTACCCGACGAAGCTGATGCGGTTCTTGTCGAGTCCCGCGCCGACGAGGTGGCGCCGCGCGCCCGTCGGCAGGGACTGCTCCCCGACGATGAAGGCGTGGGTGTCGGATGCCGGTGCGGCCAGCCCTCGCAGGGCCTCGAGCGCGAGGGTGCCGGGCCTCGCGCCCTCGGGACGCACGAGCCAGCGCACCTCGACGCCCTCCGGCGCCGGGAAGGAGAGCACGTCCTCGGCGGAAGGCGCCTCGATCAGCGCGAGCCCCGTGGCGGTCGCGGGCAGCGACGCGCAGACTCCCGCGACCGCCGGCGCGCCGGTCTCGTCGGCGATCAGCAGCACGCGCTCGGTGCCGCGCTGCGGATTGAAGCCGAGGCCCTCGTCGATGATCACGACGGACTCTCCCGGCTGCGCGGCTTCCGCCCAGCGAGAGGCGGGGCCGGCGGTCTCACCCGACCCGTGCAGCACGAAGTCGACGTCGATCTCCGGGCCTTCTCCCGCGCCGCTCGCGCCCGCTGCCCGCCAGGAGCGCACCGTGTAGTTGCGCATCACGGGGCGCACTCCCTCGGGGATGCGCAGGTACTTGAGGTAGCCGAAGATCTTGTTGGCCTTCGCGGGGATGCGCTCGAGCCCCTCGCCGCCGCTGCCTCCTCCCTGTCCGCGGTGCGGCAGGAAGAGCCGGAACCACTGGTCGTAGCCCATCGGCGTGAAGCGGGCGATCTCGCCGCCGCCGAGGGTGACGCGCATCCAGTGCGGGCTGAGCCGTTCGGTGCGCAGCACCTCGAGACGGATGAGGTCTTGCGACGCGGGCTTGACGAGGCTGGAGTACCGGGGCATGCGACGGTCCTTTCAGAGTGCGGTGGTCATGGTCCAGGGGAAGAAGAGGGTCAGGATGCCGGCGCTCACGGCCCAGAACGAGGCGACGAACGCGGTGTCGCGCCCCCGCCAGGGCACGAGGTGCCGCTCGGTGCGGTCAGGGTGGGCGCCGAAGGCGCGGGCATCCATCGCGAGCGCGACCCGCTCGGCGTGCCGGATCGCCCCCGCCAGCAGCGGCACGACGTACCCCCACCAGCGCGCGAGTGCTGCGAACGGCCCGCGGCCCCACGACAACGGCCCGCGGCCCCACGACAACGGCCCGCGGCCCCACGACAACGGCCCGCGGCCCCACGGCGACGACCCGTGCGATCCACGCACGCGGTGCGCCTGGCGGATGATGTCGAGCTCGTAGCCGAACCGCGGAACGAAGCGGAAGGCGGCGAGCGCTGTGTACCCGACGCGGTAGGGAACGTGCAGCTGCTGCACGCTCGCGCGAACGAGGTCGGGCCCGCTCGTCGTCAGGCCCGCGATGAGGGCGAGGGCGACGAGGGATGCCAGGCGCACGCCGGTCGCGAGGCCTATCAGGACGGCTCCTTCGTAGAGGCTCCAGTCGCCGATCCGGACGAGAGCGACCGAGGTGTCGACGCGGGAGGCATCCGTCCACAGCGCCATGCCGAGGCCGATCATGAGCGCCGCTCCCGGAATCGCGAGGCCCAGCAGCAGCGCGAGCCGCGCGGTCAGGCGGGCGCCGGCGAGCAGCACGAGGTACGACAGGGCGAGGAAGCACAGCGGGGTCGCGAGGTCGCGCGCGAACACGAGCAGGAGCATCGCAGGCAGGGGAGCGGCGAGCTTGGCGAGCGGGTTCAGCGCGAACAGGAACCTCCCCGGGGCGGGGGTCGTCGCGTACGGGTCGACGGCGGAGGTCACGGGGCGGCCTCCGCGCGGGCGGCCCGGGGCGCCGAAGTCGCTGCGCCCCCGTCTCCGGGCGCGCCCGTGGCGCGCTGGGCATCGGCCGCGGGCAGGTCGGCGAGCCGGGTGACGCGGGCGAGCTCCGGATGCCGCGTCACCGCTGCGAACGCGCGGCGCAGCGGCGGCGGGCGCAGACCCGCCGCGCGCAGGGCGGCCTCGTCGGAGAAGACGTCGCGGGTGTCGGCATCCGCCACGATGCGCCCGTCGCCCATGACGATCGTGCGCCGCGCGTACTCGGTGACCAGCTGCATGTCGTGCGTCACGACGAGGATCGTGGTGCCCTCGCGGTTGAGATTCTCGAGCAGGCCCAGCAGCTCGTCCGCGCGGGCGCGGTCCTGACCGAAGGTCGGCTCGTCGAGCGCGAGCACGGAGGCACCCGCGACGAGCGCGGTGCCGACCGAAAGCCGCCGCTTCTGCCCGCCGGAGAGGAGGAACGGGTGGACATCCGCCTTGTCCTCGAGGCCGAAGCGGCACAGCATCTCGAGCGTGCGCTCGCGCACCTCGGCCTCGGTCAGGCGCTGCAGCCGCAGGCCGTGGGCGAGCTCGTCGAAGACGGTGTGGGCGATGAACTGGTGCTCGGGGTTCTGAAACACGAAGCCGATGCGTCGCGACAGGGCGCGCGAGCTCGTGCCGGCGACATCGACGCCGCCGACCGTCACCCGGCCCTGCCCGTGCCCCTGCCCTCGGCGCACCGGCGCGACGCCCGCGATCGATTGGAGGAGCGTCGTCTTGCCCGCGCCGTTCGCCCCCACGATCGCGACGAACTCGCCCGCGGTGACGTCGAGGTCGATGCCGTGCAGGATCTCCGTACCGGGTCCCCGGCCGCGGCGGGTGCGCAGGCCGCGCACGGAGATCAGCGGTTCGCCCGCGTGGGGGGTCCGGGGGGCGATCTCGCCTCGGGAGCGCGTCGCCCCGGCATCCGGCTCTCCCGAACGGAGGTCTGCTCCCGAACCGTGGGCGACGGATGCCGGCGCCTTCGCCTCCTCGACAGCCGCGGCGAGCTCCTCGGGGCTCAGCGGCAGCGGGTCGAGCCGCCATCCCGCGGCCCGCAACCGCAGGGCCGCGAGGGTCGAGACCGGCAGCCACACCCCCATCGCGTGCAGCTGCTCCGCGCGGTCGCGCAGCACGGCATCCACGGTTCCGTCGGCGACGGTGCGGCCGTCGTGGTCGAGCACGACGACGCGGTCGGTGATCGCGACGGCGGCGTCGAGGTTGTGCTCGATGAGCACGATCGCGCGGTCGCCCGCCGCGATGAGCTCGCCGAGGGCGCCGTAGACCTCCTCGATGCCCCGCGGGTCGAGGTTGGCGGTCGGCTCGTCGAGCACGAGCAGCGGAGAGCCCATCGCGAGGGCGCACGCGATCGCGAGCCGCTGGCGCCCGCCGCCGCTGAGCCGGTCGGGGTTCTCGGCCCGCCGCTCCCACAGGCCCACCCGCCGCAGCGCGTCCTCGGTGCGGGCGAGAACGTCAGCGACCGGCAGCTTCAGGTTCTCGGGTCCGAAGGCGACCTCGTCGAGCACCGTCCCGGTGACCAGCTGCGCGTCGGGATCTTGGAAGACCATCCCGACGCGCGTGCTCAGCGTCGCGACCGGCGTCGTGCGCGTGTCGAGCCTGTCGACGAGCACGGTGCCGTCGAGGGTCGCCGGGACGGCGTGCGGGATCAGACCGTTCAGCGCGAGCGCAAGCGTCGACTTGCCTGCGCCGCTCGGGCCGAGCAGCAGCACGACCTCGCCGCGGGCGACCTCGAACGTCGCCGCGGCCGGCGTCGACGTGTCGGCCCCGTCATGGCGGATGCCGAGTCCCCGCACGCTCAGCAGCGCGGGCGGCGCGTCGCCGGATACGGCAGAGGTCACGGGGTTCCCAGCGGGTCGGGGGAGAAGTAAGCGTACCCTAACTTAGAGGCTCTGCCTGTGGCGGCGCATAACTCAGGCAGAATACCGGCACCGCCAGCCGAGAACCGCGCGATGACGCGGAGGAGCGGAGAACTCTTATGCAAAGAGCCTGAGTTGTGCGCCGCCTCGGGTCCGCCTCGGGTCCGCCTCGGGTCCGTGCGTGAGGCCTCCGACGCAGCCGACGCAGCCGAGGCCTCCGACGCAGACGTCGGGGGGAATCGTCCCGTTCGCCCGGGCCGCCGGCATCCCCTCAGCGGTCGGTGGTGCGTCGTGCGACGCCCGCGCGCCGCAGGGAGGCGCCGATGCCGAGCCCGGCCGCGGTCCAGGCGATCGGGCCGAGCAGCGACAGGGCGAGGTACATCACCTGTGCCCACGGCGCGAGCGCCCCGAGGTGGGCCACGAAGAAGACGACGGCCGCGACGAGCGCGCCGATGACCACCGCCGAGACGAAGAACCGCCACGGGCCCCAGGATCGGTACCGGGTGAGGGCGGCGACGCCCTCCTGGATGGCGCCGAACAGCAGGGCCGTGCCGATGAAGCGGCCCGCCCAGGCGGGGTTGAACGCGCTCGCGACCAGCGCCGCGAACACATGCGCGAGGAGCGCGACGAGGGGTTGGCGCAGAACCTCCTGGGCGATGATTCCCGGCAGCACGTGGGCGCCCAGCAGCAGCCCGTAGGCGAACGGCGCCGTCGCGAGCACGAGCGGTGTCAGAAGCCCCGCGACCCCGCCGACGATGCCGGTCGCGACCCCGATCGCCGCGCACACGAGCAGCACGCGCGTCGACAGGCGGGTTCGGGCCACGGACCCAGCGTAGCGGGGCCCCCGCGAGTCACCACGCGCCTCGCGAGTCACCACGCGACGCGCGCGAGCGGGTTGGTGATTCGCGAGTGAGCTGGTGACTCGCGGGGCGGGCAGATTCGCGGGGGCTGGCAGACTCGAGGGATGACCGACGCGCTGGTTGACCTCGTGCCGCGGGGCGCGTCGCCGGATGCCGTGTACGACGGCTTCGTCGCATGGGCGGCCGGTCGCGGGTTGACACTCTACCCGGCGCAGGACGAGGCGGTCATGGAGCTGGTCTCGGGCGCGCACGTGATCCTGTCGACCCCGACGGGGACCGGCAAGTCGCTGGTCGCGATCGCGGCGCACGCCGCATGCCTGGCATCCGGTAGCCGGTCGTACTACACGGCGCCCATCAAGGCCCTGGTCAGCGAGAAGTTCTTCGCCCTCGTCGAGATCTTCGGCGCCGAGAACGTGGGCATGGTGACGGGCGACTCGTCGGTCAACCCCGATGCGCCGATCGTGTGCTGTACGGCCGAGATCCTGGCGAACCTCGCGCTGCGGCAGGGCGCAGATGCCGGCGCGGACCAGGTCGTGATGGACGAGTTCCACTACTACGGCGACCCTGACCGGGGCTGGGCCTGGCAGGTGCCGCTGCTCTTGCTGCAGCGGGCGCAGTTCCTGCTGATGTCGGCGACCCTCGGCGACGTCACGCCGATCGCCGACGACCTGGAACGGCGCACGGGTCGGCCCGTCGTGCAGGTCACGGGAGTCGAACGTCCCGTGCCGCTGCATCACTCCTACGAGCGCCGCCCCGTGCACGAGGTGCTCACGATGCTCGTCGACGAGCGGGAGGTGCCGGTCTACATTGTGCACTTCGCACAGGCGGCCGCGCTGGAGCGGGCGCAGGCCCTGGCATCCGCCGCCCTGACCACGCGCGCGCAGCGTGACGAGATCGCCGAGGCCATCGGCGGGTTCCGCTTCACGACCGGCTTCGGCAAGACCCTGTCGCGGCTCGTACGTGCCGGAATCGGCATACACCACGCCGGCATGTTGCCGCGGTACCGGCGGCTCGTCGAGACGCTCGCCCAGCGCGGGCTGCTACGGGTGATCTGTGGCACCGACACGCTCGGGGTCGGAATCAACGTCCCGATTCGGACGGTCGTGATCACGACGCTCAGCAAGTACGACGGCACGAGGATGCGGCAGCTGAGCGCGCGCGAGTTCCATCAGATCGCGGGGCGTGCGGGGCGAGCCGGGTACGACCCCTACGGCAACGTCGTCGTGATGGCGCCGGAGTGGGAGATCGAGAACGCCGTCGCCCTCGCCAAGGCCGGCGACGATGCGGCCAAGCGTAAGAAGATCGTGCGCAAGAAGGCGCCGACGGGGGTCGTGAACTGGGGTTTCGGCTCTTTCGAGCGCCTCGTCGCGGCCGAGCCCGAGCCCCTCGTGCCGCAGTTGAAGCTCACCGCCGCGACGATGATCAACCTGATCGGCCGCGGCGGGGAGGTCTTCGGGAACGTGCGCTCGCTCGTGTTCGACAACCACCAGCCCCGGGCGCAGAAGTACGCCCTGGCACGGCGCGCGCTCGCGATCTTCCGCACGTTGCGGGACGCTGGGATCGTCGAGATCGCCACGGAGAACACCACCGAGAACGCGCAATCTGCCGGCGATCGGCCCGATGCGGAGCGGTTCGCGCGTTCTCGGCAGATCCGCCTCACGGTGGAGCTACAGCCGAACTTCGCGCTCAACCAGCCGCTGTCGCCGTTCGCGCTCGCGGCCGTCGAGCTGCTCGACCCGGGGGTGGCGAACCCCTCCCAACCGGCGGATGCCGTGGGCTCAACCCCCGGTGACTCCTCCGCGGATGGGAGGAGTTCGCCACGCACGACGCAAGCCGGCACCGGCCACTACGCCCTCGACGTGGTGAGCATCATCGAGGCGACCCTCGACGACCCGCGGGCCATCCTGAGTCAGCAGGAGTTCACAGCCCGCGGCGAAGCCGTGGCTGCCATGAAGCGCGACGGCATCGAGTACGACGAGCGGATGGCCCTGCTCGCGGAGATCACCCACCCGAAGCCGCTCGCAGAGCTGCTCGCGCAGTCGTTCGAGGTGTTCGCGTCGAGCCAGCCGTGGGTGCGTGACTTCGAACTGAGCCCCAAGTCGGTCGTGCGCGACATGTTCGAGCGTGCCATGTCGTTTGCGGAATATGTCTCGTTCTACCAGTTGCAGCGCAGCGAGGGGCTCGTGCTGCGGTACCTTTCCGACGCCTACCGCGCGATCCGCCAGACGGTGCCCGAGACCGCGCGCACCGACGAGCTGCGGGACATCATCGAGTGGCTCGGCGAGCTCGTGCGCCAGGTGGACTCCAGCCTCGTCGACGAGTGGGCCGCGCTCGTCGACCCCGCGGCGGCACCGGAGGGCGCCGTCGTCGTGCCGCCCGCGCCGCCGTCGATCCTCGACAACCCGCGCGCGTTCACGGTGCTCGTGCGCAACGAGCTGTTCCGGCGTGTGCAGTTGGCGGCGCTGCAGGATGACGATGACCTCGTCGCTCTCGACCCCGACGTGGACTGGCCGGCGGCGCTGGATGCCTACTACGACGAGCACGACGCGATCCTCACCGGCGGCCCCGCCCGCTCGCCGGCGCTGTGCGTCATCGACAAGACCGCAGCCGGAGTGTGGCACGTCGAGCAGACGATCGACGACCCCGCGGGCGACCACGATTGGCGCATCCGCGCCGAGGTGGACCTGGAGGCATCCGTCGCCGAAGGCATGGCCGTCGTGCGGGTCACCGAGGTGCTGCGGCTGTAGCGGCCAAGGGGAGAACTTTCAGGGGAGGGGGAGAACTCTCCTCCGCGAGCCGCAACATCAAGAACGTCGGATGCCGCGGCTAGCCTGGTCTGGTGAGCGAACCCGGCGACCCGTACGACGATCCGTACGCGGACGTGCCGTGGGATGTCGATTCGCTGACCCCGCCCGACGACCCGGAGTCGCTGCCGCCCGACCCCGCCTATGACGGCTACGGCGGGGCCCTGGCCCGCGCCACGAGAGCTGCTGCGGCACCTGTGGAGGCATCCGCTCGGTCGGCGGCTGTCTTGCCGCCGGCATCCGCCCAAAACAGGAGATCTGCCCAGCAAAGGATGGATGCCTCGGGAATCGTCCTTTCCCCGGCGGATCTCCTTGCTCTGGACGAGCGGCGCGATGATGACCCCGCGCGCCGTGACCGCACGGGCGCCGATCCGCGCGCCGTGCTGAAGGAGGTCTTCGGCTACGACGCGTTCCGTGGCGACCAGGAGGCCATCGCCCGGCACGTGATCGGCGGCGGGGATGCCGTCGTGCTCATGCCCACCGGCGGGGGCAAGTCGATCACCTATCAGGTGCCCGCACTCGTGCGGGCCGGCACGGGCCTCGTCGTCAGCCCCCTGATCGCCCTCATGCACGACCAGGTCGACGCTCTCGTGGCGAACGGCGTGCGCGCCGCGTACCTCAACTCGACGCAGTCGCCCCCCGAGCGCGCCGGTGTCGAGCGGGCGTTCGTCGCCGGCGAGCTCGACCTGCTCTACGTCGCGCCGGAGCGTCTGAGCGCGCCGGCGACCACGGCGCTGTTGCAGCGCGGGAGGCTCAGCGTCATCGCGATCGACGAGGCGCACTGCGTGAGCCAGTGGGGCCACGACTTCCGCCCCGATTACCTCGCCCTGGGCGATCTCGCCGAGCGGTTCCCGGGCGTGCCGCGGATGGCCCTGACCGCCACCGCCACGCGCGAGACCCACCGCGAGCTCACCGAGCGGCTGCGGTTGCCTTCCGCGAAGCACTTCGTCGCGAGCTTCGACCGGCCGAACATCCAGTACCGGATCGAGTCGAAGGTCGATCCGCGAAGGCAGCTGCTGCAGTTCATCCGTGGTTTCGCTGTGGCAGCTGCGGGGCCACCGGGGAGGGGGGAGGAGGCAGCTGCTCGACGCGCGGGGGGCCCGATCGCCGGCATCGTCTACGCGCTCAGCCGCACGTCGGTCGAGCAGACGGCGGAGTTCCTGCAGAAGCAGGGCATCGACGCCTTGCCGTATCACGCGGGGTTGGATGCCGGCACCCGCGCCCGCAATCAGGAGCGGTTCCTGCGCGAGGACGGCGTCGTCATGGTCGCCACGATCGCCTTCGGCATGGGCATCGACAAGCCCGACGTGCGCTTCGTCGCCCACATCGACCTGCCGAAGTCGGTCGAGGGCTACTACCAGGAGACCGGCCGCGCGGGCCGTGACGGCGACCCCGCCGTCGCGTGGATGGCCTACGGCCTCGGCGACGTCGTGCAGCAACGCCGGCTCATCGACCAGTCGCCGGGCGACCGTGCCTACAGGCAGCGTCTGGGCCAGCACCTCGACGCGATGCTCGCGCTGTGCGAGACGGTCTCGTGCCGACGGCAGAACCTGCTCGCGTACTTCGGGCAGGCATCCGACCCGTGCGGCAACTGCGACACCTGTCTCGACGCCCCCGACACGTGGGACGGGCTGATCCCCGCGCAGAAGCTGCTGTCGACGATCGTGCGTCTTCAGCGCGAGCGCGGGCAGGCGTTCGGTGCGGGGCACCTGATCGACATCCTGCGCGGGGCGCAGACCGACCGCATCCGCCAGCAGGGCCACGACCGGCTCTCGACGTACGGCCTCGGCGCCGACCTCAGCGATCAGGACTGGCGCAGCGTCGTCCGGCAGTTGCTCGCCCGGGGGATCCTCGTCGCGCAAGGGGAGTACGGCGTGCTGGCCGTCGGCGACGAGGGCGCGGCCGTGCTGCGCGGCGAGGCGGCGGTGCCGCTGCGCCGCGACGTGCGGGGAAGGGGCGGGGCGACCCGCGTGCGCAAGCCCGCGGCTGTGGATGCCGTCGCGGGCGCCGACCGCGATCTGTTCGAGGCCCTGCGCGCGTGGCGTGCGGCCACCGCGAAAGAGCAGGGCGTTCCCGCGTACATCGTCTTCGGCGATGCCACCCTGCGCGCCCTGGCCGATCAGCGCCCGCGATCGATCGCGGCTCTCGAGGGCATCACCGGCATCGGCGTGAAGAAGCGCGAGGCGTACGGCGAGGCGGTGCTGGCCCTCATCGCCGCCGCGGGCTGATCACGCTCCGCCGTGCGCGCACAAAAACCTAACCGCGTTCAGTTCATAATGGACTCATGAGCAACGATGCCACCACGATCCCTGTCGACACCCGCTACCGGGACGCGAGCCTTCCCATCGACGAGCGCGTCGAGATCCTCCTGAGCCAGATGACGCTGGAGGAGAAGGTCGGACTCTTCTTCCAGACCATGATCACGATGGGCGACGAGGGCGCGCTCTCCGACGGCGACCCCGCCTTCGGCCTGCCGTCGACCGACGAATACGTCCGCGTCCGTCACATGAACCACTTCAACCTGCTGAGTGTCGCGCCCACCGCAGGCGTCATCGCGCAGTGGCACAACCGGCTGCAGGAGCTCGCGGCATCCACACGCCTCGGCATCCCGGTGACGATCTCCACCGACCCGCGCCACTCGTTCACCGAGAACCCGGGCGCGGCGCTGCTGTCGGGCCCGTTCTCGCAGTGGCCCGACGCGCTGGGCCTTGCCGCGACCCGCGACGAAGAGCTCGTGCGGCGCTTCGGCGACATCGCCCGGCGAGAATATACCGCCGTCGGCATACGAGTCGCGTTGCACCCTCAGGTGGACCTGGCGACCGAGCCGCGATGGTCACGACAGCTGCAGACCTTCGGAGAGGATGCCGAGCTGGCGGGCCGGATGGGTGCCGCCTATATCCGTGGGTTCCAGGGCGAGACGCTCGGGGCATCCTCGGTCTCGACGATGCTCAAGCACTTCCCCGGCGGCGGCCCGCAGAAGGACGGCGAAGACCCGCACTTCGCCTACGGCCGCGAGCAGGTCTACCCCGGCGACCAGTTCGAGCTGCACCTGAAGCCATTCGAGGCCGCCTTCGCCGCCGGCGTGAGTCAGGTGATGCCCTATTACGGCATGCCGGTGGGCACCCAGTACGAGGAGGTCGGCTTCGGCTTCAACAAGTCCGTGCTGACGGGGCTGTTGCGCGAGCGGTTCGGGTTCGACGGCATCGTCTGCACCGACTGGGGCCTGGTCACCGACCACGCGATCATGGGCACCGACTTCCCGGCGCGCGCGTGGGGCGTCGAGCACCTCACACCGCATGAGCGGATGGCGAAGATCCTCGATGCCGGCGCCGACCAGCTCGGCGGCGAGCGCTGCACCGAGATCCTGCTCGATCTCGTGCAGGACGGCACGGTCGCCGAGGAGCGCCTCGACGTCTCGGCGCGGCGCCTGCTGCGCGAGAAGTTCGTGCTCGGTCTGTTCGAGAATCCGTACGTCGATGTCGAAGCCGCCGACCGCATCGTCGGCGCGCCGGAGTTCCGTGCGGCGGGCGAGGCCGCGCAGCGCGCCTCGATCACGGTGCTGACCGTGACGGATGCCGTGCCCTTCGCCCGCGGCGCGAAGCTGTACGTCGAGGGCATCGACGCCGAGGCGGCCGCCGCGTACGGCGAGGTCGTCGCCACGCCCGCCGAGGCCGACATCGCGGTGCTGCGCCTGCAGGCGCCGTTCGAGCAGCGCCCGTCGATGTTCGAGAACTTCTTCCACTCCGGCTCGCTGGACTTTCCTGAGGAGACGATCGCGCACGTGCGCGAGGTCGCGGCCGTCGTGCCCACCGTCGTCGACGTCTTTCTCGACCGCCCCGCGATCCTCGCGCCGATCGTCGAGGCCGGAGTCGCCCTCACCGCGAACTGGGGTGCCAGCGCCGCTGCGCTGCTCGACGTGCTCACCGGCGCCGCGCCGGCGCAGGGCACGCTGCCGTTCGACATCCCGAGGTCGATGGCGGCTGTCGAGGCATCCCGCCCCGACGTGCCGTTCGACACCGCCGATCCGCTGTTCCGGTTCGGGCACGGGCTGACGCTGTAGCGTCGGCGGGCTCCGCTCTCCGCGCCGCACCCGGGCGCGGTGAGACCGGCGCGCTATCCACAGATTTCCTGGATCGATTCCGTCGCGGGCGCCATCGCGGCACGATGGGTGCCGTGAACGAGGGGGGCGAATGCGAGGACGGCTTTGACCGGCGAGGCGTCGATGTCCCTGCCGTATGGCAGGGAGCTCGTGCGCGCCGATCTGGATGCATTGCCCGACGACGGGCACCGGCACGAGCTCATCGACGGGGTGCTCGTCGCAACCCCCGCGCCGCGATTCCGGCACCAGGATGCCGTCGGCGGGCTCTACACCGTGCTCCGGGCGGCCCTTCCCGCGGGTCTCGCCCGCGTCGCTGCGCGGCTGACGGCATCCGGTATCGGTCAGCTCGGGTTCGGCGGTGCTGAGTGCTGACGCTCAGTGTCACGGGAGGCGGGTGTGGGTCTCGCACAGTGAGGGATGCCGGGGTGCTTCACTGCGTTGTGGACACCGCGCAGCGGTTTTGCCCTGCTGCTGTGATCGACCTACCGTCGGCGTGTTCCTCCCCTCGCTGAAAGGTGTGTCATGACCGACGCCGCCGTCCGACGACCTGCCCGCCGCAAGAAGACCGCTTCCGGCCGCCGCCAGGCCGAGGCCACGGAGACCACCGAGGCCACGGAGGCCACGCCGGGCGCGTCGGCTACGGAGGTCGCCGCGGACGAGGCATCCGATCCGCGCATCGACGTTCCCGCGGTCACGGGTCTGCTGCTCGGCACCTGGGCCGACACCCGGCGTGAGGTCCGCGAGCTGATCAAGGACCCCGCGTTCTGGCGCATCGACGGCCTGAGCATGCCCGAGCACCGCGAGCGGGTGCTCGGGCAGCTGCGGCTGCTCGCGGCAGGCAACGGCTCGCGCCGCTCCTTCCCGGCCGAGTATGGCGGGCTGGATGACAACGGTGCGAACCTCGCCGGGTTCATGGAGCTCGTGCTGGCCGACCCCAGCCTGCAGATCAAGTCCGGCGTGCAGTGGGGGCTGTTCGGCTCGGCGATCTACCAGCTCGGCACGAAGAAGCACTGGGATGCCTGGTTGCGCGACGTCATCGAGCTGGAACTCCCGGGCGCTTTCGCGATGACCGAGACCGGCCACGGCTCCGACGTCGCCGCGATCGGCACGACCGCGACCTACGACCCCGAGACCGAGGAGTTCGTCATCCACACCCCGTTCCGCGGGGCGTGGAAGGACTACCTCGGCAACGCCGCGCTGCACGGGCGCGTCGCGACCGTGTTCGCGCGCCTCATCACCGGCGGCGTCGACTATGGCGTGCACTGCTTCTTCGTGCCGTTGCGGGACGAGAACGGCGCGTTCCTGCCCGGCGTCGGCGGCGAGGACGACGGCGTCAAGGGCGGACTCAACGGCATCGACAACGGCCGCCTGCACTTCGATCACGTGCGCATCCCGCGCTTCAACCTGCTCAACCGTTACGGCGACGTCGCCGCCGACGGCACGTACACCTCCGAGATCGCGAGCCCGGGGCGGCGCTTCTTCACGATGCTCGGCGCCCTCGTGCAGGGCCGCGTCTCGCTCGACGGAGCGGCTACCACCGGAACGGCGCTGGCCTTGTACATTGCCCTGACCTATGCCAACCAGCGCCGTCAGTTCGACGCGGGGGCCGGAACCGACGAGGTCGTGCTGCTCGACTACGGCAAGCACCAGCGCCGCCTGCTGCCCCTCCTCGCCCAGAACTACGCCCAGTTCTTCGCGAACGACGAGCTCGTGCGCGCCTTCGACGGGGTGTTCTCGGGGCGGAACGACACCCCCGAGGAGCGCGAGAACCTCGAGACGCTCGCCGCAGCGCTCAAGCCCCTGTCGACGTGGAACGCCCTGAGCACGATCCAGGAGGCGCGCGAGGCGTGCGGCGGCGCAGGATTCCTCGCCGAGAACCGGCTCGTCGGCCTGCGCCAGGACCTCGATGTCTACGTCACCTTCGAGGGTGACAACAACGTGCTGCTGCAGCTCGTCGGCAAGCGGCTGCTGGGGGACTTCGCGAAGCAGTTCACAGGGGCGGATGCCTCCGCGCTGGCATCCTTTGCCGCACGACAGGCCGCGGGCAAGATCTTCCACGGCGCCCGGCTGCGTCAGCTCGGGCAGTCGGTGACCGATCTCGGCTCGACCGCCCGCTCGGTCGAGTTCGGGTTGCGCGCCGACCAGCAACACGAGCTGCTCGCGGGGCGTGTGCAGCAGATGGTCTCCGATGTCGCAGGGCGGCTGCGCGCGGCATCCAAGGCCTCGCCCGCACAGGCGGCGGCGATCTTCAATGCGAACCAGGCCGAGCTGCTCGAGGCCGCCCGGGCGCACGGCGAGCTGCTGCAATGGGAGGCGTTCACCGACGGCATCGCGGGTGTCGAGGATGCCGGCACGGTGCAGGTGCTCACGTGGCTGCGCGACCTGTTCGGGCTGCATCTGATCGAGAAGCACCTGGCCTGGTACCTCATCAAGGGGAGGCTGTCCGCGCAGCGGGCGGCATCCGTCTCGCGCTACATCGACCGGCTGTGCCTGCGGCTGCGTCCGCACGCGCAGGACCTCGTGGATGCCTACGGATTCGCCCCCGAGCACGTGCGTGCCCCGATCGCCTCGGGCGCCGAGCGCGAGCGCCAGGACGAGGCCCGGGCCTACGACGCGGCGCTCGCCGCGTCGGGCCAGGCCCCGGTCTCGGAGAAGTCCCTCAAGAAGAGGTAGCCTCACCCGGCCCCAGGGTCGGGGTCCTTGTCACATCCCATCCTTCGCGCCGCGCGGCTAGCCTGGCGGGATGAGCGACCTGCGCACCGGCCCCGACGGCCTCACCCGGTGCGGCTGGGTCGGCGACGATCCCGAGTACCGCCGCTACCACGACGAGGAGTGGGGGAGGCCGCTGCGCGGCGACCGGGCGCTGTTCGAGAAGCTCGCGCTGGAGGGTTTCCAAGCCGGACTGTCGTGGATCACGATCCTGCGCAAGCGGCCCTGCTTCCGCGAGGCGTTCGCGGGCTTCGACCCCGAAGCCGTCGCCGCGTTCAGCGACGCCGACGTCGAACGGCTGCTGGCGGATGCCGGCATCATCCGCAACCGTGCGAAGATCCTCGCGACCATCGCCAACGCCCGGCTCGTGGTGGCGATGGCGCCGGGCGAGCTCGACGCCCTGATGTGGTCGTTCGCCCCGGCGCCGCGTGAACCCACGGAACGCCCCGTCGGCGTCGCCGACGTGCCCGCGACGACCTCGGCATCCGACGCCCTCTCGAAGGCGCTGCGCGCGGCGGGCTTCCGCTTCGTCGGCTCCACGACGATGTACGCGCTCATGCAGTCGGCCGGCATGGTCGACGATCACCTCGTCGGCTGCCACCGGGCGGGGTGACGCGGCGTCCGCATCCGCCGAGGCCCGCCGGGGTCAGCTCCGGCTCGAGCCCAGCACCTTGACGATGACGCCGCGGCGGCGCAACTCGGCGATCGCGTGCGTTTCCTCGTCTGTCGTGCGGCCGAGGGCGTGCTTGTCGGCGACGACGACGACGTCGCCGGACGTCAGCCGGCCGAACAGGCGCGTCAGACGCTCCGACCAGCTCTCCCCCGTCTCGGGAGCGGGGTGCCGGAACCCCTCGATCGGCACTCCGAACTGGGCCAGCGCGTCGCGCTGGGCGATCACGGAGGGCAGATCGTCGCGAGCCACCACGAGGCCGACCAGACGCGCGCCGGCGGGGCGCGCCGCCCACCAGTCGGCGCCCGACAGGATCGCGGGCACAGCCTCGGGGGCGGCCGGGAGCGCGACCGACTCGGCGTAATCGGCGGGGCCGCGCCCGTCGGGGCGGTCGGATGGCGTGCTCACGGCATCCATTGTCCCTCAGGTGCGGCCTCACCCCTGCCGGTGCCGAGCCCGCTTCCTCGCCAGACGCTCCCCCGGTCGCACAGCACGGACGGCACCGAAGCACGTGTGACAGGCGAGCGAGGCCGGGGACGCGGCCCGGACCCTCACCCCTCGTCGCGCAGGCGCAGCTCGACGCTGATCTGGTCGGCGTCGAGCCGGGCCATCGCGTGCCGCAGCGTGCCGGTGCCGAACGTGCCGTCCGACGACAGGGCGATCAGCCGCGCGCGCATCTCCTCGAGCACGGCGAGGTGCAGCTCGAGCATCTCCTGCGCAGACGCCGAAGAGTCGTCGTCGGGTGGCTGCGCGTAGCGCATGCCCGTCCGGCTCAGCAGGTCGGCGTCGAACGGCGTTCCGTCGCGGCGCACGAGCGCGCCGCCCGTGACCGCGGATGCCGCCGCCGCCCGCAACTCGTCATCGAGCCGCACCCGCTCCGTCGTGTCCGACACCTCTCCCGGGGCGCTCAGCCGCAGGGCTCGCACGAGCCACGGCAGCGTGAACCCCTGCAGCATGAGGCTCACGAGCGCGACGATGAAGGCGATATACACCAGCTCCGCCCGCGACTCGACCGTGCGCGGGATCGTCTGGGCCGCCGCGAGGGTCACGACGCCGCGCATGCCCGCCCACACGATGACCGTCCCATGCTTCCAGCCGAGCGGCGAGGACTGGTAGTAGTCCAGGTCGGCCAGCAGCCGTGTGACGCGGGTGCGCATCGTGCTGAGCCGGCGCTCGGCCTGTTGCGGGCTGGGCGCCCTGCGCCCGCGCCCCCTCGCCCCTAGGGCGCCCTGCTCCGGCCAGCCCTGCTCGGCGATCTCATCGAGCTTCGCGTCGAACTGCTCGATGCGGGTGCGATCGATGCGCCGGCCGCGCCAGCGGCCCGCCCACAGCAGCACAGCGACGAAGCCGGCTCGCACCACGAGGACGATCGCGAGCGCGCCGAGCGCGAGGGCGGTCGGCAGGGCGATGCCCTCGTTGCGGGAGAGCACGTCCTCGACGATCTGGTCGAGCTCGAGGCCCATGACGAGAAAGATGCCGCCCTCGAGCACGAGCTCGACGGTGCGCCAGTTGACCTCGTCCGACAGGCGTTGCTCGGGCGTGAACCAGCGCTGCGCCCCCTGACCGGCGACGATCCCCGCGACGACCGCCGCGACCAGCCCCGACCCCTCGAGATGCTCGGTGGGCAGGTAGGCGAGGAACGGAACCGTGAACCCGATGGCGGTGGATGCCGGAGAGCTGCGCACCCACGAGCGCAACCGCATCGTGAGCCATCCCACGAGCGCTCCCACTGCGACGGCGATGAACACCGCCCAGGCGAAGCTGCCGACCGCCGAGCCGAACGAGAACGATCCGGCCGCGACCGCCAGCAGCGCGGTGCGCAGCAGCACGAGCGCCGTCGCGTCGTTGAGCAGGCTCTCGCCCTCCAGCAGCGTGATCACGCGCGGCGCGATGCCCAGACGCTTGGCGATGCCGGTGGCGACGGCATCCGTCGGGCTCAGGATCGCCCCGAGAGCGACGCCGAGCGCGAACCCGGTGTCGGGCAGCAGCAGCGCGAAGAACCCGCCGAGGGCGAGCGCCGTGCCCACCACGAGGATCACGGCGAGCCCCGCGATCGGGGTGAAGTCGCGGCGGAACTCGATCGCCGGCAGTCGCACGGCGGCGGCGTACAGCAGCGGCGGGAGCACCCCGACGAGGATCCACTCGGGATCGATCTCGGGCACCTCCACGAACGGAAGCAATCCGACGCACAGCCCCAGCGCGACCAGCAGCAGGGGGCCGGCGACCCCCAGCCGCTGCGCGAGGGTCGTCACGATGGCGACGGCGACGACGGCGAGGAGCGCGACGATGCCGATCAGCAGGAGGTCCATGGCTGACTCCTCTCAGAGAAGTTCGGAGGCTCGGGCGGCGACGGGCTCGGCGTCGGGCTCGCCCGCCGAGGCGTCGGGCCGGCTCCGGCCGAGGCGTCGTGCATGGCATCCATGCTTCGAGCCTACGGGGACGCTACGGTGAGCACATGACGTTCACTGGCAACGCCTATGTGAGAAAAAACGGTGCGGATGCCCGGAGAGCCTGCCGTGCCTGCCGCGTGCGCGTCGTGGGCGTCGTGCGGGGGAGGCGGGCGTGAGCGGGCCGAGCGCGCGCGGCGGTTATTCCGGGCCGGCGCACCTCGATGAGATCCTCTACCCGCCGATCGAGCCCTCTGAGACCGGCGTCCTGTTCGCGGGCGACGGGCAGCGGCTGTACTGGGAGCAATGCGGCAACCCCGAAGGCAAGCCCGTCGTCTTCCTGCACGGCGGCCCCGGTGCGGGGATCTCGCCGTGGCACCGGCGATTCTTCGACCCCGAGAAGTACCGCATCGTGCTGTTCGACCAGCGCGGCTGCGGGCGGTCGACGCCGCACGCGAGCGCTCCCGGTGCCGACCTGCGGCACAACACGACCTGGCATCTCGTCGCCGACATCGAGCTGCTGCGGCGGAACCTCGGCATCCAGCGCTGGCAGGTCTTCGGCGGATCGTGGGGGTCGGCCCTTGCCCTCGCCTACGCCGAGTGCCACCCGTCGTCGGTCACCGAGATCGTGCTGCGCGGCGTCTTCACCCTGCGCCGGCACGAGCTCGAGTGGTTCTACGAGGGTGGGGCGTCGGCGCTGTTCCCGGACCTGTGGGAGGACTACCTCGCGCCGATCCCGGTGCTCGAGCGCTCCCACCTGATCGCGGCGTACCACCGGCGCCTCACCGATCCCGACCCCGCGGTGCACGTGCCGGCGGCCGTGGCGTGGACGACGTGGGAGGCATCCACCCTCACGCTGCTGCCCGATCCCGACCTGGTCGCCTCGATGGCCGAGCCCGAGGCCGCTGTCGCCTTCGCCCGCATCGAGAACCACTACTTCATGCACGGCGGATGGTTCCGTGAGGGGCAGCTGATCGCGGATGCCGGGGCGATCCGGGGCATCCCCGCGGTGATCGTGCAGGGCCGCTACGACGTGTGCACCCCGATGATGACCGCCTGGGACCTGCACCGGGCGTGGCCGGAGGCGGAGCTGGTCGTCGTGCCGGATGCCGGGCACTCTGCCAGCGAGCCGGGCATCGCCCGCGCGCTGCGCGCGGCCACCGACCGCTTCGCGGGGTGAGTCCGCCGGCCCGATTTCTCGGGTGTCTGTCGTGCCGTTCGGGCGGCTGTCGTGCCGGCGGCAGGCTGAGCAGGCGTCGGCAGCCCCGACGGCCGGCCTGAGATACGGTTCGGCCTGCGTTTAGGACGCTTCTCCCCGAGCGCCCGCCTACCGGGTGCCCTCTCACCTCCGGTGACCGGGTATCGCCTCACCCCCCGGTGATCGAGTGCCGTCTCACCTCCGGTGATCGGGTGCCGCGGGGTAGCCGTGGGGATATCGAGATCACCGCAACCTCTCCGCTGCTAGACTGGGACCACTTGCGGCGCCGATCCTGGCGCTTCTCGCGTCGTAGAACGACCGCGGGACCTTGACGGAAGTCGGTCCCTGAGTTGCGGGCCGAAGGCCCGCGTATCGAAGGATTCGTACGGCGAACCTGCACGCGCATTCGCGGCAGGCCGAACCGATCCGGGCATCCAGCCCAGAAAAGCCCTATGTCTGACATCACTTTCCGCACGCTCGGCGTGCCCGCCCCGCTCGTCGACGTGCTCGCCGCCGACGGCAAGACCGCCCCGTTCCCGATCCAGGTCGACACCCTGCCCGACACGCTCGCCGGCCGCGACGTGCTCGGCCGCGGCAAGACCGGCTCGGGCAAGACCCTCGCCTTCTCCATCCCGATGGCCGCTCGTCTCGGCGGGGCGCTGGCGGGCGGCTCGCGCCGCGCGGGCCGGATCCTCGGGCTCGTCCTCGCGCCGACGCGCGAGCTTGCGACGCAGATCAATGCGACGCTCGAGCCGCTGGCATCCGCCTACGGGCTGAAGACGACGACGATCTTCGGCGGCGTCAACCAGAACCGCCAGGTCGCAGCCCTGAAGGACGGCGTCGACATCGTCGTCGCCTGCCCGGGGCGGCTGGAAGACCTCATGCAGCAGGGCTTCGTGAGACTGGATGCCGTCGAGATCACCGTCATCGACGAGGCCGACCACATGGCCGATCTCGGCTTCCTGCCGTCCGTCACCCGCATCCTCGACAAGACGCCCCGGGGCGGTCAGCGGATGCTGTTCAGCGCGACGCTGGACAACGGTGTCGACAAGCTCGTGAACCGTTTCTTGCAGAACCAGGTGCTGCACTCGGTCGATGAGGCGCACTCGCCGGTCGCCGCGATGACGCACCATGTCTTCCACGTCGCCGGTGCCGACGAGAAGAAGGAGCTCGTCCGCGCGCTCGCTTCGGGGAAGAGCCGCCGCATCCTGTTCATGCGCACGAAGCACCACGCCAAGAAGCTCGCGCAGCAGCTGACGGCGCAGGGCATTCCGGCGGTCGACCTGCACGGCAACCTCTCGCAGCCGGCGCGCGACCGCAACCTCGCGGCGTTCTCGTCGGGGGCCGCGAAGGTGCTCGTCGCGACGGATGTCGCCGCGCGCGGCGTGCACGTCGACGACGTCGAGCTCGTGATCCACGTCGACCCGCCGATGGAGCACAAGGCGTACCTGCACCGCTCGGGTCGCACGGCGCGCGCCGGCGCTGAGGGCTCGGTCGTCACGGTCGTCCTGCCGGGGCAGGAGAAGGACGTCAAGGATCTGCTGCGCAAGGCCGCGATCGACGCTGCGCCCGTGCGGGTGACCGCGACCTCGGCGGAGGTCACGGAGCTCGTCGGCGACATCGCGCCTTATGTCGCGCCCGCGCCGAAGGCGGAGCAGCAGGGCGGCCGCGGTCAGGGTCGCCAGGGTCAGGGCGGACGCAGCCAGGGCGCGAACGCGCAGCGGGGGCGCGCCGCGCGCGAGGGCCAGGGCGGTCGGGCGCAGGGCGGACAGGCGGGTCGCGACGGTGCTCGCGGGGCGGATGCCGCTCGCAGCGGACAGTCCCGGAACGACCGCTCGGGCCGTTCGGCCCAGGATCGTGCCGGCCGTCCGTCCGGCGACCGCGCGGATTCGTCCCGGGGCCAGGGTCACGGCCGCGGCCAGGGCGTGGCGGCGCAGCCGACGGCATCCGGCAACCCGCGCACGACCGGGCGTCGTGCCGGGCACGCCGGAGGCTCCACGGGTGGCAGCGGCGGCACCGGCGGCAAGCTCATGGTCGGCTCGGTCGTGCGCCCCAACGGCGGCCAGCGCCGCGCCCGCTGACTCCCGTCGCGCCTCAGCGCTGAGCTCCCCCGCACCCGGGGGTTGAGTCGCGGCATTGTGCGGGTGCGCCGGGCCGACACCCGCGCATCGCCGCGACTGAGCGTCGCCGGCGGTGTGCCCGGCGATTCGGTCGCGGCATTGTGCGGGTACGACGCCCCGACACCCACCGTTTGCCGCGACGGAACGTCGGGGGTGCGCGAGCAGCCGTCGGTCAGTGCGCGTCGCGGACGAGGTCGGCGGCGCGTTCGCCGATGACGATCGCGGGCGCGTTGGTGTGACCGCGGATGATGACCGGCATGACCGAGGCATCGGCGACACGCAACCCGGCCACTCCGCGCACGCGCAGCTCGGGGTCCACGACGGATGCCGCATCCTCACCCATCCGCGCCGTACCCACCGGGTGGTAGAGCGTGTGCGCGTAGCGGCGCAGCGCCAGCTCGATGCGCTCGGCGGGAGTCATCGCCGCACCGCCCTCGGGCTGCACCCAGTCGCCCGTCGTGACAGCGCGCAGGGCATCCGTCGCGATGAGCCGCTCGCACTCGGCCAATCCCGCGCGCAGCGTCCGCGCATCGATGTCATCGGGGTCGCTGAGATACGCCGGGTCGATGACGACGGCATCCGTCGGGTCGGCAGATGCCAGCCGGACCGTCCCGCGGCTGCGCGGGCGCAGCAGAATCGCACCGACCGTGACGCCCTCCGCCGGCAGCGGCACGAGGCCCTCGCCGACGTACGGCGCCGCCGCGAAGATGACCTCGATGTCGGGCAGCCCGGCAGGCGCGCCGACGGCATCCGCGACGTCCGTGCGCACGAAGCCGTACGCCTCGGCGACGTTCGAGGTCAGCATCCCGCGCCGCCGGGCGAGGTACGCGACCAGCTGCGCCGGCTTCTCGGCGCCGTAGAGCGTTCCACCGATCGCCTCGGGCGCGAGGCCCGCGACGAGGTGGTCCTGCAGGTTCGCGCCGACCTCGGGTGCGTCGACGAGCAGCGGGATGCCGTGCTCGGCCAGGTGCTCTGCCGGGCCGACGCCGCTGAGCATCAGCAGCTGCGGAGTGTTGATCGCGCCGCCGCACAGGATCACCTCCCGCCGCGCGCGCGCATGCCGGGTCACACCGGCGAGCTCGACGTACACCCCGGTCGCCCGCGGCGCCTCCTCGGTCACCGTGAACGTGACCCGCCGCACGAACGCCTCCGTGACGACGCGCAGATTCCGGCGCCGTCGCGCGGGACGCAGGTACGCGTCGGCGGTCGAGGCGCGTGCTCCTCGGTGCTGGGTGACCATGGTCTGCGAGAACCCCTGGCCTGCGGGGACGTTCGGGGCCGTGACCGGATGCCGCAGCTCACGCGCCGCGTCGAGGAACGCCGCCGTGTGCGGTCGGGGATCGCGCTGCGGCTCGATCGACTGCACGCCGTCGGTGCCCTGCGCGTGGTCGCTGGCACCCTGCGTGCGCTCGACGCGACGGAAGACGGGCTCGAGACTCCGCCACGACCACGAGGGCCCCGCGGTCTCGGCCCACTCGTCGTAGTCCGCCGCGAAACCGCGCACCCACATCATCGCGTTGAGCGACGACGAGCCGCCGAGCGTCTTGCCGCGCGGCCAGTAGACGGTGCGCCCCTCGAGCCCGGGCTGGGGCACGGTGTCGTAGTTCCAGTCGTAGCGCCCGCGAAAGAGCTTCGAGAACGCGGCCGGCACGTGCAGTTCGAGGGCTCGATCCACCGGCCCGGCCTCGAGGAGGAGCACGGAGATCGAGGGGTCCTCGCTCAGCCGGGCGGCGAGGGCGGCACCGGCCGATCCGGCGCCGACGACGATGTAGTCCGCGTCGAGACGGGCCGCTCCGTGTCCGCCGGGCCCGCGCCCGCCCACCCCAAACCCGTCCACCCCAAACCCGCCCGTCCCGCCCACGCGCGGCGCGCGCCCGGCCCCCCGTGCCGCGTTCATGCCCCGAACGCCTTCACGAGGGTCACGCTCATCGCGGCCCAGTTGCCGTCGATGCGGAACCGGGTGAAGCCCTCGCAGACGGCGGCGCCGGTGCGCGAGGTGACGAACCACGGCGGCTTCGGGAGCACCGAAAGACCTTGGCCCCGCACCGCCGAGGAGACGGACCGCGGGAACGGTCGGAACGGCCCGCGCACGACGGTGCGCTCGACGCCATCGAGCAGGAATGCGTTGTGCACCACACCCATGCCGCTCGGGGCATGTTCAATCGTGCCTCCGGGATACGCGCCCCAGGTCGCCGTCGGGGTGAGGAAGCCGAAGGCTGTCCACGCGTTGATCGCGATCGTCCCGTAGCGCAGTTCGGCGATCGCGCGCTCAAAGCTGGAGTCAGGGCCCGACCCTGACCCCGAGCCGGCCCCCAGGGCATCCTGCGTCACCGGGTCGATCAGGATGTTCGCGCCCAGAGTGCCGGTGAGCTTCTCGTTCGCGTGCGTGATCGCCGCGTCGAGGAACTCCTGCCCGTTGCCCGGCAGCGCGACGACGCCGAGCACGGGGGAGAAGTACTCGGTCGTCTCGAGCGCGGATGCCTCCGCCGCAGGGGCCTCGACGAGTGCCCGCGTGCCGCCCGCGCACCACACGGCGTCGGGATAGTCGCCGCGCGCGGCCTCCAGCCTGCGGTCGCTGTGCGGATACCAGACCGGCCGTCGCGGCGCGCGATCGTATGCCGTGCGAAGTTCGGCGAGGAACTCGTCGCGCTGCGGCCAGTCTCGCGAGATCAGCACGACCTGGCCGGCGATGCAGTTGTGGCCGCTGTTGTGCAGCCGCATCGTCACGATGTGCTCGGCCTGGTAGCGCAGGTCGGCTCTCGACCAGCGACCGGGCACGACGATGATCGGCGAGACACCGCCCAGCTCGGCGGAGATCGGCTTCTGCAGCAGTGGCTCGTGCGCGTCGATGCGCCGCTGTGCCTCGTCGCCGGTGCCCCAGACGATCGCCCGGAATGTCGCCTCCGCTCCCGTGATGTGCACGTGCGCGATCGACGGATGCCGCGTGAGGAATGTACCGACCTCGCCGCCGCCGCGCACGATCCGTAAGAAGCCGGGTTCGATGAGCGGTGCGAGCGCGCGCTCGAAGACGGGCACCAGGGCATCCTGGGTCGGGTTCACCTTGAGGATCGCGACGCGATTGAAAGCCATCAGCTCGTACAGCACATCGAGGAACGGGATCGACGTGATGTTCCCGGCGCCCAGCACGAGGCCGACACCGCCGGAGACGGTGGGATGCCGTTGCCCGAGTCCGGCCGCGCGGCGGGCGTCGGCGGGCGTCGTGCCCGGCTGCAGCCACACCTCGGTGCGGTACCCCGACAGCAGCAGGGCGTCGGTCGCGGTGAGCGGCGACGTGTGCACGACCGTGCGGTCTCCGGGGGCCCGCGTGATGCGGGCCCGCGCGATGGGCGATTTGCCGCGGGCGAGCGCCGCGAGCGATTCGGCGTAGGCGTCGACCGCGACGAGCGCCGCGTACGGGCCCGAGAGCCACTCCTCTCCACGCGACGGATGCCCGGGCTCGAGCCCCTTCGTGGTCGCGGCGATGTCGGCCCACTCCTCGGCGACGGCGGCTGTTGTGGCGCGCACCCGCAGCAGCAGCGCGCGGCGCTGGGTGAGTGTGAGCAGTGCCCAGGCGCGGGCGCCGGTCTGCAGGTCGGATATCGCGGCATCCACCCGTGTGCGCACGACGGCGTCGATGCCGACCTCGGGCGGCGGTGCCGGAGTGCTTGGCGTCACGGCACTCCTTCGTGGCTCGCGGCTGTTCCAGAGCCACAGTCTACGTCTGAGCGAATGCGGTCGCGCCGCGCGCAGAGATCCCCGTTCGACCTCTGCCAGCCACCGGTCGGGGCCGGCGTGTGCGACGATGATGCGCTCGAGGCCGAGGCCGAGGCCGTCGAGAGCATGTCTCATGCGGGGAGCGACGCGAGGGGATCGACTCACGGTGTTGGTGGGTGGGTGGGTGGGGGTACTCTCACGCGCTCTCACGTCCGTGTTGTCGTGCGTGTGAGAGTAGTTGCCCTGGGCGGACGGTGCCCGCATTGCGCGCCCCTACGGAAATGTGCTCTGACAATGTTTGAGTGGGAACATGCCACCCGGAGCGATTGACGCAGCGCTTGCCGCGGAGTCGGCGCAGCGCGCGGAACGCTTGCTCGCGTTGCCCGAAAGTCAGTGGTTCGATCGCA
>JASGGN010000004.1:0-91620 GCA_047605005.1 Microbacterium sp.
TGACGACCCCTTCCTTACCATGGAAGTGCTCTGCCACTGAGCTATCGGGGCGCGTGCCCGCGCGCGGGCAACCAGAAAAGGATATCAGAGCACCGGCATCCCGCCGAACTCGGATGATCGATCAGCGGGCACTCAGCCGACGGTGTGCGTGCCCGTCGTGTGCTCGTACATCCACTCCATCGGGTCGGTGTAGGTGTCTCCCCCGAGCAGCACTTCGAAGTGCAGGTGGGGGCCGGTCGCCTTGCCGGTCTGGCCGACCGTGCCGAGCACGTCGCCGACCTCGACCGTGTCGCCGACGGCGACCTGCAGCGAGCCGTACTGCATGTGCGCGTAGCGGGTCGAGACGAGCTCGCCGTCGATAATGTGGTCGACGACGACGGTCACACCGTAGTCCCCGCCCGCCTCGGTCGCGATGCGCACCGTGCCCGCGGCGATGACGTGGATCTCGGCTCCCTCTCCGGGCGTCAGGTCGACGCCGTTGTGCGCGCTGGAGAACTGGGCGAGATAGCTGGTCGAGCCGTACGCGGCAGAGATCGGCACGCCGACCGGGAAAGGCCACTGGATGTTCGAGTCCGGGTCGTTGGTCCACGTGTCGGCGAACAACGTCACACCCGAGGCCGCAGCGGTCTCGGCGGTGGTCTCGGCGATCGAGGCGATGTCGTAGCCGTCCGGCCGGTCCAGCGACTCGACGTCGCTGCCCCCGCTCGCGACGAGCGCTTGGATCTCTTCCGCAGAAGAAGACGTCGCCGCGGCCGTGGCGCTGAGGTCAGCGGTCGACGACGAGAGCGCGGCGGCGGGCGTGGTCGTGGCGACGGCGAGCATGCCGACGACAGCCATGGCGGCGACAGAGAACGACGCGGCGGCGACGCGCTGGATGGCGAGTCTCGATCGACGTGCGCGGCGCGGCGCGGCAGGAGCCTCGGTGAGCTGCTTCTCAGCTGCTGGCTCCTCGGCTGCCGGCTTCTCAGCCGCCGGCTCCTCAGCTGCCGCCTGCTCCACGATGCGGCTCACGGGCGTCTCGCCGGTGAAGCAGAAGACCCTCGCCGCGACCTCGAACTCATCGACGACGCTCGATCCCGAGAACACGGGCAGGGATGTCGCCGACGACGCAGCGGGCACGGATGCCGCGGTCACCCCGTCCTCGACCGACATCGCCGACTCGAATGCCCCCTTGCCGGCCGGGGCAGCGACCTCGGGCGAGGTCGCGACCGCCGCGGCATCCACGCTCGACGAGTGCGCACGTGCGGACTCCGCCGCAGCCGCCGCCGCACGACGGCGGAACTCCGCGCGGGTGAGGCCGCGGGCACCTGACAACGCGGCCGCCGAAGGGCTGAAGCGGCGCGCTGCGTCGTTGTCAGCCAGGGGGGCGTCGAGGGTCAAATTCCAGGCTCTCGTCAGGGCGCTCGGTCGGGGAGGACCGCCGAGCGAGGTGATACGTGGGGGCTCTCGTCAGCTGTGCCGTTCGGGCGGCGAAGATAACGATCAGATAACCCACCTTACCGCGTCACGCCCGCGAACGCCATTCGGCGACGGTCAGCGCGCTATCGCCGACTGGAGCGCGGCGAACAGCTCCGCCCCCGCTGCGATGGTCATCGTGCGGCTGGGGGTCGCGCCCGGCTGGCCGCCGAGGACTCCCCCCGCCTCGAGCACGAGAAGCCCGCCCGCCGCATGGTCCCACGGGTGCAGGCCGCGCTCGAAGTAGCCGTCGAGGCGTCCCGCCGCGACGTATGCGAGGTCGAGCGACGCGGCGCCGGCACGCCGCAGGTCGCGCGCGAGCGGCAGGACGGCGCGCACCCGCGCGAGGTCGACGTCGTGGGTCGCGGGGTCGTAGCCGAACCCGGTCGCAAGCAGGGCTCCGGCTTCGCCCACGGCCGACACGGTCAGGCGCCGCTCACCCAGCCAGGCTCCCCCGCCCCGCGCCGCGCGGAACAGCTCGTCGACGACGGGGGTGTAGACGACGCCCGCCTGGGCGGTCCACTCCTCGGGAGTCGGCTCCCCCGTCACCGCCGCGATCGAGACGGCGTAGTGCGGGATGCCATAGGCGTAGTTCACGGTGCCGTCGATCGGGTCGACGACCCACGTGACGCCGCTCGTGCCCCGCTCGGCGCCCGACTCCTCGCCGAGGAACCCGTCGCCGGGCCGCGCTGCGGCCAGGCGCGCGCGGATGAGGTTCTCGACCTCGCGGTCGGCCTCCGTGACGATGTCCGCGAGCGACGACTTCGTCGCCGCGATGCGGACACCCTCCTCGCGCCTGCGGCGGGCGAGCTGCCCTGCCTCGCGGGCGATGTGCTCGGCGAGTTTCCGCAGTTCCTCGGCATCCACCATGACGGCAACGCTACGGCAAGTACCGTGGACGGCATGAACGGAATCTACGACGCGGTCATCGTCGGCGGCGGCCACAACGCGCTGGTCGCGGCCGCCTATCTCGCGGGCGCCGGCAAGCGCGTGGTCGTGCTCGAGCGGCTCGATCATGTCGGCGGCGCGGCCGTCTCGGAGCGTCCCTGGCCCGGGGTGGATGCGAGGCTGTCGCGCTACTCGTACCTCGTGAGCCTGCTGCCGCGGAAGATCGTCGGCGACCTCGGGCTACGCCTCGAGCTGCGTCGGCGCCGGTACTCGTCGTACACGCCCGACCCGGCGGCGCCCGAGCGCGGCATCCTCATCGATCGGGGCGATGCCGCAGCGACCGTCGAGAGCTTCGCGCGCACCACAGGCGACGCTCGGGAGGCCGAGCGGTTCGGCACGTTCGGCGACCGCCTGCTGCCGCTCGCAGGCGCACTGTTCCCCACCGTGACCGAGCCGCTGCGGCGAGAGCGCGAGGTGCGCGCGCTCGGGGGAGACGACCGCCTGTGGGAGGCACTCGTCGACCGGCCGCTCGGCGGACTGCTGCGCGACGCTCTGCGCACCGACCTCGCACGCGGCATCGCGCTCACCGACGGCCTCATCGGCACGTTCGCCACCGCCGACGACCCCTCCTTACGGCAGAACCGATGCTTCCTGTACCACGTGATCGGCGGCGGCACGGGCGACTGGGACGTGCCGGTCGGGGGCATGGGGCAGGTCAGCGGCAGCCTCGAACGCGCCGCGCGCGCCGCGGGGGCGGAGCTGCGCACGGGGGCGACGGTGACGGCGATCGATCCCGACGGGGTCGTCACCCTCGCTTCCGGCGAGCAGGTTGCCGGCCGGATCGTGCTGAGCGGGGTCGGGCCGGCCGTGCTCGGCCGGTTGATCGCCGACCGTGTGCCGGAGGCAGGGCGGATCGGCCCTGCTCCCTCTCCGGAGGGCGCCCAGGTCAAGGTCAACCTGCTTTTGGCACGTCTGCCCCGTTTGCGCGACGCGACCGTGCGGCCCGAGGCCGCCTTCGCCGGCACCTTCCACGTCAACGAGACGATGACCCAGCTCGACGCGGCCCACGCGGCGGCCGCGGGCGGCGCGATCCCCGCCCCCCTTCCGGCCGAGATCTACTGCCACTCGCTGACCGACCCGACGATCCTGGGGCCGGAGCTGCGCGCCTCGGGGGCGCAGACCCTGACCCTTTTCGGTCTGCAGGTGCCGCACCGCCTGGCGCAGGATGCCGACGGCGACGCCTACCGCGCAGCACTGCTGGCGGCAGCCCAGGCGTCCCTGGACTCGGTGCTCGCCGAGCCGATCGCCGATGTCGTCTACACCGCACCCGACGGCACACCGTGCATCGAGGCGCGCACGACGTCGGACCTCGAGGCATCGCTCGGGATGGCCGGCGGCGACATCTTCCACGGCGACCTGTCCTGGCCCTGGGCGAGCGACGATGAGCCCCTCGACACCCCCGCGCAGCGCTGGGGCGTCGCGACGAGGCATGCGCGCGTGCTCGTGTGCGGCTCGGGCGCACGCCGCGGCGGCGCCGTCAGCGGCATCGGCGGGCACAATGCGGCGATGGCCGCCCTCGAACTGCTCGGCTGAGGGGACTCGCGGCCGGGGCTTCCCGGCTCCGGCTCTGCCGACAAGCAGGGGAGATCGCGGCGGCGAAACGACGAGGGGGCTCCGCCGCACGGAGCCCCCTCGGAGGGTGGCGAGTGAGGGATTCGAACCCGCATAGAGCCCGCGGAACAACGGGACGATCCCCGTAAGCCGCGTGATTACGCGGATTCTCGATCACTCCGACCCGTTAGAAAGAGGGTGAATCTCGGAAAGTGTTGCCAGATTGTTGCCACCGAGCGAGCAGTCGCCGGCATCGACGGCTCGGTCTCGAACTGTTGCTCGCGTAGGATCGTCCCGCCCGCGACATGGAATCACACGGACGAAGAGAGTTACCCTTGCCTCAGCGCCCCCGCCACCCCGACAAGGACCTAGAGTCGATCATGCGGGACGCTGAAGCTCACGGATGGGTGTTCGAGAAGCGCCGGAAGTACTACATGGGCAAGTGCGCGTGCGGAGATCACCTCAAGACCGTGCACCTCACGCCCTCCGGCTCACGGTACGGGCAGAACCTCATCTCGTGGTTTCACCGTCAACCATGCTGGGAAGAGAGGAGATGATCATGAACGACTGGGCAATCGAGATCGTCGTGCAGGCCGCCGGGCCGGTATCCGACGAAACGTTCGCGGCCGTAGCCGACGCCTTCTACGACCTCGACAACCTCGAAGACCATGATGTCTCTGCGGAGAAGTCCGCGGCCACGCTGACGTTCGGGATGTCTCTGTCCGCTCGCGACGAGGTCGAGGGCCTCACGGCAGCGATGAGTGCTGTTCGCACCGCATTGCACGCGGCGGGTGGTGCCACCCCCGGGTGGGAAACGGACATCGAGACGCTGCGGACCGTCATCGAGCGCGAGCGGCACGGCGAGATCGCGCTCGCCTGAGCCCACCCCACGCGCGGGCGCGGGCAGACTGCCATCGGTTAAGAAGCCCGGCGAACATGCTTGCCGACCGTGTGATGGGTCAGGCCAAGGTCACGCCCGATGCTCGCCCACGACTCGCCAGCCGCGTCACGACGAATGATCTCCTCATGCATCTCGGCAGTAACCTTCAGGTCGGCCTTGCTCCCAGCAGCGAAAAAGTGGCTACCGGTCGCGACGAGTTCAGCGACGTAGGCCACATCCACCCGGAAGCAGTTGGTAACCCACCCGAGATACCCCGGCAGGTCGGTGCCGTATCGGCGTTGAAGGTACCGTGCGAGCTCGTCAGGTGGAGTCCAACCGACCACCCGACGCGGGGTGATCTCCTCGGGGAACTCAGCGACCTGATTCCGCGCGTACGCACGAACCGTGTTCCGCGACAGTCTCTCGAAGGTCGCCACGCTCCCTTCCGTGTACCCGGTGAGTATCGCAATCTGGGTGAACGAAAGCCCATCGAAGAACCGGAGCGCGAGAACCGCCTTGTCGCGTGCGGGCAGCGTGGAGAAATAGTCCACAATGTCGCTGTGCAGAACCGACGGCGACTGGTGCACAGCGATCGACGTCCGCTGAACGAGGCGGTTCTCCCCTCCCTCTTCGAGCATGCCGGGTTCATCGAAGCTGCTGTACGTGTACGCCCGCCGGTCGTGGGTTGTGGCGGCGCTGACGTCGTAAATCGCAGCCTGGATGCGAGGCTTGAGATACCCGAAGAACGCGCGGCATGTGGCCTCGTCGTCCGCGTCGCCGCCAGCATCCGCGGGCCGGACAGTGTCCCACTTTTCAAGGAGCTCTATCGCCGCGATCAGCGCGACCTGAGCGAGATCGTCACAGGAGAGATTCGGGTCACCCTGACGGGCAATCCACATGTAGTTGTTGCGCACGAAGCCGGGGATGATCCGCAGAGAGTATTCGGCAAGGGTTGTCATCGGATCCCCTGCATGACGGCGAGGTTCGCGGCTTTGGCGTCCGTGGTGCGGAGGGTGAGGATCGCGGCGGCGATGATCTGCCCGAGCTGGTTCATGTCGCTCGTGCTCATCGTTGCGGTCGTGGTGGTGTTCGCGCTCGCAGCGGCTGCGGCCTGAGCGAACGCGTCCACGGTGGATGTGGACAGGTCCACACCGGTCGTTGCGGTGACGGTGGGTGTGTCGAGGGAGGCGTCGAACCCAGTCGCGACGCGTGAGGAGAGGCCACTCATCGCGGCGTCGACGTCGCGGTAGCTGTCGGTGATGCCGCCTACGAGGCCCGCGACGATGTGCCCTCCGTATCCGGCGAACAGGGTGGACGGGGAATGGATGCCCAGGAAGTCCAGGAACCCATCGATCGCAGATGAGGCGATATCGACGAGTGCGGAGGCGATGTCTCCCGCCGCATCCCACAGGCCCGTCACGAGCCCGCCGATCAGGTTCACGCCCGCTTGCACGAGGTCGGGGATCAGGCCGAGGAGCGTGCTCAGGATCGTCGGCAGCAGCCCGATCAGTGCCGCTGCGAGGTCGGGGAGGATCTTCGGGACGGCGAGCGCGATCCCGGTGAACAGTTGGATCGCGCCCTGGAGGAGAGCGGGGAGCATCTGGAGGACGGCGCGGATGATCGACGGCAGCATCCCGAGGATCGCGGTCAGCACCGCGGGGAGGATCACGGGGATCGCCGCGACGATCGCTTGGAACAGATCGATTGCGGCCTGGAGGATGCCGGGGAGCATCGAGATGATCGTGGTGACCAGCACGGGCAGCAGGTTCACGATCGCTTGGACGAGCAGAGGGAGGATCACGGGGATCGCTTGCACGAGGGCGGTGAACAGTTGGATAGCGCCCTGGAGGAGGACGGGCAGGGCGGTCAGGAGCGCGGTGGCGATGACGGGGATCATGGCGACGAGCGACGTGATCAGCGACGGGACGATGACACTGACCGCGGTGATCAGCGCTTGGAACAACTGGAGGGCCGCAGTGATGAGGCTGGGGACCATTGCGAGGAGCGTGCCCACCAGGCCGGGCAGCATCCCCACGAGGGCGGACAGGACCAGGGGGAGGGCCTGAGCGACCGCATCCACGAGGGATGTGAACATGTCCAGGCCCGCGACGAGTAGCCCCGCGCGGCTGTTCAGGAGGCCGGTGACGAGTGTTTCGAGGCCACCGCTGCTGATCCACGCCGCGGCCGTCGTGAAGCCCGCCATGACGGCTTCGGTGAGCCAGTCGAACATGTCCCCGGGGGGTGAGGCGAGGAGGCTGCTGATCAGTGACGGCAGCTCGCTGAAGAACGCAATCACCGATTCGCCGACGTTCGAGATGTCTACCGAGTCCACCCATGCCGTGAACTGGTCCGTGAACGGTGCGAGTGCGTTCGTCGCGGCGTCGACGATTTCGATGAACTCCCCCAGTCCCGCGGTCAGCAGCGGCAGCGCTGGGGTCACGAACGCCGCCCCGAGCCGTGACAGCGCGGCTACGGAGTTGCGGAGCGTGCCGAGGAAACTGCCGCCCATCGTCGCGGCGACGCCCTCCACAGCGGGCCCCATCGCGTTCAGGAACATGTCGGAGGTGACTTCCCCGGCCTCGATCATGCTCCGCAGCTCGGGGACGGTCGCACCGACCGATTCGGACAAGTATTGCCACACCGGCACGCCCCGGTCGGCGAGCTGGTTCATCTCCGCGGTGGTGACTTTGGTGTTCGAGACGACCTTGTTGTAGATCGCTCCCATGTCGCTCATGCTGGTGCCGGCGAGGGCGGCGGTGTTCGCGACGGTCGTGAGCATGCTCGTCAGCTCAGCGCCGGGTGTGACGCCTGCGGCGAGCGCGGACGCGGCGATCGTGGCGGCGTCGTTCAATCCGTAGGCGGTGCCCTTCACCGATGTGAGCGCGGACTCCATGATCGACGTCACCTGATCGCCGGTGTAGCCGAGGGCCTTCAGTTTCGTCTGTGCTTCGTCGAGACCGATCGCACGGGAGATGCCCCCCGCGATCGCGACACCCGCGAGGGCGGTCGCGACACCGGCGATTGTTTTCGCTGCGGTGCTCGCGACCGTCCCCAGGCTGCCGAGGAGGGTTTGCGACTCCGTGAGGGCGCTCTTCAGGCCCTTCGTGTTCCCGGTGATCGAGACGATGACGGTGTTACCGGCCACGGGGTCACTTCCTTCCTACTTGCGGCGGTGGGATTCTCTGGCGATCGCGTCGCGTTCGCGGAGGGTGAGGCGGTCGTACTCGGTGGGGCTCATTCCGAGGTGGACGACGAAGCGCGCTTTGTCTACTGCTCGCTCTCTGGCGAGCTGTCGTCTTTTCCCTCCGACTCGGTTTCTTCCTCACCCATGCCGAGGAGGGTGTTCACTTCGGCGACGGTGAGCGCGAGGGCCTGGTTGAACGTGAATGCGGGTTCCCCGCTGCGTCGCTTCACGACCGTCGCGATCGCGGCGAGTCCCTTGCCCTTCGGGGCGTCGTCCTCGGCGAGTTCGGAGATCGGCTGCCCGGACAGGTCTTCGATGAACGCGATCTCCCCGAGGGTGAGGCTGTCGAAATCGATCATGTGATGTTCCTTCTCTGTGTGGGTTATGTCAGGTCGGCTTTGGTGAGGATGTCGTCGATGCCCTTGCCGAGCGCGGCGATCACTTTGGTGCGGCTGCGGGCGAGAGCGTCGGTGAGGAACGGGTTTGCCTTGTGTCCGCGGTGCGGGTCGCCGTAGTGGACGACACCCGCGTAGGGGGCGCGTTTCGTGTACCCGGCGCGGACGACGGCTTTCGTCTTCCCCCGCCCCGCGCGCAGCGTGCCCGCGAGTTCTCCGGTCTTGCGGGGTGGGTGTGCGTGGGCGATGACGATCAATCCCAGCGAGTGCATGAGGTCGTTCATCTGGCCGACGTCTTTACCGGCCTGCGTGAGCTTCCGGTTCACCTCACGGATGCCGTCTACCTTGATGGTGAACCCGTTGTGGTATCCGCTGCTCATCAGGCGCTCACTTTCAGGGTGGGTTCCCCGTCGATCTCGAACTCGAAATCGAACGTCGACGCGGACGTGTTGGAGAGGTCGGCGTCGGAACCGATCGGGGGACGCCGCATGATCGTCAGGGTGCCCACCAGGTGCGGCTGCGCGGTGGTGGGGGACGCGTTGCCGTGCGGGGCGACCGTGTAGGCCACATCGGTCGCCCCTGCGTTGTCCCACACATACCGCCAGAACGACGCCGCATCCGTGGAGTTGACGGCCGTGCCGCGCAGGTAGAACCTGCTGCTCCGCACCTGCCTCTTCCCGCTCCAGGTGACGACGACCACCTCGTCCTTGTTGTCGATCTTCCAGCTCGTGAGGTCCACGGCGTAGTCCTCCGTACCGACCGTGAGGACGGGGAGGACGTTGCCGCGGAGCCTGGTGGACACGAGTTACTCGCCGGTGTCGAGGGTGGGTTCCCCGTCGATCTCGAACTCGAAGTCGAACGTCGACGCGGACGTGTTCGACTTGGATGCTTCCGAACTGATCGTCGGCTTCGCGCCGATCGTGAGGGTGCCGACGAAGTGCGGCTGCGCGGTGGTGGGGGTCGCGTTGCCGTGCGGGGCGACCGTGTAGGCGAGGTCCTTCGTTCCTGCGTTCGCCCACACATACCGCCAGAACGACGCCGCATCCGTGGACTGGACGGCCGTGCCGCGCAGGTAGAAGGTGCGGCCAGCGCCTTCGGCGGCATCCTCGAACGTGATGACGTCGGAGTCGGCTTCCTCGTTCTCGATCTTCCAGCTCGTGAGATCGACGCTGTAGTCACTGCCCGGGGATCCGAGCTTCAGGACCGGGAGAACGTTCCCCCGGATGCGGGTGGATGTTGCCATGATGAGGTCTCCTTGTTAGAGGGTCACCAGACTGGTGACGGTGATGGTTGCGGTGTAGGCGGTGCCGTTGTTGATCTCGAAACTGAACGGCTGGCTGACTTCCTCGGCCGTCCACCCTTCCGCGGCGAGCGCAGCGACCGCGGACGAGATCAGGTCATCCAACTGGGCGGTCTCAGTGTTGTTGTCGCCGGTGGCTGCCGAGATCCACACGTCGAAGCGGGCAATGTACTCCCCATACGCCTGCCCGGGGGTGACGTACGGGGACCCGGCGAGGACGATCGCGGAGGGGAGGGCGGCGCGCCCCGGGAGGTGGTCGTACACGTTCACCCCCAGCGGGGCGAGCGTCGTCGCCAGCTCAGTGCGAACGTCGGTGAGCACGTCAACTCACCCCCAGGGGAAGGTAGGGCTGCACGAGGGGGCGGGCGGCGACGAGCGGGTCACGAGCGACGCGGATCGCCGCGCCGTCCGCGGTGGTGAACTGCGATATGCCGTTCGGTGCACTGCGGCGGTTGAACAGTTCCGAACCGACCTCGATGTATGCCCGCTGAAGAATGCTTTCGGGGACGCGTGATGTGGATGTGTCGCCGTTGGTGATACCACAGAACTGATCGACCAGCGCGACAGCCTCTTCGAGGCACGCGAGGATGAAGGCGTCGTCAGCGGTCGAGACCGATGTGGCCCCGGGGATGACGTACGACTTCAGCCGGTCGATCAGTTCTGCGGTGACCATCAGGCGAACTCCACCGGAACGACACCTGCGGGGATCTCCGCGGCGACGGCCCCGTACCGGTAGACGGCGAACGCCTTGCTGAGGTTGACGATGTTCTCGTCGGTCAGGCTGACGAGTGCGCTGTCGTAGGCGCGGATCGCGCGACCGTTGACGAACACGGCACTGTCCTCGGTGGCACCCGAGTCGAGGAGCACGGGGATGCCCGCGAAGTCGCCGCGCAGGCCGGGGAGGTTCAGCGAACCGCTGGCGTTGTCCTGAGCGACGCGGAACACTCGCTCGCCGGCGACGGTCAGGCTGCGGAGCTTCTTGAACACCGTGCCGGACACGATCAGTCGTTCCAGGGGCAGGTTCACGGTCTCGAACTTCAGGGCCGCGTCGATGAGTGCGTCTTCCCAGTTGTCGGCTGTTGCTGCGGTGAGGCTCGCACCCAGTTCCACGACACCCTCAGCGGCCACACGCGCCGCGACGAGCGCGTCGTAGGCGGCGCGGAGGACGGCCTTCTTGCGGGCACCCGCTGCGGTCGCGAGGGCCTCCAGCGACGTGTTCAGCACGCCCACCGTGGACCGTTCGATCGACTGGCGGCTCAGTTCGGTTCCACCGGCGTAGGTGTTCACGGGGGCGGTGCGGGTCGTGATCGACACCTTCCCGAACGTGATGTCGTCACCTTCCGCAGCCTGCGCGGTGACGTCGATGGTGTTCGAGGAGAGTTCGGCGAACTCGATCGTGTTGCCCGACGCGGGCAGCGTCCCCGTGGAGAACGTGTCGGCGAGGACACCGCTGGAGGCGTCGAAGATGCGCGTCAGGTCACCGACCCATCCCGGCTTCACGACGGTGTCGGCGGTCGTGCCACCGGTGAAGTCGCGTTCCTCGAACAGGGCCTCGTAGGAGCGGATGGTGGACTCGTCACCGGAGACGATCGCCTTCAGGACCTCCCCCGCAGTGCGGGAGTCGTGGACCGGCTTCTCGGGCTCGCGGGTGGACAGGAGAGTGACGCTGCGTTCCAGCGTCTCGATGGTGCCGCGAAGTTCGGTGACCTCGGCGGCAAGGGTGGTGTCGGCCATAGCCGTGTTCCTTTCCTGGGTGGAATCCGCCGCCGAGGTTTCGGAGCGGACATTCGTAATCGGTGCGGCGGTGCCGTACGCGCCGAAAGGCACGACGCTGACCTCTCGGACCTCGACGCGGGTGCGGGTGATGTTCCCGTGGGCGTCTTCGCGATGCTCAACCGGGATGAACCCGACACTGAGTTGCGTCATCACACCGTCACGGGCGAGGGTCCACGCGTCACGCCCGTGGGCGGTGTCGCTGAACTGTGCGCGGATCGCCCACCCCTCGGGGGTGTCTTCGAAGCTGGTGAGCTTCCCGATCGGTTCCGCGTGCCGGTCATACAGCAGCACCCGCCCATCGTCGGGAACCTGCACCGCGCCCCGCTGGAACGTCTCCAGGAACGCGCCACCGATGTCGGCGGGAGAATCCCACGGGACCGCGACACCCTCCAGGGTGCGTTCCGCTTCCTCGACGGCACGAACCTCGAAGCTGCGAGTGATCAGGTCTGTCATGGGGGTCCCCTGTCGTGTACTGGGTTCGTCGACGGCGGGCGGGTTCGCGTACCACTTGCGGATGTTGCCCGCGGTGCGCTCAGGGCGCTCGTCATCCACTGCACGCTGAAGACACACGTCCATCCCGGGGTCGAGGACATGGAACTGCGCCCCGACGGTGCGATACGTGGCGATGTCATCGGGGGACGGGTTGCCGTGAATGATCCACGCGTCATGCTCGGCGTGTTTGAACGCGCTACGGATCGCGGCCTCTCTCGCGACCCACGCGGCGTTGCGGATCTGCTCGGGCGCGTCATGGGGAACTGCGGACCCCAACGTCCTCGCGATCCGATCGAAGTCGACCCGCAGTGTGTCAGGTTCCGCGTTCTCGTCGATGAACGTGGACTTCCCCGCGCAGGGCGGGCCGACGACGATATGAATCATCAGGCCTCCTCATCCGGGGCGGCGGTTTCGGGGATGCCTTCCACGCGGCGCGCGTATGCCGGGGAGTACAGGCCCATCTGGATGGCTTGCGCGTGCATCGCGTATCGGGTGGTCGTGTCGGGCCGGAGGAGAGCCTCCAGGTTGAAGCGGGCGACGGTGCCGCGCGGGAGGAGCGCTGTGAACGCTTCCTCGATCTCCCGGTAGTACGTCGCGAGCGTGAACCGTGCGAGCTCCGTCCATGACTGGGAGATGTTCGAGTAGGTGAGGCTGTTGCCTTCGACGGCGGCGAGCATCAGCGACGCGGGTAGGCCGAACAGACGCGCGATCTCCGTGGTCGAGAACTGCCGCGACTCCAGGAACTGCGCGTCAGCCGGCGACAGCAGCATGGTGCGGTAGTCCATACCCGACCCGAGGACACGCGTCCGCCCCGCGGGAGTCTCATCCCAGGATGTGCGGGCCTCATCGGCCTGGTCTTTCGTGATCGGCTGATCGGTCTTCAACACACCCGAAGGGACACCGGAGTCCTGAAACCAGTTCGCGCCGTAGTCGCGGACATCCAACGCTCCCCGCAGGTCACGCTGCGCGGCCTGGATCGGCCCCAGGCCGCGCGCAGAACCCGGCACTCGCATGAACTTCAGGTGCCGCACTTCGGGGGGCTGGAGGGGCCGCTCAGCGCCCGCGAGACGATAGTTCAGGACGCGGCCCGTGAACCGGTCCACACTCGGCTCCACGTCGAGGGGGTTCAGGACGCGGAGGTTCTGCACCCGCCCCTGATTGTCGCGAGAGATGCGCCAGAACGCGTTTCCTTGGAGAGCGAGCGAAACGGTCGTCATCTCCAGGAACGCGGCCCGGGACTGGTCGACGTCCGGTTCCCGGAGGAACAACGGTGCGGGGTCGAGGGGCGCATCTCCCCGGTAGGCGTCGATGCTGAGCTGGCACAGGCTCGTCGCGAGGACCTGCACCGCCCGGAACACGCTCGACAGGCTCAACGCATCCGTCGATGTGACCGCCCGTGTCGAGATGGTGCGGCTGGGGATCAGGTCCTGGATGGGGGCGGTGGGGGGCGGCGTGACGGCGCGCTCGGTGAGCGTGTTGCCGTACAGCAACCGATTCCAAAATCCCGCCATGTGGCAAGTCTACAATTCGGAGGGCTATTTGTTGTGGTAAACACACAGTCAGCGCGAGGAAAAACGCGGCAAAGTTTGCCGCGTTTTCTGAGACAGAGCCTCGCCCGCGTGAAGTGGCGGAGAAGGCCGCGGCAAGGCGCGGCGAGACAGTGCCAAACTTTGCACCGTCTGAGCCGCGCGCGCGTGGGGATGATGGGGGTGCACAGTCTGCATACCCCTGGGGGCGACTCGCGCCCGCGCGCACGTGGGGCTCAGCGCGAGGTGTCCAAGTTGGACACCTGCTCGCGGACTCGCGCCCGCGCGCACGTGGGGCTCAGCACTTCCCGGAAAGTTTCTGGGAAGTCTGGCGAGGCTCTGCCTCAGAAACCGGTGCAAACTTTGCACCGGTTTTCCTCGCCCGTCTGCGCGTCGTAGGACTCGGTTGTCTCGACCGTCTCTTTCGTCGTGATCGAGACGACGGGGCGCTCAGGCTTAGACGCGGGCTGAGTGCGACCCATGGAGTCGGTTCGCCCTTCGACGTGCGGAATTTCCGCACGTCCCGCGAGGTCATCGCGTACGGTTGCGACGGTCTTGTCATCCGCGCCTGTGCGCCGCGCATGCTCCCGGTTCGATGCCTCCGGCTCGGCCTTGAGTGACGCGGCGATGCGGGGGGTACACGAAGCCCCCACACTCGCCTGGAGGCATAGTTGTGGGGGGACGTGACAAAGCATACGCGATGACCGCACGATTGTCATTCGCTGGATGTTCAGGCGAACAGTTGGAGACCCTTCGGTTGCACCTGTTCCAGCACGAGCGTTCCCAACGCGGTCGCCATGACGGCGTCGATCTCCACCGAGCTGCTCGCCCGATCGATGCGATACGCATCCCCTCGTGCTTTCCGGACAGCGCGCGGCATCTGCAACTCCAGCAGCGGGTCACCGGCATGGGTGATCTCCCGCCGCATGACCTTCACATAGAGCAGGTTCGCGGCGTTGAACGCATCCGCCTGGGTACCGATATGCACCGGGTAGCCGCGACGCCGCAGCTCCACCCCCAGGGCGCGGAGCTTCAGCCCGTCCATCGCGTACATGTCGGGATGATGCCCCCACAGCCGTTCACACAGCCGCAAGAGCTGCTCGAACGTCGGGTTCACGAGCCACGCGACGAGTTCCGTGTGCTGATGCCCGTCGTCGGTCTTCCGGTGCGCGCTGACAGTCGCATACCCATCGTCAGGGGTCATGTCCAGGGCGAACACCAGCGGCCCCACCTCGGGCCACACATACCCCCCACCCCGAGCGCACGCCTTCCACCGCTCACCGGGCAGGAACGGGTTCAGGGACGCGACGAACCGGTTCAGCCGGTAGTGGATGATGTCCGCCGATGACTCCGACGCCATCGACCGCACAGCGGCGAGTTCATCATCGATCGGTCGTCTGCCCTCCGCGACGCTCGGGTTCGCCGCCGCGAGGAAGTCGGCGAGCGCATCATCATCGTCGGGCACATGCGCCTCCGGGGCCTCCCAGATCCAAAATCCGAACCGCTCCCCCGCGCCCTCCTCAGCACGCTTGTACAGCGACAGCAGGAGCTTCGACTGCTCATCCCCGGCTGTCGTGATTCCGAACACGAGCCCGCGGGGCTTCGCGGCCGTCCCGTTGACGAGATCGGTCCACAGTTCCGGTTTCGTGATGTGCAGCTCGTCAACGATCCCGAGGCCCACCGCAAGACCCTGCACCGCCGCCGACTTCGACGCCTTCACCTCATACACCGAGCCGTTCGTCGCGTGGATGCCGCGCGTGTCCGTCGCCCGCTGGAACCGTTTCGCCAGGAGCGGGTCGGTCTGGATCAGTCGCAGTAGCCGCCTGTAGATGATCCGCGCCTGGTCCGCACTGCTCGCGAGGCCGATGACCAGCGCACCCCGCTCGCGCAGCAGACCATAGACCGCGAGGATCGACCCGACCAGGCTCTTCCCGTTCTGCCGCCCCACCGACACGAACGCCTCACGGTAACGAAGCTGCCCCGCCTTGACGTGCCCGACCGGATACAACTCCAGCACATGCCGGATCAACTGCCGTTGCCAGCCGTCCAAGGTCAGAGGCGACCCGTCATCATTCCGCCAGGTGAGGTCGACGAGCCGGAGCAGCCAATCCCCGTCGCTGGGGAAGTCCGGCGACAGTGGCGGCGACCACCGCGCCGGCGGCCACGACTCAGGAAGGGATGATGTCATCGAGCGGGTCCACCTCCGTGGCCGGAGCAGCAGGCTGACGCTTCAGCAACGCCCGGTATGCAAGGCCGAACTGACCGATCATCGCCGGAGACACGTTCCCCGCATCCAACTCCCTCGCCACGTTCTCCAACGCGATCACCGCCGGGTAATCCTCATCCGACAACCACGTCCGAGCGGCCTTCTTGAACTTACGAACCGCGTACATGTACGTCGCCACAACAATCACATTCCATTCATCCGGATATTTCACACCTCGCCCGTACCAGGAGGGAAGGGAGCGCGGGCTTCGACCTCGGGGCCTCTAAAGACTCCACACCCCCTGAGCGGCCCTGTGCGCCCCGTGGACGGCCGAACAGCGTGAGGGTGGGACCACGATGCGTTCACGCTTCCCGACGCGTCTACGGGGCGCACAGCGCTTAGCCATTGATGCCCGTCAACCATCGCGGGTTCACCCCACTCGACCGGATCACGAGGCGATCGCTCTTACGCCCATTGCAGGCGAGACACAACGCACGCAGGTTGTCCAGCTCATCCTTCCCACCCGCAGCCCTGGGGAAGATGTGGTCAGCGGTCGCGTCCTTGCCGGCGAGGTCCTTCCCGCAGATCTGACACACCCATCCGTCACGGTCCAGGGTCGCGAGACGAAGAGCCTCCCACCTGGCACCACTCGATCCCTTGCTCACGCCGCCTCCTCCCGGTAGTGCACCCCGTAGAGGGCGTCGCTCGCGTATGCGGCGAGCGCGTACGCGAGGTACGAATCGATGATCGTCTGGTCGAACACGCGGTCACTGCCGTACCCCTTCGCTTCGTAGTTCACCAATGCAAGGTCGGTGACGCCGAGTCGGCGCGCGGCTTCCTGAGCGGACAACCCGATACCGAGGCGCAGCATCCGAAGGTCGGGGCGGGGATCACCAGTACGGCTCATGCCGCGCCGTCCGTCCACTCGCCCGGCTTACCGGGAACAGCGACCGGCCACACATGCGTGGGTTTCGCGAGACAGTCACCGCAGACACCCGACACGCTGATGCTCGGCGAGGCCGGGTTCACAACGCCACACATCGAGCACGTGACACTCTCGGATTCGTCCGGGTTCTCAGATTCGTTTTCCGCTGGAATCTGCCTTCCTTGCCTTTCTTGCCTTTCTTGCCTTTCTTGTAACGTGCCGTTACTAGGCCAGTACCCGCCCTCTACTACCCCAGTAAATGCAGGTTTCTCATGCGGTATCTCCTGGCGTGCTTTCGACGAGCGGGCGTTGTTCTGCTTCCGCCACGCGTTCCGCTTCGCTTCGATCTCGGCAGCGGTGACCTGCGACGAGCCCCAGTCGATGATCTGGTAACCAGAGCCGACGCGCTCCCAGATCTCCGTCTCGACAAGCTCGTTCGCGGCCCCCTCGGCATCCACCTTGCTCAACATCGGAGATGCGATGAAGGGCAAGTCGCGGGACCCGATGCTGCCGTCGTTCTCCTGGCTCACACACCACACGAGCGCCCAGCTATGGAGCGCCCACGCGTTGACGCTCAGGCACCTATAGGTCGAGTTGTTCAACCACCGGGACGGCAGGCTCGCCTGCCACCCGCTGCGATCACTTCGCGCCATCAGACCCCTCCTTCCTGTTCAGTCATGTGCGGCCCCGCACGGTGATGTTGTGCGGGGCCGCAGTGGGTTACTCGTCGTCTAGCGCCCTCAACGCGTCGTCCACGGTCGTGAGGCGGCGGACCTGAGTGACACCAGGCAGAGCCTCACGCTGCGCGTTGAGGAGGTCGCCCGCGGTCACACCAACCAGGACCTGCTCGTCGGGAAGGGAGTCGAGGACCGCGAGGGCCTCCACTCCCAATCCGTCACGCATGACCGCTTCAGTCGCGGCGAGCGCAGCACGCTGGATGCGGCTGGTCTCGGCTTTCAATTGCGCGTCGATGCGGCTGTCGGCCAGGCTCAGCAGGTCCGCGCGACGATCCCTCGTCATGGCGTAGCGGGGTGCGTCCACGGTAGCGGGCACTGGCCAGAGTTCTCTCGGACGCCCGGATGCTTCCGCCTCAGCCTGAATGCGACCGTTCAGCTCGTTGACGAGCGCTTGGGCGGCGTCGATCAGTCGTTTCGATTCCGCGTCTTTGACCTCGTACATCTTGGTGAGTTCGTGTGCGGCTTCGGCTTTCAGGGCGGCGGCGCGTTCTTTCGCCTCGGTGGTTTGGACACGCTCACGACGCCGGATCAGCGACACGAGGTCTGAGCGTTCACGGGCCGTCATCCGTGGGGACTGATCCATGGTCATGCTGCGGCTCCCGGTTCCATCGTCGGCTTGTGCGGGAACGTGTTGTGCAGTTCCGCGGCGAGGTAGCCGAGCGCGAACCGCGCGGTGCGGTTCAGGTACCAATCGCCCTTCTCCTCCGCGGCCTTGAACTCCGTGTGGAGCGCGATGTCGAGGAAGTCGAGATCGTCCGCACAGTTCCAGATCATCGCGGCGATGGCCTCCGCCTGAGCGTTGGACTCTGCGCGAAGCCTCGCGAACTTGGCCTCGCTGCGCCGTTCTGCTTCCTCGGCGACCCGTCTGGCGTGGATGGCGCGCAGCTCGTTGATGGTGAGCGATGCGGGGCCCAGCGCGATCGCCGCGAGCGCTCTCTCGTAGTCGCGCAGATAGGGAACGAGACGCGGCTTACTCATGTTCGCCCGCTGGGCCTGTGGGGTGTTGAACCAGGTCACCGTCCGGTCGTAGGCCGCTTGCGACACCCGCTCCATGTACTCCAGGGATCGCATCTGCGACGGCAAGAAGACCCGCTCGTCGTACTCGCCGAGAACACTGCACCCTTCACGCAGGGGGCACAGGAGGATCATCCGTCGTGCGAGGTCCTCGATCGACAGGCCCGCGGCTTCCCGCGCGGTCTGCAACTCGACGCATCGCGCCGCACGCTTCGCCTTCCGTGACCTCGCCGGCGGATCGGGAGTCGGGGCGGATGGTGGAATCGGGAACCGGGCGACGCTCATCGGGTCACCTCCGCGTATGCGCGCAGCGCACTCGCGAGATCGCGCGCTTCGCTGCTGAACAGTGGCAGATCGTTCAGCCCGGGAATGCTGAGCATCACGACCGGGACACCGGCGACGGTCGACGTGGTGACGGTGATGGTGCCCCCGGCGAACCTCGCGTCGACGGTGGTGACCTGGCCTTCGGGTTGCAGGATCGCCATCCCGGCATGGCCGAGGCTGACGTCATGCTTGTCAGCGAAGCTGCACACGTCGTCCATGGTCGCTTTCCCATGGTTCTTCCGGATGTAGTGCGTGAGCTGTTTCACGTCGCCGCGGTGGACGACGCCGCCCACGTACGGGTCGATGAGGACGAGATCCTCACCGTCACGGTCGACGCGGTAGCCCTTCGCTCGCGCAGCACGCATCAGGGCGGATAGAGTGTTCATTGTGTTGGTGCCTTCCTTGGGTGCCTGGCCCTCGGAACCCTGGCCGGTTCCGGGGGCGTTCTTCGTTGTGATGGTCATGACGTGACCTCCCTGATACGCAAGTGGTGTTCGCCGTCTGCGTCCGTCAAGACGACGCACAGGGACCAGAGCATGCGCAGGGCGGCCCGATCCAGCCACATGCGCTGTCGCTGACCGTCGTCCATGTAGTCGAGGCGGGCGGCTCGCTCACGGGTCGAGGTGTTCCGTATCGCGGCTTTCGCTGTCGGGTCTTTCACTTGATCTCCTCCTTGTTGGTGAGTGCCCAGGTGGTGCACTTGTTGCCGTGCGCGGACAGGCCGATCCGACCCACCGCACGCACGAGGCCCTTCCGAGTGAGCTCGGCACGCCGTGACCGGATCGACTGGGGTGTCGCATGGGGAACCGCGGCGTTGGCGTCCGCCCGGGCGTCGTAGAGCGCGATCAACGCGTCGTCGGTGAGTTCCCCGCACCGGTTGAAGATGTCGAGGATCACGACCTGCACCTTCGTGACGTGTTCCTCGGTCTGGAGCGCAGCGGCCTCGATCGAATGACTATCGAGGACCGCGGGACGATTACGCGTGAGCATCAGGCGCTCTTCGCTGTCGACGTGCGCTCGGACGCTTCGAGCCACTCGATGACGTCAGCCTCGCGGTAGATCACCGTGCGCGGCGTCGGCTTGAGGAACTTCGGGCCCTTGCCGGTGAAACGAAGCTGAGCGAGCTGGCCGACCGCCAGAAACGGCCATCGCTCGGTGACTTCGGGAGGGGTGAGGTACTTGGTCATGTGCGTTGTGTCCTTTCATATCAACTCCAATTGGAATCATTTTGATTACCTCTTGATTCAAGGTAGACCGACGTGATGCGCGATGTCAACTTGACGCGGGAAAAGATCAATCCGATATGCGAGCATTGAGGCATGACGCCCGGATCAGGTGGACTCAAACCGATAGACCTTGGCCCCACGGGCGAGCGAGTAGCCGAGGGCGTCGCCCACTTCCGCAACGCGAGGCGGCTGAGCTATCAAGCACTCTCGGACCTCCTGAGCGACGCCGGGTGGCCGATCCCGATCCTTGGCCTACGGCGCATTGAGTCGCGCGCGCGCCGCGTCACGGTAGATGACCTCATGGCGTTGGCCTTCGTGCTGGAGGTGCCGCCACTCGATCTACTGATGCCTCCGCCGCTGAGCGACGGGCCAATGCCTACGGGTGCGCCCGATGGACTCGTGCCCGCCGAGGTTCGGGCGTGGGCGAGGGAAAACACGGGACTCTCACCGCGCGCGCTCGTCAGCTACTGGGATGAGCGTTACGACGAACTCATGCGCGATTTCGAAATGCTCATAGGGCTAGTCGAGAGGGCGTCAACTCCCGCGCTCAGGCGTAAGCACTTCGAGGACGAACTCACACAGGTGCGCCGCGAGCTAGCCATAGCCAAGGGACGCCTGGAGCAGCTGCGGACAGATGGGTAGCGTTTACGCCTACACGACTGCGGCGGGCGAGAAGCGCTACCGGATCGTGTACCGGCGTCCGGACCACTCCCAGACCAGCGAGCGCGGGTTCACCCGGAAGCGGGATGCCGAGCAGCGGCTCGCCGAGGTCGAGGTGTCGAAGGGGCGCGGCGAGTACGTCAACCCTGCCGACGCGGCCGTGACCATCGGCACGCTCGGCGCGGCGTGGCTGAAGGCCAAAGAGCAGGCGCTGAAGCCGTCCACGTACCGGACGCTCGACGCCGCATGGCGGGTGCATGTCCGACCACGATGGGGAACCGTCGCGGTAGGCCAGGTGCGGCATTCCGACGTGCGCGACTGGGTGGCATCTCTCAGCGCCGACAGGTCCGCGACGGTCGTGCTTCGCGCCTATGGCATCCTCGCGGGCATCCTCGACGTGGCTGTGCGGGATCGGCGGATCGCGACGAACAGGGCACGCGACCTCGACAACCTGCCGAGGAAGAAGGGCAAGGATCGCGTCTACCTCACGCACGAGCAGGTCGCCGCGCTCGCCGGCGCGTCGGGGAAGCACTCGACGCTCATCCTCACGGCGGCCTACACGGGCCTGAGGTGGGGTGAGCTTGCGGGGCTGAGGGTCCAAGACGTAGACGCGGACCGTCGGCGGCTACAGGTCGCGCAGAACGCCGTCAGGGTGGGGTCTATCGTCCATGTCGGCACGCCGAAGACGCACGAGCAGCGTTCTGTGCCGGTCCCCCGTTTCCTCGTGCCCCTCATCGTCGCCGAGTGCGAGGGCAAGACACCCAGCCAGCTCGTGTTCGGCGACGGGACGACGCACCTCCTACGCCCGCAAGCGGGTTCGACGTCGCGCTCATGGTTCAAGAACGCGACTGAGGCGGCGGGCGTCGCGAAGATGTCGCCCCACGACCTCCGGCACACGGCGGCGAGCCTCGCGATCTCGGCGGGCGCGAACGTCAAGGCGGTACAGCGGATGCTCGGCCACGCGTCCGCGGCGATGACGCTCGACACGTACGCCGACCTGTTCGACGACGACCTCGATGCTGTTGCCGAGGCGCTCGATCAGGCGCGCTCTCGCTGAAGTGTTGCCAGATTGTTGCCAGATGGCCCACTGCTGGGAACGAGAAAGCCCCGCGATCCTAGTGTTTCCAAGGGTTCGCGGGGCTTTAACAGTGGTGGCGAGTGAGGGATTCGAACCCCCGAAGTCGAAGACGGCTGATTTACAGTCAGATCCCTTTGGCCGCTTGGGTAACTCGCCAGTGCGCACCCGCCCGGCTTTCCCAGTCGACCGGAGGCGCGATCCACCATCTTACCCGGCAACGCCGGATGCCACGACCACACCGACCCCCGCGCCGCGCCCGCGGGGCTCCGCTCGTCAAGCCGCGGCGAGGACGCGATCGACGAAGGCCTCGACGCGCTGGCGGGTGCCGTCGATGCGGCGGTCGACGCTCGCCCGCATCTCGCTGGGGGCCAGGGGGGCCGCGAGGCGCACGTTCTCGTGGCATCCGAGGTCTGCGCACGCGTACGTGCCGACGCTGTCGCCGCGCCGACCCGCCTCGCCCGCCCGGCGGGCGGTGAACAGGACGACCTGGTTGCCCGGCTGCATCGTGTGGCACAGATTGCACAGCGCGGCGCGCGAGCGGCCGCCGGATGCCGACCGCAGCACGATCCCGGTCGGGGCACCGCCCCGTTCGACGATCACATAGCCCCGCCCCTGCGTGTCGGGATCGCGCCAGGCGAGGAAATCGAGGTGGTCCCAGTCGGCCAGCACGAACGACAGCGGCACCGCCAGCCGCTCGCGCTCGTCGGACGACGCGTTCACGAGCGCCGCGCGGACCTGGTCTTCGGTCAGCGGGAGCATCCGCCCAGTCTACGAGCGGCGATAGACTCGCGGCATGGCCGACAGCTCCTTCGACATCGTGTCCAAGATCGATCGCCAGGAGGCGGACAACGCGCTCAATCAGGCCCGCAAAGAAGTCGAGCAGCGCTACGACTTCAAGGGCACGGATGCCTCGATCGCGTGGTCCGGCGAGGCGATCCTCATCAAGGCGAACAGCGAGGAGCGCGCCAAGGCGGTGCTCGACGTCTTCCAGACGAAGCTCATCAAGCGCGGCATCTCACTGCTCTCGCTCGAGTCGGGCGAGCCGCAGGCATCCGGCAAGGAGTACCGCATCACCTCGACCCTGAAAGAGGGCATCTCGCAGGAGAACGCGAAGAAGATCTCGAAGATCATCCGCGACGAGGGCCCCAAGTCGGTCAAGAGCCAGATCCAGGGCGATGAGCTGCGCGTGCAGTCGAAGTCGCGCGACGACCTGCAGCAGGTGCAGCGGCTGCTGAAGGCCGCCGACCTCGACGTCGACCTGCAGTTCGTCAACTACCGGTGACAGGGAGAGCATGAACTGGCTCGTCACAGGAGGCGCCGGCTACATCGGCGCCCACGTCGTCCGCGCGCTGGCAGCCGCAGGCATCGGCCCCGTCGTCGTCGACGACCTCTCCAGCGGCCACGCAGAGTTCGTGCCCGAGGGCGTCCCGTTCGTCCGTGGCACGATCCTCGACCGCGCACTGCTCACCTCCGCGATGCGCGACCATGCCGTCACGGGAATCATCCACGTCGCGGGGTTCAAGTACGCCGGCGTCTCGGTGCAGCGCCCCCTGCACACCTACGCGCAGAACGTCGAGGGCACGCGGGTCGTGCTCGAGGCGATGACGGATGCCGGGGTCTCGAACATCGTGTTCTCCTCGTCCGCCGCCGTGTACGGCACCCCCGACGTCCCGCTCGTGACAGAAGACCTGCCCAAGCGTCCTGCGTCGCCCTACGGCGAGTCGAAGCTCATCGGCGAGTGGCTCATCCGTGACCAGGCGGTGGCGACCGCCGACAGTGGATTCCCGTTGCGGCATACGTCGCTGCGCTACTTCAACGTCGTCGGATCCGCCGATCCGACCGTGTACGACACCAGTCCGCACAATCTCTTCCCGATCGTCTTCGAGCGGCTGCTCGCGGGCGAGACGCCGCGCATCAACGGCGACGACTACGACACCCCCGACGGCACGAACGTGCGCGACTACGTCCATGTCGGCGATATCGCGGCGGCGCACGTCGTCGCGGCGCAGCGCCTCGCGGCGGGCGAGCCGCTCGAGCCTGCATACAACCTCGGGTCGCAGAACGGGCTTTCCGTGAAGCAGATCATGGATGCCGTGGCCCGCGTCACGGGCATCCCGTTCACGCCGGTCATCGGCCCGCGCCGCCCCGGCGACCCCGACCGCATCGTCGCGACCGGGGAGCTCGCCGCGCGCGACCTCGACTGGGCCAACCGGTACACCGTCGACGAGATGGTGCGCACCGGCTGGGAGGCCCGCCGCGCCGCGGGCTGACTCCGCCGTCCCCGCGTTCGTTCCCCTCCGGCCTCGTTCCGCTGTCACAACCTGCGGTCTGCGCGGCAGATCGCGACACAGCAGATCGGGCCCGCGAGGGCACGGGCGGCTTTCGCTCGGCCACCCGACGCTTGGCCACCCGGCACTCGCTCGCCCGGCACTCGTGGCCGGATCTTCCCCGCGCAGGCGGCGACAACTGCCGCAACTCCCGTCCGATGCCCCGCCGAAGGTGCCCCGTTTGAGAGGCAGCTCAGGCGCTCGCGCGCCGCACGAGCTTCGGCTCGAGCACAACCGGCGCCGCGCGCTCGCCCGCGATGAGAGCCACGAGCGAAGCGACGGCGGCCGCGCCGAGCGCGTCGAAGTCCTGGCGCACGGTCGTGAGCGGGGGGTGATATTGCGCGGCATCCTCGACGTCGTCGAATCCGACCACCGCGACGTCGTCGGGCACCCGCCGCCCCGCGTCCGCGAACGCGCGCATCGCGCCGAGGGCCATCTGGTCGTTCGCCGCGAACAGGGCCGTCGCTGCCTCATCGAGGCCTGTGACCGCCACGTGGCCGGATGCCGAGGTCCACTCACCTCGCAGCGGTTCCGGCTCCGGCCGCCCCGCGGCGGCGAGCGCTGCGCGCCAGCCGCGCTCACGCTCCGCAGCCGCGTACGAGCCCTCCGGCCCCGCGAGATGGTGCACGGTGTCGTGGCCAAGCGAGAGCAGGTACGCGGTCGCGGCGCGGGCGCCGGCCGCGTGGTCGGTCTGCACGGTCGCCCGAAGCGCACCCTCCTCGACCGCAGGCGCATCGACGACGACGAGCGCGAGCGCGTCGGGCACCGCGACCGTCATCGACGCCGCGGTCGCCTCGTTGAGCACGATCGCTCCGTCCACTCCCTGGTCGCGCAGCCGCGCGAAGCCGCGCGCCACGGCATCCGCACCCTGCGCCGTCACGACCGTGAGGGCGAGATCGCGGGCGGATGCCGCGTCGGCGACAGCCTGCAGCATGCGCGAGTTGCCGGTCGTCGCAAGCGTCGACACGACGAGCCCGATCGCGTCGGTGCGGCCCGTGCGCAGCGCTCGCGCGGCGCGGTGCATGCGGTAGCCGAGCTGCGCCATGGCCGACTCGACGCGGGCGCGGGTGGCCGGGTCGACGCGGGGGCTGCCGTTGACGACGCGCGAGACGGTCTGTGCCGATACACCCGCAACAGCCGCGACGTCGGCCATCGAAACCCGACCCGGCATGCCCGCCTCCCCTCGCCCCGTGAGGGAACTCCTCCCACCTGGAACATGTTGACGATAACACGGGATCCGTCTAGCATGTTATCGTCAACATGGAGGAGTTCCGAAGATGACAGCTCATACGCCGGCCCTGCAGCCCGTGACGCTGCCCGTGACCCTCGGCGCCGGCGTCGTCAAGCGATCGACGCGGCTGGCCGACGGACGCGAGCTCATCTACTTCGACGACCCCGGCACGACGCTCCCCCCGGAGCGCGCCATCGATACGCGCGCTCTCGACCCGCGGCCCGCGACGGCCACCATGCGTCAGGACGTGCTCACCGGCGACTGGATCTCGGTCGCCGCCGCCCGCCAGTCCCGCGCGTTCCTTCCCCCCGCTGAGCTCGACCCGCTCGCGCCCCAGTCGGCCACGAACCCGTCTGAGCTCCCGTCGGGCTACGACGTCGCCGTCTTCGAGAATCGCTCTCCGTCGTTCGGGCCCGCCCTGGCCGAAGCCGCCGGCGACGCCCCCGCGGCATCCGACCCGCCGCACGGCCTCGACGATCTCGACGCGCCGGGGCTCGGCCGCACCCGCACGAGCGTCGGCCGCTGCGAGGTCGTGTGCTTCGCGCCCGATCGGGCCGGCTCGTTCGGCACCCAGTCGATCACCCGGGCACGCACCGTGATCGAGGCGTGGGCAGACCGCACCACCGCGCTGTCGGCGCTGCCCGGTGTCGAACAGGTCTTCCCGTTCGAGAACCGGGGCGAGGCGATCGGCGTGACCCTGCACCACCCGCACGGGCAGATCTACGCCTACCCCTACATCACGCCGCGCACGCAGCGGCTCCTCGATCAGATCGACCGCACGGCACCGGATCTGTTCGCGCGCATCCTCGACTTCGAGCTCCGTGGACCACGCGTCGTGCTCCGCGGCGAGCACTGGAGCGCATTCGTGCCGTTCGCCGCCCGCTGGCCTCTCGAGGTGCACGCATTCCCCCATCGGCATGTTCCCGACTTCGCCGCGCTGACGGATGCCGAACGCGACGAGCTCGCACCGTTCTACCTGCGCCTGCTGCGCGGCGTCGACGCGCTCTATGACTCGCCGACGCCCTACATCGCCGCGTGGCACCAGGCGCCCGTGCGCGCGGGGCGCGACGCCGTGCGCTTGCACCTGGAGCTCACCAGCCCCCGCCGCGCCGCGGACAAGCTCAAGTACCTGGCCGGCTCGGAAGCGGCGATGGGCGCCTGGATCGGCGATGTGCCTCCCGAAGACGCCGCCGAGCGCCTGCGCGCCGCGATCGAGGGGATCGAACTGTGACCGACATCAGCGAGGCATCCGCCCTCTTCCGCCAGCTCACCGGCGCCGCCCCGGCCGGACTGTGGTCGGCTCCGGGCCGCGTCAACCTCATCGGCGAGCACACCGACTACAACGAGGGCTTCGTCTTCCCTTTCGCGATCGATCGCCGCACCGCCGTCGCACTCGGGCTGCGGACCGACGGCCGCATCCGCGTCGTGACGGACCTGCCGGGCACCGCCCCCGTCGACGTCGCGCTCGCCGAGCTCGACGAGCTGTTCCCCACCCGCCGTGGCGAGATCGCCGAGTGGGCCCGCTACCCGCTCGGCGTCGCGTGGGCGCTGCTGCGCCGGGTCGGTGACGGGCCGGCATCCGTTTGCGGTGTCGACCTCGCGATCTGCTCCGACGTCCCCGTCGGTGCGGGGCTGTCGTCTTCGGCGGCGATCGAGGGGGCGACGGCCGCGGCTCTGAATGACACCTGGCGTCTGGGCCTCGACCCCGTCGCGCTTGCGCAGGCGGGCCGCCTCGCCGAGAACGAGGCGGTCGGGGCGCCGACGGGGATCATGGACCAGATGGCGGCCATGCTCGGGCGGGCCGACGCCGGGATCTTCCTCGACTGCCGGTCGCTGGATGCCGAGGTCACAGGCCTCGGGTTCGCGGCCGCGAACCTCGAGGTGCTCGTGATCGACACCCGGGTGAAGCACGCGCATTCCACCGGCGGGTACCGCGAGCGCCGCGCGGCCTGCGAGCGCGGCGCCGAGATCATGGGAGTCCCCGCCCTGCGCGACCTCGGCGTGGCAGACCTCGCGCGCGCGCAGGAGCTCATGGACGACGTCACCTTCCGCCGCGTGCGCCACGTCGTGACGGAGGACCAGCGCGTGCTCGACGCGGTCACGACGCTGCGCGACCGCGGCCCGCGCGCGATCGGTGCCCTGCTGGATGCCTCGCACGCATCGATGCGCGACGACTTCGAGATCTCGGTCCCCGAGCTCGACCTGGCCGTCGAGACAGCGCGGTCGGCGGGAGCGATCGGGGCGCGGATGACCGGGGGCGGATTCGGGGGCGCTGCGATCGCCCTGATCGACGGAGAGCTCGTGGCATCCGCGCGCGAAGCCGTCACGGCCGCTTTCGCCGCTGCGGGCTTCGCGGCGCCGCACGTCTTCACGGTGCAGCCGTCAGAGGGCGCACGCCGCGACGCGTGACTCCTTGAGGTCTCTGGAGGCTGCCTCACAGGCCCCTTCAGCTGGCACTCGTCGCCGCCTCACCCCCGCGCAGCCGACCACAACTGCCACCCCAAGGACACTTCCGCACGCCCCACCCCCTTCAGCTGGCACTCGTCGCCGCCTCACCCCCGCGCAGCCGACCACAACCGCCACCTGAAGGCGACAGCCCCGACCCCGGGCGTATGTCACCGCCGTAGGCTGTGGCGATGAGCCGGATACCCTGGCGAACGCTCACCTCGATCTGCGCAGCCGGGGTCGGGGTGCTCACGTTCGGCGAGCTGCAGGCGTGGCGCGCGTCGCGAGCGGACTATCCCCGGCATCCATCGACCGGCCCCGCTGACGGGCGGGATGTCGTGCTCGTGCTCGGCTTCCGCTCCCGGCCAGACGGGCGGCTGAACGCGCTGCAGGCCTGGCGCACGCGCATCGCCGTGCGCTCGGCACCGCCCGGCGCGCTGTTCGTGTTCTCCGGCGCCGCGGTGCACGGCGGCGAGAGCGAAGCCGCCGTGATGTCACGCTACGGCGTGCAGCATCTCGGCATCCCACCCGCCGACGTCACGCTCGAGGGCCGCGCGATGACCACACGAGAGAACCTGTCGCTGTCGCTGCCGTGGCTGCGGGATGCCGCGACGATCCGCATCGTGTCGAACACAGCCCACGCGCGGCGTGCGCGGCAGTACCTGCACAGCATGGATGCCGAGCTGTTCGCGCGACTACGACGCACGCGCGACTACGTGCCGCTCGAGCTCGGGCCGCTGCGCCTCGCACTGACCTTCTACGACTTCCTCGCCGGCCGCATCGCAGGGCACAGCGCGGGCCACTGCGCTGAACGCGCCGCGGCGCGCCCCGAGCCGACGCCCCCAGCCTGATCGCCGCTCGGCACCCGGCCCCCTGTCACAGACCGCGGCATCGGTCCGCTGTTCGCGACCGGGGAACGGAGCAGGGTGAACGAACGCGCGGACGCCTATGAGCCAGCCGCGTTGGCGGCTGCGAGCAGACCCTCGATCGCCTCGGGACTGACGGCGTCGCCACCCAGCATCGAGAGGCGTCCGATCGGGAACGAGTTCATCATCTTCGACATGTCGACGCCCTCCGGCATGACCGACTGCATGCCCTCCAGCCCAGCCATCATCGGAGCCATCGCCGCCTGCAGGATCGGGCCGGCGACCGGGTCGGCGAGGACCTCGCCGAGCGATGACTCGGCGCTCAGCGGCAGCCGCACCTCATCGGCGGCGACCTCGACGGTCGTCGCCGAGCGCACGTCGCGACTGGAGGCGGCGACCTCGACCGCGTACGTGCCGCCCTCGACCACCCAGCGGTCGACCCGGATGTCCCAATAGGCCAGGTCGGCGCGGCGCACTCTCAGCGTCACCGCGCGCGACTGACCGGGCTGCAACTCGACCGAGGCGAAGGACTTCAGCTCGCGCGCAGGGCGATGCACGACAGAGCCCGGCAGCGCGGTGTAGACCTGCACGACCTCGCGTCCGGCGCGCTCGCCCGTGTTCGTCACCTCGACCGTCACCTCGATGTCGCCGTCGGCGCGAACGGATGCCACGGCATCGCCGTACCGGAATGTCGTGTACGAAAGCCCATGCCCGAACGGGAATGCCACCTCCAGCCCGCGCGCGTCGTACCAGCGGTAGCCGACGAAGATGCCCTCGCCGTAACGGACGTGCGCGAAATCGCTCGGGAAGTCGAGGAACGCCGGACTGTCCGCCAACCGCAGCGGAATCGTCTCCGTGAGCTTGCCCGATGGATTGACGACGCCGAACAGGACGTCGGCCGTGCCGCCGCCGCCGGCCTGGCCCAGCAGCCAGGCCTCGACGATCGCGGGGACGCGATCGACGAACGGAAGGGCGACGACGCCGCCGTTTGACAGCACGACGACGACGTTCGGGTTCACGGCGAGCACGGCGTCCAGCAGCGCGAGCTGGTCGGCGGGCAGATCGATGTCCTCGCGGTCGTAGCCCTCCGACTCTCGCCGCGCCGGGAGGCCGAGGAACAGCACGACGGTCTCGGCATCCTTCGCGACGGTGACGGCCTCGTCACGAAGGGCCGCTGTCTCGGCCTCGGTCGCCGACGCCGAGAGGCTGAAGCCCGGAGCGTAGGCGACCTCGTCCTCCGCGAGCTCACGGATCTCGTCGAGCGCCTTGTCCAGCCGCGTCGGGTTGATCAGCGACGACCCGGCACCCTGGTAGCGCGGCTGGTCGGCGAACGCGCCGACGACGGCGAGCCTGGTGTCGCGCGTGAGCGGCAGGATGCCGCCCTCGTTGCGCAAGAGCACGATCGATCGCCCCGCCGCCTCACGGGCCAGAGCGTGATGGGCTTCGACGTCGAGGGGACCGGCGACCCGTCCCGCGCCCTCCTGCGCCTTGCGCACGAAGTCGAGCAGGCGGCCCGCGGCGATGTCGACATACTTCTCATCGAGCGTCCCGGCCCTCACGGCCGCGACCAGCTGCGCGTCGGTGCGTCCGCCGCTGGAGGGCATCTCAAGGTCGAGCCCGGCCGGAAGGCCCACGAGCCGGTCGTTGACGGCGCCCCAGTCGGAGACGACGATGCCCTCGAAGCCCCAGTCGTCGCGCAGCACCCGCGTCAGCAGCCACGGGTCCTCCGAGGCATACACCCCGTTGATGCGGTTGTACGCGCACATCACCGTCCACGGCTGCGCGTCCTTCACGACGCGCTCGAAAGCGCGCAGGTAGATCTCGCGTAGCGGACGCGGGTCGACGTCGCTGGAGGCCCGCATCCGGTCGTACTCCTGGTTGTTGGCGGCGAAATGCTTGAGGGATGTGCCGACGCCCTGCGACTGCACGCCCTGCACGTATGCCGCGCCGAGAACTCCCGAGACGATGGGGTCTTCGGAGAGATACTCGAAGTTGCGGCCGCACAGCGGCGATCGTTTGATGTTGACGCCGGGGCCGAGCAGCACCGCGACGCCCTCGATCGAGGTCTCGGCCCCCAGGGCCGCGCCGACGCGCTCGATCAGGTCGACGTCCCACGAGGAGCCGAGGCCGACGGCGGGCGGGAAGCACGTCGCCGGAACGCTGTCACCGAGGCCGAGGTGGTCGCCGCCCTCGCGCTGTTTGCGCAGGCCGTGCGGCCCGTCGGTGACCATGAGGGAAGGGATGCCGACCCGGTCGAGGGCCTTGGTGTGCCAGAAGCTCGCGCCGCTGGTGAGTGCTGCCTTCTCCTCCAGGGAGAGGTCTTCGACGTGGGGGATGCTCATGATGTCGCCTTCCTGAGATGTTCGGGTGGCCGCGGGGCCGACGTGCTCAGCGAACGGATGTGATCGGCCAGATCGCAATGGCGCCGAGAATGCCGAGAACGATGCCGATCGGGAACAGCGCCGTGTAGCCGAAGGCCAGCACGATAGCCCCGGCGAGACCGGGCGCGAGAACCTGCGGCAGCGTCGAGGCGATGTTGATGACGCCGAGGTCTTTTGCAAAAGACTTCGCCGACGGCAGCACCTCGCTGATGAGCGCCGTGTCGACGGCCTGGAACATCCCGAAGCCGAAGCCGGCGACGAAGGTCATGATCATCCACGCGGTGAGGTCTTGCCAGACCCACGGCAGCGCGAACCCTATGCTCACCACGACAGCGGAGCCGAACACGAACGGCTTGCGACGTCCGACCTTGTCCGACAGCGGACCCGACACAAGGGTCGAGACGACGATTCCGACGAGGCTCAGCATGCCCAGGAGCGGGATGACGGTCTCGGGTGCGTCGACGTGGAAGTAGTACTGCAGCAGGTAGAGCTGGTACCCGGTGACGATCAGGTAGCCCATGTACAGCAGCAGGCGTCCCGTAAACGCCCAGAAGAAGTCCGGATGCTTCACGGGGCTGACCCAGAAGGTCTTGAGGAATTCGACGATGCCGAACGGTTCTCGCGGTAGGTCGGCGCTCGAATAGTCGGGGTTGATGATCACGAAAAGCGTGAGGAAGACGATCGCGACGACGGCGAAGACGATGTAGCCGGCGGCGATGCTGTGGAAGAACATCGCGCCGACGATCGATCCGCCCAGCCCTCCGACCATCAGGCCCAGGCCCGTCAGCGCCGAGAAGGTTCCACGCCGGTGCAGGGGGACCCGATCGGGCATGATCGCCGACAGAGGGCCCTGGGCGAAGTTGAAGCACACCTGCACGAGCACCCAGGCGATGATGAAGCCGACGAGCGAATTCGCCATCGACAGCCCGATGAGAGACAGCGCACCAGCGAGCGCACCGATCACGATCCACGGGGCGCGGCGTCCGAAACGTGACCGCGTGCGGTCGGAGATGCGCCCCGCGAGGGGCTGGGCGACCATCGCCGCGAAGGCTCCGATCGTCGAGACGATCGCAAGCGTGGCGACGTTGGCCTGATTCTCCTCACCGACCGCGAGCGTGATCTGCTGCGGCAGCAGGATGCCGGGGACCGCGCCCCATACGAGAAAGATGCCGAGGTTGGCGGGGAGGATCGTCCACATCAGCCGCTTCAAGCCCTTCAGCGGCGGCGGCGGGTCGTCGGCACCGGCGGCAGTCGCAACGAAGGTGTTCTTCGTCATGGTGGACTCGATGCGTGACGACGATGTCATGGCAGATCCTTCTTCGGAGTTCGCGTCCGACAGTGGACGGTCGTCAAAACCATACGTCACTCGGTTTTGAAAAATCAAGTGCCGTTCGGGTTTAATCGCGTGCGGTTCGGGTTTACTTGCCTCATGGCAGAGAATCCGCCGGCGCGACGAGGCGCATACGCGAAAGGCGTGGCCAAACGCGACGAGATCCTCACCCGCTCGCTGGAGGTGCTCGCCCGCGCGGGCTACCGCGGCGCGTCCGTGAAAGAGCTCGCGGACGCCGTCGGGCTCAGCCAGGCGGGGCTCCTGCACTACTTCGACAGCAAGGAAGAGCTCTTCACCGAGATCCTCCGAAAGCGCGACCAGGTGGACTCCCTGTCTTTCGGCGTCGACCTCCACGCCGACCGGCCGTCCGGCGACGATGACGTGCGCATAGGGTATGTCGGAGTCATCGAACACAACGCGGAGGTTCCCGGGCTCGTGCGGCTGTTCGCGACGCTGTCGGTGGATGCCGCCGACCCGGAGCACCCCGCGCACCGGTTCTTCGTCGAACGCAACAGGCTGCTCCGCCAGACGTTCGGGGATGCGCTGGCCCGCCGGCAAACCGCCGGCACGGTGACCGATCGCATCGATCCCGGAACCCTCGCCCGCATCCTGCAGGCGGTCGCCGACGGCCTGCAGCTGCAGTGGATGCTCGAACCCGACCTCGACATGGCCGCCGTCCTGGGCGCCCTCTTCGACCTCGTCGAGACCACAGAGGCGACCGAGACCACAGAGGCGACCGAGACCACCAAGACGCCCGACGGACAGGAGCCGGAATCATGACCGAGTCGCACCCCGTTGTCGACACCGCCTCGGGGCGCGTCCGCGGCCTCTGGCGTGAGATCCCCGGATCGCAGGCGCGCAGCGCTGCCTTCCTCGGCATCCCGTTCGCCCAGCCGCCCGTCGGCGAGCTGCGTTTCGCCGCGCCCGTGCCCGCCGAGCCTTGGGAGGGCGTGCGCGACGCGCTCTCCTTCGGCGCGACGCCGCAGCGCGGCGACCCTGGCGTGACGCTGATCCCCGAGCCGTCGGTCCCCGGCGACTCGACGCTCAACGTCAACGTCTTCACCCCCGTTCCCGGCGACACCCAGGCACGCCTGCCCGTGCTGGTCTGGATCCACGGCGGCGGGTACATCGCCGGGTCTCCGGCGAGCCCCTGGTACGACGGCCGGTCGTTCAACCGCGACGGCATCGTCACGGTGACGATCTCCTACCGCCTCGGCTTCGACGGATTCGGGTGGATCGAAGACGCCCCCGGCAACCGCGGCGTACGTGACTGGCTGCTCGCGCTGGAGTGGGTGCAGCAGAACATCGCCGCGTTCGGCGGCGACCCCGGCCTCGTCACGATCGCGGGGCAGTCCGCCGGCGGCGGCGCGGTGCTGACCCTCCTCGGGATGCCGATGGCGCAGCGCCTCTTCCACCGCGCGTATGCCCTGTCGGGGGCGACCGCCGACGTCGCGCCCGCACGCGCCGAGGCGCTCGGGCGGGACATCGCGAGCCGGCTCGGGGTCGCGCCGACGCGCGCGGGCCTGTCCTCCGTGAGCGAAGACCGCGTCCTCGAGGCGCAGAAGGCCGCGTCCGACATCTCCGCGCCCGACGCCGTGAGCCGGGCAGTCGCCGAGGGGCTGGCGCTCGGCCCCGCGATCGACGGGGAGCTCATCACCCGCCCGACGCTGGAGTCGCTGGCCGCAGGGGTCGGTGCCGACAAGCCGCTCGTGCTCGGCGCGACCGATGACGAGTTCTCGATGGCGGTCGCCGGCGCTGCGCGCACGCTCCGGTGGATCCCCCTGCCGATGCTGCTGGGCAAGGTGGGCCTGAAGGGGGCGAAGCGCAAGGCGTACCTCGCCGCGAACCGCGACGTCGTGGCACGCGGCCACGCGGCGGTGCTGGGACGTTTCGTCACCGACGGATTGTTCCGCACCGGCGTCGTGAAGACCGCCCGCGCGCGGGGCACGGCGCCGACATGGGTGTACGAGTACTCGTTCCGCTCGACGCAGCCCGGGATGACCCAGGGCCTGTCGGTGCACTGCATCGACGTGCCGTTCTGGTTCGACTGCCTCGATTCGCTTCGCCTCGACAGCCTCACCGGTCCCCATCCCCCGCAGCCGCTCGCCGATGCGACCCACGCCGCCGCCGTCGCGCTCATCGTGGAAGGCGACCCGGGCTGGCTGGCGTGGTCGGCGCGTCCGGGCGCCGCACGAGTGTTCGGCGGTCCGGATGCCGTCACCGCCGACGCGACCGAGGCCTACGCCTCGGTCATGCCCCTGCTGTGACGCGATCCGTGACCGCCCCTTTCGGTCATGTCTGTCACGGAACGCGGCGCAGCCAGGCATCCGTCGCGAACTTCGACGCCACGAGCGCCTCGGCCTCGGCATATTCCTCTTCGGTGATATATCCGCGCTCGGCGCCGTAGAGGGTTGTGAAGGTCTCTTTCAGCCGCTCGATGATCGCCTCGCGCGGCAGGCCGGTCTGACGGCGCAGCGGGTCGACCCGCTTGGCCGCCGAGGTCGTGCCCTTGTCGCTGAGCTTCTCACGGCCGATGCGCAGCACGTCGGTCATGACGGAGGCATCCATGTCATAGCTCATCGTCGCGTGGTGCAGCACCCCGCCGTTCGCGAGCCGCTTCTGCGCGGCGCCGCCGATCTTCCCCAGCGGCGAGGCGATGTCGTTGAGGGGCTGGTACGTCGCCTCGACCCCGAGCGAGCGCAGCGCCTGCAGCACCCAGTCGTCGAGGAACGCGTACGAGTCGGCGAACGTGAGCCCCGCGACGAGGGATGCCGGGGCGTACAGCGAATACGTGACGATCGACCCCGCCCCCATGAGCATCGCCCCTCCCCCCGAGATCCGCCGCACGACGTCGTATCCGTGCCGCGCGGCACCCTCGGGGTCGACCTCGTTGCGCAGCGACTGGAAGGAGCCGATCACGACCGCCGACTCATCCCACTCCCAGATGCGCAGCGCCGGTCCCCGTGCGCCCGCGCCGACGCGGGAGGTGAGCACCTCGTCGAGGGCGAGGTTCATGCGGGGCGAGACTGCTTTGTCGTGGATGATCTCCCACGAGAACTCCTTCCAGCCCGGGGCCGTCACGAGCGCGCGTCGCACGGCCGTGCCGACCGACTCGGGGGTGAAGCCGAGCAGCTGCGCGCCCTCGGGGAGCGCCGCCCGCACGGCGGCGGCGATGGCCGAGGCATCCGTCTCGACGGGGAGGCCCGTCACCGCCGCATCGATGTCGGCGAGGGCGTCATCGGGTTCGAGGAAGAAGTCGCCCGCGAGGTGGAAGTCCGCTATGCGGCCGCCCTCGACCTCGAGATCGACGACGACCAGCTTGCCGCCCGGCACCTTGTACTCGCCATGCATTCCTCCACCCTAGGCTCCGCCCCGCTCAGGCCCGCGCGGGGAAGCGGGCGTCGAGCCAGGCGACGAGGTCCGCGAACACCTCGGCGGAGCAGACCTCGTTGAAGATCTCGTGCCGTGCGTCCGGGTAGACGAGCGTCGTGACGTCGCTCAGGCCCGAGCGCGTGCGGTAGGCGTCGGCGAGCCGGTGCACGCTGCGCGGTCCACCCACGGGGTCGTCGCGACCGACCATCAGCAGCACGGGGAGGCCTGCGGGCAGGTTCTTGCGCGGCTTGCCGAGGATCCGCAGAGTGTCGAGCGGGCCGAACAGCGCCGGCAGCGGCGTCGTGGTCGTCAGCGGGTCGTCGAGGAACGCCTGCCCGACCGATGTGTCCGACGAGAGCCATTCGGTGCCCAGGGCATCCGGTGCCTTCCATCTCTTGTTGAGGTCGCCGGAGTTGAGCGCCCCCGGCCAGCGCAGCGACGAGCCGCTCAGCACGATCGCGTCGTAGGCGTCGGGATGCTCGTCCACGAGCATCTGGGTGAGGAACGACCCCCACGAATGCCCGAGGATCACCAGCGGCAGCCCGGGGTGCTCGTCGCGGATGAGCTGCGTGAGCTGCCACACCGCAGCCCGTGCGGCGCGCAGCCCGCCGGGGCCGAGCCTGCCGAGCTTCGAGGCGTCTCCGGCGTGCTGCGCCATGCCGGTGCGGCCGTGGCCGCGGTGGTCGTCGGCGTAGACGGTGTAGCCGGCGGCGTTCAGCCGCGCGATGAGCGCGCCGTAGCGCCCGGCGTGCTCGCCGACTCCGTGCAGCAGCTGCACGATCCCCCGCGGCGGAACCGACGCCGGATGGACATCGAAGATGATCCGGATGCCATAGGCATCCGTGAAGCTCCGCTCCTCGCGCGTGGCCGCCATACGCCGATCCTACGACGCCGCGCGGACCGGCATCCAGATTTACTTAGCATCGTTAATGAGCTATGCTAAATATTCGCATGAACACTGATTCCGTCCTCTTCTCCGAAGCCTCCGACTTGCGCATGGCCACTTTCCGGCTGGCCCGCCGGCTGCGCTCACAGCGCGCGATCGACACGATGAGCGATGGCCAGTTCGCCGTGCTCGCCGCCCTCTGGGTGCACGGCCCGCACACGCTCGGCGAGCTCGCCGACCGCGAGCGCGTCTCCGCCCCGTCGATGAACCGCACCGTCAACTGCCTGGAAGAGGCGGGATACCTCACCCGCACGCCCGACGACGGCGATCGCCGCAAGGTGAACATCGCCCTGACCGAGACGGGGCGTGACGTCGTCGACGAGACCGTTCGCCGCCGCGACTCCTGGCTCGAGCAGGCGCTCGCCGAGCTGACACCGGCCCAGCGCGGCATCCTGCACGATGCTGCCGTGGTGATGAACGAGGTGGCCGCACGATGAGCCCGATGTTCCGTTCGCTGTCGATCTTCAACTACCGGGTCTGGTTCGTCGGCGCGCTCGTGTCGAACATCGGCGGCTGGATGCAGGCCACCGCGCAGGACTGGGTCGTGCTCACGCAGCTCACCGACAACGACGCGACCGCGATGGGCGTCACCATGGCGCTGCAGTTCGGTCCGCCGCTCGTGCTCGTGAGCCTCACCGGATGGATCGCCGACCGGTTCGACCGGCGAAAGGTCCTGGTCGTGACGCAGGTGGCGCTGATGCTGCTCGCGGTCCTGGTGGGGTCGCTGCTGCTGACCGGGGTCATGACGCTGCCGCTGATGTACCTGTTCGCGCTGCTGTTCGGCATCGCGAACGCCTTCGACGCCCCGGCCCGGCAAGCCTTCGTCAGCGACATCGTCTCGCGCGAGAACGCGTCGAACGCGATCGCGCTCAACTCGGCGTCGTTCAACATGGCGCGTCTGATCGGCCCGGCCGTCGGAGGCCTGCTCATCGTCGCCGTCGGGACGGGCTGGGTGTTCCTGCTCAACGCCGTGACGTTCTTCGCGATGCTGATCGCCCTGGTGCTCATCCACACCCACGAACTGATGCTGCGAGCCCGATCGACCGGCGCGCAGCGGCTGTCGGAGGGGTTCCGCTACGTGTGGAGCCGCCCCGACCTGCGCGTGACGTTCGTCCTCGTCTTCCTCATCGGCGCGTTCGGCATGAACTTCCCGATCTTCGCCTCGACGATGGCGCTCGAGTTCGGTCAGGATGCCGACGGCTACGGACTGCTCAGCTCGGTGCTCGCGATCGGATCGCTCACCGGCGCGCTGCTGGCCGCGCGCCGCGCGCAGGCGCGGTTGCGGGTGGCGGTGTTCGCTGCGGGCGGCTTCGGCGCGACAGCGCTCGTGTCGTCGTTCATGCCGACGTATGCCTCCTACGCGATGACCCTGGTGCTCGTCGGGCTGTGCACCGTGACGATGCTCACGACCGCGAACGGGTACGTGCAGACGACGACGTCGGCGAGCCTGCGCGGCCGTGTGATGGCCCTGTACATGGCGGTCATCATGGGCGCGACCCCGATCGGCGCGCCCATCATCGGCTGGGTCGCCACGACCTTCGGCCCGCGTGCCGCAATTCAGGTCGGCGCCGCAGCGGGACTTCTCGCCTGCGCGATCGGCGTGAGCTGGATGCTCCGCTCGGGGCGCGTGCACCGCGATGCGTCGCGGCGTTTCGCGCTGACCATCGACGAGACCGTCGCCGTCTCGGTGGTCGATCCCGTGCCCGAGGAGTTCAGCGACGAGGTCGCCGCGACGACGCCCCTGCGCCTGCCCGAGCCGCCCGCGCCCGAGCTGGCGATCGAGGATCGCCGCCGCCCGGCCTGACACTCACCCACTCGCGCTGCCGTTTTCGGCATCGGCTGCGCATCTTTCGACAGCGCGCGCCGACATCGGCAGCGCGACAGGCGCCGGGCAGCGCTCCGGTCGCCCCGCCCGAGCCCTCAGGCCTCGCGCGTGATCTGCACCTGGACGTGGAGCTCGCTCTTGAACGGTCCCGCGTAGACGCCGCGCAGAGGGGGCACGTCGGCGTAGTCGCGGCCCCGGCCGACGAGCACGTGACGATCGCCGATCTCGCGGTCGTTGGTCGGGTCGAAGCCCTGCCAGTCACCGGCGAACCACTCGACCCACGCGTGCGACTCGCCCTTGACCGGGGTGCCGATCTCGGCGTGCGCGCTCGGGTGCAGATATCCGGAGACGTATCGCGCGGGGATGCCGACCGAGCGCAGCGCCCCGAGCGTGATGTGCACGATGTCCTGGCAGACGCCCTTGCGGTGCTTCCAGGCCTCGGCGGCCGTCGAGTGCACTCCCGTGATGCCGGGCACATACTCGACGGCCTCGCTGATCGCCGCCGAGATCGCAAGGGCCGCGCTGTTGACGTCCCGCTGCTCGCCCGCGATCGATTTCGCGATCGAGGCGACCTCGGGGTGCGGCGCGGTGCGCGGTGACTGGCCGAGCATCTCGACCGTTGCGACCGAGCGTGTGCCCTCGCGGGCGATGCGGTCCCAGCTCATCTCCGGCGCCGTCAGCGGGCGAGGGTGCACCTCGACGAGCGAGCGCGCCGTGATGCCCAGCGCCGTGTGCCCGGCGAGCACGTCGAACGCAGCGACACGCGTGCCGAAGTAGTCGTTGTAATAGTTCACGCTCGACGAAGGATCGATCTCCAGCTGGGAGCTGAGCACGAACTGGCTGTCGGTCGAACTCGGCAGCATGCGCGCCTCGTTGTACGAGGCTCCGACCTCGCCTTCGTAGGAGAAGCCGGTCGTGTGCTCGATCCGCAGGCGCATCATGAGGTCTCTCCGATCCAACTCGGTTCTGCGCGGGTCGGGAAGAACCGGTCGCGAATGGCTTCGGAGGCCTCGCGCGTCACCTTCTGCACCTGCTCCATGTGATCGGGCAGCTCAGCGAGGATCTCATCGATCGGCCGGTACTCCAGGTCGTTGCGGATGCGCCCGAGCGCGCGCAGCACGCTGTTGGAATGCCCTACCCGGTCGGCGACCGGGTCGATCGCGCTCATGCACGTCTCGGCGCGAGTGATCGAGTAGATCACCGAGCGCGGGAACAACCGGTCCAGGAGCAGGAACTCGGCGGCGTTCGAGGCCGACGGCATCCCCCGGTAGGTGCGCAGGTAGGCCTCGTAGGCGCCGCACGAGCGCAGGATCGTCGTCCACGACGGCCCCGATGCGGGGACGCCTCCCGAGGAGGGGGATCCGGCCGAGGCACTGGCGGCGGACGCGGGGGCGGCGGGCAGCGTCAGAGCGCGCGTGGCGAGCAGCCGCGCGGTCATGTCGGTGCGTTCGATCGCTCGCCCGAGGGAGAGGAACTGCCAGGCCTCGTCGTGGCTGGTGGACGAGCTCGTGACCCCGACGGCGAGCGCCGAGCGCTCGCGCACCCACTGGAAGAACTCGTGCGCCTTCTCGTTCTTGATGCGTCGGGGCATCCGCGAATACGTCGTGTTGAGCGTCTCCCACAGCTCCGTCGAGACGATCTCGCGGGCGCGGCGGGCGTTCTCGCGCGCCGACTGAAGCGCGTACGCGATGCTCGAAGAGTTGGCGCGGTCGACCGCGAGGCTCGTGAGCACGTCACCGCGGGTGACCTTCTCGGTGCCCTCGGGGGGGAAGGACCCCATGACCCCCATGAGCGAGCGGCACGCCGTGTCCTCGTCGACCCACGGGTCTTCGAGCAGCAGCTGCAGGTGGACGTCGAGGATGCGGGCCGTGCCGTCCGCGCGCTCCATGTAGCGTCCGATCCAGAACAGGCTCTCGGCGATGCGACTCAGCATGACGTCACCTGCCCTTCCGGTGATCGGGTGCCGCGCGACGGCGGTGTGTCGAGATCACGTGCCTGCGCCTGCTGCTCCTGCTGCGCGTGTGTTCCGACGGGGCGATCATGCGGCGAGTGGTCCTGCTGCCCCTGCGGGTCGTAGATGATCGAGATGGCCTCGGTGACCGACGCCTGGTCGTCGACGAGCCCGGCGACACCGCCCGAGCGCGGAGCGTACTCGCCGTAACCGGGCCCCTCGCCGCCGACGATCCAGGTGTCCTTCGAGCCGCCGCCCTGCGACGAGTTCACGACCAGCTGCCCTTCGGGCAGCGCGACGCGAGTGAGCCCCCCCGGCAGCACCCACACCTCGTCGCCGTTGTTGACGGCGAAGGGGCGCAGGTCCGCGTGTCGCGGCCGCATCCCGTCCTCCACGAGCGTCGGGATGGTGGAGAGCATGACGACCGGCTGCGCGATCCAGCCGCGCGGATCCTTGATGAGCTTCTTGCGGAGCTTTTCGAGCTCGGCGGGCGAGGCATCCGGCCCCACGACGAGCCCCTTGCCGCCCGATCCGTCGACGGGCTTGACCACGAGCTCGTCGAGCCGATCGAGCACCTCTTCGAGCGCGCCGGGCTCTTCGAGCCGCCACGTGTCGACGTTCTTGAGGATCGGCTCCTCGGCCAGGTAATAGCGGGTGAGGTCGGGGACGTAGGTGTAGAGCAGCTTGTCGTCGGCGACGCCGTTGCCGACGGCGTTGGCGATCGTGACGTTGCCCAGGCGCGCGGCGAGCATGAGGCCGGGGGCGCCCAGCATCGAGTCGGCGCGGAACTGCAGCGGGTCGAGGAAGTCGTCGTCGACGCGGCGGTAGATGACGTCGACCCGCTTGGGGCCGCGGGTCGTGCGCATGAACACCTTGCCGCCCATGCACTGCAGGTCGCGGCCCTCGACCAGCTCGACGCCCATGAGCCGCGCCAGCAGCGTGTGCTCGAAGTAGGCGGAGTTGTAGACGCCGGGAGTCAGCACGACGACGTTCGGGTCGTCGATTCCGGAGGGGGCCGCCGCGCGCAGCGCCTGCAGCAGCCGGTTGGGGTAGTCGCCGACAGGGTGCACGCGCATCGAGTGGAACAGCTCGGGCAGCGTCTGCGCCATCACCCGGCGGTTCGAGATGACGTAGCTGACCCCCGACGGCACGCGCACGTTGTCTTCGAGAACGCGCATCTCGCCGTGCTCGTCGCGGATGAGGTCGATTCCGGCGACCTGGATGCGCACGCCGTTGGCGGGGTGGATGCCTGCCGCCTGGCGGTAGAAGTACTGCGAGCTCGCGATGAGATGCGCGGGGATCACGCCGTCGCGCACGCAGTGCTGGTGCCCGTAGGCGTCGTCGAGGAATGCCTCGAGCGTCCGCACCCGCTGCTTGACGCCCTTCGAGACGCGCGCCCACTCGTCGTACTCGATGACGCGGGGAACGGCATCCAACGGGAAGGGGCGCTCCTCGCCGGCGAAGTCGAACGTCACCCCCTGGGCGAGGTACGAGCTGGCGAGCGACTCGGTGCGCCCGCGCAGCTCTTCCTGCGTGAGCCGTGCAAGCGCCTGATGCAGCTCACGGTACGCCGTGCGGGAGGCCGGGGCCTCGCCGGGGCGGGCGGATGCCTCGAACATCTCGTCGTAGGGCGGCACACCCGCCGCGGTCTTGCGCTGTGCTCGAGTGGAGCCGTAGCCGTCGAACAGATCGCCCATGCCCCGAGCCTAGTGCCGCCCATGTTTCGGCGAGATGACACGGCGCGCGCGCCGCGCCGCCTCGCTTCGCGCCGCCTCGCTTCGCCCCCTTCGCTTCGCCGAGAGCGCCCGTTGCGCGCGAGTGCGCCAGCTCTGCCGCATCCGCGACCGGCACACTCGGCAGCAACCGGCGCACTCGCGCGGAAGAAGCCTCGAACGCTGAGATCGCGGCGTTCGAGGCGTCCTTCGGCGTTCTGGACGATGCGGGGATCACGGCGACAGCCCGCGCCGACGGCGACCGCGAGGCTCACGTGCGCGCCGTGCGGGACGGCGACCGGTGATCCTCGTCGACACGGACGTGCTCATCGCCCACCCGCGCGGCGACGACCGCGCCCGAGGCTGGCTCGCCGCGCGTCGAGCGGAGGACCGCCTCATCACGAGCGTCGTGACCGTCGCCGAGCTCACCGGTGGAATGCGCAGCGGCGAGCGGCGCGAGGTCTGGGCGCTGCTCGACGCGCTGTCACCCGCTCCGGTGACGGAGCTCATCGCGCGTCGAGCCGGCGAGCTCATGCGCGAGTTCCGCCGCAGCCACTCCGGCATCGGCATCGCCGACGACCTCATCGCCGCGACCGCAGAGACCCACTCCGCATCGCTCGCGACCCTGAACGTCCGGCACTTCCCGATGTTCGAAGGACTGCGCCCCGCGTTCGCCTGACCCGCAGAGCCAGGCGGAGGTCAGGGCGAGAGGGTGAAACGCAGCTGCTCGACGGCCCAGTCGAGCTCGGTCGCGCGGATCACGACCGGCGGGGCGAGACGGATCGTCTGCCCGTGCGTGTCCTTGACGAGCACGCCCCGGGCGAGGAGCTTCTCGGCGATCTCGCGACCCGTGCCGTGCGCGGGGTCGATGTCGACGCCCGCCCACAGGCCGGCGATGCGCACGGCGGTGACCCCGTGACCGATGAGAGGCTCCAGCGCGCCCGCGAGGTGTTCACCGAGCGCCTGCGCGCGGGCCTGGAACTCCCCCGACGCGAGCATCTCGACGACCCTCAGCCCCACGGCGCACGCGAGCGGGTTGCCCCCGAAGGTCGAGCCGTGCTCCCCGGGGCGGATGACGCCGAGCACATCGGCATCCGCGACGACGGCAGAGAGGGGCAGGATGCCGCCGCCCAGCGCCTTGCCGAGCAGATACACGTCGGGGACGACCCCCTCGCGGTCGCACGCGAAGGTCGTGCCGACGCGCGCGAGCCCCGACTGGATCTCGTCGGCGATGAACAGGACTCTCTCGCGGTCGCAGATCTCCCGGATCTCGCGCAGATACCCCTCGGGCGGGACGATGACGCCGGCCTCCCCCTGGATGGGCTCGACGAGAACGGCTGCCGTGTTCTCGTCGATCGCCGCCGCGATCGCCGCCGCGTCGCCGTAGGGCACCGAGACGAACCCGGGCGTGAACGGGCCGAATCCGTCACGGGCCTGCGGGTCGTCGCTGAAGCTCACGATCGTCGTCGTGCGGCCGTGGAAGTTCCCGTCCGCGACGATGATTTTCGCGGCTCCCGCCGGCACGCCCTTGACACGGTACGCCCAGGCGCGCGCGACCTTGATGCCGGTCTCGACCGCCTCGGCACCGGTGTTCATCGGCAGCACGAGGTCCTTTCCGCACAGCTCGGCCAGGGCGGCCGAGAACGAGCCCAGGCGGTCGTTGTGGAACGCGCGGCTCGTGAGCGTGACCCGGCCGAGCTGTTCGGTCGCGGCGGCGACGAGCGCGGGATGCCGGTGCCCGAAGTTCAGCGCCGAGTAGGCGGAGAGGAGGTCGAGGTACCTCTTGCCCTCGGCGTCGGTCACCCACGAGCCTTCGGCGCGCGAGACGACGACCGGCAGCGGGTGGTAGTTGCGGGCGACGTGCGTCTCGTCGGCGGCGGTCATCGCCCACTCCGCAGTTCGAGCGTGCAGCACTTGATGCCCCCGCCGCCGCGCAGCAGCTCGGACAGGTCGACGAGCACGGGGTTGTAGCCGCGCTCGCGCAGCTGCGCCTCGAAGCCCGTGGCGCGCGGCGAGATGAAGACGTTGTACCCGTCGGATGCCGAGTTGAGCCCGAAGACGGCGCCGTCGGCATCCGACACCTCGATCGCATCGGGGTAGCGCTCACGCAGGATCGCCCGCGACGCCTCGTCGAACGCCGTCGGCAGATAGGCGATGTTCGCCTTCTCGACCCCGCCGGGGCCTTCGACCGGGTCGAGCACCGAGACAGCGGTGTCGAGGTGGTAGAAGCGGGGGTCGACCAGGCGCAGTGAGACGACCTCGCGGCCGAAGACCTCCGCGACCTCGCGATGGCTGTCGCCGACCGAGCGGAAGCCGGTGCCGGCGAGGATCGTGTCGCCGACGAGGAGGAAGTCACCCTCGCCCTCCTGCACGCTGACCGGCTCGATCACCTCGAAACCGTGGCCTGCGAACCAGTCCATGAACGGGCGCTCCTCGCCACGACGCTCGTCGACGCGGAAGCGCACGCCGAGCGCGCGGCCGTCGATGACGAAGCCGCCGTTGGCCGTGTAGACCATGTCGGGCAGTCCCTCGACCTGGTCGATCAGCTCGACCTCGTGGCCGAGCGCGACGTAGGTGTCATAGAGGACCTGCCACTGCGCGACGGCCTTCGCCGTGTCGGTGGGGGTGGCGGGCTCCATCCAGGGGTTGATGCGGTAGGTCACCGTGAAGTGCTCGGGGCGGCACATCAGGTAGCGGCGACGTTGCGCGATGCGCGCGGAGCCCTGGGCCGCTTCCGGTTCCTGGGCAGATTCCTGCGGGTGTCGAAGAATGGACATTTCGCTCCTCGTATCGAAGGGAGGCGGACACTGTCCCGAGGCCCGTTGTCTTTCCACGCGGTCTTTCCGCGCGGTCTTTGCACACGGCCGTTCGACTCGGTCCGCGTCGCACAGCGAGGCGGAGAGGAAAGGTCGTGCCGGGCACGCCGGTTTCCATTGTGCCAGACATGGCGCTTCACGAGACCCCATTCAGGTGAGTAGATTTCTTCTCCATGGGGCGTCGTACGGGGGACGAGACCCGCGCACTGCTGCTGCGGGTGGGGATGCAGATGCTGCTCGAACGCGGCGCAACGGCGGGCGTTCAGCACATCAGGCTGCAAGAGGTGCTGCGGCGGGCAGGTCTGACCACGGGTGCCGCGTACCGGCTCTGGGCCGATCAGAGCGACTATCAACGCGATCTCGCGGTCGCGATGGTGCGGCTTCGGCTGAGCAACCCGGCCGATCATCTGCGCTCGAGACTCGACGAGCTCCTCGCGGCAGACGTGAGCGGAGACGAGATCATCCGTGCGATCGGCGATGCGCACGTGCACATGTCGCGCGCGGACTTCGAAGACCCGGCTGAGGCCCTCGATGCGCGGCAGTTCCAGATCGCGCTCACGCTGCGTGCGACCGCCCGGACCTGGCCGGAGCTGGCGGATGCCAGCCGCCGGCGCCACGTCGAGTCGATCGCCGCGTTCGCCGAGCTCTACGCGCACCTCATGGAGGAGTACGGGATGCGCATGCGGAGCCCGCTGACCGTCACGGACTTCGCCGAGGCGGTCGCGGCCCTGGGCGAGGGATTCGCCGTGCACTCCCTCGAGGGCTTCGCGCATCCGCACTACGACGCGCAGGACGACGACGAGATCCCCGCGGGACGCTGGACCCTCTTCGCCCTCACGGTGCGCGCGCTCGTGAACGAGTTCATGACACCCGCGGCGGCCGGGGCTGCGGCCGCCGGCGGGAGCCCTGGGGCCGAGTGAGATCCCAACCCCAGAGCGACACTCCCCCAGGCGTGCCTTGACGGCCCCCGACCGCGAACGAACCATCCGCGGAAATCGGTCTCCGTCGGGCGTCTCCCAGTGACGCCCCTGGCTATGATCTCGGTCAGACGGCGCCAACACCAGAAAGAAAAATTGTTTCTCTCTGCGAACCCGCCAGCGCCCCTGCTGCTCAGATGACGTGCTCGCTCCAGGCGTCGGGAGCGCCGAAGCGGTGCGCCGTGATCGTGATCGCCTGCTCGCGCAGGAACGGCAACAGCTCGATCCGGCCCGCCGTCGTGACCTCGCCGGGGTAGACCGCGATATCGGGGTCGCCGCCGGATGCCTCGGCGAGCGCCGCCCGCAGGGCGGCCACCGTCTCGGCGCCTCCCACCAGACGCGCGCGCGCGATGCGCGGCTCGTCGCCTTCTTCCTCTGCGCCCTCGCCCGCGCAGACCCGTGCGATCCACTCTGTGTCCGACTCGAGCCAGACCGTGACACCGAGGTCGCCCAGAGCGCGGCGAACGGCCGCCGGCACCGCCCCGGGAACACTGAGCTGAAACTCCCCCCGCGCGCGCAGGCCCGCGATGACGACCCGGAGAACGGCCTGCCACGAGGCATCCTTCGTCGCCCGCACGGCGACGTGATCGACAGGCCGGTAGCGGAACAGATTCCGCTCGACGCCCAGCTGCGACACGTCCCTGACGCGACCGAACTCGCGGTCCCACGCGACGGCGTCCGACAGCGCGCCACGGCGCAGCCACTCGAACGCCTCATATCCCAGCGACGGCTGCGCCGCCTCGATGAGGGTCGTGATGCGCGTGTCGAGTCCGCGCAGATGCAGCGTCGACGACGGTGCGCCGCCGGTCGTCCCCCGCCACGACCCGAGGCCGACGAGGTAGTTCGGGCCACCGGCCTTCGTGCCGGCACCGACCGAGGATCGCTTCCACCCGCCGAACGGCTGGCGCTGCACGATCGCGCCCGTGATGCCGCGATTGACGTAAAGGTTTCCCGCCTGCACCTGGTCGAGCCACAGCGCGAGGTCGGACGGGTCCTGAGTGCACAGGCCCGCGGTCAGCCCGTAGGCGACGGCGTTCTGCAGTTCGATCGCCTCGGCGAGCGACGAGGCATGCATGACGCCCAGCATCGGTCCGAAGAACTCCTCCAGGTGCGTGCGCGACCCGGGCCGGACCCCCACGCGAATGCCCGGCCGCCAGAGGCGGTCGGCGTCCTCCGGCACGACCCCGCCCACCGGCCGGGGCTCGACGAGCCACTGCTCGCCGTCCTCGAGCGTCGTCAGCGCCCAGGCGAGCTTGCCGTGCGGAGCCTCGATGACGGGACCGACCTGGCTGCGAGGGTCGGACGGCGGCCCGACGCGCAGCGACCGGGTGGCATCCACGAGCTGCCGCGCGAAGCGCTCCGACCGGGCGACGGAGCCGACGAGAATCGCGAGCGACGCCGCGGAGCACTTCTGACCCGCGTGGCCGAACGCGCTCTTGACGAGATCGGATGCCGCGAGGTCGAGGTCCGCCGACGGCATGACGATCATCGCGTTCTTGCCGCTCGTCTCGGCCAGCAGCGGCAGGTCCGGGCGCCACGACCGGAACAGGGCCGCCGTCTCCCATGACCCCGTGAGGATGACCCGGTCGACGTCCGGGTGCGCTATCAGCTGGTGCCCGAGGTCGCCCTCGTCGAGGTCGACGAGGGCGAGGATGTCGCGGGGGACGCCCGCGCCGTCGAGGGCCTCCCAGATCGCCTCCGCGACGACCGCGGCGCACCGGCGCGCCTGCGGCGCGGGCTTGCACACGACGCCCGACCCGGCGGCGAGCGCCGCCAGGACGCCGCCCGCCGGGATCGCGACGGGGAAGTTCCACGGGGGCGTGACGACGGTGAGCCTCGCCGGGACGAAGATCGCGCCGGGCACGCGGTCGAGCTCGCGCGCGGTGGCGGCGTAGTAGTTCGCGAAGTCGACCGCCTCGCTGACCTCGACGTCACCCTCCGCGAACACCTTGCCGGTCTCGGCGGCGGCGACCTCGATCAGCTCGCCCCGGCGCGACTCGAGCGCGCGGGCTGCGGCGCGCAGCACCGCTGCGCGGTCGTCGGCGGGACGCGCTCCCCAGCCCTCTGCGGCGTCGCGCACGCGCTGCACCGTCGCCTCGAGCGCCGCCTCGTCGTCGATGCGGGCCGCCGCGACCGTGGCCTCGCCCGCGACGGAGGTCTCGACGCGGGCGAGCACCTCGGCGGCCCACGCGCGGTTCGCCGGGAGCGCGGGGTCGGAGTCGGGGGTGTTGCAGAAGCCTGCGGCACCGGCCACGCCGGCGGTCTCGCGCACGTCGAACACGGCCGTCTCGACGAACGTGTCGCCGGCGAAGGGCCCGACCGCGTCATCCGCCGCGGCACCCGCGCGGCCGCCGCGCGAGATCCCGAGCACGGTCTGCGTCAGCGCGCCGGCGTCGGCCGCGGCGTCACCCTCGATGACGCCTGCGCCCAGGCCCGCACCCGGGGCAGGGCCGTCCGGCATCCGCGTGCGATCCTGGCGGCGATTCGGGCCGACCGGGAGCGCCGGGTCGGCGACGCGCTCGAGCGAGGCGAGAAAACGGCCCCGCTCGCGCGCGAACATCGCCGGATCGGTCGCGAGGTCGAACGCCGCGGAGAGGAAGTTGTCGCTCGAGGCGGCTTCCTCGAGCCGGCGCACGAGGTAGCTGATCGCGACGTCGAACTCGTCGGGCCGCACGACCGGGACGTACAGCAGCACGTGGCCGACCTCACGGGCGACCGCCTGTACCTGGCCCCGCGCCATGCCGAGGAGCATCTCGAACTCGAGGGCGTCGTCGAGCCCTCCCGCGCCGATGCCGCGCTCACCGGCCAGCAGCCACGCGTAGGCGATGTCGAAGAGGTTGTGCCCCGCGATGCCGAGGCGCACGGCGCGGGTGTTCTCGGGCCGCAGCGCCTCGTCGAGGCAGCGCAGGTACGAGGCATCCGTGTCGAGCTTCGAGGCGTGCGTCGCGAGCTCCCAGCCGTGCATGACGGCGTCGACACGCTCCATCGCGAGGTTCGCGCCCTTCACGAGGCGCACCTTGATGCGCGCGCCGCCGGCATCCACGCGCCTCTGCGCCCACGCCGTCAGCTGGCGCAGCGCCGGGTGCGCGTCGGGCAGGTAGGCCTGCAGCACGATGCCGGCCTCGAGCCGCTGCAGCCGGGGATCGTCCAGGATCCGGGTGAACACCGCGATCGTGAGGTCGAGGTCGCGGTACTCCTCCATGTCGAGGTTGAGGAACGTGCCGTCGGCGGATGCCGTCAGGTACAGCGGCAGCAGCCGCTCGATGACCGTCTCCACCGTCTCGTCGAACGCCCACATCGAGATGTGGCTCACGATCGCGGACACCTTGACCGAGACGTAGTCGACGTCGTCGCGCCGGATGAGGTCGTGGATGCCGTCGAGCCGCCGCAGCGCCTCGTCCTCGCCGAGCACGGCTTCGCCGAGCAGATTGAGGTTCAGACGCGCTCCCGATTCGCGGATCTTCGCCAGCGCCGGGCCAAGCTTTTCGGGGCGGGCGTCGACGATGAGGTGGCCGACCATCTCGCGCAGCACGCGGCGGGCGATCGGCACGACGGGCGCCGGGAGGAGAGGCGCGACCGTGCCGCCCGCGCGGACGGCGGCACGCAGGTACCAGGGCAGGAACTTCGGCACCAGCGGCGCGATCCGGCGGAGGTTCGTCGCACCGGCGGAGAGCGACTCGGGCCGCATGACGCCGTCGACGAAGCCGACCGTGAAGGGGAGACCGGTCGGGTCTTTGAGCACCCCCGCCAGCCGCGCGGCGGACGGGTCGAGGTCGGCCTCGGCCGACTCGGCGACCCAGCGCTGTGCGAGGGCGATCGCCCGTTCGGCCAGCTCAGGCGTCGCGGCGCTCTCTGCGTTCGGCATCCGGTTCTCCTCGGTCTCTCATCCGGCCCGGGGTTTGTCCCGTCCAGGATGCGGCATGCGACGGTTCGAGAAAAGCGATCACCCCTGATCAGTATCGTTCGAATCCATCGATGCTTTTCGCTGTCGCGGAGCAGTGCCCCGGACTCACCCGCGAGCACCGCGCGGGGCTCGACCGCCACGTGCTCGCCACCGACGCCGTTCGGCTCACGCAGTCGAAGAGAGATGCGCCCGCCCCGCTCTCGGCGCTCGCCGACCTCGGCGCGCGCGTTTCCCTGATCGCCGCGGGCCACACCGTCGGGATGCTCCCCTCCCTGCTCTGGCCAGACGACTCGCACCCCGTGGAGCTGAGCGACCTGCCCGGCGCGCCGGTGCGCGAGATCTTCGCGGCGTCGCCTCCTCCCCAACTCGTCGATTCGTGCGCGTCTCCACAGATGCGATGACCACCGCACCGCGCAGACCACGACATGAGCATCCTGGAGTCCAACCGACATATCGCACACAATGAGAGGGTGGAGATCGTGACCGAACCGCAGAGCTGGGTGCTCATCGGCGTGTTCAGCACCATCATGCTCGGCGGCATGACCCTCATGACCACCCTCATCAACCGGACGACCACCACCGCCATCGACGGTCTCCGCGGGGAGATGCACGGTCTTCGCAGGGAGATGAACGCACGCTTCGAGGCAGTCGACGCCCGGTTCGAAGCAGTGGAGGCTCGCTTCGAAACCCGGTTCGAGATGGTCGAAGCGCGGTTCGAGATGGTCGACGCCCGATTCGAGATGGTCGAAACCCGATTCGACGCGATGGCCGCGACAATGGATGCAAAGTTCGAGGCGATGTCGACGAAGATCGAGCACCTCGATCGAGACGTCACCGCGATCACCCGACGCATGTGGGGCGAGACGAGCGACGGGTGAAGACCCTACGGCATCGCGCGGTCGGCGTTTCGACTCGCGGGGCCTGCGGACACCCCCCGGTGGCCGGGCAGCCGCCCGAGGCTCAGTCCCAGACGCTCGGGGCGGGGGCCTTCGTCGAGGGGAGGGCAGCACCGGCAGCCCAGTCGACGACCCACCGTGGCAGCGGGGGCAGGTCGTCGGGGCGTCCGAGCGCCGCGAACAACTCCTCGGTGTTGACGACGCCGCCGCCCTTGCGCAAGAACCGCGCGCGCAGGATCAGCTCGGCGTAGACCTCGCCGTCCACGACCGCACGGTGGATCTGGTAGACCGCCTTGTCGTCGTGCCCGTAGAGCCGTGACTCCACGGTGAATCGCTGCCACAGCTGCAGCGACTTGCGGAAGGTGACGGTCTCACTTGCGACGACCGCGTACCAGCCACGATCGTTCATGGCATCCCACAGCCCCGTGCGGATCATCAGGTCGAACCGGCCGAGGTCGAACAGCGACGCGTAGCGGCCGTTGTTCATGTGCATCAGCAGGTCGATGTCGGTCGGCAGCGTGCGCAGCCGGATCCGGCCCACCGAGTGCGGCGGAATCGGCCCCTGGCGGCGCAGCAGGACGCGGGCGCGCCAGATCGTCAGCAGGGTCCGCCACCACACGTTCACGAGTCGCGATGCTACCGGAGCCGCAGGATGCCGCAGCGTGGCGAGTCGACGAGAGGCCCCTTTGTCTTCGGCACCCGGATTCCTCCACGACCCGACCACGCCAGCGTGATTTCACGATTTCCCCGCGCGATTTCGCGAAATCACAGCCCAGACGTAGAGTCGGCGCATGGACGCCACCGCCGAGACTGCCGCACCGACCGAGACGGTCATCCGCCCGGTCCGCGACGTGGATGCCGAGGCTCTCGGCCGGGTGCACGCCGCGTGCTGGCACGAGACCTACGACCACCTCATCAGCCGCGCCGCGCTCGAGAAGGTCTCCCCCAAACGCCTCGCGGAGTTGTGGATCCACTGGGCCTCGCAGGGCTCGGACTTCCGCATGTACGCGGCCCTCGTGAACGGCGAGATCATCGGTTTCGCCGGCTCAGGACCCGCCCGCGACAAGGACGCCCCCGCTTTCCGCGAGCTGTACTTCATCTATCTGCTCGCCGCCTACCAGGGCACGGGCGCCGGCCGGCGCCTCTTCGACGCCGTCGTCGAGCCGGGCGAGCACGTGTACCTGTGGGTCGCCGACGACAACCCGCGCGCGCACGCGTTCTACGCGCGCAACGGACTCCGGCGCGACGGTGCGACCCACACCGAGCCATTCCTCGGCGAAACTCTCACCGAGGTCCGTTTCACCCGCTGATCCGGCACCGCCGCCGGAAGGAGCACGATGTCTCACACCCCCGCAGGGGAGGCTTTTCGCCGCACCCGGGACCTGCTGCTGCGCTATCGCACCGACCCCGCCGGCGCGCGCGCTGCGTTCGCGTGGCCCGACGTGGGCGAGCACTTCAACTGGGCGACCGACTGGTTCGACCAGATCGCGCAGGGCAACGACCGCATCGCGCTGCGCGTCGTCGAGGAGGACGGCAGCGAGGAATCCCGCACCTTCGCCGAGCTCAGCACGCTTTCCAACCGCGTCGCGAACTGGTTCGCGCAGCTCGGCATCCGCCCCGGCGACCACGTCATGCTCATGATCGACAACCGCGTCGAGTTGTGGGACGCGATGCTCGGCATCATGAAGGCCGGCGCGGTGATCCTGCCGACGTCGGTCGTGCTGGGCCCGGCCGAGCTCGCCGAGCGCATCGACCGCGCCGGCGTCACGGCGGTCATCGCCGACGGCGTGGATGCCGCGAAGTTCGACGAGCTCGACCACGACCTCGTCAAGATCGTCGTCGGCGGGGAGCGGCCCGGCTGGCATCCCTTCGCCGACGCCGATGACGCATCCGCCGACGCGCCCGGTGTCATCGTGCGCTCCGACGACCTGTCCATCGTCTACTTCACGAGCGGCACGACCTCACGTCCGAAGATGGTCGGCCACACGCACCTGTCGTACCCGGTGGGGCACCTGACCACGATGTACTGGATCGGCGTGCAGCCGGGCGACGTGCACATGACGATCAGCGCGCCCGGGTGGGGAAAGCACGCGTGGAGCCTGTTCTTCGCGCCCTGGATCGCCGAGGCCACCATCGTCGTCTACAACTACACGCGCTTCGACCCCGTCGCGCTGGTCACCCACCTCGACCGCGCCGGCGTGAACACGTTCTGCGCGCCGCCGACGGTGTGGCGCATGCTCATCCAGGCGAACCTGGAGAGCCGGCCCGCGGCACTGCGGGAGCTGCTGTCGGCCGGCGAGCCGCTCAATCCCGAGGTGATCGCGACGATCCGCCGGTGGTGGGGTATCGAGATCCGCGACGGGTACGGGCAGACCGAGCTGACCGCCGTGATCGGCAACACTCCGGGCGTCCCCCTCGAACCCGGCTCGATGGGTCGCGCGCTGCCGGGCGTTGAGATCGTGCTGGTCGACCCGATCACGGGAGAGCCGTCCGACGAGGGTGAGATCTGCCTGCCGGTGACACCGCGGCGGCCCCTGAACCTCATGTCGGGGTACCTCGGCGAACCAGGACGCACCGACAAGGTGCTGCACGACGGGTACTTCCACACGAGCGACGTCGCGGTGCGCGACGGGGCGGGCTTCCTCACCTTCGTCGGCCGCACCGACGACGTGTTCAAGGCGAGCGACTTCAAGGTGTCTCCGTTCGAGGTCGAGTCGATCCTGCTCGAGCACCCGGCGGTCGCCGAGGCCGGCGTCGTCGGAGCGCCCGACGAGGTGCGGTTGAACGTCGTGAAGGCGTACGTCGCACTCGCGGCCGGTGCGGCGGCGGATGCCGAGACCGCGCGCAGCATCCTCGCGCACGCGCGCTCGCAGATGCCGCCGTACATGCGGGTGCGACGGGTGGAGTTCTTCGAGCTGCCGAAGACGATCTCGGGCAAGATCCGCCGCGTCGAGCTGCGCGAGCGTGAGATCAGGCTCGCGGGCGAGCGCATCGACACCGAGTTCCGCGAGAGCGACTTCGCCGATCTGAAGCAGGGGTCCTGACGGGGTGCCGTCAGCGACCGCTGACCGTGCCGAAGAGTCTGGCGATGGGGGCGAGGACGAGGGGGCGCGCAGCGACCCACGCCGCAGCGATCGCGGCGAGCGAGAGGACGAACATCCAGAATCCCGTCCAGTTGTCGGCATATGCCGTCGGGTCGGTCGAGCCCTGCACCGCGTACATGTGATTCAGGTTGCGCAGCGCGCCGGTCGCGAACACGAGCGCGACGTGGATGACGATGAACACGACGAAGTACAGCATCGTCGGGAAATGCACCCTGCGCGCCCACTCGATCGGGTACGCGGCGCTGAGCTTCGCGTTGTGCTTCGGCCACAGCGTGCTCATCCGGAAGCCCGTGACGGACGCGAGCGGCGCCGCGAGGAAAACGGTCGTGAAATAGGCGAGCTGCTGCAGCGCGTTGTAGTTCACCCAGCCGTTCTCCGTCGGCCAGTCCAGCGACACGTACTGCAGCGCAGCGCTGAGCGCGTTCGGGAAGACCGCCCAGCTCGTCGGCACGATCCGCATCCACTGCCCGGTGAGCAGCAGCAGCACGATGAACACGAGCCCGTTGACGATCCACAGCAGGTCGAGGCTCTGGTGGAACCAGATCGTCAGGCTCGTCTTGCGTCTGGGGTTGCCCTTCTTCTGCTTGCTCCTGGGAGCCCAGAACACGCTCGGGCGCTTCTCGCGTCGGATCGTCAGGCCCGACCGGATGATCAGCACCATCAGGAATGCGTTGAAGAAGTGCTGCCGGCCGAGCCAGGCCGGGATGCCGACGGGCGCGCCCTCGGGGAGGTGGTATTCGCCGGGGTATGCGGCCAGGAAGTCCTGCATGACGTCGAGGCTCAGGAAGAACCGCGCGAACGCGACCGACATGCCCGCCGCGAACAGCAGGCCCAGCCCTCCCACGATGAGGGCGCCCGCCCACTGCCCCGTCGTGAACGGGCCGATGCGCTGCGGCTCTGGCCGCGGCGTGGGCCGGTGAGCCGCGGCACGTCCCGGCCAGACGGTCTGCGGCGCCGTCAGCGGCGTGCGAGGCCCCGTCGGCGCGACCGAGGTCGGCACCTCTTCGACCGTCGCCCGCGGCGGGTTCGCGGCGCCAGCATCCGCCACATCAGACGGCGGAACGGGTTCGGTCGCGGCATATTGCGGGTGTGCGGCGACGGCATCCACAATTTGACGCGACTGAACAGCGTGGGGCGGGGCCACGACGCGCACGGCGGATGCCGCCGGCCACGCCTCACCGCCCGCGACGCGCGGCAGCCCGCGCCGTATCGGCCGCGCGAGACCCGGTTCGGTCGCGGCGATCCGCGGGTCGGCAGCATCCACACCCACAACTTGCCGCGACTGGACCCGTTCCGTCACGCCCCCAGGCACCTCGGGCCACGCGGGGCCGCCCGGAACACGCGGCAACCCGCGGCGCACGCCGGCGGCCGAACCCGGCGTGGCCATCAGGCCTTCTTCGCCTCGAGGGCGGCGATCAGCTGCGGAACGACCTGGAACAGGTCGCCCACGACGCCGTAGTCGGCGATGTCGAAGATCGGCGCATCGGCATCCTTGTTGATCGCAACGATCGTCTTCGCGGTCTGCATGCCCGCTCGGTGCTGAATCGCACCGGATATGCCAAGAGCGACATACAGCTGCGGTGAAACCGAGACACCGGTCTGCCCGACCTGGTGCGAGGACGGGATGTATCCAGCGTCCACCGCCGCTCGTGAGGCGCCGACGGCTGCTCCCAGGGCATCGGCGAGCTGCTCGACGAGCGCGAACTTCTCCACCGACCCGAGCCCGCGACCACCCGAGACGACCTTGGCCGCGCCACGAAGCTCGGGGCGGGAGGATTTCGCGACCTCGGCGGTGAACGAGGTGACGGATGCCGCCGGCGTGCCCGACGCGGTCACCGCCAGCTGCTCCACGACGAGCGGCTGCGCCTCGGCCCGCGCGTCGATCGCGCCCTGGCGCACCGTGATGACCGGCGCACCGAAGGTCGGCGCGCTCGTCGCGTTGAACGCGCCGCCGTAGACCGAGTGCCGCGCGACGATGCCCCCATCGTCGCGCGCGACGCCCACCGCGTCAACGGCGAGCGCGAGGCGCTGCCGCACGGCGAACCGGCCGGCGACGTCACGTCCCTCGATCGAGTTCGACACCAGCACCGCGTCGGGCTGGACGAGCGCGTGGGCGGATGTCAGGGCATCCACCACCGGCACCGTCAGAGCGTCGGTGTCGGGCGAGGCCGAGAGCACGGCGGCGGCGCCGAGCGCGGCCGCATCGGAGGCGAGCTCCGCGTTCTCGGTCACGAGCACGGCGACCGGCGTGCCCACAGAAGCTGCCGCACCCAGCAGGCCCGCCGACGACGAGGCCAGTTCGCCCGTCGGCGTCACGTCGAGGAGGACCAGGATCGCGTCCGCAGCAAAATCCACCATGACAGCCCCCTACGCCAGCCGGTTCTCGATGAGGTAGGCGGCGAGCTTCTCGCCGGCATCCCCCTCGTCGACGATCTTCACGCCCGCCCCGCGCGGCGGCTTCTCGCCCACCGAGACGAGGATCGACTGCGGAACCGACGCCGGGTCGACGTCCACGTCGAGATCTGCGAGCGACACCGTCTCAAAGGGCTTCTTCTTGGCCGCCATGATCCCTTTGAAGTTGGGGAACCGGGCATCCGGCAGCGCCTCGGTGATCGAGATCACGGCGGGCAGCGTCGCGGTCACCTGCGCCACGCCCGCGTCGGTCGCGCGCGCGCCCGAGACCTCGGTCCCGGTGATCGTCACGGCCGACAGCGCCGTCGCCTGCGGCACGCCGAGGTGTTCCGCGAGCATGGCGGGGATGACGCCGCCCGACCCGTCGGTGGAGAGGTTGCCGCAGATCACGAGGTCGAACCCGGCCCGCTGTACGGCCGCGGCGAGCACGGCAGCCGTCACCCTCAGGTCGGCCCCGACGAGAGCATCGTCGACGATCTGCAGCGCGGATGCCGCGCCCATCGCGAGCCCCTTGCGAATCGTCGCGGCGGCCTCGGCGGGTGCCATCGACACGAGCTGCACCTCGGTGCCGGGGTTCGCGTCGGAATACGTCAGCGCGACCTCGAGGGCCCGCTCGCCGATCTCGTCGAGCACCCGCTCCGAGCCGGCCCGCTCTGCGAGCCCCGTCTCGAGGTTCAGCTTGCGGTCGCCGTAGGTGTCGGGGACTTCTTTGACCAGCACCACGATCTTCATCGGCTACTCCTTATGGACGAGCCCATTCTAGGAGATGCGACGCAGTCCCAACCGACCCGAGACTGAGAACCATGCCGCCGGGCTATCGGTGCGACCAGACGGGGGCGCGCTTCTGCACGAAAGCGGCCATCCCCTCCTTCTGGTCGTCGAGGGCGAACATCGAGACGAACGCCTGCTTCTCGAAGCGCAGACCCTCGGCGGCCGTCGTCTCGAGCGAGGCGCGCAGCGCCTCCTTGGCCGCGTACACGACCGGCAGCGACGTCGACGCGATGGCCTCGGCGACCTTCCCCGCCTCCTCCAGCAGCGAGACGGCAGGGACGACCCGTGACACCAACCCGGCGCGCTCGGCTTCCGCGGCATCCATGAGCCGCCCGGTGAGCACCAGCTCGGCCGCCTTGTAGTATCCGATCGCGCGCGGCAGACGTTGCGTGCCGCCGAGCCCCGGGATGACACCGAGAGTGATCTCGGGCTGCCCGAACCTCGCGCTGTCCGCGGCGAGGATCACATCGCACGCCATCGCCAGCTCGCACCCGCCGCCGAGCGCATACCCCGCGACGGCGGCGACCACGGGAGTGCGCAGGCTCGAGAACTCCTCGAGCCCCGCGAACGGGTTGCGCGTCGACATCTCGGCGGGCGTCTTGCCGGCCATCTCCTTGATGTCGGCGCCCGCGGCGAACGCCTTCTCCGAGCCGGTCAGCACGATGCAGCCGACGCCTTCGTCGGCGTCGAAGGCGGATGCCGCGACGGCCAGCTCCCTGACGAGGGCGGAGTTCAGCGCGTTGAGCGCCTCGGGGCGGTTCAGGGTGATCCAGCCGACGCGACCCCGCGTCTCGACCAGGATCGTGGAGTACTCGGTCATGCGCCCACTCTCCCAGATGCTGCCATCATCGACACCGTGCGCCACCCGGCCGTCACAGCCGTTCGATGATCGTCGCGTTGGCCATGCCGCCGCCCTCGCACATCGTCTGCAGCCCGTAGCGGCCGCCGGTGGCCTCCAGGTACGCCAGCAACGTGCCGAGCAGGCGCGTGCCGCTGGACCCGAGGGCGTGGCCGAGGGCGATCGCCCCGCCCCAGGGGTTGAGCTTGGCGGCATCCGCCCCCAGCTCGGCGGCCCACGCGAGCGGCACGGGCGCGAACGCCTCGTTCACCTCGTACGCGTCGAGGTCGTCGATGCTCAGCCCGCTGCGCTCCAGGATGCGCCGGGTCGCCGGGATCGGCCCGGTCAGCATCATCATCGGGTCGTCTCCCCTCACCGCGAACGAGCAGAATCGCGCGCGGGGGCGCAGCCCGAGGGCGGATGCCGTCTGCTCCGCCATGATGAGCACGGCCGACGCCCCGTCCGTCAGCGGCGAGGAGTTGCCCGCGGTGATCCGCCAGTCGAGGTCGGGGAAGCGCGCCGCCAACGCCTCCGTGCGAAAGGCCGGTCGCAGCTGAGACAGGCCCGCGACGGTCGTGCCGGGGCGCACGGTCTCATCGGCGGTGACGTCACCGACCGGCAGCAGCTGCCCGTCGAAGCGTCCAGCCGCGGCAGCCGCGGCAGCGCGCTCATGCGATGCCGCGGCGTAGGCATCGAGGTCTTCGCGGCGCAAACCCCACCGCTGCGCGACGAGCTCGGCCGACACGCCCTGGCCCACGAGCCCCTCGGGATAGCGTGCGCGCAGCGCCGGCGACACGGGCGATCCGGCGACGGATGCCGACGATCCCAGCGGCACGCGGCTCATCGACTCGACGCCCCCGGCGATGACGATGTCGTACTGCCCGGCCATCACTCCCTGCGCCGCGAAGTGCGCCGCCTGCTGGCTCGACCCGCACTGCCGGTCGATCGTGGCAGCCGGCACCGTCTGGTCGAACCCCGCCGCGAGCACCGCCTGACGGGCAAGGTTCATCGACTGCTCGCCGACCTGGCTGACGCATCCGAGCAGCACGTCGTCGATCTGCGCCGCGTCCAGCCCGTTGCGCTCCACGAGCGCCGTGAGCGCACCGGCGGCGAGGTCGACGGGATGGATGCCGCTGAGCGCGCCTCCGGGCTTCCCCTTCCCGGACGGGGTGCGGACGGCGTCGACGATGACAGCGGTGCGGGTCATGTCCTCATCATGTCGAATCCTCGCCGTCCGCGTCTGGCGGCTCGACGCGGCGCGGGCGCCCCCGCGGCCGGGGCGGCGACGCATCGCGCGGCATCCGGCCCGCCTCACGCAGCGCACCCCTCAGCAGCACCTCGATCTGGGCGTTCACGCTGCGCAGATCGTCGGCCGCCCATCGCGTAAGCGCATCATGGACGGCCGGATCGAGCCGGAGCGGGATCTGCTTGCGCTGTGCCATCGGGCGGATGCGCGGATCGTCGGGGGCGACGATCCGCTCAGGAGTACAGGGTCCCGGCGTTGACGATCGGCGAGGCGGGCTGGTCGCTGCACAGCACCACCATGAGGTTGCTCACCATCGTCGCTTTGCGCTCTTCGTCGAGGTCGACGATCTCCTTCTCGCCCAGCGCCTTCAGCGCCGTCTCGACCATGCCGACGGCTCCTTCCACGATGAGGGCGCGCGCGGCCACGACGGCGGCGGCCTGCTGCTTGCGCAGCATCGCCTGTGCGATCTCGGGCGCGTACGCGAGATGGCTGATGCGCACCTCGACCACCTGCACTCCGGCGAGCCCAGTGCGCTGCGAGACCTCTTCGGCAAGCTCTGCGGCGACGACATCGGTCGACCCGCGCAGGGATGTCTCGGCGGCGCCGGTGTCGTAGGGGTGCGAGGTCGCGATGTGTCGTAGCCCGGCCTCGGCCTGGATCGCCACGAACTCCTCGTAGTCGTCGACGGCGTAGACGGCCTTGGCGGCATCCCACACCTGCCACACGACGATCGCGGCGACCTCGATCGGGTTGCCGGAGGCGTCGTTGACCTTCAGGGTCGAGGTCTCGAAGTTGCGCACCCTCAGGCTCACCCGCTGCCGCCGCGTCAACGGCACGATCGACGACAGCCCGGCCCGCCGGACCGTGCCGATGTAGCGGCCGAAGAACTCGACGACGCACGCCTCGTTGGGCGCGACGATGACGAGCCCCGCCGCGAGCCCGACGCCGACGATCAGCGGCACCCCCGCCCAGAGGGCGCGGAGAGGCGGACCCGACACGCCGAGCACGATGAACAGAACGCCCCCGCCGAGCAGGAGCACGACGGCGAGGAACAGGGCGACGAAGCCGTCGATGCGCCACGCCCGATGCTCTCCGATAGTGACGGCGGGTGGAGCCGTCCTGGGCGTGCGAGCGGCTGGAGTGCTCATGTCGTCCCCCTTCTTCGTTAAAGTGATATCACTTTAACGAAGAAGGGGGGCGATCCACAAGCCTCAGATCACGAGCGGTCAGCCCTCCGCGGCCTCCTCGGCGCGCGCGAAGGCCCGAAGCGTCGCCGCGTCGGCGACATACCCGTCGATGTGCCGCTCGTCGGGGCCGTGGTACGCCGAGAGCGGCCGGATGAGCGCGTTCGCCCCCCGCTGCTCGATAATGTGCGCCGTCCAGCCGACCACGCGCGCCGCGACGAACAGCGGGGTGAAGGTCAGCGTGTCGAAGCCCATGAGGTTGTACGCGGGGCCCGACGGGTAATCGAGGTTCGGGTAGATGCCCTTGCGCGCGACGAACTCGGCCTCGAGCGTGTCGTAGAGAAGCCTCAGGTCGGGGCGGTCGTAGTGGTCGATCAGCCGGTTCAGTGCCGCCTGCATCGTCGGCACGCGCGAGTCGCCGCGCTTGTAGACGCGGTGACCGAAGCCCATGATCTTGCGCTTTTCGGCGAGCGCCCGATCGAGCCACGGCACGACGTTCGAGGCCGCGCCGATCTCGTCGAAGACATGCATCACGGCCTCGTTGGCCCCGCCGTGCAGCGGCCCTTTGAGCGCGCCGATCGCGCCCGTGACGGCCGAGTACAGATCGCTGAGCGTTGAGGTGATCACGCGCGCCGTGAAGGTCGACGCGTTGAACGAGTGCTCCGCGTAGAGGATCAGCGACCGGTTGAACGCGTCGACGACGACGGGGGCAGTCTCCTCGCCGAAGGTCATCCACAGGAAGTTCGCGGCATAGCCGAGATCGTCGCGCCACGCGATCGGATCGAGCCCCCGGCGCCGGCGCTGCCCGTACGCGACGATCGCGGGCAGCGCGGCGAACAGGTGCAGGGCGCGCACGCGGTTCTGCTCGGGCGTGCCGACGGCATCCAGCACGTTGCCGATTCCCGCGAGGTCGATCGCGCCGATGACGCTGACCGCCGTGCGCACCTCGTCCATCGGATGCGTGCCGAGCGGCAACGCGTCGATCGCGGCCTTCACCTCGGGCGCGAGGGCGCGCCACGGGCGGCCCTCTTCGCGCTGGGCCTGAAGCTGCTCAGGCGTCGGCAGCTCGCCATGCCAGAGCAGGTAGGCCACGGCATCCGCCGGCTGGGTCGCGGCGAGCTCCTGCACGGGGTAGCCGCGATACAGCAGCGAGTTGGTCTCGGGGTTGACCTTGCTGATCGCGGTGGAGTCGACGACGACTCCCGCCAGGCCCTTCTTGATGTCTGACATGGCTCACTCCCCCGTGATCCGAAAGTTGAAGACGTCGGCGTCGAAGCGGTTGTACGCCTCGTAGTCGACGAGGTCGTACAGGTCGGCGCGATGCTGCATCTGGTCGAGCAGCCCCGTGAGGTGTCCTTGTTCGGTCAGCGTATCGAGTGCGCGCGATGCCGCGCCCATCGCGATCCGCAGCAGCGAGACGGGCCAGATGACGATGCGTACCCCGGCATCCCGCAGCGCGTCGACGGGGAACAGCTCGCTCTTGCCGAACTCGGTCATGTTCGCGAGGACCGGCACGTCGACCGCGTTCGCGACCGCCTCGAACTCGGCGAGGTCGCGCATCGCCTCGGGGAAGATCGCGTCGGCCCCGGCATCCACGAGCGCCTTCGCGCGGTCGATCGCAGCGTCGAGCCCCGCGGCGCCGTCGAGGCTCGCGCGGATGTCGGTGCGCGCCATGATGAGGAAGTTCGCGTCGCGTCGCGCGTCGACGGCGGCACGGATGCGCTTGAGCGCCGTGTCCTGGTCGACGACCTGCTTGCCGTCGAGATGGCCGCAGCGCTTCGGGTTGACCTGGTCTTCTATGTGGCATCCGGCAAGCCCCGCGTCTTCGAGGGTCTGGATCGTGCGGGCGACGTTCATCGGCTCGCCGAATCCGGTGTCGGCGTCGATGATCGCGGGCAGCTCGGTGACCCGGGCGATCTGCTGGCCGCGACCGGCGACCTCGGTCAGGGTCGTCAGGCCGATGTCGGGCAGGCCCAGGTCGGCGCTGAGCACGGCGCCGGAGACGTAGACCCCGTCAAAGCCCTTGCGCTCGATGAGCCGGGCGCTGAGCGGGTTGAACGCGCCGGGAAAGCGCAGCAGCTCGCCGCTGGCGAGCCGCTCGCGCAGCAGACGCCGCTTCTCGGCGGCGGTGGTCGTGGCGTACAGCATCAGTTGCCTCCCTCGCCGTGACCATAACTCAGGCAGAAGCGCCTCGCGGCCGCCCCGAAGGCCGCCCCAGACGGCAATCTGCCTGAGTTATGCGCGGCGGCGGACATCAGAACAGCCCCTTCGGGGACGAGACGGCACTCAGCACGCCGGGCAGGGCGACGATGTTGAGCTCCCGCACCTGGGCCGCGGTCAGCTCCGGCAGCCGCTGCGCGAGGCCCAGGAACCGCTCGATCTCCTCGGGAGCGAGCACGGGCTCGGCGAGCAGCCGGAACTTGCGGACGTAGTCCTCGCGGGCGAACGGCCGGGCGCCGAGCGGGTGGGCGTCGGCGACGGCGATCTCGTCATCGATGACCGTCCCGTCGGCGAGGCGGATCTCGACCCGTCCCCCGAACGCCTTCTCGGCGGGGTCCTCGGAGTGGTAACGGCGGGTCCACTCGGCGTCCTCCGCCGTCGTGATCTTTCGCCACAGCGCGACGGTGTCCGGCCGGGCCGCGCGCTCTGGGGCGTACGAGTCGACGTGGTGCCAGCCGCCATCCTGCAGGGCGACGGCGAAGATGTACGGGATCGAGTGGTCGAGGGTCTCGCGGGATGCCTGCGGGTCGTACTTCTGCGGGTCGTTCGCCCCCGAGCCGATCACATAGTGGGTGTGGTGACTCGTGTGCAGCACGATCGACGCGACGTTCGCGGGGTCGGTGAGCTCGGGATGTGAGCCGTGCAGCTTGCGCGCGAGGTCGATCCATGCCTGCGCCTGATACTCGGCGGAATGCTCCTTGGTATAGGAGTCGAGGATCGCGCGTTTGGCCTCGCCCGGCGCTGGCAGCGGCACGTCGTAGGAGGCATCCGGCCCGTCGAGCAGCCACGCGATCACGCCGTCCTCGCCCTCGTAGATCGGCGAGGGCGACGTCTGCCCCCTCATCGCCCGGTCGACCGCTTCGACGGCCATCTTGCCGGCGAACGCGGGGGCGTGCGCCTTCCAGGTCGAGATCTCGCCCTTGCGCGACTGGCGCGTCGCGGTCGTCGTGTGCAGCGCCTGGGCGACGGCCTGGGAGATTATGTCAGGGTCGAGCCCCAGCAGGGTGCCGATGCCGGCCGCGGCCGACGGCCCGAGGTGGGCCACGTGGTCGATCTTGTGCTTGTGCAGGCTGATCGCGCGCACGAGGTCGATCTGGATCTCGTACCCGGTCGCGATGCCCCGCACGAGCGCAGCGCCGTCGCATCCGACGTGCTGGGCGACCGCGAGGATCGGCGGGATGTTGTCGCCCGGGTGCGAGTACTCGGCGGCGAGGAAGGTGTCGTGGAAGTCGAGCTCGCGCACCGCGACGCCGTTCGCCCACGCAGCCCACTCGGGGCTCGTCAGGGTGTCGTTCGGCTCGCCGAACACCGTCGCGCCGTGCCCGCCCCGCGAGACGGGGTGGTCGAGAGCCTGCGCGCGGGCGGCGATGGCGGGAGCGCGGGTGAGGGATGCCGCCGCCACCGACGCGTTGTCGATCACCCGGTTGATCACCATCTCGACGACCTCGGGCAAGATCGCGACGGAGTCGGCGGCGACGCTCGCGATCTTGGAGGCGAGCTGGTCCTCCCGGCGGAGGTTCTCCTCACTGCGGAACACGCGAACGTGGTGGGTGATCGTCATGGGGCTGTGCCTCCTCGCCGTTTCTCGCTTCACTGTATCCATTCCCCGCGCTTGTCTCGGGGCCCGCTACCCTGGTGCGAGTGACCGATCGCACTCGCTACACCGTGGCCACCGACGGCGCCTGCAAGGGGAACCCCGGTCCGACCGGATGGGCATGGGTCGGCGAGGACGGTCACTGGGCGGCCGGGGCGATCCCCGCCGGGACGAACAACATCGGCGAGCTGATGGGCCTGCTCAAGGCCATCGAAGACCACGCCGACATCGCCGATCTCCTGGTGCAGGCCGACTCGAAGTACGCGATCGACACCTACTCCTCGTGGATGGACGCGCACCGCCGCCGCGGCTGGAAGACCTCGACCGGGGCCCCCACGAAGAACCGCGACCTGCTCGAGCAGCTCATCGCCGCGCGCGACGCGCGACGCGCGGCCGGGCTGCCCGATGTCGCACTCGAACACGTGCGCGGGCACCGCGGGCACGTCCTCAACGAGTGGGCCGACGAACGCGCCGTGCGCGCGTCGGAGCACGCGGCATCCGGCACCGAGAGCGCGTGGTCGTCGCTCGGCGGCCGGCACGACCGGCTCGACGTGTCCGCCGCGCCGGGCAAGCGCCGCTGACGCCACCGCGCACCCGCGAGACCGCCTGCGCGCGTCGAGACCGCCTACCCCGACGGCGGTTTCGACGCGGAGAGCGGGTTTCGATGCGCACGGCATCGCGGCCACGAGACGGAGATCGCGACCGACCTCGGCGTGCGCGTGGACGAGGCGACGGGGTCGGCCGCAATCCGGCTCACGGCTCTGCTGGGTCGTGACCTGGAGATCACCCCGGGTCGCGGCGCGCTGCTGCGCCCGCGCGTGCAGGACAGCGGCCGGGTGTCCGCCCCGCGGCGCGTCGAGCTGCACGGACGAGCCAGTGCAAGAAGACTCAGGCTCAGGCGGGACGGGAGGTCGGCGAGACCTCGTAGGTCTTCTCGGCATCCGTCTCGGCGACACCCGCGAGCACCGCGTTGACGGCGTCGTACGCCGCCTGCTCGAGCACGATGTCGGATGCCTTGACGGTGTCCTCCAGCTGCTCGGGGCGCGAGGCGCCGACGAGGGCAGCGGCGATGTTCGGGTTGTGCAGCACCCACGCGAGCGACAGCTGGGCGAGGGTGATGCCCGCCTCATCGGCGATCGGCTTCAACTTCTGCACCGCTTCGAGCACGTCGTCACGCAGGAGCCGCTTGATGACGTACGCGCCGCTCTTCTCGTCGGTCGCGCGCGAGCCGGCCGGCAGGGGCTGCCCGGGCAGGTACTTTCCGGTGAGCACGCCCTGCGCGAGCGGCGACCAGACGATCTGCGAGATGCCGAGCTCCTGCGACGTGGGGATCACGCGCTCCTCGATGACGCGCCACAGCGGCGAGTACTGCGGCTGGTTCGACACCAGCTGGAACCCGAGGTCGGTTGCGAGCGCGTGCCCCGCGCGCAACTGCTCCGCCGTCCACTCGCTCACGCCGATGTAGAGGGCCTTGCCCTGACGCACGATGTCGGCGAAGGCCTGCATGGTCTCTTCGAGCGGGGTCTCGTAGTCGTAGCGGTGCGCCTGGTACAGATCGACGTAGTCGACCTCGAGACGGCGCAACGACCCGTGGATGCCGTCGAAGATGTGCTTGCGGGAAAGCCCGGCGTCGTTCGGGCCCTTGCGCCCGATCGGCCAGTAGACCTTCGTGAAGATCTCGAGGCTCTCGCGCGGCTGGCCCTTCAGAGCCTTCGCGAGCACGACCTCGGCGGCGGTGTTCGCGTAGGTGTCGGCGGTGTCGAACGTCGTGATGCCGAGGTCGAGGGCCTTGTGCACCGTTGCGATGGCGGCGTCGTCACCGACCTGCGAGGCGTGCGTCACCCAGTTGCCGTACGTGATCTCCGAGATCTTGAACCCACTGTTGCCGAGATAGCGATAGTTGACCATCCCTCCACGCTACCCGCGGGCGGGCGGGCCGGCTCCGAGCGCCCCCGGCGAGCGCCCCGCTCGCGCCCGGCTCGCGCCCGGCTCGCGCTGCGGAATCCTGCTCGCGCTGTGAAACTTTCCGCAGCGCAAGCAGCTTTCCGCAGCGCGAACGGATGCCGGTGCCCGGGCGCGCGTCTGTCATGCGCACGCAACACGCGGCGACATAGCATCGAACATGGCGCTCTGGGAGAACACCGCAGGAACGATCGTCGCCGTCGTCGGCGAGGCCTCGGACGAGGCGCTGGCCGCCCTCGATGCCCTCCCCGGCGTGGAGGCCCTCTCGCTGAGCGAGTGCGAACCCGCCCTGGCGACACGACGGATCGCACGCACCGGCACTCCGTGGGTCGCCCACGACGCCGATCCGCTCGGCCACGTCGCCGCCGCCTGGGTCGAGCTGTACGAAGAGCGCTCGACGCTGGGAGCGCTGGAGGCCGAGGTCGACAACGCGCTGGAGCTGTTCGAGTCGGGCGCCGCGCTGATGCCCGATTACTACATCGTCCTCGACCCGCAGGATGCCCCGGATACCTGGCGCCACTGGTGGTGCGGCGCGCTCGGCCGCCACTCTCCCCGGCGCGTGCTCCCGGTGAGCGGACCCTCCGCAGCGCGCGCGGCGGCCCTCCGGAACCTTCTGACGCGCCTGCCGCCGTCGCGCCCCTGGCCGCACCCGGCATCCTGGCTGCCGGAGCTGCCGTACGCCGTGCCCGACCGGGTGGGGCTGCGCCGCTGAGGCGCGAATCGGCGGGCTCCAGGGCCATCGGCAGCGAGACCGCCCGCGTCGGCCCCCCAGCCCCCCAGCCCCGAGCAACGGCGCATAGGATCTCCCCCACGCGCTCGCGGTCGCGCGAATGCGGCATCCGCTCGCGCTATCGATTGCTGCACGCGCTACGGAATCCCGCGCGCGCTGCGCAAAGTTCCGCAACGCGAGCGGCTTTCCGCAGCGCGACGGATGCCGGGGGCGACGTCACGCCACCGGCATCAAAGCTGCTCCGCAGCATCGCTCCCGGTCGCCGCCAGCTGCCCGCAGGCGCCGTCGATCTCCTTGCCGCGCGTATCACGCAGCGTCGTCGGGATGCCGGCCTCGTTCAGACGCCTGACGAACTCGCGCTGCACGTCCTTCTCCGACGCCGTCCACACCGAGCCCGGCGTCGGGTTCAGCGGGATCGGGTTGACGTGCACCCAGCCGCGGCCGCGCGCGTTGAGCTTGGATGCCAGCAGGTCGGCCCGCCAGGCATGGTCGTTCATGTCCTTGATGAGGGCGTACTCGATCGAGACGCGGCGACCGGTCTTCTCGAAGTAGCGGCGCGCGGCATCCAGGGCCTCGTCGACCTTCCAGCGGGAGTTGATCGGGATCATCTCGTCGCGCAGCTGGTCGTCGGGGGCGTGCAGCGAGAGCGCGAAGGTCACCGGGATCTCCTCGGCGGCGAGCTTGTCGATCGCCGGCACGAGGCCGACGGTCGAGACCGTCACACCGCGCGCGCTCATGCCGAGGCCGTGATCCTTGTCGACCATCGTGCGCACGGCCTGCAGAACGCGCTTGTAGTTGGCCAGCGGCTCGCCCATGCCCATGAAGACGATGTTGGTGACGCGCTCACCGGGGTGTTCGGCAGCACCCAACTCCCCCGCGCGGATCGCGGCGTTCGCGCGCACGACCTGTTCGACGATCTCCGCCGCCGACATATTGCGGGTCAGCCCCGCCTGCCCCGTCGCGCAGAACGGGCAGTTCATGCCGCAGCCGGCCTGACTCGACACGCACAGCGTGATGCGTCCCGGATAGCGCATGAGCACCGACTCGACCAGCGCGCCGTCGTACAGCTTCCAGAGGAACTTGATCGTGTCGCCGCGGTCGGTCCGAAGGCGCCGCACCTCGGTGAGGAGGTTCGGCAGCAGCGCGGCGACGAGCTCTTCACGACCGGATGCCGGCAGGTCGGTCATCTGTGCCGCATCGGACGTGCAGTGCTGGAAGTAGTGCTTCTCGACCTGCTTCGCGCGGAAACCCGGAAGGCCCAGCTCCTTCGCCTTCTCCACGCGCTGGGCCGGCGTCAGGTCGGCGAGGTGGACGGGCGGCATCCCGCGCTTGGGGGCGGCGAACTGCAGGAGCGGGCGGCCCTCGGCATCCTTCTTCTGCGTCCAGCCCTCGGCACGAGGTCGCACCTGTCGCACCTGGCGGGTCTCGCGCACGGGGGTGGACTCGATCATGACTCCCAAGGCTACCGGCCCCGCCTGCACAAACGCTGGCCCCCGGGTTTTTCCCGCGGCCGCGTCACTGTCCGAGGTCGGCGGTACCGTCGAGCGCATGAACGTTCCCCCTCCCTCTCAGGGCATTTCCGATGCCTGGCGCGACGCGAATCCGGCTGGACGCCATCGCTCGAGCATCCGACGCGGCCTCAGCGAGTGCATAGCCTCGCCGCGTGTCATCATGGCGACGACCGCGAAGCGGGGGCGTCGACGCGCAGCCCGCCGCGCCCCGCTTGACGAAGCGGTACGCGCTAGCGTGGATGCCTCCCCCCTCCCCGATCGGAACCGCGCCCGTCATGCCTTCGCAGCAGATCGTCTTCATCGACGTGGACGGCACGATCCTCGAGCACGGATCGAGCATCGCCGAATCGGCCGTGTCCGCCATCCGGCAGACACGCCGGAACGGTCACCTCGTCTATCTGTGCGCGGGTCGCTCGGCAGGCGACATCCACCCGGCAGTGCGCACGGCGAGATCGGGTTGATCGGCGTCAACAAGGGTTCGGCGATTGTCGAAGTGCTCGCGGCGCTCGATATGGATGCGGCGGATGCCGTGGGCATCGGCGACGGCTGGAACGACGTCGAGATGTTCGCGGTCGTCGGCACCGCGGTCGCGATGGGCGGCGCTGACCCGACGCTCAAAGCACTCGCCGACCACGTGACGACTGGCGTGCTCGATGACGGCATCCACGACGCACTCATGGAACTCCGGCTCGCGTAGCCACGGCCGGAGGGCGATAGCGTAGCCTCTCGTGACAAGAGCGCAGCCGTGCCGGAGTTGACCACTCTGAGCTGGGTCGCCCTCGTGGCCGCCGCAGCCATCATCGGATTCTCCAAAGCCGCGCTGCCGGGCGCCGGCACGGTAGCGGTCGCCCTCTTCGCCGCGGTACTGCCGGCCAAGCAGTCGACCGGCACGATCCTGCTGCTGCTCATCACGGGCGACCTGTTCGCGCTGTGGGCCTACCGGCGGCACGTCGATCTGCGCACCCTCATCCGGCTGTCGCCCGCGGTCGGCGTGGGCATGCTCGCGGGCGTGTGGTTTCTCGCCACGGCGTCGGATGCCGGCGTGCGGCGCGTCATCGGTGGCATCCTGCTCGGCGTGGTGGCGCTGACCCTCTGGCGGCGACGTTCATCCGCTGAGGTGCGCAGCGGGAGCATCACGACAGCTGTGTATGGCGGGCTCGGCGGGTTCACGACGATGGTGGCCAACGCAGCAGGTCCCGTGATGTCGATGTATTTCCTCGCCGCACGGTTCGAGGTGCGGGCGTTCCTCGGCACGGCGGCATGGTTCTTCGCGATCGTCAATGTCACGAAAGTGCCGTTCTCGATCGCCCTGGGACTCATCACTCCGCCCGGGCTCCTGATCGTCGCGGCGCTCGTCCCCATCGTCATCGTCGGGGCGTACGCGGGCCGTGCTGTCGCAACCCGCATCCCGCAACGCCTGTTCGAGCGCCTCGTGATCGCGCTGACGGTGCTCGGCGCGCTGTACCTCCTGCTCCCGACATGACCCCTCCGCCCGAGACCGCGCGATCTGTGCGCACGAATCCTGGCAGGTGGCTGGAGGCTCAGAGGAAGATGTCGGGGAACAACTCGGAGTCGGGGGTTCCGGGCACGGCGGCGTAGCCGGAGAAGTCGGTGACCCCGGCATCCCGCAGCACCTGCTCGACGATGAGCGTCTGGCCGGTGTGCTCGCGCGCGGGGCGGGTCAGCACCTCGTAGGCGGCATCGGCGTAGATCTCCGGCGTGCGGCTCACCTTCATCATGCGGTCGCCACCGAGGGCGAACTGCACCGCGGCGGTCGCGATGGTCGTCTCGGGCCACAGGGTGTTGGCGGCGATGCCGTCCTTCGCGAACTCCGCGGCGAGGCCCAGCGTCGCCATCGTCATGCCGTACTTCGCGAGCGTGTACCCGGTGTGCGCGCCGAGCCACCGCGGCGTGAGGTTCAGGGGCGGCGACAGCGACAGGATGTGCGGGTTTTCGGCATCCTTCAGGATCGGCACAGCGGAACGGCTGAGCATGAACGTGCCGCGGACGTTGACGTCCTGCATGAGGTCGTATTTCTTCGCCGCGAGCTCCAGCGACCCCGACAGGTCGATGACCGACGCGTTGTTGACGACGACGTCGATGCCGCCGAACTCGCCCTGGGCCTTCATCACCGCCGCGGTGACGTCGTCGTCGCTGCGGACATCGCCCACGATCGGCAGCGCCCGGCCGCCCGCCGCCTCGATCTGCGCGGCCGCCGTGTGGACGGTTCCCTCGAGCTTCGGATGCGGGGTGTCGGTCTTGGCCAGCAGGACGATGTTCGCGCCGTCGCGCGCGGCGCGCAGGGCGATCGCGAGACCGATGCCGCGGCTGCCGCCGGAGATCAGGAGGGTCTTGCCAGCGAGGGTCATGCGTGCTCCTTCGGGGTGCGGGTGCGAGTTCACGTGCGGGCGCGGGCGCGGGATGCCGCGGCGAACGCCGCCACGCGCGAGCGCGCCTCGGGGGTGTCGAAGCTCGCGCCGATCGTCCGCGCCTCGTCGTCGAGGTTCTCGGCGAAGGCGCGGCGGGCCCCCGCGCGGATGAGACGCTTGGCCTGTCCGAACGCGGCGGTGGCGCCTGCGAGCCAGAACGCGGCGATCTCCTCCGCGCGCCGGCCGGGATCGTCGGCGACCTCGGCGATCAGACCCCAGTCGAGGGCGGTGCCGGCGTCGATCGTCTCGTCCTGCAGCAACAGCCGCAGGGCGCGGGTCTGCCCGATCGCCGCCGGCAGCAGCGTCGAGACGCCGAGGTCGGGGGTCAGTCCGATGTTGGCGTAGCGGCTGACGAACTTCGCACCCGGCCCGGCGACGACGTAGTCGGCCGTCAGCATGAGCCCGAGGCCTCCGCCGGCCACGGCGCCCTGCACGGCGGCGACGACCGGCTTGTCGGAGGAGACGAGGGCGCGGATGCCGTCGTGGATGATCTCCGCCATCGCGGTCACCGCCGCCCCGCTCGCGCCGGAGGTCGCCATCTCGATGACATCCCCGCCCGCACAGAACGCCGGGCCGGCGGCGTCGATCAGCACCGCGCCAACCGTCTCGTCGGCTGTGACCTCGTGGGCGAGGTCGCGCCAGCGCCGCCCCATCTCGAAGCCCATCGCGTTCAGCGAGGCGGGGCGGTTGAAGGTCAGGCGCGCAAGCGCGCCCTCGCGCGTGTACAGGATCGGGTCGGTCATCTGCGGCTCCTCAGCAGTCGCCGTGTGGGCAGCTCCGCCAAACTGTGCGGCGGACGGCTGGTTCTGGGGGTTTTCGAGATTGCGTGTACCGGGCGGGAGGAGTTCGCCTCACCGGGCCACGGGCGCCTGCGCTCATCGGGGCGCCATCCGGATCGCCCCATCGAGACGGATCGTCTCGCCGTTGAGATACCCGTTGCGCACGATCTCGAGCACGAGGCTCGCGTACTCGTCGGGAGTGCCGAGCCGCTGCGGATACGGCACCCGGGCACCGAGGCTCGCCTGCGCTGCCGCGGGCAAGCCCGCGAGCATCGGGGTCTCCATGATCCCCGGCGCGATCGTGCAGACGCGGATGCCGAAGCGCGCGAGCTCCCGCGCGATCGGCAGGGTCATCGCGTGCACCCCGCCCTTCGACGCCGAATACGCCGGCTGGCCGATCTGCCCGTCGAAGGCGGCGACGGATGCCGTGTTGACGATGACCCCGCGGTCGCCGCCGTCGGCCCCGTCGGCCGGCTCCGTCTTCGCGATCGCCGCGGAGGCCTGCGCGATGACGTTGTACGTGCCGATGAGATTGACCCGGACGATCTTCTCGAAGTGCGCGAGGTCGGTCGGTGCGCCCTCGCGGTCGAGCACCTTCGCAGGCGGGGCGATCCCGGCGCAGTTGACGACGACCCGCAGCGGGGCCTTCGCGGCGGCGGCCGCCACGGCATCCGCGACCTGCTGCGGATCGGTGACGTCGGCGGACACGAACGTGCCACCGATCTCGGCGGCACGCGCCGGCCCGGGCGAGGTCGGGAGGTCGACGATGACGACATGCGCCCCGCCGGCTGCCAGGCGGCGGGCGGTCGCGAACCCGAGCCCGCTGGCGCCGCCCGTGACCAGGGCCGAGGCTCCCGAGATGTCCATGCGTTCCCCTTCGAACCGGATGCTGGCCCCAGCCTATCCCCGGGGCACCCCGTGTCACATCTATCGGGACTCGGTGCCACCAGCACCCGGCTGTTCAACAGTCACCAAAACACAGTCACGAGCCCCCCGCACCATGCCCGAGCGACTGCCGAACGGAGCCCGGGGAGAAGGGAAGCCGTGACCGTGCGCGCGGCTGGCGTCGCCGCGGACGGCGAGTTCGGTGAGTTCGGCGAGCAGGTCATCGTCGATCCAGCGCAGCTCGAGGTCGCCCACGGCGATCCGCAGCCCCGCCGCGGGCCGCAGCCGCGCGAGTCGATCTCGGCCATCGTCCCCATCTGGGGCATGTCCGCGCGGCCGACGACGACCTCACCGGCTTTCCTCCGGATGCCAAGGACTCGGCGGCCGCAATCGCCTTGGATTTCTGGCGGCGCTACCCCGGCCCGAGGATGAAGTTCCAGGTCCCGGCCCAGACCGCCGCCGCGACGCCGGCCCCCGAGATCGCCGCAGCGACCGCGAGCAGCGCCCACTCCGGCGCGCCCCACGGCGACGGCCGCGCCCACGTGCGGCGGCCGGGCGCGCCGAACCCGCGCGCCTCCATCGTCGTGGCGAGCTTCGTGCCGCGCCGGATCGCGAGCACGAACATCGCGAAGGCCATCCCCGCGAACCGCCGCAGCCGCGCGGTGTCGGCGACGCCCCGGGCACGCCGCGCGAGCGCGAGCTCGCGCCAGTCGTCGACGAACAGCCCGACCATGCGCAGGCCCGCGAGGCCTCCCATGACGAACCGCGCCGGCAGCCGGAGGATCTGCCCGAGCCCGTCGGCGAGGTCGGTCGGGTCGACCGAGAGGAACAGCACGACAGACGGCAGCGCGAGCGCGAGCACGCGCAGCGTCGTCGCGAGGGCGAGGGCGAGCGAGCCCTCGCTGATGCGGACCACGAACCACTCGACGTAGACGGCGCCGGATGTCCGCCCATACAGCGCGATCGTCAGACCGCTCAGGGGCGCAAGCACCCACACGATCCCGGTGCGCGACCAGAACTGCCGCCGGGTGAGGCCCGCGAACGGCACGAGCAGCAGTTCCAGCGCGAGGGCGACGGTCGCCGAGACGACGTCGAGCGTCACGACCAGCGGTCCGGCGATCAGCAGGGATGCCCCGAGCTTCGCAACCGGGTTGATCCGGCCGACGGGGGTGTCGCGCGCGACGGGGGCGAAGAGGGTCATCCGGCGCCGCCCGCATGCTCGACGGGCGCCGGCAGGGCGAGCTCGCGGGCCCGCAGCGCGCCGACGACATCGCGATCGTGCGTTATCGCGACCACCGCCGATCCCTCGTCGCGCACCTCGGCCAGCAGAGCGACGAGCTCCCGCCACGTGCGCGCGTCCTGTCCGAACGTCGGCTCGTCGAGCACGAGCACGCGCGGCCGCACAACGAGCGCGGCGGCGACCGTGAGGCGTCGCTTCTCTCCGCCCGAGAGGGTGTGCGGGTTCGCACGGGCGAGCGGGGCGAGCCGCAGCCGCTCCAGCAGCTCTCCGACCCGCACCGCGACCGCGGCGTCCGCAAGACCCAGCGCACGAGGCCCGATCGCGAGCTCGTCGTGCACCGTCGCGGCGAGCAGCTGATGCTCCGGCGATTGGAAGACCGTCGCGATGCGCGTGAGCAGCTGCCGCGAGGTCCAGGCGATCGGACGCCGCCCCCGCGCGCCCTCGGCGAGGTCCGCGCTCGCGGTGACAGCACCGGCGACCGGGGGCAGCAGCCCCGCGAGGGTCAGGCCCAGAGTGGACTTCCCCGCGCCGTTGGGCCCCGTGATGGCGAGCACCTCGGCCCCGCGCAGCGAAACCGACAGGCCGGATGCCGCGGGCACCCCCCGCACGCGCCCGACCGCCAACCCGGCCGCCGACAACAGCTCTTCGCCGCCCGCACCTGCGGACACCTCCAAGGGAAGATCCAGGCACGGACCGCCGAGCGCACTGGCAGGCGAACCACTCTCCACACCATCCAGCGCACCGTCCAGCGCACCGTCCAGCGGCTTCGGCCACGCCGGGCCCCGCTGCGGCACCCACACCCCCGCCGCCGCGAGCTCCTCCCCGCGCTCCGCGAGCACCCGCTCGGCGGGCCCGTCCGCGATCACGCCCGCGGGCCCCAGCACGATCACCCGATCGACGACCGGCAGCCACACCGAGACGCGGTGTTCGACCACGATGAGGGTCGCCCCGCTGGCGCGGACGGCTCGGTCCACGGCATCCCGCACCTCGCCTACCCCGGCCGGGTCGAGGTTCGCGGTGGGCTCGTCGAGCAGCACGACGCCGGGGCGCATCGCGAGCACTCCCGCAAGCGCCAGCCGTTGCTTCTGCCCGCCCGACAGCGCCGAGGTCGACCGCTCCCGCGGCACCGTCAGCCCGACCGCCGCCCGGACGGCGTCGACGCGCCGCCAGATCTCCTCGCGCGGGACGCCGAGGTTCTCGCAGCCGAACGCGATGTCGTCGCCGACGCGGGCGAGCATGACCTGCGCGTCGGGGTCCTGCAGCACGAGCCCGGCGCGCCCGCGCACGCCCGCGGCATCCGCGCCGTCGACCAGCAGCGCGCCCTCGTGCTCGCCGTCGTCGCCGTTCACTCCCGCGATCGCGCGCAGGAGAGTCGACTTTCCCGCGCCCGACGCGCCGAGCACGAGCACGCGTTCGCCCGGTTCGATCTTCAGGTCGAGTCCGCGCACCGCCCAGGCGAGCCTCCCGGCATGACGATAGCCCCACCCGCGCGCCTCGACGCGTGCGGGCCGGACGCCCGGAAAGTCCCCGGCAGATGCGCTCACACGCGCTCGCGCGCGGCGCGCCCGGCGGGGAAGGCATCCAGCGCCCCGGTCGGCGCGAGCGCGCGCACGAGCAGCCAGGCGAGCAGCCCCGCGATGACGACACCCGACACGGTCGTCGAGATCAGGTACGCGACGGTGAACAGGGTGTCTGCGCCCTGGTACCACAGCAGCAGGTTATTGACGCCGCCGAAGATCGCCGCTCCCGCGCCGGCGAGCATCGCGACCGGCAGCGACCAGCGCCGGTAGCCGAAGAGCAGGAAGACCAGCTCCGCCCCGAGGCCTTGCACGATGCCCGCCTCGAGGGTCAGGAACGCTCCCCACGTGTTGCCGAGGCCGGTCAGCGCCGAGACGGCGGCGGCGATCACCTCGGTGTACAGGGCGGCGCCGGGCTTGCGGATGACGAGCGCCCCGAGCACGCCGGCGAACAGCCAGCCGCCGTCGAGAAGGCCCTGCAGCCCCGGCAGCAGCGCCGAGAGCAGCTCGCTCGGGCCCTGGTAGGCGACGTTCCAGGCGAGGAAGACGACGCCGGATGCCACCCCGATCACGCTCGCGACGACGATGTCGACGACACGCCAGCGGTGACGGCCCGCGGGCTGGCGGCGTGCCGAGGCATCCGCTGGCACCGCGGCAGAGGATGGCGAAGCGTTCATACTCTCTCCTCCCTGCGCCGGCATGATCCGGATCAGGTTCGACGGTCGAAGCGTGGATCGCTTCCTCTCAGCCCGGCTCACCGGACTCCCGTGGGTGTGACGCCGATTATATCGACGCCAGGTATTTTAGGCGTGTGACCTCAGAAGACGTGCCCCCGCCCTCGCGTCGAGCGCTCCGCGAGCAGGGCGCCGTGGACCAGTCCGCCCCCGCGCCCGAGACCGCGCCCGACGCAGGGCGCGCGCCGACGGAACACGTCGCCCTCGGATGGCTCGATGACGACGTGTTCGACGCGCGGAGAGCGCCGGCCGGTCCCGTCAGCGCGACGGCCTCGGACGCCGTGGCCACGCCCGATCTGCTCGAGCAGCGTCCCCGCCGGTCTCCGGTGCGCGCTGGCCTGCGCGCCGTCGCACCCGCACTCGCGGCGCTCGTGCTCGTCGCGGCCTACGTCACCGCGACGCTGCTGTGGCCCCTGTCCGCCGTCTCGCCCGTCGTCGAAGAGGTCGCGATCGACGACCTGACCGCACCCGCATCCGCGGTCACGTGGCCGACGGAGGGATCCGCGGCGGTCGGCGTCGAGGGCTTCGACACGACCGCTGCGTCGACGACGGATGCCGCATCGATGGCGAGCATCACGAAGATCGTCACGGTGCTGATGATCCTCGAACAGCTGCCCCTGGCCGTCGGCGAGAGCGGCCCCGAGTTCAGCTTCACCTGGACGGACCGCCAGACTTATTGGGACTACCTCTCCGCCGACGAGTCGGCACTCAACGTGCCCGTCGACGGCACACTGACCGAGTACGAGATGCTCCAGGGCATCCTGATCGGATCTGCGGGAAACTACGTCGACTACCTCGTGAGCTCCATCTGGGGGACAGATGCCGCCTTCACAGCCGCGGCGGCCGAGTGGCTCGCGGCCCACGACCTCAGCGGCATCACGGTGGCGGACCCGACCGGAATCGACGCCGCGAGCACCGCCGACCCCGCCTCGCTCATCGAGCTCGCGAGCATCGCGATGGCAGACCCGGTCGTCGCCGAGATCGTCGGAACCGCGTCAGTCACGCTGCCCGGCGCGGGCGAGGTCACCAACACGAACGAGCTGCTCAGCGATTCCGCCGTCGTGGGGATCAAGACGGGCACGCTGTCGGAGGCACACAACCTGCTCGCCGCGAAGGAGGTCACCGTGGGCGACACGACGCTGACCGTCTACGCGACGGTGCTGAACCAGTCCAGCGACGAGGCGCGCGACACCGAGACCGCGCGGCTGCTCACCGAGGTCGCCGCGGAGGCGTCTGTGCTCCAGACCCTGGCCGCGGGCACGATCGTCGGGACCATCACGATGCCGTGGGGCGCGACCTCGCAGATCGTGACGGACTCCGACGCGTCGTCGATCCTCTGGAACGGGGCGACCGCCACCGTGACCTCCGACCTCTCCGTCGGCGATGCGCGGGATGCGGGAACCGACGTGGGAACGGTCACCGTCGAGGGGCCGCTCGGCGAGGCATCCACCGGCGTACGCCTCACGGTCGACATCGAAGACCCGGACGCCTGGTGGCGCCTGACCCATCCGCTGCAGCTGTTCGGGATTCTCGGCTGACCACTCGCGCCGGCGAATCCCCCCGCACCCAGGTCAGCGCCTCACAGAAAGGGCGCTGACCTGGGATGAAGTGGCGGTGACGGTGGGATGTGAACCGCTATCGCAGGCCAGGCGCCGCGGTGTCGATCGGTGAGATCCGCGCGATTCGGCGGAAGTTGGGCACACGTGCGCACACCCGAAGACAGCGTCCCGCAGAAATTCCGTCACCGCTGCGTTACCGCTGGCACAGCTTGAACGCTCTACCGCGTAGAACCTGCATGGTCTAGACTGTCATCGTGTGGAGCGTAGACATCGAGCTGATCGCCGGATGGCTTGCTTCGCTTGATCAAGGGTCTCGTGAGCAGGTGGTCGCCGCGATCGAACTGCTCGAAGAGCGCGGCCCTCAGCTGGGCAGACCCATCGTAGACACGGTGGTCGCGTCCCGCCACAAGAACATGAAGGAGCTCCGCCCGGGCTCCACAGGGCGTTCGGAGTTGCGGGTGCTCTTCGCATTCGATCCTGAACGATCGGCGATCATGCTGATCGCCGGAGACAAGGCAGGCAACTGGTCACGCTGGTACAAGGAGAACATCCCGCTGGCCGACGACCTGTTCGACGCCCACAACCGCAGGCTGAGAGGAGAGTGACTGAGATGGCTATGTCCCTGAAGGACTTCGTCGCCGAGCACCCGGTCGACCGGGAGCGTGTCGACGCGCACAAGGAGCGGATGCTCGCCGAAGTCCGCGCATACCGCCTGCGCGAACTCCGAGAGCAAGCGGGACTGACTCAGGCACAGCTGGCCGAGCGAATTGGTGTGGGACAGCGCCAGGTCTCCAAGATCGAACATGGCGACCTCGAGAGCGCGAAGGTCGGAACGATCCGCAGCTACCTCGAGGCCGTCGGCGGCGGGCTCGCCATCGAGTACGTCGTGGGAGACCAGCGGGTACAGGTCGCCTGACGCGAGTTTTGCGCGACCCTGCACAGTGAAGGGCCATGCAAAACTCGTGCAAAACTCGCCCTCGCGAGAGCACCGCCACTACGACTGCTTGCGCGCCTGAGCCAACACCTCCTTGTAGGCGTCAGCATCGACGTCGTAAAGCCCGTCTTCGATCGCTTGTCGGGTGAGCTCGTCGAATCGACTCTTGTTCGTTTCCGCAGCCCGCCTCGCATCGCCGGAGACCACAAGCGGTAGAGCGCCTTGGTCCTCGGCGCGAGGGGAATCAGACACGCCCTCATCCTTCCAGAGGGGTCTGACACTCGATCGACGTTCAACGAGCGTGGTCTGCGCACACTCCGAACTTCGACCGCGTTCTCTTCGATCAGCACCCGGCGGCGCTCGAGATCGACGTTCTTGACCCGGATGCCCGTGACCTCGCCCCAGCGCAGGCCGGTGTACGCAGTGAACCGGATGACGTCGGAATAGCAGGATGCAGCCGCAAGACGCTCGACGTGGATCCTCCACGCGCTCTCATCCGAGCAATACGTCGAGGACTTCACCGCGGTCTCGTGCGCGACGAGCCAATCCACGCCGAGCACCACGACCGCGGCGTGAGCGTCACTCGGCGCGATGTCCGTGCCAGCGGACTTCGACACCTCGACCTCAGCGATATACGCCTCGGTGTCGCGCTTGCGCAAGAACCCACCCTTGCAACACAGGATGCGAGCGTGGGCAAAACGTGAGCAAACACTGTCACCTAAACATGAACAAAGCCCCGCGATCCCAATGTTTCCAAGGGTTCGCGGGGCTTCAACAGTGGCGGTGACGGTGGGATTTGAACCCACGGTAGGGGGTTACCCTACACAACTTTTCGAGAGTTGCACCTTCGGCCGCTCGGACACGTCACCGTCGTCCAGTTTACGACACACCGGCAGATGCGCGATACCACGCCACACCACCCGGCCGGCCCGTCCGTGACGACACCGCGGATTTTCTCCCATCCCACGGGATGGCCGCGCCATTCACGCGCTGCCACACTGATGGCATGAGCCTGATCGAGAACGCGAAACTGACCGTCGTCGGCGCGGGAGCGGTCGGGTCGTCCGTCGCCTACGCCGCCCTCATCCGGGGTTCCGCCCGGCATGTGGCCCTCTACGACATCGCCGCCGAGAAGACCGAGGCGGAGGTTCTCGACCTCGCGCACGGCGCCCAGTTCACGGGGTCGAGCGACATCAGCGGGGGCGCGGACATCTCCGTCGCGGCCGGCTCGCACGTCGTGGTCATCACGGCGGGCGCGAAGCAGAAGCCGGGACAGAGCCGCATCGAGCTCGCGGGCGTGAACGCGGGCATCCTCAAGACGATGATGCCGCAACTGCTCGAGGTCGCCCCCGACGCGGTGTTCGTCATCGTCACGAACCCGTGCGATGTGCTCACCGTGCTCGCGCAGGAGGCGAACGACCTGCCGTACGAGCGGATCTTCGCGTCGGGCACGGTGCTGGACACCTCGCGGCTGCGGTGGAAGATCGCGCAGCGCGCGGGCGTGTCGACCTCGAGCGTGCACGCCTACATCGTCGGCGAGCACGGCGACACCGAGTTCCCGCTGTGGTCGCACGCGACGATCGGAACCGTCCCCATCCTCGACTGGCAGCCCCTCGACGGTCAACCGAAGTTCACGGTCGACGAGCTCGACCAGATCGCCGTCGAGGTGCGGGATGCCGCGTACAAGGTCATCCAGGGCAAGGGGGCGACCAACTACGCGATCGGACTGTCGAGTGCCCGGATCGTGGAGGCGATCCTCGGCGATCAGCACGCCGTCATGCCGGTGTCCACCGTGCTGAGCGACTTCCACGGTGTGAGCAGGGTGGCCCTTTCGGTGCCCGCGGTCGTCAGCGCATCGGGGGCGCAGCCGATCCGCGAGACGCAGTTCTCACCGAGTGAGCTGGGCCTGTTCCGCCGCTCGGCCGACGCGCTGCGCGAGGTCGCGAACTCGCTGCGCTGATCTGCCCTCTCCGAGAGCCGCCGTTCAGCAGTCACGTACGCACAGTCCGATGCGCCCATGACTGTGCCGAAGCGACCGCTGAACGCTCGGGCGAGGTCTTCTCTCGCGGGGGCGCTGAGATGTCGGATGCCGCGGATAGCCTGGAGCCAGGAGGATCCATGGCATCCAAGCGCGCGGCGACGACCCTCGCCTACCACTGCACGGAGTGCGGCTGGACGAGCGCCAAGTGGGTCGGGCGCTGCGGCGAGTGCCAGCAGTGGGGCACGGTCGTCGAGACCGCAGCTCCCGCATCCGCGCGCGCCGTCGCCCCCCTCACCCCGGCGCGCGCGGCACGCCCTATCACAGCGATCGACTCGCGCGAGACGCCTCGACGGACCACCGGCGTCGGCGAGTTCGACCGCGTGCTGGGCGGCGGCATCGTGCCGGGGGCGGCGATCCTGCTGTCGGGCGAGCCGGGGGTCGGAAAGTCGACGCTGCTGCTCGAGGTCGCCGCCAAGACCGCCGCGGCGGGCCGCCGCGTGCTCTACGTGAGCGCCGAGGAGTCCCTCGGCCAGGTGCGCCTGCGCGCCGAGCGCACCGGCGCGCTGCACGACGAGCTGTATCTCGCGAGCGAGACCGACCTCGCCACGATCCTCGGGCACGTCGACCAGGCGCGCCCCGAACTGCTCATCGTCGACTCGGTGCAGACCGTCTCGTCGAGCCTCGTCGACGGGTCACCCGGCCACCCGGGCCAGGTGCGCGAGGTCGCCTCGACCCTCATCCGCGTCGCGAAGGAGCGCGATCTGCCGGTCATCCTCGTCGGCCACGTCACGAAGGACGGTCAGGTCGCAGGTCCCCGCGTTCTGGAGCACCTGGTCGACGTCGTCTGCCACTTCGAGGGCGACCGGCAGACCTCGCTGCGCTTCGTGCGGGCGCTGAAGAACCGGTTCGGCGCGACGGACGAGGTCGGATGCTTCGAGCAGACCGACCACGGCATCGCCGAGGTGCCCGACCCGAGCGCCCTGTTCCTCGGGCACGGGTCACGCGAACCGGGCACGTGCGTCACGATCGCGCTCGAGGGCAGGCGGGCACTGCCCGTCGAGGTGCAGGCGCTCACCCTCGCCGGCGCGGGGCCGAATCCCCGGCGCATCGTGAGCGGGGTCGACGCCGCACGCGTCGCGATGGTCCTCGCGGTGCTCGAGAAGCGCGCGAAGATCCGGGTATCGGATCAGGACGTCTACGTCTCGACGGTGGGCGGGGTGCGGCTGACCGAGCCGGCGGCCGACCTCGCGATCGCGCTCGCCGTCGCCAGCGCCGTCACCGAGCGGCCCACGCCCGCAGGGCTCGTCGCGATCGGCGAGCTCAGCCTCGCCGGCGAGGTGCGCGCCGTCACCCAGCACGAGCAGCGGCGCTCCGAGGCGCGCCGGCTCGGCTACCGGTCGATCGTCGACACGGCATCCGTCGATCTTCGCGGCGCGCTGCGCGACCTGCCACGCCTGCACCCGGCGTACCCGGGCGACGAGCCGAGCTTCTGAACCCCACGCTCCCACCGGGTGCTTTCGCACGGCACTCGTGGCCGCTTCACGCCCGGCCGGCGAGCGCGACTGCCGGCCCGACAAAGAGGACGCCGCCGATTCGCACGGCACTCGTGGCCGCTTCACGCCCGGCCGGCCGACCACGACTGCCACGCCAACCCACAGCCCAGCCCGCCGCGTCGGCACACGCGGTCACACGTCGAGCGCCGCGATCACGTCGGCGGGGCTCGCCTGCATCGGGTGCGGGCCGGCGATGTCGAAGAAGACCGTCGTGATCTCGTCACGGTGAGCCCCGAGAAAGGCCCGCAGCCACGCGGGCGACTGCAGGGCCACGGCGGGGGGCAGGGCGGCGGGCTTGTGAGCCGCGTCGCTGAACAGCAGCAGCGCGACATCTCCCGTTTTCGGGTCTCGGTAGGTCCAGACTTCGCCGCCGTCGCGCGGGTCGTCACGCGCCCCCGCGCGCATCAGCGGAACGACCGTGGGGCCATGGCGGAGCGCGAAGGCGAGCGCGGCGGCATCCTGCGTCTGCAACGCGTCGGCGAGCTGCAGATTACGGAACTCGAGAGACGCTTTCGCGCGTTTCCTGCCGGCCATGGCATCCAGCCTAGAAGGATGCGAGGGAAAGCTTCCGGCCCTCCAAACCGCGACGACCCGACACTCGCGAGCGTTTCGAGAAAAAGAAGGGCCCTCTCGATTCGCCCGTTGGGGACCGGGAGAATCGAGAGGGCCAGAACGCACTGCAGCTAGATGTCCGAGGGTCGAAACATCTGGGGTGCGATGTCGACTGACGCTGCGGGGAACAGCGGGGACTTAGCTCAGCGGCTACGAACAACAGTACGCACCTCGGAACGATCCCGCGAACGGAATCGGTAGGTAGATCATGAGAATCTTCTCAGGCTGCTCTGTGTCCGCCGCCGGCCCCTCGCCCTGGCATGCTCACTGCAGCTCGAACATCTTCGTGTCCGCGCCCTGCACCCCGCCGATCGAGACCTGCAGGTGGTAATAGCCGGCCGGCGCCGCCGACCGGTCCGCGTCGCAGGTGTCGACGGCCGATCGCGTGCGGTCCCACTCGATCGGCGTGACGCTCGACACGGTCTGCCCCGCCTCGAGTTGGACGACCTGGTCGCTCGACTCCGTCTGGCAGTCGGTCGAGCGCCACCACGTGTCCGAGCCGCTCGTGATGACGAACGACTGCGTCGATGTGCCGACGTTGATCAGACACGGGTCGTCCGACGTGTTCGACAGCGTGATCGACAGCTGGGGCAGCTCCCCCGCAGCATACGAGTCCTGGTCGGTCACCGCCAGCACGGAGATGTCACCCGTCGTGCACGTGGCGATCGCCGTCTCCGTCGCGGATGCCGAGGGCTCGGGTGTCGCGGACGTCTCCGACGCGGGCGTGACTGAAGCTGTGGTCGAGGAGGTGGCGGAAGGCGTCGCCGAGGCCGAGCTCGTCGCGCCCGACGGCGCGGGCGTCTGCGCGGCATCCCCGAACACCCATCCGCGCCACGGCTGCCAGATCGCCAGCGCGATCGTCGCCACGAGAACGACGATCACGAGCAGGACCCCGAGCCTCCGACGACGATAGACGGCCGCAGAATGGCGGCGCGGCGGCGGGGATGCGGCGGTCACGCGTTTCAGGGTACGTCGGGGCGTCCGTCGAGCGCCGCCGGGCGCGCTGGCGGCCGTCGGACCGGCTCACGAAAGACGCGCGAGGATCACAGCGTCTTGAGCATGCGCGTGTTGCCGAGCGTGTTCGGCTTGACGTGCGCGAGGTCGAGGAACTCGGCGACGCCCTCGTCGGGGCTGCGCAACAGCTGGGAGTAGACGTCGGGGTCGACGATCTGCTCGCCGATGGCGGCGAAGCCGCGCCGCGAGAAGAACTCGACCTCGAAGGTCAGACAGAACAGGCGCGACAGCCCGAGCTCACGCGCGTTGGCCTCCAGCGCGGCCACGACCGCGCCGCCCACACCGTGGTGCAGCCATTCGTCGGCGACGATGAGCGTGCGGATCTCGCCGAGGTCCTCCCACATGACGTGCAGCGCACCGCACCCGACGAGCTCGCCAGCCGACTCTGCGACAACGAACTCCTGCACGGACTCGTAGAGCGTCACGATCTCCTTGCCGAGCAGGATGCGCCGCTGCACCCACGGGTCGAGGAGGGCCAGGATGCCGCGAACGTCCGACGTCCGGGCGGGACGGACGGTGAACGCGGGCACTCGACAAGGGTAGTGCCCGAGCCGCGTAACCACCCGGCAACAGTTGTGCACCAAGATCGAAGGATGTCGATCAAGGTGGCCCTCGAGCACTACACCGCCTACGAGTTCGCTCATCCCGTGAACGTCGCCCCGCACGTGATCCGGCTCCGGCCCGCGCCGCACGCGCGGACGCCGATCGAGGCCTACTCCCTCGACATCCAGCCGAAGAACCACTTCCTGAACTGGCAGCAGGACCCGTTCGGCAACTGGCTGGCCCGCGTCGTCTTCCCAGAGCGTGTCAGCAAGCTGGAGATCACGGTCGGCATCGTCGCCGACATGATGGTGATCAACCCGCTCGACTTCTTCATCGAGTCGTACGCCGAGAGATTCCCCTTCGCGTACGAGCCGGAGCTCGAGGCCGACCTCGCCCCCTACCTGCGCCCCGTCGATGACAGCGCCGAGGCGCAGCGCTGGCGGTCGGCGCTGCCGCCGCTGCCAGAAGACGGGATGCCGACGGTGCTGTTCCTCGCGCAGCTCAACCAGCGGGTGCACGACGCCGTCGAGTACTCCGTGCGGATGGAGCCCGGTGTGCAGACCCCCGACCACACGCTGCGCTCGGGCATCGGCTCGTGCCGCGACAGCGCGTGGCTGCTCGTGAGCCTGCTGCGCCAGTACGGCCTCGCGGCGCGATTCGTGTCGGGCTATCTCGTGCAGCTGGCGAGCGACCAGCCTTCGCTCGACGGGCCGAGCGGCCCCGAGCACGACTTCACCGATCTGCACGCGTGGGCCGAGGTGTTCATCCCCGGCGCGGGCTGGATCGGGCTCGACGCGACGAGCGCCCTGTTCGCGGGCGAGGGGCACATCCCGCTGTCGGCGACGCCCGATCCCTCCAGCGCGGCGCCCATCACGGGCGCGACCGACCCGGTCGAGGTGACCTTCGCCTTCCACAACGAGGTGCGCCGCATCCACGAGGACCCGCGCACGACCAAGCCTTACACCGACGACCAGTGGCTGCGCATCGACGCGGCCGGTGAGCTCGTCGACGAGCGCCTGCGCGCGGGAGACGTGCGCCTGACGCTCGGCGGCGAGCCGACCTTCGTCGCGCTCGACGATGCGACGGCGGCGGAGTGGAACACGGATGCCGACGGCCCGCACAAGCGGGAATTGGCGGGGCTGCTCGCCGAGCGGCTGCGTCAGACATATGCTCTCGGCGGCATAGTTCACCGGGGGCAGGGCAAGTGGTACCCCGGCGAGCCGCTGCCGCGGTGGAACATCGCCCTGCAGTGGCGCACCGACGGCGAGCCGCTGTGGCAGCACGCCGAGCTGTTCGCCGACCCGTGGGATCCGGCGGCGCCGGAGGATGCCGCGAACGCCTCCGCCCGCGCGGGCGCGCTCGCCGAGCGGGTGACGGCCCTGCTCGGGTTGCCGTCCGCGCAGCTTCTGCCCGCCTACGAAGACCCGCTGGCCGCTCTCGCGGACGAGCTCCGCCGCCCCTATGGGCCACGCCCCGACGCCGAAGAGCTCGACGCGGCGGAGGTCGCCGAGCTCGACGCCGCCGTGACCGGACCGACCGGCCACGTGCTGCCCATCGCGACCGGCGAGGAATGGCTCAGCCCCGCGTGGCGGTTCCGCCGCGGACGGCTCGTGCTCACGCCCGGGTCCAGCGCGGTCGGTCTGCGCCTTCCGCTGGACGCCGTGTCGTGGACCGACCCCGAGTGGGAGGGCGAGCCGTCGTATCTGGAGGCGACCGCGCCGCTGTCGCCCGGCATCCCCCCGGTGACGGTCGTCGACCCCGCGGGCCAGGCGACGACGGCGCTCGCTTTCGAGGCGCGCGACGGCCACGTGCACGCGTTCCTGCCGCCGACGCAGCGGCTCGAAGACTACGCGAACCTGCTGCACGTCATCGAGGCCGCGGCCGTCGACGTCGGCACGACGCTCGTGCTGGAAGGCTACGGCCCACCCCCGGACCCGCGGCTGACACAGCTCGTGGTCACCCCCGACCCCGGCGTCATCGAGGTCAACGTGCAGCCGACCTCGACCTGGGCCGACCAGCGCGCGCTGACCTTCGACCTGTACGAGCAGGCCCGCCAGGCGCGCCTGTCGACGGAGAAGTTCGATCTCGACGGCACCCACACCGGCACCGGCGGCGGCAACCACATCACCCTCGGGGGTCCGCAGCCGATCGACTCACCGCTGCTGCGACGCCCCGACCTGCTCGCGTCGCTCGTGACGTACTGGCAACGGCATCCGTCGCTGTCCTACCTGTTCTCTGGGCGTTTCATCGGCCCGACCAGCCAGGCTCCGCGCTTCGACGAGGGACGCCCCGAGGCCGTCTACGAGATGGAGATCGCGCTGGCGGAGGTGCGCCGCCTCGCGGCCGAGACCGCCGAGCCACGGCCGTGGCTGGTCGACCGGGCCCTCCGGCACCTGCTGACCGACCTCACCGGCAACACGCACCGCGCCGAGTTCTGCATCGACAAGCTCTACAGCCCCGACTCCAGCCGCGGTCGGCTCGGACTGCTCGAGCTGCGCGGATTCGAGATGCCGCCGCACCCGCAACTCGCGCTCGTGCAGGCGCTGCTGGTGCGGGGCCTGGTCGCGATGTTCTGGGAGCGGCCCCTGTCGGCTCCGCTCGTGCGCTGGGGCACGGCGCTGCACGACGACTTCCTCCTCCCCGAGGGCGCGCGCCGCGACATCGAGGAGGTCGCCGCCGACCTGCGAGCCGCCGGCATCCCGTTCGAGCAGACCTGGCTCGATCCGTTCGTCGAGTTCCGCTTCCCCCGTATCGGGTTCACCCGCATCGATCCCGGCATCACGCTCGAGCTGCGCCAGGCGATCGAGCCGTGGCACGTGCTCGGTGAGGAGGCGACCGCCGGCGGCACCGCCCGCTACGTCGACTCGTCGGTGGAGCGCATCCAGGTGACCGTCTCGGGCATCGACCCCGGCCGACACCTCGTGGTCACCGGCGGCGCCGCCGTGCCGTTGACGGCGACGGGGCGGCAGGGGGAGTACTACTCCGGCGTGCGCTACCGTGCCTGGCAGCCGTGGTCGGCGCTGCACCCGTCGATCGGCGTGCATTCGCCGCTGACGTTCGAGGTGGTGGATGCCGCGTCCGCGGCCTCCCTGGGAGGTGCGACCTACCACGTCGTGCACCCAGGCGGGCGCGCGTACGAGCATCCGCCGATCAACGCGAACGAGGCCGAGGCCCGCCGATCGGGCCGATTTGAGCCCAGAGGGCATACACCCGGTAAGTTCGATGTGGCTGCTGCACGCGAAGCGGGCGCACGCGCGGCCAGTTCCGACTACCCCCGCACCCTGGACCTTCGGAGGGTACCGCCCGCGTGAGTGTGCTCCACGACTACGCGGCGGCCGTGTCTCAGCCGACGCTGCCGCTTTCCGGAGCGCCCGAGACCGGCCGCTACGACGAGGTCGTCGGCGGCGACGGGGCGTTGCGCCCGGCGTGGGAGTCCCTGGCATCCCTCGCCCTCGCCCTCACGCCCGAAGAGCTCGCGCGCGTCGACGGCGAGATCGCGAGATTCCTCGCCGACGACGGCGTCTCCTACCTGCGCGCGGGCGGCACCGCCCAGCCGTGGCAGCTCGACCCCATGCCGCTCGTCATCGACGCGGCCGGATGGGGGCGGCTCGATGTCGGGCTCGCCCAGCGCGCCGAGCTGCTGAACGCGATCCTCCTCGATCTGTACGGTCCGCAGACCCTTCTGCGGCGGGGCGTCATCCCCCCCGCCGTGGTCCTCGGCCACTCCGGCTTCACGCGCGCGATCGCCCGCCCGAGCGCGTTCGACCCCCACCCTCTGCTGCTGTCCGCCGCCGACCTCGGCCGTGATGGCGACGGCAACTGGCACGTGCTCGCCGACCGCGTGCAGGCGCCCTCCGGTCTCGGCTTCGCCGCCGAGAATCGCCGCGTCATCTCTCAGGTGCTGCCCGACCTCTTCCAGGAGAGCAGCCTGCACCGCATCGACCCGTACTTCTCCGCCCTGCGGGCGGCGCTGCTGTCGTCGGCACCGGCGGGCGTCGCTGACCCGCATGTCGTGATCCTCTCCCCCGGAACCTACAGCGAGACGGCCTTCGACCAGGCATTCCTCGCGAATGCGCTGGGCTTTCCGCTCGTGCAGGGCAACGACCTCGTCGTGCGCGACGGCTGGGTGTGGATGAAGCCCGCGCAGTGGCCGGCGACCGCGCCGACCGACCGCATCGACGTGATCATCCGCCGGGTGGATGCCGAGTGGTGCGACCCCCTGGAGATGCGCGGCGATTCGCGGCTGGGCGTCGCCGGGCTCTCCGAGGCGGTGCGCCGCGGGCACGTGCGGCTCGTGAACGGCCTGGGCGCGGGGGTGCTGGAGAATCCCGGCCTGATGCCCTTCCTGGGGGCGGCGTGCGAGCACCTGCTCGGCGAGCAGCTGCGGCTGCCGTCGGTGCCGACGTGGTGGTGCGGCGATGCCGCCGCCCGCGAGAGGGTTCTCGAGCGTCTGTCACGCGCCGATCCGACGATCCTCGTGCGCACGATCGATGAGCCCCGCAAGACCTTCGCATCCGTGGCTCCGGAGGAGCTCTGCGCGCGGATCCACGCCGAGCCGCACCGGTTCGTCGGGCAGGACGTCCTCGCGCTCTCGCAGGCGCCGATCTGGCAGCAGTCGGGCCGGGCGGCGGCGCTGCCGATGACGTTCCGGGCGTTCACGCTCCGCTACGGCGCGGCCTACCGGCCGATGCACGGGGGGCTCGCGACCTTCCGGGAGCATGTGGATGCGCTCCCGCGCACGAAGGACGTCTGGGTGCTCAAGGCATCCGTCGCCGAGGCCGACCAGCACCTCGCCGAGATCGCGCCGCTGCTGACGGCGCGCACGATCCCGCCGCTCGCGCCGCGTGCCCTCGCCGACATGTTCTGGACGGGGCGATACGCCGAGCGCGCCGAGGACCTGCTACGTCTCGCACTGACCGCGCAGGCGGAGATCGACCAGCCGGGTGCGCATGCCGCTGAACGCATGGACGAGAGCATTCGCGTGCTGATGGCCGTCATCGCGCGGCTCGCGGGTCGCCGCTGGGACGACCCCGATGCCGAGTTCCGCGATCTGCTGCTCGATGCGCACCGCAGCGGGACGGCGGCGCACGCGATCGTCCGGCTGCGCGAGGCCATGGAGGGCGTGCGCGACCAGCTCTCCGGCGACACCTGGCGCCTGTTCGCCAACGTCGATCGCGCCGCGCGGGCGCTGACGGGCGCGGACCATCCGCACCGCACGGCCGAGTCGGCGAGCCGCATGCTGACGGCGCTGCTGTCGCTGTACGGCGTGACGGCGAACATGATCCGCGACACCGGGTGGCACATGATCGAGGCGGGACGCTTCCTCGAGCGCGGCGTTCAGCTGACGCACCTGCTGTCGGCACTGTCCCAGCAGCACGACCCCCGCGCCGAACGCGACGTGCTCGAGGCGCTGCTCGTCTCCGCCGAGAGCGTCGTGACCTACCGCCGTCGGTACCGCGGCTCGCTGCGCGTCGCGGACGCCCTCGACCTGCTGCTGCTCGACCAGGACAACCCTCGCTCTCTCGCGTTCGCCCTCGACGCTCTGCGCACGCACCTGGCCGCGATGCCGGCCTCGACGGGGTCGACGCGGGCGGAGCGCCTGCTCGATCATCTCGAGTCCGATCTGCTGAGCACCGACGTGGCCGAGCTCGGCCGGGTGGACGACGGGCGCAGAGACGCCCTGACGGCGGCGCTCGCCGACATCGCATCGCGGCTCGCCCAGCTCGCCGACGCGATCGGCCATCAGCACTTCGAGAGCGGCCCGCCGCCCATGCCGCTGTCCGACCTGTCGCTGATCGAGCTCACGGGGGCGCGCGCATGATGACCTATCGCGTATGGCACCACACCGCCTACAGCTACTCGAAGCCCGTGCAGGACAGCGTGGGCCTGTTCCACCTGGTCCCGCGGAGCCTGCCGTGGCAACGGGTCTCGGCATCCGGCGTCACGGTCGATCCGCTGCCGGGTGATCTGTCGGCCGATGTCGACTACTTCGGCAACGCCGCGACGTACTTCCACCTCACCGAGCCGCACGACGCGCTCACGATCGAGGCCAGCAGCGAGGTCACCATCGAGGTGCCGATGTACGACTCCGGCGCGCTCGCGCAGCCATGGGAGCTCGCGCGGCCGCTGCTGCACCCCGATCAGCCGGGCGCGTGGCGCGCGGCGGAGTACGCCCTGCGCTCCCCGCGCGTGCAGCACGTCACCGAGGCGACCGAGTACGCCGCGACGTCGCTGACGCCGGGGCGGCCCATCGGCGAGGCGGCGACCGACCTCATGCACCGGATCTTCCGCGACTTCGACTTCGACAAGACCGCGACGACGGTCACGAGCACGGTCGCCGACGCGATGCGCGAGCGCGCCGGGGTGTGCCAGGACTTCGCCCACGTCGCTCTCGCGGGTCTGCGTGGCAACGGCATCGCGGCCAGGTACGTCTCGGGATACCTCGCGACCGACCCGCCGCCCGGCAAGCAGCGGATCTTCGGGGCCGATGCCTCGCACGCCTGGCTCGCGGTGTGGCTGCCGGGCACCGATCAATGGCTCGCGATCGACCCGACGAACGACCAGTGGGCAAACGACCGGTACGTGACGGTCGCCTGGGGGCGCGACTACGGCGACGTGTCGCCCGTGAAGGGCATCATCTTCACGAAAGCGAAGAAGTCGACGCTGCGCGTACAGGTCGACGTCGCTCCCCTGAGCTCATCCTCCGGCGCCGGGGCCGCTGCCGGCCCCGCCCCGGCGTGACAGCGAACGCGTAGCCGCACCCGCGTTGCGCCCGCAGGTCTCGACGCGCAAAGTGGGCCTCGGAGCGGGGTGAGCGGGGGCGAGGTGTGTCACCCTGGACGAGTGAAGGCATATACCTGCCGCCTGTGCGGCAACCCGCTGTACTTCGAGAACTCGGTGTGCGTGGCGTGCAGCACGCCCCTCGGCTATGCGCGCGGCGAGCGTGAGATCGTGCCGGTGGATGCCGCCGGCGTCTACGTCGACGCGAGCGGCTGGGTCTGGCACGTGTGCCGCAACCTCGGGCTGTCGGGCTGCACCTGGCTCGCGCCGCTGGAAGGCGGGCAGTGCGCGGCGTGCGACCTCACCCGTGTCCGCCCGGCCGATGACGATGAGGCGGGCATCGCGGCCTTCCCGACCGCCGAGCGCGCGAAGAGGTACCTCATCGCCGAGCTCGACGCGCTCGGGTTCCCCGTCGTCGGCAAGAGTGAGGATCCCGCCGGCGGCCTGGCGTTCGACCTGCTGTCATCGACGTGGATGCCCGTGATCACAGCGCACGCCGACGGCGTCGTCACGATCGACCTCGCCGAGGGCGACGACTCGCACCGCGAGCGCATCCGGCAGGAGCTCGACGAGCCGTATCGCACGATGCTGGGACACTTCCGCCACGAGGTCGGTCACTACTACGAATGGCAGCTCGTCGAGCGCGATCAGGGCCGGCTCGCGCGGGCACGCGAGCTGTTCGGGGACGAGTCCGTCGACTACCAGGCTGCCGTCGCCCGCCACTACGACGACGGCCCGCCGCCGGGCTGGGAGGCGAGCCACATCTCCGCGTACGCGACGATGCACCCCTACGAGGACTTCGCCGAGACCTGGGCGCACTACCTGCACATCT